>JBBROW010000043.1:0-33852 GCA_038228945.1 Caulobacterales bacterium
ACTCCAAGCGGATCGGCACCCAGGGCGGCGAGATCGACTTCGCCCTGCTGGTGGACGGCCTGGCCGCCGAGCGCGAGCAGGGCATCACCATCGATGTGGCCTACCGCTTCTTCTCCACCGACCGGCGCAAGTTCATCGTCGCCGACACCCCCGGCCACGAGCAGTACACCCGCAACATGGTCACCGGCGCCTCCACCGCCGACCTGGCGGTGATCCTGATCGACGCGCGCAAGGGGGTGCTGACGCAGACCCGGCGGCACAGCTTCCTGGTCAGCCTGATCGGCATCAAGAATGTGGTGCTGGCGGTGAACAAGATGGACCTGGTGGACTATGACCCCAAGGTCTTCGAGCGGATCGTCGCCGACTACCGCGCTTTCGGGGCCGAGATCGGCATCACCGATTTCCTGGCCATCCCGATCAGCGGCCTGCGCGGCGACAACATCACCAGCGCCAGCGCCTTGACCCCCTGGTACGGCGGGCCGACGCTGATGCAGCACCTGGAAACGGTGCAGATCGACGAGGCGCTGCTGCAGTCCGGCCCGTTCCGCCTGCCGGTGCAGTGGGTCAACCGGCCGAACCTGGACTTCCGCGGCTTCGCCGGCCAGATCGCCTCGGGCGTGGTGCGCCCCGGCGACGCCATCAAGGTGCTGCCGTCCGGCCGCGAGACCACGGTGGCCCGGATCGTCACCAAGGACGGAGACCTGAGCGAAGCGGTGGCCGGCCAGTCGGTGACCCTGACCCTGGCCGACGAGGTGGACTGTTCCCGCGGGGACGTGATCGCAGTGGCCGGATCACCGCCGGAGGTGGCCGACCAGTTCGAGACCACGGTGGTGTGGATGGCCGAGGAGGCGATGCTGCCCGGCCGCCCCTATTGGCTGAAGATCGGCGCCCGCACCGTTTCGGCGACGATCACCGAGCCGAAGTACAAGATCCACGTCAACACCCTGGAACACTTGGCCGCCAAGCAGCTGGAGCTGAACGAGATCGGGGTCTGCAACATCAGCCTCGACCGCTCCGTGGCCTTCGACCCCTATGACGCCAACCACGACATGGGCGGCTTCATCCTGATCGACCGGATCACCAACGCCACCGTGGGCGCCGGGATGATCCGCTTCGCCCTGCGCCGCAGCCAGAACATCCACTGGCAGGCCTTGGACGTCTCCAAGGAAACCCGCGCGGCGGCCAAGGGGCAGCGGCCGGCGGTGCTGTGGTTCACCGGCCTGTCCGGCTCGGGCAAGTCGACCATCGCCAACCTGGTGGAAAAAAAGCTGCAGGCCATGGGCCGGCACACCTATCTGCTGGACGGCGACAACGTACGCCACGGCCTCAACCGGGACCTTGGCTTCACCGACGCCGACCGGGTGGAGAACATCCGCCGTGTTGGCGAAGTGGCAAAGCTGATGGCCGACGCGGGGTTGGTGGTGCTGGTGTCGTTCATCAGCCCGTTCCGCTCCGAGCGGCGCATGGCCCGCGACCTGATGCCCCCCGGGGAGTTCCTGGAGGTCTATGTGGACACGCCGCTGGCGGTGGCCGAGGCGCGGGACGTCAAGGGCCTGTACAAGAAGGCCCGGGCCGGGGAGCTGAAGAACTTCACCGGCATCGACAGCCCCTACGAGGAACCCGAGGACCCCGAAATCCGCGTCGACACCACCACCATGAGTCCGGCCGAGGCGGCCGAGCGGATCGTGCTGATCATGGATGGCCGGAGCGACGACTACAGCATCTAGTTGACGGGTTGGTTTTCGTGTCGCTTCCTGGCGACCGCAATCTTCAGGACGGTGAGCGGCTTGGGTTTTCTCGACTATTTCAAGGGAGCTTGGCGGACGATCTCCGGCGAGACAAGTCGGTCGACCGTTCCGGGGATGAAGACGGACCTATCCGGCACAGCCTTCTCGCCACAACATTCCAGCCTTTTGGAGAAGATCAAAGACACGACACCGACTTGCCTGCGAGGCTTCTCGCCTAACCCGGCGTCCAAGGCGAAGCTGTTCAATGAGACTTATCGGGTTGAACGCCAACTGGAGTGTGAGTGCGGCGGCCTAACGGGTAGGCTACTTGGGTATCCGCTACCGGGTGAAGGCGCCTCTACAGCAGAGTCTGTATGGATCGGGCCGCTCGGGTTTGAATGCGCCGCCTGCGAACGTATCACTGAGATCCTCGATACGGACGTCCATGGATATCACGCGGAGGTTGCCAAGCTCGAAGGCGGCCTTGGCGGCGCCAAGCTCAGCGGGAGCGGCGAACGGGCGCCGTATGCGTGTCCGCAGTGCGCCGCCGAGGCGTTCTCGATGAGAGTTGCGCTCACCTATTGGAACCTGGATGAGCTCGGCGACGAATTCGACGAACGCTGGGAGGACTTGTTCAACGAGTTCGATTTAACGGCGCGCTGCGCCCAGTGCAGCGGCATCGTGAGGCCAACGGCATTCGGCAAACTTTGAACGGAATACGGAGTCGCCCGCTGCGCGACGCCGCCCCCATCATCTGCAACAGGACCCAGTTTTCCTGGCGGTGAACTCGGCGCGATCTCATGCCACAACGCCTCACGGTCGCGGCATAGGCGGCGCAAGCGGAGAAAACGACATGGCCGACGGCAACCAAGGCACGGGGTTGCAACTTCGCTCCCTAGTGAAGAAGAGCGGCGAACTGGAGCTGTCGTTGGCGCGGGTGGCGATCCCGCAGCCAGCGGCGGACGAGATCCTGGTGCGGATCGAGGGCACGCCGATCAATCCGTCGGACCTGGGCCTGCTGCTGGGTCCGGCCGACATGAGCACGGCCAAGGTGACCGGGTCTGGTGATGAGGCGGTGGTCACCGCCCAGATCCCGCCGGCGATCCTGCGCGCGGTGGCCGGGCGGCTGGATGAATCCATGCCCGTTGGCAACGAAGGCGCCGGAGTGGTGGTGGACGCCGGGTCCTCACCCGAAGCCCAGGCCCTGATCGGCAAGACCGTGGCCATCCTCGGCGGCGCTATGTACGCCCAGTACCGCGTGGTGAAGGCGTCGGACGCCCTGCTGCTGCATCCGGACGCCACGGCGGCGGACGGCGCCTCCTGTTTCGTCAATCCGCTGACGGCGCTGGGCATGGTAGAGACCATGCGCCGGGAGGGTCACACCGCCCTGGTGCACACGGCCGCCGCCTCGAACCTGGGCCAGATGCTCAACAAGATCTGCATCAAGGACGGCGTCGCCCTGGTGAACATCGTCCGCAGCCAGCAGCAGGCCGACCTGCTGCGCGGCATCGGCGCGACCCATGTGGTGGATTCCAGCGCGCCGAATTTCATGGAAGAGCTGATCGCCGCCCTGGCCGCCACCGGCGCCACCTTGGCCTTCGACGCCATCGGCGGCGGCAAGCTGGCCGGGCAGATCCTGACCGGGATGGAGGCGGCGGCCAACCAGAAGGCCGGCGGCTATAGCCGCTATGGCTCCACGACCTACAAGCAGGTCTACATCTACGGCGGGTTGAACACCGGCGCCACGGAACTGAACCGCGCTTTCGGCATGTCCTGGGGGCTGGGCGGCTGGTTGCTGACCCCGTTCATCGCCAAGATCGGCCCGGCCGAGGCGCAGAAGCTGCGTCAGCGGGTGGCGGATGAGCTGAAGACCACCTTCGCCAGCCACTACACCCAGGAAATCTCCCTGGCCGAGGCCCTGAAGCCCGAGCTGATCGCCGCCTACAACAAGCGCGCCACCGGCGAGAAGTACCTGATCAACCCGAACAAGGGGTTGTAGGGCGCCGCGGCCAATCTGGCCGTAGGCGGGAAACGCGGACCAAGCTGAAGACGGGGCGAAGGAACCAGGAGACCGGGACGGAGGCGTGAAGCTCAGCGTGGTGGTTTGCGCCCACGGATCGTACGCCAGTATTCGTCGCGCGCGTCGTCGTCGATCTCCACCGGCTGGGTGCTCTCGGCGTAAAGCCGGTCCGCGCCGTCCTTGCGCGGTCCCGATATCCAGTAGTGGTCGCCCGTCTCGGTGTCGAAGTAGTTGGCCTTGTACCCGCCTTTGAGAGACTGGAATGTCTGGCCGCGATAGGTCAGGCTCTTGCCGGTCTTGGAGAGATAGACGCGGCCGATGCGCGCTGGGCCGTTCAAGCTTTCCGACTTGTCCTCGATATACATGATGCGCGAGCGGCTGGGCCGGGACTGCGCGGCCTGTTCGAGGTCATCGAGCGCGGGGTGGAGAAGCGCGGGGTCGGCGGTCATGGGGGTCTCCCCGGTCAGGGCGTGGAGTTTGGTCCAGGCGGCAATCGCGGCGGCCACCGGCCCAGGAATGGGCAGACCAGCAAACCACCGCGACACCGTCGAGCGGTCGACCGCCAAGGCTTCGGCGAGGCGGGACATCCAGCCCCGCTCGCCGAAGAGGGCGATCGCCGCCCGACGGAGCTCCTCGGCTGTCAAGCCGAGGCTTCCGTCAGCTGGGTCTCGTGCTCCTGGATGAACCGCAGCACCGACTCCGAGAAGCCGTCCAGGTGCGTCCAGGCGCCGTAGCCCACCCCATTCCGCGCGCTGGCGACATTGACCATATAGGCCTTGGCCGCCTTGGGCGCGGGAACCGGGTCGTGCGACTGCTCGTCGGTGACGACGATCAGCCGTTCGTGCGGCAGGCGGTTCACGTGCGCCACCGCCTTGCCCAGGTAGGTCGCGGCGTGCGGCTGCGACCGCGTCACCGCGTCGACTCCGGCCATCCCGCGCCGGGCGGGGACCTCCACCACCTCTTGCGAGAAGGAGAAGACCCGCACGTCACCCGGTACGACCGATGCGAGCGTCGCCGCCGCGTCCATTCGCGTCAGGTCCGACCGGGCCGACAGACGGGCGTCCATCGACCCCGACACGTCCACCAGCACGATGGTGCGGCCAGCCAGGACAGGGCCTTGCAGCACCGCCTCGGTCAGGGCCTCATCAAGCCAGAGCTCGAACCGGGGTGCGGCCCGCGCCGCCGCCACATAGCGAAACGGCAGTACGCGCTCGGCCCCGCGCCGAGCCAGGATGGCGTCCTTGACCAGGGTCTCGTCGACACCGGCCTGGTCCATGTTCCGGAGGTTCCGGAGCAGGGCCAGGTAGCCGAGCTTGCGATCGACCAGTAGCCGCTCGAAGGTCTCGCGCTTGTCGGCGCCGCCAGAGAGAGCGACCTCCCAGGTGTCGGGAGACACCAGGGTGCGGTCCGCCACCTGCTTCCACAGCGCGGCCTGCGCCTCGTCCTTGGGCTTGGCGTGGACGAGGAACAGCACGTCGCGCAGCTTCACCGGGCCGTCGCGGTCGTACTTGGCCAGCTGGTAGGCGTCGAACTTGGCGAACGCCCGGGCCAGGCCCAGCTTGACCTGCTTGGCCAGGGGCTTGCGCCCGCCACGCCAGTACAGCGCCAGGAACTCGGAGAGTTCGTCGGCCCGCTGGATGACCCGCTCAATGGTGTCGGCCACCAGGGACGAACCTCGGCCGGTCTTCACCAGGACGGTCAGCAGCAGCAGGGGCGCGTGGCGCAGGTTGAAGCGCTCGCGCGCCTCGATGGCCAGGGCCGCGGTCACCGACGCGGGCACATCGGCCGCCAAGGCGGCGATGCGATCGGCGATGGCTTGGCCGTCCTCGTAGAACTCGTTTTCCCACAACAGGCAGGAGAGCACCGACCGGCGCAATTGCTGCTCGGCGTTCAGGGGAACGGCGGGCGCCGCTTCATGGGTGACGGCCGGGGGCCGCGCGAAGATGTTGAGACGCATGGGACGCCTCCTCTGACTGACATTGCGGGAACCGGTTTCGGGGACGGGGCAACGCCCTCCCCCGGCCTCCGGCTCGCGCCGTCGGTTCAGGAAGTAGGGCTTTGACCCGCCGGGCCTGTTGGGCTGACCATTGAAGGCTGTGCTCTCTGGGTTGTCGAAACGGCTTGTCGAACGCTCTGGGACAGAGCGCAACTCTGTCAGATGATGCTGTATAATGCAACAAAAAGTTCGACCGTGGGGAATGGTCGGCCTGGGAGGGGCGCTTCCCTCGGACGTTGCCGCGTCCGAACCTCAAGCTTGCGCTCGGGCCACCCCTTTGCATGGAGCGAAGTATCCCAAGACCTGTCGCCACCACAGTTGAACTCCAGGGCACGCTTGAGGATCGCCTGGCCCGAAGGCCATCGAGTGAAAATCGAAGTAACGATCCTCATCACCACCGGTGAAGATATGGAAATCACGGGGAATATTCGGGTTCGGCCGGCCCATCGAAGAGCCCCGGCGCGCGGGTTTTCACCCCGCCTTCCGGCACCCGAAGAAAACGAACCGCATCACCACCGTGACTTTCGAGGCGAAGGGGAACAGGCGGGAGCGATGTTTCTGATGCTCTATCCAGCTGAGCTACGCCGTGCTCGCGCACCGCGGAGGGACTCGAACCCCCGACCGTCAGATTAACGAGGGAATCGCGCCCTACGCCGCCTTCGACAACACCCTGACTAAACAAACATGCTGCACAATACAACAAAAAAGTGCGCCGTCCCGAAGCGTTCCGGAACGGCGCAACGCCTTAGCCTTTGACGCACACCACCTGGCGGAGGGTGTGGACGATCTCCACCAGGTCGGCTTGGGCCGCCATGACCGCTTCGATGTCCTTGTAGGCCATCGGCGTTTCGTCGATCACGTCGGCGTCCTTGCGGCATTCCACGTGGGCCGTGGCCGCCGCGTGGTCCTCCAGGGAGAACCGCCGCCTAGCCTCGGTCCGGCTCATGGCCCGACCGGCGCCGTGGGAGCAGGTGCAGAACGAGTCCCGGTTGCCCTTGCCCCGCACGATGAACGACTTGGCGCCCATCGAGCCGGGAATGATCCCCAGGTCCCCTGCCCCGGCTCGAACCGCCCCTTTCCGCGTGACGAAGACGTCGGCGCCGAAGTGCCGTTCCCGCGTCACGTAGTTATGGTGGCAGTTCACCGCCAGTTCGGTGGCCATCACGTCCGGCCACCGCGCCGTCAGCACCCCCAGCACCGCCTCCATCATCACTTCGCGGTTGGCCAGGGCGTACTTTTGCGCCCAGCTCACCGCGCGGATGTAGTCGATGAAGCCTTCGGTCCCTTCCGGGAAATAGGCCAGGTCAGCGTCCGGCAGGTTCACGAACCAGCGCCGCATTTCGTGCTTCGCCCGTTCGATGAAATAGCTGCCGAACCGGTTGCCGACCCCACGCGAACCCGAGTGCAACATCACCCAGACCCGGGCCTCTTCGTCGAGGCAGAGCTCGATGAAGTGGTTGCCGGTCCCCAGGGTGCCGATGTGGCCAAGACCTCGCGGGTGCGCCGCCTTCGGGTGCTTGGCGATCACGGCCTTGTAGCCGTCCTCAAGCAAACCCCACCGCGCCTGCGCCGAAGCCGGGGGATCGATTTGCCAGGCGCCAACGTCATTACGCCCGCCGTTGTCGGTCCGGCCATGCGGAACCGCCGCCTCGATGTCGGAGCGGATCGCCGCCAGGTTGTCCGGCAGGTGCTCGGCTCGCAGCGAGGTTCGCACTGCCATCATGCCGCAACCGATGTCCACACCCACCGCCGCCGGGATGATCGCGCCCAAGGTCGGGATCACGGATCCCACCGTGGCGCCCCGACCCCAGTGCACGTCGGGCATGACGGCGATGTGCTTATGGATGAACGGCAGGGCGGCGACGTTCTTCAATTGCCGCAGAGCCGCATCCTCGATGGGCACGCCGTGCGTCCACGCCTTGATGTGCGCGCCTTCGCTTTCGATTTCTTGGTATCCGCTCATCGTTCCAATCCTTCTGCCGCCCCTCCCGGCTTCACGATCTGGCGTGGCGCTCCGAAAACGAAGAACCCCTCCAGGCCGGGCCGGGAGGGGTTCATCCGCGTCTGCCGAAAGGTCGTCGCCGACCCTAGCTTCCGCCCCCCTCCCACGCGCGCAGGACCTCCTGACCGATCATGAGATCGGGCAGATATGCCGTGCGGTTGGTGTCTGGCGATTTGCCGAACATGGGTCTGCGTCCTTTCGGGAGGAGGGCTGATACACGCGTCGCGCGACCAGCGCCACCCCCCGGCGCGGAATTATTTTCTGGCGACTATTTGCGGCAAACCACGTCGCGCAGGACCGGGGCGTTGGTGGTGATGCCGATGTTGTTCCAGCGGAAGACCTGGTTCGAGCGCAGGCTGGTGTCGTAATAGACCGCCGCGCCCAGGCCTTGCCTGCGGCAGAACCAGTCGGCGGCGGAGCGGTCGTTGGCGGCGATGTCGCGGCCGCCGGCCTGTGGGCGGGCGAAGAAGACAACGGAGCGGCCAGGCACGCCGTTGGGGGCGTCCTGCCATCCGCCAGGACGGTTGCCGCCGCGGTTGTCACCGCCGTTGTCGCCATAGCCACCGCGATTGTCGCCGTAACCGCCCTGGTTGTCGGTGTAGCCGTGGTTGTCTGAGTAGCCGTGGTTGTCTGTGTAGCCATGATTGCCTGCGTAGGCTGAGGCGCCGCCATAGCCCCGTTCATCGGGCAGGCTGGGACCGTCACCGGCGCCGCGGTTGTCGCCGAAACCAAGATCGGGGCCGGGATCGCTGCCGTAGCCAGATCCGCTGTTGTCGCCATAGGCGGCGCCCTTACGCAGGGACGAGACCATGCGGCCAAGGCCATAGCGGCCGAGGTTGGGCACGTCGCCCGACAGCGTCTGGCAGTTGCCGCGCAGGCTGGCGTCGGAGCACACGGTCCAGGCACCGTCGAAGTGGGCGCTCTGGGCGGCGTCGTTGAAGCTGGAATCCTGCAGGTTATCGGCGCCGCGATAGATGGTGATCGAGCGGCCCTGGAAGTTAGGCAGTTCGTAGAGGGTAGCGCTGCCGTTGCCGGCCATAGGGGCGGTCCCCGGAGGCTGGTAGTGCGACGAGTACTGGGATTGGGGCGAGTACTGGGATTGAGGCTGGGCCTGGGCGGCGGCTCCGAACGCGGCCACGCAGGCGGCGGTCAGGAGCATCTTGGCGGTGGGGGTCATAGGTATTTTCCTCGAGCGCGGACTGCGCCACGGTCCTTGTTTCAAGCCCGCAATCCTGTCTGGCATGGCATGAACCCAAGCTGAACCTTGTTCGCGCGCCCGGGGAGAACCGCGACCGACGGCGCCGAGGAGCGTCGGAAGAAACCGTCAGTCGAAGGCCAGGACGATCTTGCCGAAATGCTCGCCGCCCTGCATGGTCTTGAAGGCCGCCACGGCCTCGGTGAAGGGGAACACTTTGTCGACGACCGGCTGAATCTTGTGCAGTTCCAGCGCCTTGCACATGGCTTCGAACATGGCGCGTGAACCGACGGAGACACCTTGTAGCTTGGCGCCAGTAGCGATCATCGAGCCGATCTGCAGGGGCTCGGCGACCCCGGCCAGGACGCCGATGATGGCGATGTGGCCCATCAGGGCGATACTGCTGATGCTCTCGGTGAGGGTTCCCGCCCCGCCGACCTCCATGACGAAGTCGACGCCGATTCCGCCGGTGATCTGCCGGGCGGCGCGGCCCCAGGCCGGGGTGGTCTTGTAGTTGATCAGGTGGTCGGCCCCCAGGGCCTTGGCGCGCTCGAGCTTTTCGTCGGAGGACGAGGTGATGATGGTGCGATAGCCCGCCGCCTTGGCCATCTGCAGGCCGAAGATCGACACCCCGCCGGTGCCTTGCAGCAGCACCGTGTCGCCGGGGTTGAGGGACGCGTCGGAGAACAGGGCCCGCCAGGCGGTGAGCGCGGCGCAGGCCAGGGTGGAGACCTGGTGGTCGCTCAGATAGTCCGGAACCGGGGCCACCCCGTCCTCGTGGAACACCGCCAGCTCGCGGCCGGCGCCGGGAATCGGCAGGCCCAGGGCCGAGGCCTGGGTGGCGTGGGTGGGCTTGCCCGACAACCATTTCTGGAAGAACAGGGTGGAGACCCGCTGGCCGACGGTGACGCGGGTGACCCCCTCCCCCACCGCCTCGACGACGCCGCAGCCGTCGGAAAAGGGCGTCATGGGCAGGGGCGTGGCCGGGCCGTAGGCGCCGGCGACCATCACCAGGTCGCGATAGTTCAGGGAGACGGCGCGCATCCGCACCAACACCTCGCCCGGCCCCGGCCTAGGGTCGGGAAGGTCGACGACTTTCAGGTTTTCGAGACCGACACCGTCCACCAGTTGCAAGGCGCGCATGTAGTTCTTCCCGTCATTTCAACCCTGACCAAGAGCTAAGCAGCCCTTCCCTCAGGTCGGGCAAGGGCGGCGGTGGGCGGAACGGAAGGCTCGGGCATGGCGTTCTCGCCGCCAACCTAGAGCCTTTTTACATTTAGAGCATGACCGGCGTGTCAACCGGTATCCACTTGAAGCTGTCATGCTCTAGGGGCCAACCTCTAGCAAAGGCTTATCGGCGGGGGCTTTGGGCAGGCAGGCGGCGCCCGCCAGGCCCAGGGCGGCGCAGGCGCTCATGGCGAAATAGCCATGCGCCCCGACCGAGTCGAACAGGGCGCCAGAGACCATCGAAGCCAGGCCCATGAAGACACCGCCGGACAGGGTGGAGTTCAAGGTCTGGGCCGAGGTGGCGTTCCGCGTCGTGCTCAGCCCTTCCACCAGTTGCAGCGAGCCCATGAAGGTGGCGGTGAAGGTCAGGGCGTGCAGGACCTGGATCGGGATCAGCAGCCAGAGCGGCGGCGAAAAGGCCAGGCAAGTCCAACGGGCCACGCCGCCAACGCCGCCCAGCATCACCAGGCGCTTGGCCCCCAGGGCGCGGCGCATGGGCTCCATGAACCACAGGAAGATCAGCTCGGCCACTACCGCCAGGCCCCACAGCAGGCCGGTATAGCTGGAGGGCAGGCCCTGGCCGCGCCAGACCAGGGTGGAAAAGCCATAGTAGAAGGCGTGGCTGGCCTGGATCAGTCCCACCGACACCACCGCCAGCATGAACACCGGGTCGGCGATCAACCCGCCAAGGCCGCGCCATCTCTGGCTGCCGGCCAGGCGCTCTGCCGCCTCGTGCACCGGGTCGGGCGGCAGGACGGTCCACCCGCCGAGCGCCACCAGTCCGGCGCTGGCGATCATCCACCACAGGATGGCGTCGGGCCGCACAAGAGTCAGGAGGATCCCCATGACCACGTTGGCGACGATGAACGCCGCCGAACCCATGCCCCGGGGCCAGCCGTAGTTGAAGCCATCGGTGCGGGCGCGGCGCAGGGCGATAACGTCCGCCAGGGGGCTGAAGCTGGCGAACAGGCTCTGGGATATCAGCCACAGGATCCACCAGGGCCAGAAGCCCTTGGTCACGGCGAACGTCACATAGAGGGCCGCCACGGCCAGGCCCATGACGAAGAGCGGCGTGCGGCGCAGCTTGAAGCCATCCGCCCACACCGCGATGGCCGGGCCGGTGATGACCCGGGCGATGGCCGGGGCGGCCAGGATGAAACCGATCTGGGCGCCGTCCAGGCCATGCGCCTTGAACCACAGGCCGATGTACGGACTTGCCACGCCACCGCCCAGGAAGATGGCGGCATAGAAGAAGCCAAGGCGCTGGGTGACCGACATGGCCCCCGCTATCAGAGTCGGGGGCAAAGGTCGCGGGCGGTGCGCAGAAAGGCGCCGTCCGGCTGGTCCTCCGGCGCGAAGCCGAAGCCGACGCAGGAACGCAGGTTGTCGCGGACGGCGTACCAAGACTTGAAGGCCTTGTTACCTGAGCCGCCGCGGGACTGACCACGGCCTGCGCGATCAGGGCGACGAGGATTGCTTTCGCGGCCTGGCTCCAGGCCGCGCATCAGCCGCCGGCCAGCTCCAGCCGCCGGGCGTGAGCCATCTGACCGTAGAGCGCGATGATATCCCGGTCGAGGTTGTTATCGCCCGCCGCCTCGACCCCCTCGTGCAGGGCGATCAACAGGCGGCGCAGGGCGGCGTTGGCCGCGTCGAGGCCGGTCCAGGTGAAGTCCGTGTCGGCCTCGCCGGCGGCCTTGGCCAAGGCGCCCCCGAGGGCGCCGTCGTAAGCCGGGGCAGCCCTTGCGGCCAGGGCGCGGATGGCGCCGTTTTCCCAGAGCCGCGCGGCGGTTCCGCGCTCGGCTTCCTGGGAGCCCAGCATGGAGAGCATGGTCAGCATGCCCATGCGGCCGACCATGTAGTCGCCGCTGGCTTCGGGGGGCAGAGCGGTGTTGAGCGTCACCGCCACGCCGGTCATGATATCGGGCAAGGTCGGGGTCATAGGCCCTCCCACTGGGTCAGATGGTCGGCCAGTATCTGGTCCTGGCGGCGGGCGGTGTACCAGCCGGAGAAGGCCAGGATCGGCTCCTTGAAGCCGCCGTCCCGCCACTCCTTGGCCGAGGAGGTCCAAATGGCCTGGGCCTTGACCGAGGCAAACAGGCGCCACCAGGCGAAGGCCTTGGGATCCACCTTCAGGCCGCTGGCCCGTTCCCAGATGGCGATCCCTTCCTCAAGGGTAACGGTGCCGGAGACGGTCTTGGACCCCGGCATGGACCACAGCGGATCCGCCGCCCAGCCCAGGTCCTCCAGAGGGTCACCCAGGTGGGCCATTTCCCAGTCGAGGATGGCGATGATCTTGCCGGCGCCGTCCTGCAGGAAGTTGCCGGAACGGTAGTCGCCGTGCACCACGGCGATCTTGGCGGCGGGCGGCGGCGGATTGCGGCGCAGGCGGCGGATGGCGGCGCGGACGATGGGCTGAGGATGTAACTCGTCCTCCTCGATGACGCCCGACCAGTAGTCGAGCTGCTGTTTCCAGCAGTCTTCCGGCGCGGGAATGGTCGTGGCCTCAAGGATCGGCAGGCCCTCCACCGGCTCACCGGCGATGCGGCCCATCATGGAGAAGAACTGCTCGCCGATGGCTGGGCCGTGCTCGGCGTACGGGTCGGCGGCGAAGGGGCTGCCGGTCATCCCGCCGTCGATGCGGCCCATGATGAAGAACGGGCGTTCCAGCTCCGCGCCATCCTCTTCCAGGGCCAGGGCTTCGGGGGCGGCAACCCCCTTGCCGGTGAAGGACCGGATGGCCAGGAACTCCAGGCGCCGGTCGGTCTCGATCAGGCTGCCGGGAGGATCGCGGCGCAGGATATAGCCCTTGGCCGCGCCGCCGATCTCGGCGTCGAATTTGTAGGTTTCCCGACTGGCGCCGCCGGAGACGCGGCTCAGGGACTTGACGTTCGCGGGCTTGCCGTGACTGCGGGTGAGATACGCCTCGAGGCGTTCGATCAGGGTCATGAGGCGAGCTTACTTGGCGAAGTCGAGCATGGCGGTGAAGCCGGCGGGGGCATAGGGGCCCAGCACCAGCTGTTCGAGGACGCCGCGGCCGACCTCTACATTGCCCTTGTCGTCCCGGTAGGTGACCTTGCTGAGCGCCTGGACATGCAGATGATGCGGGGCCTGCGGATCGATGTCGGCGAGCTTGAAGTCCTCGCGCTCCACCACCAGCTGGCCCTGGTGGACGCCATGGCCCCACTTGGGGTGACCATAGCCCAGGCCCAGCATGTAGAATTCGTACTGCGGCTCGAAGGTGACCTCGCGGGTCATGCCCGCTTCCTTAAGGGTGACCACGGCGCGCTTGGCGTGGCGGGTGTTGGACCGCCAGTCGATGGCGATGTTGCAGTCCTCGATCTCGTGCAGGCCCTCGACCCCCGCCCCTTCCGGCGCCCAGACCGCGCGGCGGTTCCACGGCAGGCCCTTGGCGTCATCGTTGGTATGGAAGAAGAAAGCGCCGCTTTCGAAATTGCAGGGCGACCAGATCCAGTAGAACTGCGGCGCCACCGGTGGGACCACTTCCTGCGGATCACGGGCGCCGATGGGACGGATGCCCCAGGAGCGGTCGCGGGTGCCGGTGAAGCCGTCGACGCTCTCGCGCTTGCCGTCCAGCTCGATCCAGCCGGTGTAGCGGCCGTTCTGGGTCAGGCGGGTGTAGTCCATAAAGGCGCGCGGGCCGTTGCGGCGGATGAAGCGCGGCTCCTCGATGGGGAAGGCGCGGCCTTCGAAGATGATCTCGGCCTTGATGCCCTTGTCCGGGGCGTCGACGGTGAGCTTCAGGCGCTGCAGCGGTTCGAGGATCTCGATGGCGATGGGACCGACGGAGATATCCATCCGCTCCATGCCCAGCCACCGGCTGCCGTGCAGGGCCGTCTCGACCCCGTCGCGCACGACGCAAAAGCTGGCGTCGGCGATGTTGAGGTGGGGATAGACGCCGAAGGCGGCGGCGAAAAACAACTCGCCCTCCGCGCCATAGCCGTTGAAGAAATACCGGTCGTAGAAGTTCCGGTCGGTGCCGGAATAGGCGATCGGTTCGGGCGTCTGGTGTATGGGGAAATCATCGCCTTTGGTCAGGGCCATGGTCGTCTCCTCATGGGGCGGGGGCCGTGGGGGGGGATGGCGCCCGGTCTTGGGTAGGTCGGCGGCTTAGCGCTCTTGGCGCCAGCCTTAGGTCCGGCCTCCTGGCGTGGCAATGATGACTGAAGGTCAAGAGTTGGCTGGTCGAGATTAAGAGGGCTGGGCGTGAACTGGAACCGCAGAACCTGGACGACCCTTGCCGCGTTGAGCGGCTTCCTGGCGGTGGGCTTTGGCGCCTTCGGCGCGCATGGCGTGACCGATCCGGTGGCCAAGGAGCTGCTGAGAACCGGATCGACCTATGAGATGATGCACGCCCTGGCGACCCTGGTCTGCGCGGCCCTGGGGGTGGCGGGGGCGACACGGGCGCGGCATGCGCCGGCGTTTTTCCTGGCAGGCTCGCTGCTGTTCAGCGGCTCGCTCTACGCCATGGCCTTGGGCGCCCCCAAGCCACTGGGGGCGGTGACGCCGATTGGCGGCCTGCTGTTCCTGATCGGTTGGGGCGTACTGGCCTGGGCGACCTGGCGGATGGATCAGACGACGGCCAAGCTCTTGAGCGGCCGCGCCAAGCCGTAAAGCGCCGCCGACGATAGCAATATTCCAACCAGAATGATGGTGGCGACGGGCCGAGGCGTCCCATCCAGGGTCGCGCCCACCAGCACTGTCATCAAGGCGCCCACCGCGAAGGTGGCCGCCCCCATGAGCGAGGAGATCGCGCCGGTCCGCGCCAGGTCGGCGCTGAGGGCGGCGGCCTGGGTGTTCGATCCCACCAGTCCGAAAGACGCGATGACCAGGAACAAAGGGATCAGAACGCCCCACATGCCGCCAAAGCCCGTGAACGCGGTCGCGATCAAGATCAGGGCGAAGATGATCGACATCGGCCGCGAGCGCATCAGAATGTACTCCGGCGTATGGCGTCGCAGGAGATGCGCGTTGAGTTGGCTCATGGCGACCATGCCAATGGCGTTGGCGCCGAACACCCACCCGAAGTTGGCCGGGGAGATGTGGTAGACCCCGATCAACAGCCCAGGCGCAGCCGACAGGTAGGCGAACAGGGCTGCGCCGTTGAAAGCCCCGGCCAGGATCCAGCCGATCAGCTGGGGATTGGTCATCAGGATGCCGAAGCTGGTCCAGACCTGTTCGCCGCGGGCAATCTGGGCGTTTTCGCGCGAATGGGTTTCGACGAAGCTGATCAAGGCCCAGACCGTGATCGCCGCCCCCAGCACGCCCTGGACGATGAAGATCGACTGCCAGCCCAGGGTCACCAGCCAGCCACCGGCCAGGGGCGCCAGGATCGGGGCCATGCCCATCACCAGCATCAGCATCGACAGGACGCGAGCGGAGGTCTGGTGGTCGAAGCGGTCGCGGATGGCGGCGCGGGCCAGCACCTGACCCGACCCGCCGCCCAGCGCCTGGAAGAACCGGGCGACGATCATCATTTCGAGAGAGTGGGAGAAGACACAGGCCACGGTAGCGACGAGATACAGGATCAGGCCGCCGATCAGGGGCAGTCGGCGGCCGATCCGGTCGGACAGGGGGCCGTACAGGAACTGGCCCACCGCCAGGCCGATCAGGAAGGCGCCCAGGGTGGCCTCGGCGGGGGCGTGGAAATAGACCCGCAGGGCCGGCAGGCTGGGCAGATACATGTCGATGGAGAGCGGCGCCACGGCGGTCAGCGAACCGGCCAGCAAGATCAGGCTGATGGGGATGCGCTGTTGGGCTGGGAAATCGGACGCGGCGGCGGACATGGGCGGCTTCTAAAGGGGTTCCGCCAAAAACTGAAAGTGCAACCAGTCTTCCGGGCTCGCATTGTCCCCCGCGCGGCCGCTATAGGCGGGGCATGTCACTTTCCGCCCACACCAAAGCGCCGGGCCTGGGTCCGCGCGACGCGTTGCTGGCCCTGGCGGTGGTCGCCGTATGGGGGACCAACTTCGTGGTCATCCGCCTGGCGCTGGGCTCGCTACCGCCGCTGCTGTTCGCGGCCCTGAGATTCACCCTGGCCGCCCTGCCCGGCGTATTCCTGATCAAGCGGCCCAGGGTTCCGTGGCGCGACCTGGCGGCCTACGGCGTGCTGATCGGCGCCGGTCAGTTCGGGGTGCTGTACGTGGCCATGAAGGGGCACATCTCGCCCGGCTTGGCGTCGCTGGTGGTGCAGTCGCAGGTGTTCTTCACCATCGGGCTTTCCATGTGGCGGGCGGGCGAGCGGCTGGCGCCGTTCCAATGGGGCGCCTTGGCCCTGGCCCTGGCGGGGTTCGCGGTGATCATCCTGCATGCGCAGGGCTCGACCACGCCGTTAGGCGTGGGAATGGTGCTGATCGCCGGGGCCAGTTGGGCGGGGGGCAACATGGTCTCGCGCCGGCAGCCCAGCGCCAACATGCTGGCCTATGTAATCTGGGCGAGTTTGTTCTCCGCCCCGCCGCTGTATCTGCTGTCGCTGATCTTCGAGGGCGTTCCGGCGATCAAGTCCGGTCTGGCCGGCGCCAGCCTGGGAACCTGGGCGGCGGTGGCCTGGCAGAGCCTGGGCAATACCATCTTCGGCTATACTGTGTGGGGCTGGCTCCTGGCGCGGCATCCGGCGGCGACGGTGACACCGATGGCCCTGCTGGTGCCGGTGTTCGGCATCGCCGCCTCGGCCCTTGTACTGGCCGAACCCCTGCCCGGCTGGAAGGTCGTCGCCGCCGCCCTGGTGATGAGCGGACTGGCGCTGAACGTGTTCTGGCCGATGTTGCGTGCCAGGACCGCGATGGTGGCGACGTGACGCGAAAAGGGCCGCCTCGCGCCTGGCGATGCGGCCCATTCCAGTCTTAGCCCGAAGGCCAGAACCCTATTTCTTGATGGCGTTACCGACCTTGTCTTGGGCCTTGCCAACGGCGTTCTGGGCCTTCCCGACGGCCTTTTCAGTGGCGCCTTCGGCCTGGAGACGTTCGTTGCCGACCAGCTTGCCGGCGGCCTGCTTCACGGAACCGGCGGCTTCCTTGGCGGCGCCTTCGATACGATTGGTGCTCATGACGATCTCCTTGATGCGACTAGGGAAGTGCAGCCACATCAACGTCCACGCTGCCCGGCGGTTCCACGCGGCCCCTTGCCCCGGCTCGCCCCTCACGCCAGGGTGATCGCCCATCACAAGTCATGATCACAGGTCGGGGAGACCAGGAATGTCCGCGCTCGAAAGCCAGATGCCTCCGGTGAAGTACGCCGACCTGGGCGAGGTCAAGATGGCCTACTACGAGGTCGGGCCGCGCGAAGGCGTGCCGATCATCTTCTGCCATGGGTTTCCGGAATTGGCGTTTTCCTGGCGCCACCAGCTGAAGGCGTGCGAGGCGGCTGGCCGCTGGGCGATCGCGCCCGACCAGCGCGGCTATGGCCTGACGTCGCGCCCGGAGGCGGTGGAGGCCTATGACATCGAACACCTGACCGGCGATCTGGTGAAGCTGATGGATCACCTGGGCGTGGAAAAGGCGGTGTTCTGTGGCCACGACTGGGGGGGCATCGTGGTGTGGCAGGCGCCTTTGCGGCACCCCGACCGGGTGGCCGGGGTGATCGGGGTGAACACCCCCTTCATGCCCCGCGCGCCGGTGGACCCGATCACCATCATGCGCGCCCGCTTCGGCGAGGATATGTACATCGTCCACTTCCAGAAGCCGGGTGAAGCGGACGCCGTGCTTGATGGGGATGTGGCCAAGGCCATGAGTTTCTTCATGCGCCGGCCCATGCATGGCACGCCGCCAGCCAGCGGCGGACTGTCGGGAACGTTGCAGGGCGCCCCGGAAGCGGCCGCGCCGGAATCGAACTTCGCCCTGATCAAGATGCTGCAGATGTATGACCCCAGCGTCGATCCGCGCCCCAAGCTGCTGACCGACGAGGAAATGGCGACGTTCGTGGAAAGCTTCGAGGCCAGCGGCTTCACCGGCGGCATCAATTGGTATCGCAATTTCGGCCGCAACTGGGAACGTTCGGCCGGCATCGAGGACAAGGTAAGCGTGCCCTCCCTGATGGTCATGGCCGAAAAGGACGCGGTGCTGCCGCCTTCGGCCGCCGACGGGATGGAGGCCTATGTGTCTGACCTGGAGAAGACGCTGATCAAGGATTCAGGACACTGGACGCAACAGGAGCAGCCTGAGGCGGTTAATCGCGTCATCCTTGACTGGATGGACCGGCGGTTTCCGAAGTAGAAGGGTCCATGGACCGGATCGCCCCCTCGCCTACCGTCATGTCCTCCGCCGGACGGCGGGGACTGTACCTCGAGACCGAGACCTTCAATTCGGGCTGGCTGGGCGTCGGCGACGGCCACGAGCTGTTCTATGAGGAATGCGGCGTGCGCCACGGCAAGCCTGCGGTGGTGCTGCACGGCGGTCCCGGCGGGGCGATCAACGCCACCATGCGGCGGTTCTTCGACCCCTCGCGCTGGCGCACGGTGCTGTTCGACCAGCGCGGCTGCGGCAAGAGCCGACCCAACGCATCCCTGGACGCCAACACCACCTGGACCCTGGTGGAGGATATCGAACGCCTGCGCGAGCACCTGGGCATCGAGAAGTGGTGCGTTTTCGGCGGATCCTGGGGCTCCACCCTGGCCCTGGCCTACGCCATCAAATACCCGCACCGCGTCACCGGCCTGGTGCTGCGCGGCATCTTCCTGGTCACCGAGCGCGAGCTGAAGTGGTTTTACCAGGACGGCGCCTCGATGCTGTTCCCCGACGCCTGGGAGCGTTTCCTGGCCCCGATCCCGGTTGAGGAGCGCGGAGACATGATCAGCGCCTATCACCAGCGCCTGACTAGTGAAGACCGCCGCGTGCAGGCGGAAGCCGCCGCCGCCTGGAGCCAGTGGGAGGGCGACACCATTTCCCTGCGCGGGCCTGAGGCGCGGCCGTCCAAGTTCAACGAGGTCGACTTCGCTGTCGCCTTCGCGCGGATCGAATGCCACTTCTTCGCCAACAAGGGGTTCTTCGACGAGGACGGCTGGCTGCTGAAGAACATCCACAAGATCCGCGGCATCCCCGGCTGGATCGTGCAGGGCCGCTTCGACGTGGTCACCCCCCTGCAGACCGCCTGGGCCCTGGGCAAGGCCTGGCCCGAGGCGCGGTTCGAGATCATCTGGGACGCCGGCCATGCCTCCACGGAGCCGGGGATCATCGACGCCCTGGTGCGGGCCACGGACCAGGCGCTGGCCGGCTAGAACTTGTCCCTATTCCGGCGCCGGCGCGGGTTCGGGGGTGCTGGTGGGTAACTCGCTGGTGGGGACCTGGGAATAGCCACCGCTGGCGATGGCCGGATCCGCAACCGCGTTGGGGACATCCGTGGTGATCGTCCCGTCGTCATTGTTGCGGACGGTATTGTTCTCGCGGATCGTGTCGGAGAAGGCTTGCGCCCTCTGGGCGTTGGAGCGCTGAGTGCGCCAGTAGCCATCGGTATTGGCCGCGTCACCCCCGCCGTTGGCGGCCTGCTGGGAAGGCGGCGGCTGGTAACCCGGTGCGTAGCCCCCATTGGCGGGGGCGTAACCACCGCCGCCATAGGCTTGACCGTCACCGCCCTGTTGCCGCGGCGAACCATCGCCATCACCGTAGCCTTGAGCGCCGTTTGGCGGGCCGTTGGCGTAGGGGTTCTGACCCCGCCCGCCCATGTCATTGCGATAGCCACCGTGCTGCGAGCCGGAGGCGGCCAGGACGAGCAGCAGCCCGGCGCCGCCGCCGACAAGCCATTTGTTACGCGTGGACAAGGCTTTCCAGCGTGCCGAAAGCCCCTGAATGGCCGTTGCGACTGACATCCGTGCAATCCCCCGCCCGGGCGTTGAGTAGCCCCGGCTCCCGCGCCGCGGCGGCCTGCCAGCAATCCAGCGGCGCGCCTCGCTTACCACACCCAGCTACCAGTGTTTTGCCAGCGGCAAATCATCCATATGGATGACGCATAGTGGGGACCGGGCCGGCGCGATCGGCAACCAGGCGGCGCTGGATCTAGAGGATCGCCCCTCGCCCGCTGGTGACTTCGGAATAGCGGTGCACGCGTACCGACTGCACCAGGCCAAAACCGACCATCACCGTGATCATCACCGTGCCGCCCCAGGAGAGCAGCGGCATGGGAACGCCGACCACTGGGGCCAGGCCCATGACCATGGCGCCGTTGATCATCAGGCACAGGGCGAAGGTGGCGGTGACGCCGGCGGCGGCCATGCGGCCGAAGTGGCTGTGCGACACCGATGCAATGCGCAGGGCCATGATGATCACCGCCACATAGAGGAGCAGCACGGCCATGCTGCCAACGAAACCGAATTCCTCGGCCAGGGAGGCGAAGATGAAGTCAGTCTGTTTCTCGGGAAGGAAGTTGAGCTGGCTCTGGGTGCCCAGGCCAAAGCCCTTGCCCAGCAGCCCGCCGGAGCCCAACGCGATCTTGGACTGCATGATGTGGTAGCCGGAGCCGGATTTGTCCGCCTCTGGGTCCAGGAAGGTCAGCAGGCGCGCCTTCTGGTAGGGCTTCAGCACGAACATGAAGGCGGCCGGGACCACGGCGACCAGGCCCACGAGGCCGACGGTGACAACGCGCAGGGACAGACCCGCCAGGATCATCATCACTCCGCCGGTGGCCGCGATCAGCAGGGCGGTCCCCAGGTCCGGCTGCTTGGCCACCAGCGCCGCCGGCAGGCCGATCAGGGCCACGGGGATCAACAGCCAGAACGACAGGCGCGCGTTGCGCCCCGACAGGGAGTGGTAGAACCGCGCCAGGGCCAGGACGAGGCCGATCTTGATGATCTCCGACGGCTGGATGCGGATCGGACCAAGGTCCAGCCAGCGCTGGGCGCCCAGAGCCGAGTGCCCCACCAAGGCCACCGCGAACAGCAGCAGCAGACCCACCGCATAGATCGGATAGGCCAGGGCGAACCAAACCCGCAGGTCCATCACCGCCAGCAGGGTCATCAACACCAGGCAGCCCAAGAACCGGATCACGTGGGGGGCGGCCCAGGGCAGCCAGGACCCGCCGGCGATGGAATAGAGCATCACCCCGCCCACCCCGGCGATCAGGGTCAGCAGCAGGGTGAAGGTCCAGTCGATATTGGCGAGCTTGACGATCAGGCGATCGCGCTCGCCGGGGCGGGTCAGGGCGCTGACGGTCATTGCGGTTCGTTCTGCGGCAGGGACGGTGGGGCGGTGGGTTGTTGCGCGGCCCCAGGGATCGGTGTCGGTTCCGGCGGCGCGGCGCCGTCGGCCAGGGGCTCGTCAGGATTGGCGCCTACGGCCTGGTCACTGGCGGAGGCCACCGGCGTGACGATGCGGGCGCGGATCTCAGGATCCTTGAGCAGGGCCACCTTCATGATCTCCGCCGCGCGGGGGGCGGCGGCCGAGGCCCCCCAGCCGCCGTGTTCCACCAGTACAGCCATGGCGTAGCGCGGCTCGTCCACGGGGGCGAAGGCGATGAACCAGGCGTGGTCGCGCATAGCCCAGTCCATGTGCACCGTGCCGCGCGACCCCTTGTAGGTGTGGGCCTGGGCTGTGCCGGTCTTGCCGGCCATCATGATCGGACCCAGGCCGAGCTTGGCGGTGGCCGCGGCGGTGCCGCTGGTGACCACGTCGGCCATGGCCTGACGCACGAAGGCCAGGTGCGCCGGATCCACCGCGATATCGGCCACCGCGTCGCCGGGGGGCATCTCCTTGCCGCCGATGGACTTCACCAGGCGAGGCATCAGGGCCTTCCGGCCGTTGGCGATGCGCGCGCACATGACGCAAAGCTGCAGCGGGTTCACGGCCAGGGCCCCCTGGCCGATGCCGAAGCTGGGGGTCTCGCCGGGCCACCAGCGCTCGTGGAAAGTGCGCTGCTTCCAGGCCGTGTCCGGCAGGGTGCCGGCCTTCTGCGGGATGTGCAGCTCATCGAAGGTCTGGTTGATGCCAAACTTGCGCGCGGTGGCGGCGATGGCGTCGGGGCCGACCTCGAGAGCGGTCTGATAGAAAAAGATGTCGCACGAGGTGACGATCGCCTGGTGCAGATTCAGCGTGCCGTGTGACTTGTCGCAGTGGAAGACGTGGCCGCCGAAGGGGAAGGCCCCGCCGCAGGTGTGGGTCTTGTTCGGGCTGACCCCCGCCTCAAGAGCCGTCAGGGCGACCATGGTCTTGAAGGTGGAGCCGGCCGGGAAGGTGGCGGTGAGCGCCTTGTTGAACAGCGGCTTGCGCTCGTATCCAGACAGGGCCTGGTACTCGGGGCCGGTGAGGCCCTTGACGAAACGGTTGGCGTCGAAGCTGGGGGCCGAGACCAGGCACAGGACGTCGCCCGTGCGGCAGTCCATCATCACCGCCGCGCCGCTCTCTTCGCCGAACACCTCCAGCGCGCGGTTCTGGATGTCGACGTCGAGGGTGAGCTGGATGGTGGCGCCGGCGGTGGACGGGATGTCGCCGGCCGGATCGTCGCGCACCACCCGGCCCTTGACGTCAACCTCTACCTTGCGCGCCCCGGCCTTGCCGCGCAGCTGGGCGTCGAAGGATTTCTCCACCCCCTGCTTGCCGATGCGGAAGCCGGGGTTAAGCAGGATCGGGTCGATGGGGCCAACCTTGGGCACGTCCTTGTCGGAGACCTTGGCCACGTAGCCGATGACGTGGGCAAAGGCGCCGCCGAAGGGATAGACCCGCACCTCGCCCATGTCGGCGGTGACGCCGGGCAGCTCGGGGGCGCGGACGTTGATGCGGGAGAACTCCTCCCAGGTCATGTCTTCCATGACCGCCACCGGCGCGCGCTTGGGGGCCAGCTTGATGTCGGCAATGGCGCGGCGCTTGTGGGCGTCATCCAGGTCGAGCAACACGGCCAGGCGGTCCATCACCTCTTCGGGCTTGGTGTGCTCATCGCGGGTGACCAGAAGCCGGAAATCTGGGCGGTTGGAGGCCAGGACCACGCCGTTGCGGTCGATGATCAGGCCGCGCGGCGGGGGCGTCAGGCGAAAGTCGAACTGATTGTTGTCCGAGAGCTTGGTGTAGCGACTGTTCTGGATCACCTGCAGCTGGGCCAGCCGCCCGCCAAGGGCGACCACGCCCAGACCCATAAGGCCGCCGAAGATGAACGCCCGGCGGCCGAACTCACCCTGCCGCTCATTGACCTCGTTGAAGTAGATCTGGGGTTTGGTCATCGGAAGCGCACGTCCGCGTCTTCATAGCGCTCGATGAGGCTGTGCGCGAAGGGATACAGCGCCGCGGTCACCAGCCATTGCCAGCCCACCGCGATCAGGCTGGGCATGGCGCCGGCGTCCAGCATCAGCAGATAGGTCCCGAAGCCGAAGGCCAGGGCGCAGGAACAGGCGTACCAGATCCACATGGCGACGAAGCTCTGCCCCGCCAGGACGTTGCGCAGCACCAGCACCGGGGCGTAGGCGACCAGCAAACAGGCAGGCCACAGCCCGGTCGGACCGCCCCAAAGCACGTCCAGGTATAGTCCCAGCAGCAGCAGGGCGAAGGGCGGCAGGACGGACGGGCGGATCATCGCCCAGGCGAAGGCCGGGACCATGGCGAACACCGGCTCGGGCAACTGCATGCCAAAGGCCCGGATCGGGGTGGCCAGGAGCAGGCTGAACACGGCGCAGATCAACACCGGCACGCCGAGCCAGCGGAGGGGGTTGAGTTGTCGGGCGACATTGGCGGGCATCAGAAGGGCGCCGCTTCCTGATCAGGCGGGGGCGGCTTGTGCGGCTTGGGGGCGTCGGGTTTCGGAGCGCCCGGTTTTGCGGTGGGCTTGCCGCCGGCCGGCTTGGTGGAGGCAGGCTTGGCGGGGTTAGGCTTATGCATGGGAGCGTCCGCCGCCGGCTTTGTGGTGGGCTTGTGAACGGCGTCGGCGGGCGATGGCGCGCCTTCGTGCGGCTTGGCGGCGTGGGCGGCGGCGGGCTTGTCGCTCACCGCGGGTTTTCCGGCGACCGACGCAGCGGCGGCGGAAGCCGCCGCGCCTGGCTTCGGCTTGGGCTTGGCTGGGGCGGCGATGGGCGGCGGGTCCCGCGGCGGCTCGGTCGCGGCCGACGGGATGGCCTTGGAGTCCAGGGTGGGCTTGCTGATCAGCTGGGAGAAATCGCGGAACAACAGAATCTGGACGTAGTCCACGGGCGAGGCGTCTGAATCGAGGACCACGCGCCAGCCGCCGCCCAGCTCCTTGACCACCACCCCCACCGGCAGGCCGCGAGGATAGACGCCGCCGTCACCGGAGGTGGTCACCCGGTCACCCTCCACGACCGGATCGTGGGTGCGCAGATAGTCCAGCCGCGGCGAAGGTCCGCCATCACCGGTCAGGATCGCCCGGGCGTTGGTGCGCGCCACCATCACCGGCGTGCGGCTTTCGGTATCGGTGAGCATCATGATCCGGCTGACGCCGGGAGCGACGCCGGTGACGCGGCCCACCAGGCCGTGCTCGGCCAGGACCGGATTGCCCTCGATGACGCCCTTGTCAGACCCGGCGTCGGCCAGGCGGGTATTGGAGAAGGGTCCGCGTGCGTCGGTCAGGGTGCGGGCGAAGACGG
This sequence comes from Caulobacterales bacterium, assembly GCA_038228945.1. GTDB lineage: Bacteria > Pseudomonadota > Alphaproteobacteria > Caulobacterales > Caulobacteraceae > Acaudatibacter. Next base: position 24,692 of record JBBROW010000043.1, read on the forward strand.
TGGTTATGGGCGGATCGGTCTTGACCCCCATGAGGGCCCGGTAGCGGGCGTTCTCCTCGCGCAGGCGAAGCGCCTCGTCGCGCCATTGCCGATCGGCGGCGACCTGGACCTTCAGCCGCCGGTTTTCGCCCGCGGCGTCGATGTAGCTGCCAAGGTAGTCGCCAATGCCACCAGCCCAGTGCACGGGGGCGGACAGCACCTTGCCGACTGGGGCTGTAACGGTGTCGGCCGAGCGGCGGACTCGGTCATAGGCGCTGGCGCGGAGGGTCTCTCGCCGGTCGCCCAACAGAAACGCCAACGCCGCGATGACAGCAACGATCAACGCCACCGCGGCCGTCCACGTGAGCGGTACCTTCAATGCGCCTAAGGGACTATCCCGCAGGGACAATCACCGCCTCCCGAGACCCCCGCCCCGTGCCAGAATCGTTGCTAGTCTAAGGCCCCTTAGGGACTTATGCGAATGTGGATTCAAGGACGCCCTTCATCCACTTGGGATGCTCGAGCACCTTGCCGCAACCCAGGGCCACGCAGGACAGCGGGTCGTCGGCCACCGTAACCGGCAGGCCGGTGTGATCGCGGATTTCCAGGTCCAGGCCGCGCAGGAGAGCCCCACCGCCGGTGAGCATGATGCCCTTGTCGGCGATATCAGCGGCGAGTTCCGGCGGCGTCGCTTCGAGGGCGACCTTCACCGCCTCGACGATCTGGGCCACCGGCTCGGCCACCGCATCGGCGGCCTGTTTCTCTGAGATACGCACCTCGCGCGGCACACCCTGCATCAGGTCGCGGCCCTTCACGTCGATGGCCAGGCCGTGGCCGTCCTCTGGAGAGCGGGCGGTGCCGATTTCCTTCTTGATGCGCTCGGCGGTGGTCTCGCCGATCAGGAGGTTATGGTGGCGGCGCATGTAGCTGATGATCGCCTCGTCCATCTTGTCGCCGCCCACGCGCACGCTGCGCGAATAGACGATGCCCGACAGGGACAGGACGGCAACCTCGGTGGTGCCGCCGCCGATGTCGACCACCATGGAGCCGGTGGGTTCGTGGATCGGCAGGCCCGCGCCGATGGCCGCCGCCTGGGGTTCGTCGATCAGGCCCACGCGGCGGGCGCCGGCGTTGAGGCAGCTGTCGTGGATGGCCCGGCGTTCCACCGCGGTGGCGCCCGAGGGCACGCAGACCAGAACCTTGGGGTTGATGAAGCCGCGGCGGTTGTGAACCTTGCGGATGAAGTACTTGATCATCTCCTCGGCGACTTCGAAGTCGGCGATGACCCCGTCGCGCATGGGACGGATGGCTTCCATGTGGCCAGGCGTGCGGCCCAGCATCATCTTGGCGTCGATGCCCACCGCGTGAACCTGCTTGCGGCCGCCGACGTTGCGCAGCGCCACCACCGAGGGCTCGTTCAGCACGATGCCTCGGCCCTTCATGTAGATGAGGGTGTTGGCGGTGCCGAGGTCGATGGCGATGTCGTTCGAGATCACGCCAAACAGAGACGAAAACATTCAGGGCTCGGTGTTGTTGAGGCCAGGGACAATCGTGACGCCACCTTGGGGCTGTCGGGCCGCGGGCGCCGCGCGATCCCCTCCGCCGCGACTCCGCCATTCGCCTTTGGGCTCTGGGGTGGTCGCCTCCTGTGCCCCGCCCGCATGGCGATTGCAAGGCGTTTGTAACTTGCTGACAGAACGGCCGATTGCGCCTATCCGACCGCCGCCAGAACCACCCCGACAGCGGCGACCAGCGCTGCTCCGATCTGCCAGGCCGAAAGCCTTTCGGCGAAGAGTCTGCGGCCGGCCAGGGCGGCGATCGGCATCTCCACCACGCCCACCGCGCGGACTGGTCCGGCGGGGGAAAGGGCGAAGGCGGTGAACCAGAGGCCCGACGCCGCGGCGCCGAAGAACCCCGCCGGCAGGGACGATCTCCAGGCGGTGACGGCCACCCAAAGCGCCCGGCGATCCTTGGCCATCAGCCAGGCCACCAGGGCGGTCGACTGCATGGCCTGGACGGTGAAGACGGTGATCTGGGCGGCGAGGACCGGATGGGCGTGGTCGAGGCCGAGCGCCGCCTGGCGATAGGCGTTGGAAGAGATGGCGAAGCCGGTTCCCGCCACTAGCCCCAGCAGGGCGGCGCTCCAGTCCCGGGGCGCCTCCCCTTCCCCGGTCTTCTTGGGCCAGGCCAGGGCGAAGAGGCCGGCCGTGACCAGGGCGATCCCCGCCCAGGCGCCGGGACGAAGATGCTCGCCGAACACCAGGCCCATGACCGCGGCCATGGGGATGGAGCTCTGCTGGAAGGCGGTGCCCAACGCGAAGCTGGAACGGCGCATGGAAACCAGCATGGCCGCGGTGGCGGTGATCTGCGCCGCCCCGCCCACGGCGGTTGCGATCCAAAACGCGGTGGCGAAGGTCAGGTGCGGCGCGCGGGTGAACATCCAGGCCACGCCGGCGAAGGCCGCCGAGAACGGCAGGCCAAACAAGAACCGCACCAGGGTGGCCCCCCACGGCCCAGCGCCGGTGAGGAGCCCGCGTTGCAAGGCGTTGCGCGCCACCTGCAGGCCGGCGGCGCAAATGGTGATGGGAATCCAGATCATGAACGTGGCCTAACTCCCCGCACGGGGAGTTGCGGGCTGAGGAACAGCCCGGATGGGGGATGAGCGGAGGTGACGGATCGCCGGAAAAGGTGAACGCGCTGGGCTTCAGCGCGCTCCCTCAACCTGATCGCCGCGCGATTGTCCCTCCCCGCGATGGGGAGGGAGAAAGATCGCGTCAGAACCCGCTGGCGGTCATCGGCGCCGGGGCGCTCTTTTCCTTGCGGGCGGAAAGGTTGTTGAGGGCATTGACGTAGGCCATGGCGCTGGCGGTGAGGGTGTCAGTGTCGGCCGCCTGACCGGTGGCGATACGGCCGTCGTCCTCAAGCCGGACCGAGACCTGGGCCTGGGCGTCGGTGCCCTCGGTGACCGCGTGCACCTGGAACAGGCGCAGGACGGCGGTGTGCGGGGCGACCTCGTGGATGGCGTTGAACACCGCGTCCACCGGACCGTCGCCAGTGGCGGTGGCCGATTTCTCGACCCCGTCGATGACCACGGTCAACTGCGCCTCCTGCGGACCCTCGGTGCCGGCGATGACGCGCAGGGCCTTGACCTGGATCCGATCGGCGCCGCGGGCCAAGGCGTCGTCCACCAGGGCCACGATGTCGTCGTCGAAGACGTGCTTCTTCTTGTCGGCCAGATCCTTGAACCGGCCGAACGCCTCGTTGAGCGCGTTCTGGCCCAGGTCGTAACCCAGGGCCTTGAGCTTCTCGCGGAAGGCGTGGCGGCCGGAGTGCTTGCCCATCACCAGGTTGGTGGCGCCCTGCCCTACGTCTTCGGGACGCATGATCTCGTAAGTCTCGGAATTCTTCAGCATCCCGTCCTGGTGGATACCGCTCTCGTGGGCGAAGGCGTTCTCGCCGACGATGGCCTTGTTGAACTGCACAGGGAAGCCGGTGATGGCCGAGACGTAGCGGCTGGCGCGGGTGATGTGCTCGGTGCGGATGCGGGTGGGGAACGGCAGACGGTCCTGGCGCACGCGCAGGGCCATGACCACCTCTTCCAGCGCCGCATTGCCGGCCCGCTCACCGATGCCGTTGATCGCCACTTCCACCTGGCGCGCGCCGGCCTGGACTCCGGACAGGCTGTTGGCCACGGCCAGGCCCAGGTCGTTGTGACAGTGGGTGGAGAAGATCACCGTATCGGCCCCGGGGACGTTCTCGATCAGATCGCGGAAGATTTCCGCATATTCCGACGGGTAGGAGTAGCCGACGGTGTCGGGGATGTTGATCGTCTGGGCGCCGGCCTTGATGGCCGCCTCGACGCAACGGCGCAGATAGTCACGCTCGGTGCGGCTGGCGTCCTGGGCCGACCACTCCACATCGCCGCAGAGGTTGCGGGCGTGGCTGACCGAGCCGGTAATGGCGTTCAGCACATCTTCCTGGCTCATCCGCAGGATGTGGTCGCGGTGCTGCGGGCTGGTGGAGATGAAGGTGTGGATGCGGCCGCGCTTGGCGGGACGGATGGCCTCGGCGCAGCGATCGATGTCGGCGACACCGGCGCGAGCCAGGCCGCAGACGGTGCTTTCGGTGATGATCTCGGAGACGCGGCGGACGGCCTCGAAATCACCGTTGGAGGCGATGGGGAAACCGGCCTCGATAACATCGACGCCCATTTCCTCCAGGATCTTGGACAGTTCGAGCTTTTCTTCCAGCGACATGGAGGCGCCAGGCGATTGCTCGCCGTCGCGCATGGTGGTGTCGAAAACGATGACGCGGTCGCGCTCAGCGATGGCCTGAGCGGGGGTCTCTACGGGGGTGGTCATGGGAAACTTTCTTCACGGTGTGGCTTGTCGGGCGAAGGGTCATCCCCTGAGCACCCTGCCGCGAAGGATCACGCAGCCGGCAGCGCCCAGGGGCGGCTAAGCCCCAGCGTCGCAAGAATCAAGCTGTCGCGATGAATGCGCATGGTGACGGCGTTTAACCCGATCCGGCAGCCGAAGCAAGGGTTGTGCGCGATCTGGGCTATCGGGTCGCGATTGCGCAAGATTGTTCCCCGATACGGCGAAAACCAGGAGGCACCATGCAAGAACCGTCCGTGCTCGTGCATTTCGCCGTGCCCGCGGCGAGGCGGCTGGGGAAACATCATGGCGCCTCGGACTCGTCGACGACCGCGTGATCGACGAACAGTCCATGGAAATCCACATGCCGTCGTCGTTCTGCGTCGATGACGGCTTCAATGCTCCCGTCGCGGGCTTGCAGCGGTCACCAGGTCGGAAGATAAATCAGCGGCGTTTATCGCGATCCCTCACACCGGATGTAACTTTCGCGGCTGCGACGTCGAACTAAGGGGGAGGAGCGCTCCAGCGCGGTAAAGCTCGGAATTTCCATGAATCGACGTCTCTTTGCACTGGCTGGCCTTTTGGGCCTTCTCGCCCACGGCGCCCTCGCGCAGCCCGCGCCCGGCTCGCCCATCGACATCGGTCCCGCGATCGGAGCGAAAATCCCTCATTTCGCCGCGGTTGACGCCAAAGGGGCGCCTCGCAACTTCGCCAGTCTCCCTGGCGCCAAGGGCGTGGTCCTGGTGTTCTTCCGTTCGGCCAAATGGTGCCCGTTCTGCCAGGCCCAGCTCATCGACCTGAAAAAGGTGCAACAACCCCTCGAAACACGGGGCTACGGGCTAGTGGCGATCAGCTATGACAGCCCCGAGACCCTGACGATGTTTTCCGACAAGCAGAGCGTCGGCTATACCCTACTCTCGGACGGCGGCTCCAAGATGATCGACAGCTTTGGCCTGCGTGACCCGCAATATCCGGTGACAAGTTTCGCCTACGGCGTGCCGGTGCCCTCGATATTCATCCTCGACCGCAAAGGCGGCGTACGCGCAAAGTTAGCGTTGCAGGGCTTCAAAATCCGGCCGGACAATGACGCGATCCTCAAGGCAGTGGACGCCCTCAAGTAGGCTCACAGTCATCGGTCGGGGAGACGCAGACGCCTCGGTTCCAACGTTGATCCTGTGCATTGCGATCGAGCAATAGATCATCGCCACATAGTCAGGTTAGGCGCTGATTGTGGAGATCCGAGCTGGGCCGAAACCTGAAATTGGCTGGTGACGGAGACCTTCCGTTCAAGCCGTTGCGAGAAGCGCCAAGCCAGCCTCGGTCCACAGGCCACCTCGCCCGTCATCCTCGCCCACCAGCCCATACTCTATGAGCAATGCTACCGCGCGCTCGCCATCGCTCAAACACAAATGGTCAACGCTGACAGGCTGATGAGTATTGGAGTGACGACCGATGTACTGGTCACACATGGCGGCAAGCGCCGTGAGGAGTCGCCGTTCTGGGTCGGTCATGGTCTTCACCTTGCCAACGTCGCGGTAGGGCGGCAACTTCCGCCAAGGGTCGATTTTCCCAGATAACTCAAGGGCGAGAACCGGACGTTCGCGCTCGCGCAGAGGAGGTCGCCGACGAGCGGACCCTGCCAACGACGGTTCGGGGTGGAACGCGGGCATTCAACCCGACTGCAGCGACTTGTGGCCGTTGCTAACCCAAGCCAGCCACCCCGAATGCCTAGGCGCCCTCAGCCCAGACGAAGTTGCATTTTGAGTTCTCCGTGCGATGATGAAGAATTTCCTGATATTCAGAAGAATTGTACCAACCGTTGGCGGCGCTCATCGACGGAAACTCAAGAATTACCTTTACAGGGTATTGTCCAAGTCCACCCTCAACAACCTCCGTGTTTCCCCCACGCACCAGATATCTGCCTCCGTGGCTCGCGATCGTGTCCGATACAGCGGCCAGATACGGACCCATTCCGTCAATATTTGTAACTTCAAGTTCAATCAGAGCGTAGGCGACCACAATTTCTTCTCCTGGGCGTTCGTCAGCGGAAGTGCTGCCCGCTCGTTAGGTGCTGAGGATAATCCATCGCGCCGTAGTCTTCGTCCCCGACTTCCGATGGGTCAGGGAAATGGGCCGGTTGCCCTAGCGTCCGCAACGGGTCGCAAACATCGCCAAGGGCGGTTCGGGTCGGATGGAAACCGTTGACGTTCGGCCGGAGAGCAGACGTTCAGGACGCAAGCCACCGCCCCTTCCCCGCTAACCGCCCCGCGCCACGGGCTAGGGCGCCGTTATTTACGGTGAAATGCGGTGATCCGCGGCGAAACCGGCGCGAAATGACGCCGATCTCAGGCGCCTTCGCCCTGCCCTTCGCGCGCGCGCAGCCAGCGGCGCGCCAGTAGGCCGGCGCCGATCCACAGCGCCGCGGCGGCGCCCAGCAAGGCCACCTGCCCCACTCCCCCGCCGTTCAGGGCGTGGACCACCGAATTGCCGGCGAAGGCGGTGAGCGCGATCTTGGGGATGATGCCGATGGCGGTGCCCAGCATGAAGGGGGTCAGGCGCATGGGCGTTACCCCGGCAGCCATGTTGACGACAATGAACGGCGCCGAGGGGGCCAGGCGCACCACCAGGCTGGCGGCGAAGCCGTTGCGGGCGATCAGGCCGGTGAAGCGCTCGACGCCCGCACTGTTCAGATCCTTGAGCACACGCCCGCCGAACGCCCGGCCAAGGCCGAAGCCCACCAGGGCCGAGACCATCGTGCCAATCCAGCTATAGGCCATGCCGGTCCACGGCCCGAAGGCGACCACCGCCGCGGCGATGAGCACGAACTGCGGCACCCCGACGAAGGCCAGCAGGGCGAAGGCCGCCACCGCCACGGGCAAGGCCCAGGGCCCGCGCGCCGCCGTGAGCCAATGCTCCACGGTGGTCTCGCCGCCGATTCCCAGGGCCTGGGCGCCGAACAGGAACACCACCCCCACCCCACCGAACAGCACGAACGACACCGCCACGCTGCGCCAGGCGCGGGCGTCCATGTCGGTGAGGAACTGGATCAGGCGGCGCATCGGCCGCTCCCCGCCCTTACTCCGGCAGGGCCAGCCCCGGCATCACTCGTTCCGGCAGCACCGACAGGGCCGGGCTGTGGGTGGACTTATCGAACGCGGCCAGGATGCGGTCGAAGCGGGCCTGGGTGACGGCTTTGAACTCGGGGTGGGTGAAGATGTAGAGGTCGTTGTCCTTGACGCCCTCGACAACGCGATTGGCCACCGGCTCAACCGGGATGCCCGACAGCACCGGCGAGAACGGGGCGTCGGCGGCCGCCGCGGCGGCGCTCTGGTCGGCGCCATAGGTTTCAGGCCGGTTGCGGCGGCTTTCGTGGATGCGGGTCTTCACGAAGCCAGGGCAGAGGATGGAGACGCCGATGTTCTTGGGCGCCAGCTGGCCGGCCCATCCCTCGCTCATGGCGACCACCGCGAACTTGGTGGCGCAGTAGGGCTCCATGCCGGAGGGCGAGACCATGCCGGCCATGGAGGCGGTGTTGACGAAGTGGCCGCCCTCGCCGTGGCTCTCGATCAGGGGCGCGAAGACCTCGGTGCCGTAGACGACACCCAGCAGGTTGACGTCCACCACCCAGTCCCAGTCCTTGGCCACCACCGTGCCCAGCGGCCCGCCGGAAGCCACACCCGCGTTGTTGCAGACCAGATGGACCTTGCCGAACTTGGCGATGGTCTCCAGGGCGGCGGCGCGCACGGCGTCGCGGCTGGTAACGTCGCAGATGACACTCTCGGCGCGGACCTGCTTATCGCGCAGGCCGGCTACGGCGGTTTCCAGCGCGCTGGCCTCAATATCGGCCAGCATGACGCTCATGCCCTCGCGCCCGAACGCCTCGGCCATGGCCAGGCCGATGCCGCTGGCGCCGCCGGTGATGAAGGCAACCTTGCCCTTGAGATCCTGCATGCTGAAATCCTCCACAAACGCTCTCCTCACCGGGAGCGTTTTCGCGGCAGATCAAAAGCCGGCCTCGTTCAATCTGTCGAGCCGTTTCAAGTCGGTGGACCCGGTCTCGAAGCGCGCCGGGGCCGGATTCCAGCGAAATTCGGCGCGGTAGACGTCATGGTCGGTCTTTGGCCGAGGATTGGCGCCGCAGTCCTCGGCGTCGTGGACCAGCTTTTCCCGCACGGTGACGACCACGCGCCGAAGCCGACTGACCGCCGAGCAGGGCGAGCAGGCCGGCCGCCCAAGGCAAGATACAACGCATTGCCCCCTCTTCCCTGACGCTGAGAAAGCCCATCTCGCGCCGTGCGCAACGTTGCGCCATCGGCCCCTGGCGCGTAAAGAGCCGCGCGTTTGCCTACCCCAAAACACCCCAAAAGGAGTCGTTCGCCATGTTTGCCGAATCCGCCGCGCTCGCCCGCGTCCAACCGTCCGCCACCCTGGCGGCCGACGCGAAGGCCCGTGAGCTGAAGGCGGCCGGCAAGAACGTCATCTCCCTGGCGGCGGGGGAGCCTGACTTCGACACCCCGGAGAACATCAAGGACGCGGCCATCAAGGCAATCCGCGACGGCAAGACGAAATACACCAACGTCGACGGCATTCCTGAGCTGAAGGAGGCGATCTGCGCCAAGTTCAAGCGGGAGAACGGCCTGACCTACACGCCGGCCCAGGTGAACGTGTCGCCCGGCGGCAAGCCGGTGATCTACAACGCCATGGTCGCCACCCTGAACCCGGGCGACGAGGTGGTGATCCCGGCTCCCTATTGGGTGAGCTATCCGGACATGGTGCTGCTGGCCGGCGGCGAGCCGGTGTGTGTGG
>JBBROW010000044.1:0-32857 GCA_038228945.1 Caulobacterales bacterium
CGCGCGGAGATCAGCTGGCGCGGTTGGATCCGTGGCCGCTACGGCTCGCGGGTGAAGATCGGCGAAGATCAGATCAAGGCCTATCAGGCCCGCATCCGGGCTGAATCGGGTCGTCCCCAATACCAACTCAGCGAAGTGGTCGTGGACAACGCCCGCGCCGGCGGACCCCAGCAGGCCATGGCCGGCGCCACCCAGCTCATCGACCAGCTGCAGAAAGGCGCGCCCTTCGCCGCCGTCGCTCGGCAGTTTTCCACCGCCCCCACCGCCGCCAACGGTGGCGACGTGGGCTGGGTCTCCCCCGGCGAGATGCCGCCTGAGATCGACCAGACCCTGGACCAGATGCGGCCGGGCCAGCTCTCGGCGCCCATCGCCACCAAGGATAGCGTCTACGTCGTCCTGCTACGCGATAAGCGCGCCGGCGGCGCCGCCACCCTCGTCAGCCTGAAGCAGGCCGCCGTCGCCCTGTCCGCCACCGCCACCGACGATCAAGTCGCCGCCGCCAAGGCCAAGCTCGACGCCCTTCGCGGCCGGGTGAACGGCTGCGACACCCTGCAGGTCCAGTCCGCCAAGGTAGACGGGGTGATCTATGGTGACCTCGGCGAAGCGGAGATCAAGGACCTTGCCCCCGCCTTCCGCGAGGCTGCCCAGGCCCTGAACATCGGCCAAGTTTCGGAGCCCCTTCGCACGGACGCCGGCCTCCACATCATCGCCATCTGTAACAAGCGGCAGGCCGGCGCTGACCTGATGAACCGGGATGAGATCGAAAATCGGCTGGTGGGCCAGCAACTGTCGATGATCTCCAAGCGGTACCTGCGCGATCTGCGGAACTCCGCGACCATCGAGACGCGGTGACGGCGGCCCCTCTCGCAGTCACGCTGGGCGACCCCGCCGGCATAGGCCCTGAGATTATCGTCAAGGCGTGGAGCGCCCTGCGCCACGCCGGGATTCCTTTCGTGGTGTTGGGCGACGCCCGCATCCTGGGTTCGGCCTCGGCCGCCGGGGCGGCGATCATCCGTCCCGTGGGACTGCCCGCCGAAGCGCTACAGGTGTTCGAGGACGCCCTGCCGGTGCTGGACCTGCCGCTCAACACCCCCGTGGTTTCCGGCCGTCCTTCCGCCGACGCCGCCCCCGCGATCATCCGCTGGATCGAGACGGGCGTCGGCCTGGCCCTGTCCGGCGTGGTGTCGGGCCTGGTCACCGCCCCCATCGCCAAGGCGCCGCTCTACGAGGCCGGCTTCGGCTTCCCTGGCCACACCGAATTCCTGGGCGAGTTGACTGCCAGCGCCAATACCGCCGGCGCCCGTGGCCCGATCATGATGCTCACCGCCGCCGACCTGCGCGTGACACTGGTGACCATCCACGAGCCGCTGTCCAAGGTGCCGGGCCTGCTCACCATCGAGAAGATCGTCAATGCTGGTCTTGTGACCGCCCAGGCCCTGTCTCGGGACTTCGGCATCCGCGCGCCGCGCATCGCGGTAACCGGGCTCAATCCCCACGCCGGCGAGTCTGGCTCGATCGGCACGGAAGAGACCGACATCATCGAGCCGGCCGTCCGCGCTCTGCGGGACCTGGGCGTCACTGTTACCGGCCCGCACCCGTCGGATTCGCTGTTCCACACCGAAGCGCGCGCCCGCTTCGACGCGGCCCTGTGCATGTACCACGACCAGGCCCTGATCCCGGTCAAGATGCTCGACTTCTGGGGCGGGGTGAACGTGACCCTGGGCCTGCCGATTGTCCGCACCTCCCCCGATCACGGCGTCGGTTTCGACATCGCCGGCCGGGGTCAGGCGCGCCCTGACAGCCTGATGGCCGCCATCCGCCTGGCCGGCGCCATGGCCGCGCGCCGCGCCGGCGGATGACCACGGCTCCAGACGCTCTCGAACACCTGCCGCCGCTCCGCGACGTCCTTGCCGGCGCGGGCCTGGCCGCTGACAAGCGCTTCGGCCAGCACTTTCTGCTGGACCTGAACATCACTCGCAAGATCGCCCGCCTTGCCGGCGACCTTCGGGGCCAGACAGTGATTGAAGTCGGCCCTGGTCCCGGGGGCCTGACTCGCGCCCTGCTGGAAGCCGGCGCCCTGGTGGTCGCCGTTGAAAAGGACCCGCGGTTCATCCCGGTTCTGCAGGACCTCGCGGCCGCCGCTCCCGGTCGGCTGATCATCGTCGAGGCCGACGCCCTGACGGTGGACGAGGCAGCCCTGGCCGGCGGACGCCCGGCCTTCATCATCTCCAACCTGCCTTACAACGTCGGCACGCCGCTGTTGGTGAAGTGGCTCACCGGCCCCTTCCGCCCCGCATCCATGACTCTGATGTTCCAGAAGGAGGTGGCCGACCGCATCGTCGCCCCGCCCGGCGGCCGCGAGTTCGGCCGCCTCGGCGTCCTGGTCCAGGCCCTGTGTCACGCTGAAAAGGTCATGGACCTACCCGCCCGCGCCTTCACCCCACCCCCCAAGGTAGCGTCCGCCGTCGTCCGCCTCACCCCCCTGGCCGAACGCCCCTCGGACACCCTGATCGACGCATTGCAACACGTCACCCAGGCCGCCTTCGGCCAGCGCCGCAAGATGCTCCGCTCCAGCCTCAAGGCCGTAGGTGGAGAGGCCCTGTGCAAGGCGGCGGGGTTGAGCGCTGACGTGCGGGCCGAGACGGTGCCGGTCGCGGGGTTCCTGGAGATGGCGCGGATACTGGCCGCCCGCTAATGACCTGAAAAGCCGCGGAAATCGGCCTCAGATCGCCTCAGCGGTCAGTTTGTCCACGAATGGCTGGATCCAGAGGTTCCGCCCTCGCTTCAGTCGCTCGGCGTGGTAGATGTGCGCTAGCTCGGCGTAGGCCTTGTCGAAATCGTCGTTCAGGATCAGGTAGTCGAACATCCGCCAGTTGGCGATTTCCGACTTGGCGCGCGCCAGGCGCTGAGCAATCACCGCCCCTGAATCCTGCGAGCGGGCGTGCAGCCGCCGGCTCATCTCCGCCAGCGATGGCGGCAGGATATAGACCTTCACCGCGTCCTCCGGCGAAAAGTCGCGGATCTTCATCGCTCCTTGGAAGTCGATGTCGAACAGCACGCTCTCGCCACGCGCCAGGGACGCCATGATCGGGGCCTTGGGGCTGCCGTAGCGGTGGCCATAGACCTCCGCCCACTCCAGGAACTCCCCGGCCTCCACCAGACGGTCAAATTCCGCGCGGTCGACGAAGTGATAGTCCCGCCCTTCGTGCTCGCCGGGCCTGGGATCTCGGGTGGTGGCCGAGATCGAAAGGTGCAGGTCGGAGTGGTCCGCCACCAGGCGCCGGGTCAGGGAGGTCTTGCCCACCCCCGACGGGCTGACCACCATCAACATCAGACCCCGGCGTTCGGGGGTCGCTTCATTCGACATTCTGGGCTTGCTCGCGGAATTGATCGATCGCCGCTTTCAACGCCAAACCGACGCTGGTCAAGGCGTTGGTGGCGGATTTCGAGCACAGCGTGTTGGCTTCGCGCATGAACTCCTGGGTCAGGAAGTCCATGCGCCGTCCCTGGGCGGTGGTTTCGGCCATCAGAGCGCGGGCGGAATCGACATGGGTCTTCAGCCGGTCCAGCTCTTCGCGCACGTCCGCCTTCAGCGCCAGGGTGGCGGCTTCCTGGAGAATGCGCTCCTGCGTCGCCGCCTCGCCGGCCAATTCCGTCAGCTTGCGCGTCACCCGGTCGTGGATCGTGCGCACCTGGCTCGTCGCCTCGGCTTCGGCGGCGTCGGCCAAGGCGGCGATCTGTTCCACCAGCCCGCTCAGCACCTTCTGCAGCGCAGCGCCCTCTTCCTGGCGGGCGACCTTCAGGGCGTCCATGGCGCGGCCGATATCAGCGGCCACAGCCGCCTCCACCGCGGCGCGGGTATCGGGGTCATCGTCCTCATCGCCAGCCTCGATGACGCCCCTCAGCCCTAGCATCCCATCCATGCGCGGCTGACTGGCCATGCCAGACAGGACGTATTCCTCGCTGATCTTCAGATAGCGCTCCAGCACCTCGCGGTTCACCCGGCCCTGGCCCTGGGTTTCCGACCGCTTGGCCTGGACGTTGATGTTCAGTTGGCCGCGCTGGAACCGCCCCTGGGCCAGGTCCCGAGCCGCCCGTTCCAGGGCGTCGAACCCCGGCGGGCCGCGGAACCGCACCTCCAGGCTACGGCCGTTGACGCTGCGCGCTTCCACCGCCCAGGTCCAGTCGCCGTGGGCGCCTTCCTGGCGGGCAAACCCGGTCATGCCTGAAAGGGCCATGGCTACTTCCCCGCGGCGCCCTTGGCCGCATGCTCCACCGATCTCCAGTGGGCGACATTCTTCTGATGCTGGGCGAAGGTCGATGAAAAAACGTGCCCGCCCGTGCCGTCGGCCACGAAGAACAGTTCATCCGTACGCGGTGGGTCCAACGCCGCCGCCAGGGCGGCGCGGCCCGGGTTGCCGATCGGTGTCGGTGGCAGACCCTGGATCAGATAGGTGTTGTAGGGCGTCTGGGAAGCCAGTTCCGAGGCCCTGATGCCGTGCCCCAATGGCCTGCCGCGGGTCAGGCCATAGATCACCGTCGGATCGCTCTCCAGCCGTATGCTGTGCTGCAGGCGATTGACGAACACCGCCGCGATCCGGGGCCGCTCGTCGGGCTTGGCCGTCTCCTTCTCGACGATGGACGCCAGGGTCACCGCCTGATCCGGTGACTGATAGGGCAGGTCTGACCGGCGTCGGTCCCACAGGGTCGCCAACAGCTTGTCGCGGTCATCCATCATCCGCTGCAAGACGGCGGCCCGGTCCTCCCCGCGCCGTACTTCATAGGTTTCGGGCAGGACTGCCCCCTCGGGCGGCACCGGGGCGCTGCCGGTCAGGAAGTCGATGGACTGCAGAATATTGGTGACCATCTCGGACGTGACGCCCTCGGGGATGGTCACCTGATGGCGTACGACCTTGCCGTCGCGAACCAGGCCCATGACGTGGGCCATGGAGGCGTGGCTGGGTATGTCGTATTCGCCCGCCTTCATGCGCTTGGCCGCGCCGGTCATCTCGGCCGCGGCGATGAAGATCGGTTCGGAGCCGATCACATGCGCCCGCTTCAGGCTGGCGGCGATCTCCGGCAGGCTGGCGCCTTGGCGCAGGATCAGGTCGGTGGAGTTCCCCTGCCTGGCTCGCGGACCCGGCCCGGCATAGGTCCACAAGGCCCACAGAAGCACCAGCACCAGCGCCGCACCCAGCACCGACAAGGCGCTGCCGCCCATCACCAGGTAGCGGCGCGCGGGGGTGATCCTCCCCGCCCCTCGATAGCGAGGTCTCCGGCTCACGGCGCCTTCTTGAAGATGACCGAGGCGTTGGTCCCGCCAAAGCCGAAGCTGTTGGACAGGGCGATGTCGATCTTCATCGGCTTGGCGATGTTCGGCACCAGGTCGATGGGGGTGTCCACCGAGGGGTTGTCCAGGTTGATGGTCGGTGGCGCGATCTGGTCGCGCAGGGACAGCAGGCTGAAGATCGCTTCGATGGCCCCGGCCGCGCCCAGCAAATGGCCGGTGGACGACTTGGTGGACGACATCGCCACCTTGCCCGCCGCCTGGCCCAGCAGCCGCTGCACAGCCCCCAGCTCGATTTCGTCCCCCACTGGCGTCGAGGTGCCGTGGGCGTTGATGTAGTCGATGTCGGCGGGCTCCAAGCCGGCGTGGCCCAGGGCGCCTTCCATGGCGCGGAAGCCGCCATCGCCGTCGTCGGCGGGCGAGGTGATGTGGTAGGCGTCCCCGGCGAGGCCGTAGCCGATCACCTCGCCATAGATCTTGGCCCCGCGCTTCCTGGCGTGTTCCAGCTCTTCCAGCATCAGGGCGCCGGCGCCCTCGCCCATCACGAAACCGTCCCGGTCCTTGTCATAGGGCCGCGAGGCGCGCTCGGGGGTGTCGTTGAAATTGGTCGACATGGCCCGGCAAGCGATGAACCCGGCGATGCCAATCGGGCACACGGACGCTTCGGCGCCTCCGGCAAGCATCACATCGGCGTCGCCGTACTGGATCAGTCGCATGGCGTCGCCCACCGCATGGGCGCCGGTGGCGCAGGCGGTGACGACCGAGTGGTTGGGACCTTTGAAGCCATAGCGGATCGACACCTGGCCGGACGCCAGATTGATCAGGGCCGAGGTGATGAAGAAGGGACTGACTCGGCGGGGTCCCTTTTCGTGCAGTTCGATGGCCGTCTCGGCAATGGTCGCCAGGCCGCCGATCCCCGAGCCGATGATCACCCCGGTGCGCCGGCGCTCATCCTCGTCCGTGGGCATCCAGTCGGCGTCACGCACGGCTTCGTCGGCGGCCGCCATGGCGTAGAGGATGAAATCATCCACCCGGCGCTGGTCGCGCGAGCTCATGGTCTGATCCGGGTCGTAGGAACCCGGAATGTTCGGCCCGCCGCCGCCGCGTCCATCGATGCGCGGCACTTCACAGGCCACCTTGCAGGCATAGTCCGTGGGATCGAAGGCGCTGATGCGGCCCGCGCCGGACTTGCCGGCGAGGATACCCTTCCACGTCGAATCCACGCCCCAGCCCAGGGGCGTCACCATGCCTATGCCCGTAACGACAACGCGACGCTTGGATATGGGTCACTCTCCCTTTAGCCGGCCCTGGAACCCTTCGAAGGCCCCGACCGTTCGTCAACCGCGAAGCTAGATCATTTCCGTCGGCGGGCCAGCATGCCTTTTCGTTGGCGCCGCCGGGGCCTGGGCCATTTGGCCTTAGAATCACGAACGCCGCGCGCGTCAGTTGGCTGACACGGCGCGGCGCGGTGAAGAGGTCGTCCTGGGCCTTTTAAGATCAGGCGCCCAGACGCTCTCCGATGAACTTCACGGCGTCGCCCACCGTCTGGATATGCTCGGCCGCGTCATCGGGAATCTCGATGTCGAATTCTTCTTCGAAGGCCATGACGAGTTCGACGTTGTCCAGGCTGTCGGCGCCCAGGTCGTCGATGAAGCTCGCCTTTTCGGTCACCTTTTCCGGATCGGCGTCCAGGTGCTCGATGACGATCTTACGCACGCGCTCAAGGATGTCGGACATTCAGCTCAAGTCCCTCGTTATGGTTGGCGCCCGGTGGCGGGGTTTCCCCACGCTCCGCGGCACGGATTGTACTCAAATCTAGGGGAGCGAACCTCGCCCCGAAAGCTCCGTCTCGATTTCGGCTTCCGCCTAGCATGTTCCTTTTGGCGAGACTAGCGCAACACATGGGCCGCGCAGGCACCCCTTAGGCTCAACTCAGATCATCGCCATGCCGCCGTTGACGTGCAGGGTTTGGCCGGTGACGTACGCCCCCTCCGCACTGGCCAGATAGACGCAGGCCGCGGCCACGTCCTCGCCCAGGCCCAGGCGGCCCAGCGGGATGGTGCCCATGATCTGGGCCTTCTGGGCATCGGTCAGGGCGTCGGTCATCGGGCTCTCGATAAAGCCCGGCGCCACACAGTTGACGGTGACGTTACGGCTGGCGACTTCCTGGGCCAGGGCCTTGGAAAAGCCGATCATTCCGGCCTTCGAGGCGGCATAGTTGGTCTGGCCGCCGTTGCCCATCACCCCCACTACCGAGGTGATGCCGATGATCCGCCCGCTGCGCCGTTTCATGAACCCGCGCAGCACCGCCCGCGACAGACGGAAATAGCTCTCCAGATTGACCTTGAGGACGGTGTCCCAGTCCTCGTCCTTCATCCGCATCAGCAGACCGTCCTTGGTGACCCCGGCGTTAGAAACAAGGATATCCAGGTCGTGGCCAGACGCCGCCTCGGCGGCCGCCACCAGTCCGTTCACGGACTCCGCGTCGGCGAGGTTGGCGACGACAATCGAGGTCCGCTCGCCCAGCGTGTCGGCCAGGTCGGCCAGGGCTGATTCGCGAGTCCCCGACAGCACCACATGCGCGCCCTGGGCGTGTAGCGCCTTGGCGATGGCCCCGCCGATGCCCCCCGAGGCGCCGGTGATCAGGGCGGTC
Organism: Caulobacterales bacterium; assembly: GCA_038228945.1. Lineage (GTDB taxonomy): Bacteria > Pseudomonadota > Alphaproteobacteria > Caulobacterales > Caulobacteraceae > Acaudatibacter. The sequence continues at coordinate 7,941 of JBBROW010000044.1, forward strand.
TTGCCGGAAAGATCAAACATGACGAAATCCTCTTAGAGCGAGGCCGCGAAGGCTTCGAGATCGGCTGGGCCGTTCAGGGCCAGCCCTTCCGCCTCCGGGGCGATCCGCTTGACCATGCCGGTCAGCACCTTGCCGGCGCCCGCCTCGGCGAACCGGGTCACCGCCCCGCCGTCCTCACCCGCCAGCCACTCCATGCTCTCGCGCCAACGCACCCGGCCCGTAACCTGTTCCACCAGCATCCGGCGAATGGCCTCCGGGTCCAGGGTCGGGCGGGCGGTGACATTGGCCACCAGGGGGGCACGGGGCGCCTGGATCGTCGCGGCGGCCAGAGCCTCGGCCATCTCGTCGGCCGCCGGCTGCATCAGGGGACAGTGGAAGGGCGCGGAGACGTTCAGCAGGATCGCCCGCGCGCCCATCTCCTTGGCCGCCTCGATGGCTCGGTCCACCCCCGCCTTCGACCCGGAAATCACGACATTGCCGGCGTTGTTGTCGTTGGCCACGACGCAAACACCCACCGCCGAGCCCTCCTTCGCGGCCGCTTCGGCCAGGGCCACATCGCTCTTGGGGCCGATCAGGGACACCATCGCCCCCTCGCCCACCGGCACGGCCCGCTGCATCGCCTGGCCCCGCAACCGCAGCAGCCGCGCCGTGTCGGCCAGGCCGATGGCCCCCGCCGCCGCCAGGGCTGAATATTCGCCCAGGGAGTGACCGGCCACGAAGGCCGCCTTCTCGATGGAGACGCCGAATTCTTTCTCCAGCGTCCGCATCACCGCCAGGCTGACCGCCATGAGGGCAGGCTGGGCGTTCTCGGTCAGGGTCAGGTCCTCGATCGGCCCCTCGCGCATCAGCTTGCTCAGCTTCTGGCCAAGGGCGTCGTCCACCTCCTGGAACACCTCCCGCGCGCTGGCGAAGGCCTCGCCCAGGTCCGCGCCCATGCCGACGGCCTGACTGCCTTGGCCCGGAAAGATGAAGGCGAGGCTCATGCGCGTTCCTTGGGGGTTGTTTCTTCTGGTGGCCCGGAGGGTTAGGCGATCGCCCCGGCTTGGGCAACCCGCCCGCCGATTTCGGCTTGGGCCGGCCCATCGCCCGGCGCATACTCAAGGCGCAGAGGGCTCTGTCCAGGAGATTACTATGAAGAAGTTCATTGCGGCCGCCCGTGCCGCCACCGCTCTGATCGCCGGCCCGGCCATGGCCCACCTGGCCGTCGGCGCCCCCGCCCCCATCTTCTCCGCTCCTGGCTATCTTGCCGGCAAACCGTTGAATTTCGACATGAAAGCCGCCCTGAAGAAGGGGCCGGTGGTGCTCTATTTCTTCCCTTCAGCGCACACCAGCGGCTGTAACGCCGAGGCGCATCTGTTCGCCGAGGCCGTTGACCAATTCAAATCGCAGGGCGCCACCGTCATCGGCGTCACCTCCGGCAAACTCGGCGAGTTGGCGGCCTTCTCCAGCGAGACCGAGCATTGCTCCGGCAAGTTCCCTGTCGCCGCCGATCCCAAGGCCGCCATCGCCAAGTCGTACGATTCCACCCTGGCGATCTTCCCGGGCCATTCCGACCGCACGTCCTATGTCATCGAGCCCACCGGCAAGGTTCTGTTCGTCTATTCGGACCTGAACCCGAACCAGCATGTCGCCCTGACCCTGGACGCGGTGAAGAAGTGGCGCGCCGACCACCCCAAGTGATCCAAGCCCCCGTGAGATCCTGATGTCCTCTTCCCTCCAGGCCCTGATGAGCGTCGCCGGCGGCGCGCTTGGCCCCGGCTTTGCCTACAGCCTCCCGGACCTTGGGGGGGTTGAGCGCACGCGCGAGCTCGAAGCTTTGCTGAAGGCCCGCGATGGCTTCCTCGCCTTCGACGACGCCCTGATGGTCTTCCCGGTCAATGCGCCCACCCGGCGCCTCGATCTGGCCCGGATCAACAACGGCGACTGGACCGCAGCCTACTGGCACCGGTGCGAGGGCTTGTTTTTCTTCGCCGCCGACGCCCTGGGGGACCTCTTCGCTCTGCAAGGCGACAAGGTCGTCCGCTTCGCCACCGAGAGCGGTCTGATCGAACCCATGGCCGACAGCCTTGAGGACTGGGCGGCCAAGCTGCTGGCCGACCCGGCGGGGGAGGCCGGCTGGCCCTTCGCCAAGACCTGGGTCGCTGCCAACGGCCCGTTGGAGGAAGGCTGGCGCCTTACCGGCCGGCGGCCCTTTGTCCTGGACGGAGCATTCGACCTCGACAATCTGGAGCATCGCGCCCTGACCGACATCCTGGCCTTTCGCGGCCCCCTGGCCACCCGCATCCACGAGATGCCGCCAGGGGCCGTGCTGATGATGCCAACGCTAAGCTGAAGCCCCTAGCCTTCCCGCGCCGCCCGTAGCTTGGCGATGTCGAGCTTGGTCATCTGCATCATCGCCGCCACGGCGCGCCCAGCCTTCGCCGCATCCGGCCCGCCGATCAGCTCATGCAGCACCGTCGGCACGACCTGCCAGGAAACGCCGAACCGGTCCTTCAGCCAGCCGCATTGACTGGGTTGGCCACCGTCGGCGATTAGACCGTCCCACATTGCGTCCACCTCGGCCTGATCCTCGCAGTTGATGACGAAGGACACCGCCTCGGTGAACTGGAACATCGGCCCGCCATTCAGGGCGGTGAATATCTGACCGTCCAATTCGAAGCCGATGGTCATGACACTGCCCGCCGGCCCAGGCCCGGCTTCTCCATATCGGGCAACGCTGGTGATCTTCGAATTCTTGAACAGCGAGACATAGAAGTTGGCGGCTTCTTCGGCTTGGCTGTCGAACCACAGGAACGGACTGATCTTCGGCATCACGGGCTCCATTGCCGTTGAACGGGCGGCGCCAAGGTCGAGCGCCTATCGAACCCAAGGACGTGGGCGGGCCCGCCGCGCCGACAGGCCTCCGCCGCTATTTCCGCACAAAGGCGCAGAGCTTGTTGCCGTCCGGGTCCCGCACATAGGCGGCGTAGAACACCGGGTTCATCCCCTCGCGCACCCCCGGCGGCCCCTCGTCGACCCCGCCTTCGCGCAATGCGGCGGCGTGAAAGGTGTCGATCGCGGCCCGGTCCTCGGCCAGGAACGCCAGCATGGCTCCGTTGCCGTGGGTGGCTTGCGATCGGTCGAAGGGCCGAGTGAGGAAAAACTTCCCCCGATCACCGGCGCGCGAATAGCCAGTCCAGGTGGGGCTGGTGGTGTCGCGCACGCCGCCCAGGGGCGCGAACACCGCGTCATAGAACCGGATCGCCCGGTCCATGTCGTTCACCCCCACCGTCGAATAGGCGATCATTGTCAAAATCCCTCCCGCGCCGCCGGTCCGCGCCGACTCCGTTGACCCGCACTCTCCCCGCCTCGCGGGCTTTGGCAAGGCACGGCCGTCGCCCCGCGCCCTTTGCTTGATTTATCCGACATTTGCGCGTATCAGCCCGCCCTTCGCACGGAAGGCGGTCTCTTCGTGGAGCGTAAAAGGATCTGAGGGCTCTCCCCAGATCGCCACGAAACAGATCCATCGCCAGCGAGGCCTCTTCCGGGCCCCGTCAGCGCCGCCTTCCACAACGGAAGAAGGAAAACATGGCGTTCTACGAGCACGTGCTCATCGCGCGTCAGGACATCTCGCCCCAACAGGCGGAAGCCCTGAACGAAGAGCTCAAGGCCCTCATCGAAGGTCAAGGCGGTCATATCGCCAAGATCGAGTACTGGGGCCTTCGCAACCTCACCTACCGCATCAAGAAGAACCGCAAGGGCCACTACTCCCTGCTCTCCCTCGACGCCCCGGCGCCGGCGGTGAAGGAGATGGAGCGTCTGCTGTCGATCAACGAAGACGTTCTGCGCTACCTCACCGTCCGTGTGGACGAGTTGGACCTGGAGCTGTCCCCGGTTCTGGCTCGCCGCGATCGCGACCGCGAACGCCGTGACGACTTCACCCCCGGTGAAGGCCGTCCGTTCAACCCTGAAGGTGGCCGTCAATGACCGACGTTTCCGCTCCCGAAGCGCCCGCCGCCTCCGGCGGTCCGCGCCGCGCATTCATGCGCCGCCGCAAGGTGTGCCCGTTCTCCGGGGCCGGCGCTCCGAAGATCGACTACAAGGACGTCAAGCTCCTGCAGCGTTACATCTCCGAACGCGGCAAGATCGTCCCCTCGCGCATCACCGCGGTCTCGGCCAAGAAGCAACGCGAACTGGCCAAGGCCATCAAGCGCGCCCGCTTCCTGGCCCTGCTCCCCTACGTCGTGAAGTAGGAAGGACGCACAGATGAAAGTCATTCTGCTCGAACGAGTCGAGCGCCTGGGCGCCCTAGGCGACGTCGTCAGCGTGAAGGACGGGTTCGCCCGCAACTTCCTGCTACCGCGCTCCAAGGCCTTGCGCGCCACCTCGGCCAATATGAAGGTCTTCGAAGGCCAGCGGGTCGATATCGAAGCCCGTAACACCAAGGCGCGTGAAGCGGCCTCGAAGTCCGGCGAAGGCTTGGACGGCACGTCCTACATCATGATCCGTCAGGCGGGCGAGAGCGGTCAGCTCTACGGCTCGGTCTCCGGTCGTGACGTGGCCGACGCGGTCAATGCCGAAGGCGGCAAGATCGACCGCTCGATGGTCGTCCTCGACAAGCCGATCAAGAACCTGGGCGTCCACCCGGTGAAGGTGAAGCTGCACGCTGAAGTCACCGTCTCGGTGAACATCAACATCGCCCGCAGCCAGGACGAGGCTGACCGCCAAGCCCGTGGTGAAAATGTCATCACCTCGCAGTTCGAGGAAGACAAGGCGTTCGAAGCCGAGTCCGCCGCCGACATGCTTGAAGGTGGCGCCGGTTCTCACGAGTACTCCGTCGAAGCCTGATTTTTTCAGGGTTTGCACGATTTTGGGGCGCGGCTTCGGCCGCGCCCTTTTTCTTGGTCGCCGCCTTCAGCCTCGGCGTCGGAACACCGTCCGGGACCAGTATGGGCGGCTCGCCGTGGGTTCACTGCTGCCGCCCTTTGGCTCAACTTGGCCATACCATCCACAGGTCACGAAATTACCTGTGAGAAGGCGGTATGACGCGATGCGCAACGGGCGTTCGTTAGTCTATCCGTAACCGCATGGCCCTCGTACCCGCGCTTGATCTGCGCCCCGCTCCCCACGATGTCGAAATCCATCACGCCCCGGCCAATGTCGAGGCTGAGCAGGCTCTCTTGGGCGTGCTGCTGTACGACAACGCGGCCTATGAGCGCCTCTCGGACCAACTCCAGACCCGCCATTTCTTCGAGCCGTTCCATGGCCGTCTGTTCGCTGCCCTGGAGAGCCATATCCGCCGCGGCCAGCTGGCCGAACCGATCCTCCTGGCCGAGCAGTTCCAGCGCGACCCGGCCTTCGATGAATTGGGCGGCATACGCTATCTCGCCGATCTGGTGGACCGCGCGCCACCGGCGGCCAACGCTGGCGACTACGCCAGGGTGATCTACGACCTGGCCTTGCGCCGTGACCTGATCCGTATCGGCGGCGAGATCGCCCTGGCGGCCCAGGCCGGCGACCCGGACAGAAACGCCCGCGACCAGATCGAAACAGCCGAACAGCAACTGTTCACCCTGGCCGAGAGCGGCGCCGCCACCACCGGCTTCCACACCTTCGAACGATCCCTGACCCGCGCCGTTGAGATGGCGGCCGAGGCTTACAACCGCGAGGGCGGCCTTTCGGGCGTCTCCACCGGCCTGGCCGACCTGGATCGCATGCTGGGCGGCCTGCACTCTTCCGACTTGATCGTCCTGGCTGCCCGCCCATCGATGGGCAAGACGGCGCTGGGCGCCAACATCGCCTTCAACGTCGCTCGCCGCTACGCCTGGGAACCGCAACCCGACGGGTCGCGCAAGACGGTCAGCGGCGGGGTGGTGGCTTTCTTCTCCCTGGAAATGTCGGCCGAGCAGCTGGCCATGCGCCTCCTGGCCGATGTCACCGAAGTCTCCTCCGACCGCATGCGCAAGGGCGAGATCAGCGCCTCGGAGTTCGGCCGCGTCCGCGACGCCGCCATGGAACTGCAGGAAGCACCCCTGTTCATCGACGACACCGGCGGCATCTCGATCGCCAAGCTGGTGGCCCGGTGCCGCCGGTTGAAGCGGACGTCCGGCCTGGATCTGATCGTCATCGACTATGTCCAGCTGATCACGGCCAACGAATCCGGCAGGGTGGAGAACCGGGTGCAGGAAGTCACCCAGATCACCATGGCGCTGAAGGCCCTGGCGAAGGAATTGTCGGTGCCGGTCATCGCCCTGGCCCAACTTTCCCGCCAGGTCGAAAACCGCGAGGACAAGAAGCCTCAGCTGTCGGACCTGCGCGAATCCGGCTCCATCGAACAGGACGCCGACGTGGTGATGTTCATCTACCGCGAGGCCTATTATCTGAGCCGCGCGGAACCCCGCGAAGGGACACCCGAACACCTGGCCTGGCAGGAGCAGTTGGACAAGATCGCCAACCATGCGGACATCATCATCGGCAAGCAGCGGCATGGCCCCATCGGCACCGTGAAGCTGCACTTCAACCCGGACCTCACCAAGTTCAGCGACCTCGCCCGCGAAGGCCGGTTCGACCCCCATTGAGCGCCGCGCGCCTCACCATCGACCTGGACGCTCTGGCCAGCAACCATGCGGTGCTCAAGGCCGCCGCCCCCGGCGCGACGACGGCGCCGGTGGTCAAGGCGGATGGCTATGGGCTCGGGGCCGGTAGGGTCGCGAACCGGCTGTGGGATGAAGGGGCGCGTGACTTTTTCGTGGCGCGTTTGTCGGAAGGACAGGCCTTGCGCTCAGCGCTTGGTGCGGCCCGGCCGGCGCGGATCTTCGTGCTCGATGGCCTGGCCGGCCAGGCCCGGATCGTCCTGCTGGACGCAGACCTGACGCCGGTGCTGAACACGCCGGATGATGTCACCGGCTGGCGCGGCGCCGGCCGGCCATGTGCCGTGCACATCAACACCGGCATGAACCGGTTAGGCCTCTCGCCCGCTGAAGCCGAGGCAGCCCGCGATATGCCCGTCGCCCTGGTGATGAGCCACCTGGCCTCAGCGGCTGAACCGGATAACCTGCGCAACGCCCGACAGCTGGCCTTGTTTGTCCAGGCGCTCGCTCTGTTCCCCGACGTCCCGGCCAGCTTGGCGGCGTCAGCGGGGATTTACCTCGGTCCCGACTACCACTTCGACATGGTCCGTCCGGGCGTCAGCCTCTACGGCGGCGGCCCGCGTGAAGTCGTCGATCCGGACTTCGCCGCCGTCGCCACCCTCGAATCGCCGATCCTGCAGGTGCGCGATTTGAAGCCCGGTGACGCCGTGGGTTATGGCGACGGCTTCATTGCTCAGAGCCCGATCCGCGTCGGACTGGTGGCCGCCGGCTACGCCGACGGGCTGCTGCGCCGGGCCATGGGCAAGGCAATCGCCCGGATTGGCGCGGCGGCGGCGCCGATCCTCACCGTCTCCATGGATTTGCTGGCTGTCGATCTCACCGCCCACCCCGGGGCCAAGGCCGGTGATCTGGTGGAACTGCTAGGTCCGAACGCGCAGCTGGATGATCTGGCGACCGCCACCAACACGGTCGCGCACGAATGCCTGGTTAGGCTCTCCGTGCGCGCCGAGCGAGTTTACCGAGACTAGTAGTGTGGCGCAAAGGCCGCCGCTGCGCCGACCGCTGAGGCGGCGAAGGTTGCCAGCATCATGAAGCCAATCATCATCTGAATCCAGAACGCGACACCGAACAACACGACCTCCACCAGGATGGCCACCGCCCCCACGCCGGTCGCCTTTTCCGGCGGCGCTTTCGTCAGCTTGATCGCGCCGAGGTAGAGCAGGTAGCAGCTGTAGACAATGCCGGCGAGCCACGCCAACCAACCCAGCACAGGGATGAACAATACGAGGCTGGCGACCCAGGCGGCCGTACTCGAATAGACGAAAGCCTTGAGGGCCTTAATCCGGTTCTGCTCTACGCCCAGGCTGGGCGCCACGGCGTCGAAGACGATCGCCGACAGGAAGCAAATGCCCACGGAGAAGGCGACCGAGACCACCGCCTTGATGACTGCGATGATGACCTGAGCCACCATACCCAAGGCGCTGTGGAACAGCATCGACAGCAGCAACCCAGCGAGCATGCCAATGATGGCCGGAATGGCCGACAGGATCGCGGCGTAGGTCAAAAGCCCCTGCGTGGTGGCGGCCTCGCCATCGATGACATCCCATTCTTCGTTGGGCCTCAGAAGAATGCCCTGGACTCTGGCGATCAGACCCGCCTGGGTTGGGCCGCCCTCGATGACACTCATGCTGTCCCTCCGACTTGCAATTAGGAAATCTGAAGAACGACGCTAGCTGAAACCCGTGACGCTGGCGAGATCACAGTTATGCGAACGATTTGCGGCGCTGCGTCATCCGGCGGGCTAAGCTGCGGCCTTAGCGAATCGGGAGCGCCATGGCCCGCGACGGCGCCGCCTACACCTGCCAGTCCTGCGGCGCCGTACACTCCAAGTGGTCCGGCCAGTGCGTCGCGTGCGGCGCTTGGAACACCCTGGTCGAAGAGGTCGCCGCCCGCCCGCCCGGCGCCATGGCGCCCTCTCGCGGGACCAAGTCCCGAGGCTTGGCCTTCGAAGGCCTGCACTCCGAAACTCCAAGTCCCAAAAGGATTTCCACCGGCGTCAGCGAGTTCGACCGGGTTTGCGGCGGCGGTGTGGTCCCGGGCTCCGCCATCCTGCTCGGCGGCGATCCGGGCGTCGGCAAGTCGACTCTGCTGCTGCAAGTTTGCGCCGAAGCCGCCCGCCGCGGCGCCCGCTGCGCCTACATCTCCGGCGAGGAAGCCGTGGAGCAGATTCGCTCACGCGCCCATCGCATGGGCCTGGCCGACGCGCCGATAAACCTCGCTGCTGAAACCGCACTTCGCGACATTCTCGACGGCCTGAAGCGCGAGCCCTTTGATCTGGTGGTGATCGATTCGATCCAGACTCTCTGGAGCGACGCCCACGAGGCAGGCCCCGGCTCCGTCACCCAGGTCCGCGCTTGCGCTGGCGAGCTGATCCGTCTGGCCAAGAAACGCGGCGTGGCGGTGGTTCTCGTGGGTCACGTTACCAAGGACGGCCAGATCGCCGGCCCCCGCGTCGTCGAGCACATGGTCGACGCCGTGCTCTCCTTCGAGGGCGAGCGCGGTTACCCCTTCCGCATCCTGCGCGGGGCCAAGAACCGTTTCGGCGCCACCGATGAGATCGGCGTCTTCGAAATGGGTGATGGCGGCCTGGCGGAGGTCAAGAACCCCTCGGCCCTGTTCCTCAACGAGGGCGGTCAGCGCGCCGCCGGGGCGGCGGTGTTCGCCGGCATCGAGGGATCGCGACCCGTCCTGGTGGAGTTCCAGGCCCTGGTCGCCCCTTCCGCATACGGAACGCCGCGCCGGGCTGTGGTGGGATGGGATTCAGGCCGCCTGGCCATGGTCCTGGCGGTGCTTGAATCCCGTTGCGGGCTTGGCTTTGGCACGCGTGACGTTTACTTGAACGTCGCCGGCGGCCTGCGCATCAGCGAGCCGGCGGCGGACCTGGCGGCAGCCGCGGCCCTGGCCTCCTCGGCCCTTGACGTCGCCCTGCCCCAGGACTGCGTGGTCTTCGGCGAGGTCAGCCTGTCCGGTGACGTGCGGCCCGTGTCGAGAATGGAGTCCCGGCTGAAGGAAGCGGCGAAATTGGGCTTTGCCCGCGCGCTCGCGCCAGGCCCCGCGGCGGACGCCGGCGGGGGCGCCGTTGTCGGTGTCTCACGCCTCCTGGATGCCGTTGACCGTATCCGCGAAGAGCGGTGGACCTGATCCCATGACGCTCTTCGACGTCGTCGCCGGTCTCGTGCTTCTCGCCTCGGGGCTCATAGCGTTCGTTCGCGGCGCGACGCGGGAAGTGACCACCGTCCTGGCCTTTATCGCCGCCATCGTCGTGGCGGTTTTCGGCCTGCGCTTCACCGGTCCGATCGCGCGCCACGCCATCCATACCGCCTGGATCGCCAATGCCGCGGCGGTGCTGATCCTGTTCGTGGTCGCCTATATCGTTCTGCGCCTGATCGGCGGCGCATTGACGCACCAGGTGCGCCAGACCGTCCTGTCGGGCCTGGATCGCCTATTGGGCCTGGGGATCGGGCTCGTGCGCGGAGCCGTCGTCGTGGGCGCCCTGACCTTGCTGATCAACTCCGCCACCCCACCTGAGCGCATGCCCGCCTGGATCTCCAAGGCCAAGCTCTATCCCGCCGCCAGCAGTGTGGCCGCCCTGTTGCGCACCTTCGCTCCGGAAGGATTGCGCATGGCGCATACCGTGGAGCCGACCATGCGGGACGCGGTAAGCGCCGGCGTCGCCGACACATCCTCCGTGGACGCCCAAACACTGGCGCCCGCCGTGCCAGACACTAAGCCGCAACCTCATCGCGGTAACAGCGCCGCACAGCGCAAGTCCCTCGATGACCTCGTGGAGAAATCTCGGTGATGTCCAGCACCCCACGCCCCCCCGTCCGCGACCCTGATGACGACACCCTCAGGCTCGAATGCGGGGTGTGCGGGGTCTTCGGCGTGCAGGACGCCGCCCAGGTCGTGGCGCTGGGCCTCCACGCCCTGCAGCACCGCGGCCAGGAGGCCTGCGGCATCGCCGCCTTCGACGGCCAGGGCTTCCACACCGAACGGCACATGGGCCTGGTCGCCGACGCCTTCTCCGGCCCGGACCTGATCCAGCGTCTGCCCGGCTTCGCGGGCATCGGCCACACCCGCTACTCCACCGCGGGGGGCAGCTTCCTGCGCAATGTCCAGCCGATGTTCGCCGACCTGGGCGGCGGCGGCGTCGCCATCGCCCACAACGGCAACCTCACCAATTTTCTCACCCTGCGCCAAGCCCTGGTGGCCGATGGGGCCATCTTTCAGTCCACCTCCGACTCCGAGGTCATCCTCCACCTCATCGCCCGCTCGCGAAAGGCCAGGATCGTCGACCGCTTCATCGACGCGATCAGCCAGATCGAGGGCGGCTACGCCCTGGTGGCCCTCACCAACAAGAAACTGATCGGGGTGCGCGACCCCCTGGGCATCCGCCCGCTGGTCCTGGGCGAGTTGGCCGGAAAGTTCGTCCTGGCCTCCGAGACCAGCGCGCTCGAGGTGATCGGCGCCCGCTTCGTCCGCGACATCGCCCACGGCGAAATGGTGGTTATTACCGACGACGGCGTGGAGTCCCTGCGCCCCTTTCCCGCCAACCACGCCCGGCCATGTGTCTTCGAATATGTCTACTTCGCACGTCCCGACAGCGTGGTGAACGGCAAGTCGGTGTACGAGGTGCGCAAGCAAATGGGCCGCCGCCTGGCTCAGGAAAGCGGCGTCGAGGCTGATGTGGTGGTGCCGGTGCCGGACTCCGGCGTGCCCGCTGCCCTGGGCTACGCCGAACAGAGCGGCCTGCCCTTCGATCTGGGCATCATCCGCAGCCACTACGCCGGACGCACCTTCATCCAGCCCACCCAAGGGGTGCGCGAACTGGGCGTTCGTATGAAACACAGCCCCAACCGCGTCGTGCTTGAGGGCAAGCGCGTAGTGCTGATCGACGACTCCATCGTCCGCGGCACCACCTCGCTGAAGATCGTCCGCATGGTGCGCGAGGCTGGAGCCAAGGAGGTGCACCTGCGTTCCGCCTCGCCGCAGATTCTGTGGCCTGACTTCTACGGCATCGACATGCCTGATCGCCACAACCTGCTGGCCGCCAACAAGACCTTGGCGGAAATGGTCGAATTCCTGGAGGTCGATAGCCTGGGTTTCCTGTCCATCGACGGTCTCTACTGGTCCATGGGCGCCGGCGCCCGCGATCCCGACTGCCCCCAGTTCACCGACCACTATTTCACCGGCGACTACCCCACCCGGTTGCTGGATCGCGAGATCGCCGAGGACCGCAACGACACGGTGGAACGCCAGCTGTCGTTCCTGGTCGACGCCTGATGCTCCCAACCGCAAGCCATCGCCCCTGCCGGGACCGGCGAGGGGAGCCCAGGCCTATGAGCGCCAAAGCCCCCGGAAGCACCGCCTCATGACTTGGCTAAGGCGTCTCAAGCCGGACACCTATGTCCTGTTGATCATCGGCATGGTGCTCCTGGCCAGCGTGCTGCCGGTCAGCGGCCAGGTCGCCAAGGGTTTCGACCTGCTGACCAAGGGCGTCATCGCCCTGTTGTTCTTCCTGCACGGGGCCCGGCTGTCGCGCGAGGCGGTGGTGGCCGGGCTGGTGAACTGGCGTCTGCACCTGGTGGTGCTGGGGGCCACCTTCGCCCTGTTCCCCGTTCTTGGGCTTGTCCTGCAGCAGCTTCCGACCACCATCATGCCCACGACCTTGGCGGCGGGGGTGCTGTTCCTGTGTTGCCTGCCGTCCACGGTTCAGTCTTCCATCGCCTTCACCTCCGTGGCGCGAGGCGACGTCGCCGCCGCGGTCTGCGCCGCGTCGGCCTCGAACCTGTTCGGCATCTTCATTACCCCGGTGCTGGTGGGACTTTTCCTGCAGGCCCACGGCGCCGGCTTCTCCCTACCGGCGGTGGAGGCGGTGGTGGTGCAGTTGCTAATCCCCTTCCTGGCCGGCCAGCTGATGCGCCCCGTGATCGGCGAGACCCTCAAGCGCCACGCCAAAATGACCACCTACGTCGACCGCGGCTCGATACTGTTCGTGGTCTATGGGGCCTTCAGCGAGGCGGTGACCCACGGCATCTGGCATCAAGTCTCCGCCCTCCAGATCATCATCCTGGCCGTGGTCTGCATGATCCTGCTGGCCGCCGTCCTGGCCATCACCGCCTTTGGCGCCCGGGCCATGGGCTTCTCCAAGGCAGAGGAGATCACCATCGTCTTCTGCGGCTCCAAGAAGAGCCTGGCCTCTGGCGTGCCCATGGCCGGCATCCTGTTCCCGCCGGCCACCGTGGGCCTGATCGTCCTGCCGCTGATGCTGTTTCACCAGATTCAGCTTATGGCCTGCGCCATCATCGCCCAGCGCTATGCCGCCCGGCCCATGGACCCCGCCCTCGAGGAGCCTGCCCTTGCCAACGCCTGATCCCGCCGCGACCTCCCTCAGCGGCAAGCATGCTCTCGTCACCGGCGCCACCCGCGGCATCGGCCGCGAATGCGCCCTGGCCCTGGCCGCCGCTGGCGCCCATGTCATCGCCGTGGGCCGCACCCAAGGCGGACTGGAATCCCTGGACGATGAGATTCGCTCCTGGAATGGCCCCAGGCCTACCCTGGTCCCCCTGGACCTGACCAATGGCGATGGCATCGACCAACTGGGCGGCACGATCTTCCAGCGGCACAAGCGTCTGGACATCCTGGTCCACGCCGCCGGCATGCTGGGCGGCCTGCGCCCGGTCAGCCACATCGATCCCAAGCTCTGGGATACGGTGATCGCCACCAATCTGACGGCGGTCTATCGGCTGATCCGCTCCTTCGAGCCGCTGCTGCGGGCCAGCGACGCCGGCCGCGCCATCTTCTTCACCTCCGGCCGCGCCGTGCGCCCCAAGGCCTATTGGGGGTCCTACGCCGCCACCAAGGCCGGCCTGGACGCCCTGGTCCGCTGCTGGGCCGACGAGGTGGAGAACAGCAACATCCGCGCGGTCATCCTTGACCCCAATGTCATGCGCACCAAGATGCGGGCCGAGGCCTTCCCCGGTGAAGACGCGGAAACGCTCATCGATCCGGCCGAAATCCGCCCAATGATCGTCGAGCTGGTTCAGGCGACCGCTCTTGGCCTGCCCCTCGAAAGCGTCAAGTTCAGCGACTGGAAGGCTTCGGCCGCACCCGCGAGTCCCGCTTCGTTTTGAGCGGCACGCGGCTCTTGGGACCCATCTTCTGACCCCGCTTTCCGGCCTGCAGCTTCGACTTGGGCGGAGCCTTGGCCTTGCCGCCAGTCCTGACGCCGGCCTTCGCCGCCGCCTTGGCTGATGGCCGGGACTTGGCGCCGGGCCGTGCCTTTGGCGCGGCCGGAGCTTCGCCCTCCGCCGCGCCGCTCTCCGACAACGGCGATTCGGCGGGCTCGGCGACCTTTGGCGCGGCGCGCACCCGGGCCGGCGCCTGGACCTTGTGCGGCAGCTTGTGGCCGCTGCGGCCGGACGAGCCGCCGCCTTCGTCCGCGAAGGGGTTGGCGCCGGATTTCACCGTGATCCGGATCGGCGTGCCGGGCATGTCGAAGCTCTGCCGGATCGAGTTGATCAGGTAGCGGCGATAGCTTTCCGGCAGCTGGTCGGACCGGGTGGCGAACAGCACGAAGGTTGGCGGCCGCGCCTTGATCTGAGCCATGTATTTGGGTTTCACGCGCTTGCCGCCGACGGCGGGCGGCGGGTGGCGCTGAACGGCCAGGTGCAGCCAGTCGTTCAGGTCCCGGGTCTTGATCTTGGTAGCCCAGTCCTTGTGCGCCTTCAGCACCGCCGGCATCAGCCGTTCCAGGCCCCGTCCGGTCTCCGCCGACAGGGCCACCACCGGCGCCCCGCGCAGTTGAGGCAGCATCTTGTCGGCGTGTTCGACGAATTCCTTCAGCCGTGAGCCAGGGTCCGCCACCAGATCCCACTTGGCCAGCACGAACACCAGCGCCCGCCCCTCGCGCTCCACCAGGTCGGCGATCTGCAGATCCTGGGTCTCGAAGGGATGGGTGGCGTCCATCACCAGGATCACCACTTCGGCGAAGGTGATGGCGCGGATGCTGTCGTGGGTGGACAGCCGCTCCAGCTTCTCCTGCACCCGCGCCTTGCGGCGCAGGCCGGCGGTGTCCACCAGGCGGATCTTGCGGTCTTCCCACAGCCAGTCCACCGGGATGGCGTCGCGGGTAATCCCGGCTTCGGGGCCGGTCAGCATGCGCTCTTCGCCGATCAGCTTGTTGACTAGGGTCGACTTGCCGGCGTTGGGCCGTCCGACGATGGCGATGCGCACCGGCTTGTCGCCGCGCTCTTCATCCTCGTCTTCCTCGAACTCCACCCCGAGGGGCGAGGCGCCTACCACGGCGGCATAGAGGTCGCTCATGCCTTCGTTGTGTTCGGCCGAGATCGGCACCGGTTCGCCGAAGCCCAGGCTGAAGGCCTCCATGGTCCCGGCGTCGCCCGACCGCCCCTCGGCCTTGTTGGCCACCAGGATCACCGGCTTGTCGGCGCGACGCAGCACCGCGGCGAAAACCTCGTCCAGCTGGGTGACGCCCTCGCGCGCGTCGATGACAAACAGCACCACGTCCGCCTCGGTGAGCGCCTGTTCGGTCTGCCGGCGCATCCGCGCTTCCAGGCTATCGTCGGTGAGGTCCTCGAAGCCGGCGGTGTCGATGATGTCCAGGTCCAGGTCACCCAGACGCCCGGTGCCGAAGCGGCGGTCGCGGGTGACCCCCGGGCGGTCGTCGACGATCGCCAGCCGGCGGCCGGCCAGGCGGTTGAACAGCGTGGACTTGCCGACGTTGGGACGCCCTACGATGGCGAGCTTCACCATGAGGGGGCCATGCCTAGAGCCTTTCCGATTCAAGTGGCTTCACTTGAATTGGATAAAAAGGCTCTATCGTCATAGACTTAGAGCATGACGGCCGCTTCAACCGGTGGCCATTTGACGCTGTCATGCTCTAGCGGATCGCGATCAGTTCGGCGCCGTCGCTGGCGACATAGATCATGCCGCCCACCGCGATCGGTCCGATCAGGGCGTCGGAACCCAGCTTCAAGGTCTTCACCAGCGCGCCGGTCTTGGCGTCCAGCGCCACCGCGTCGCCCTTTGACGAGACCATCACCAGCCGGCCCGAGGCCATCACCGGGCTCGACCAGAACGTCCGGGCCGCTTTCTTGGACTTCTTGGCCTTCCTGCCGGGCACGTCGGGGCCATTCAGCTCGTGGATCCAATAGATCTGGCCGCTCTCGCGCGAGATGCACATCACCTTGCCAGTCTGGTCGACCACATAGACCACGTCGCCCGCGGCCCAGGGCGAGGTCACCGCCGAGATCGGCAGGGTCCAGCGCGGAATCCCGGTGCGCAGGTCGGTGGCGGCCATGACATCTGAGTGGCTGACGGCGAACACGTCGCTGCGATAGATCACCGGTCGGCCGGCGATATCGCGAATCTCGGACAGGGCGTTGGTGCGGCTGGCGCGAGACAGGCTGGCCGTCCACAGCTCGTTGCCGTTGGAGGCCCGCAGCGCCACCAGTTCGCCCGAGGCGAAGGAGCCGATCACGGTGTCGCTGGTCACCGCCGGGCTGGACGCCGCCAGGATCCGCGCCGGTTCGGTCAGGCCCTGGTAGGTCCAGTCCTGGACGCCCGTGGCGGTCATGTAGGTCAGCATCTCGTCATTGACGTCGACCACGATCATCCGGCCGTCGACCACGGTGGGGGCGGCATGGACCGGCGCCTCGGTCCGGGTGCGCCAGCCGATCGCGCCCGTGGCGGCGTCCAGCTGCAGCACCTCGCGCGTGCCTGAAGAGACGTAGATCTTGCCATCCGCAAACGCCAACCCGCCGCCGAACCCTTCGTGGTCGCGCTTGGACTTGGGCATCACGTTGACGCTCCAGATCTGTGCGCCGGTGCGGGCGTCATGGGCCGAAACGTCGGCCTCGCCATCCATCACATAGATGCGGCCCTGCGCCATGATCGGCGGGGCGGTGACGTGCTTCTGACGGCTGGAGGCGGCGCCGAACTTGGCGCGCCATGCGATGGCGAACTGAGGCGCGGCGTCGACATTCTCCACCGACTGTTCGGGCGTGCCGCCCGGCAACGGCCAGTCGGCCATGGCGGCCGGGGGTGGCAGGTAGAAATCCTGACCCTTGAGGGTGTCGGCCACCTTCAGCTGCTCGTCGGCGGCGACAATAGAGATGCGATTGGCTTCGTTGGCCGCGCGCGTCGCCTTTTTGCTACCGTGGAAAGGATTGATCGACTCGGCCTTCTGGACCGTGGAGCAGCTCGCCAGGGCGGCCGCGACGGCGAGGACGCCGAACATACGCGTGATCGTCATTGGGCGGTCCTGGAGGCGTCTTGCGAGGCGTCGTGGGGAGGGGCGTTTTGAGGAGGGCCTTGGGAAGCGCCTTGCGCATCGGCCGGCGCTCCCCCGCCGGGCGGAGCCTGCAGCATCTGTTGGCTCGGCGGCGGCAATGTGGCGGCTAGTTTTGCAACATCGACAGCAACCTTGGCCTCGCCGCTATCGATCACGGCGATCGCCGCCTGGGCCTGGGCGCGCATATTGTCGGTGACGCCCAGTTGCAGGCTGAGGGCCGAGAAATCCGCCTTGGCCTCGGCGGTCTTACCCGCGGCCATCTTGGCGAAGGCCAGGGCCTCGCGCGCCTGCAAGTCGAAGGGCTTCTTGGCCCCGATCAAGGGCTTCAGCCGGGTTTCCATCTGGGCGTAGGGCGCGGTGTCCAGCAGCGCCAGAGCGGCCTTGATCCGGGCGGTGTCGCCCAGGATGGCGTTGGGCGCGGACTTGGCCGCCGCGTCATACAGCGCCGCCGCCTCTTCAGCCTTGTCGGCCGAGAGGCGGATATTGCCCTGCTGGATCAAGGCGAGGGTCTTATAGGCGGCCGGGCCCGTCTTGGCGATCGGGTCGAAAGCGGCGTAGGCGCCAGTTTCATCGCCCTGGATCAGGGTGTTCAGCGCCTTCTCATAGGCAGCCGAAGCCTTGTCGATGTTCTGATTGTGCCAGGTTTGATACCCCCAGGCGCCCAGCCAGCCGATCACCACGGCCGCCAGCGCGGCTAGGAACCAAGGCAGGGTGCGCTGCGCCATGACCTTGTACCGGTCGGCGCGGAGCTGTTCCTCCACCTCTTCGATAAAATCGACCACGAAAAAAGACCTCGCCTGGGGCTGTTGCGTTCAGAGGCGCGGAACCTATCGTTTGGGGCGCGCGGCTGCAACGCTAGGAAGGTTACGGGCGCAAATGAAGCAGCGGGGGCGGGGCGTGGAACTATCCCCTGCCCGTCTTGGCCGCCCTCTGCGCGGGCCGCCCTAGCTTTTGAGCTTGGAGAAATAGGTTTCCGCCGCCGCCGGGAAGCGGCGAGCCCGGACGTCTTCAGCATAGGCGCGAGCGGCCCTGCCGATCTCGCCCCGCAGGTCCGCGTAGCGGCGCACGAACTTGGGCGTCCAGTCGAACAACCCCAGCATGTCGTCGGTGACCAGGATCTGTCCGTCGCAACCGGCCGATGCGCCGATGCCGATGGTGGGAACCTCGATGGCCGCGGTGATCTCCCGCGCCAATGCCTCGGCCACGCCTTCGACCACCACGCTGAATGCGCCGGCGTCGGCGGTGGCTTCGGCTTCGGCCACCACCCTCGCCCGCTCCGATTCGAGCCGGCCCTTGGCCTTGAAGGCGCCGTCCACCAGCACCGACTGCGGGCGCAGGCCCACGTGCCCCATCACCGGAATGCCACGCCGCACCAGATAGGCGATGGTCTCGGGCACGGTTGGGCCGCTTTCCACCTTCACCGCCTGACAGCCGGTTTCCTTGAGGATCCGCGCGGCGTTCTCGTAGGCGGTCTCTTTCGACCCCTCGTAGGAGCCGAACGGCATGTCGACCACCACCATCGCCCGCTTGGCCGCGCGCATCACCGCCTGGCCGTGCAGGATCATCATCTCCATGGTGACGCCAACGGTATTGGGCAGTCCGTGCACCACCATGCCGACACTGTCGCCCACCAGAAGCAGGTCGCAGGCCTCGTCCAGGATCTCGGCCACCGGGGCGGTGTAGGCGGTCAGGCAGACCAGCGGCTCGCCGCCCTTGCGCGCTGTGATCTCCGGCGCGGTGATCCGGCGGATGGCTTCCTGACGCTGTGCGGACATTTCAGATATCCCGAACCAGACGGGTGACGGCCAAGCCGACGGCGACAACCGCCAAGACGGCCGACATCCAGATCGCTTCATTGGACACCAACAGGCCCGGCGCCAGTTGGTGCGGCAGCAGATCTTCAAGGCCACGGTTGATGGCCTGGCCGGACTCCGCGGACAGGGCGTTAATCCGGCCCCAAAGGCCAGACCCCAGCAATTGCGCCCCGCCGATCACGCCGCCGATTGCGCCCATGCCGCCGATCAGTGCTCTTCGGAAGGTCCAGCCGCGGTCCAGCCGCTCGTCGCAGCGCATGGCGAACAGCTCGGCGTCGCCGAAAGCCGGCGTCTCGGCGAACATCCGATCCAGGGCCATCTCGAAGCCGGCTTCAGCCATTGACCTTACTCTCCGCGGGGCCGAACTCCCGGCCTGGCGCCAGGCGCTGTCTGAGTTTATCCAAACCACGTTTGACATGGGATTTGACCGTTCCCAGAGGCGTATTCAAGGCCAAGGCCGCCTCGGCGTGCGACAGACCCCCTCCGTAGCAGAGGGTGACGCACAGCCGCTCAACGGCTGATAAGGTTTTCAGCGCCTCGTCCAGATCGATCCGGTCGGCCTGACCAGCCTCGCCGTGGACGGGCGGCGCCTCCATCTCGGAGGTCTCGCTCAGCAGATCGCGCCGGGCCTCGCGCCGCCAGCGCTTCACATACAGTCGCGCGGCGATCCGCTTGACCCAGGCCTGGAACGTGCCCTCGCCCCGGAAGTCCGAGATCTGTTCGAAGGCGGCCAGGAAGGCGTCCTGGGCTACGTCGTCGGCGGTCGCCCCGTCGGCGCCCATCCGGCGCAACAAGGACCGCACCGGCGAGGAGTGCCGCCGCACCAGTTCCCCGAACGCAGCCCGGCCGCCGGTCGCCGACAAGGCGACCAGGTCCAGGTCATGCGCCGAAGCCGGCGATTTGACGGAGTCCGCCATACGGCGCCCCTATCCCCCTCTAGGCCGCGTTCAAATCTTGGGCGCCGCGCGCCGCGCCAGCCAAAGAATGAGATAGGCGACACCGATCATCCCAGGGATCGCTCCGGAGCCAGCCACCACGCCGCCGGTCACGTAGGCGCCGACATAGCTGGTGCTGCTGATGCCGTACCAAAGGCCATAGCCCAGGCCGGCTAGGCCCAGGCCCACCGCGATCAACACCACGGCGCGGCGCAGATCGCGTTCCGCGCCGGTGGACGAGACACGTGGGAGACCTTCCCGCGTTTGCAGCGCCTCGATCAGTTCCGGCGGAACCGGCTGGCCCTTCTCATAGGCGATGCGAAGGGTCTCATGCATCTGCGCCCGGTCACGCTCGGCATAGTAGCTGCGTATCCACATCGGGCCGATGACGATGGCGATGATCATCAAGATGCCCATGATGGGCACTAGCTCGCCAAGGATATTGCCGATCCACATTGTCTTGTTCTCCCAGCTCCGGCGGCGAGCGAGCATTTCGTTCGCGCCTCTGTAGTGTAGAGGCCAGGAGATGCGCCCATGGATGCGAATTACAGAATGAAATCTTGGTAAGGCAGACTAACGCGCCGTGGCCACTTGGCCCCTTGGGTCTAAATTGTACGTGGCCGTATCAGCCACCACGCCGCCGCGCTGGCCGCCGCCACCGCCGCCAGGACCGGGCCGGCCGCGCAGAAACCCATCGCCAGCCCGTCCAGGATGCGCGACCCCACCGGCCAGAAACTCCACAGGGCCGCCCCGCCGGCCGCGGTCGCCGCTGCCAGGCCAGCGCCGTCCACCAGCATCAATCGCCAAGTGATGCGCTGGTCCACCGCCAGTTCGAAATGGAAGTCGCGCGCCGGCGCCTCCGTTTCGCGCCATAGGTCCGCCAAGGGGTCGCCCGTATGGGACTCGCCCAAATGGGAACCGCCAGGCTGGACGCCATCCGCTTCGTACTCACCGCTCATGACGTCCTCCATCCGGTCCTTCTAGCCGCGCCATCAGCCGCTCACGGCCACGCGATACGTGCGATTTGATCGTGCCAAGCGGCAATCCCAAGGCCGCGGCCGCCTCGGCATGAGAAAAGTCGGCGCCCAGGCATAGCGCCACGGCCGCCCTCTGCGCCTCCGGCAAGCTCGCCAGGGCCGCCGCCAGATCCAGGCGCGCCTCAGGCTGCTCCGCCAAGGTCACCTCGGGTGAAGCCGCCTGGACTTCGCGCAGGTTCGTCCGCCGACGCGCGCGGGCGGCGTCCTGGTGCTTGCGCCAGGCGATGGCGCACAACCACGAGCGCAGGGAAGAGCCGCCTCTGAAGCGCCAGAGGCCGGTCCAGGCCGCCACGAAGGTTTCCTGCGCCAGGTCGTCCGCCTCGGCCGCGTCGCCGCAGAGCCGCCTCAGGAAGCTGCGCACCGCCTGCTGGTGGCGCGCGACGATCTTGTCGAAGGCGCCCTTCGACCCTCGCGCCGCCGCGCCCACCAGCTCGGCGTCAGCGTCGGCCGGGGTCCAGGCCGCCTCGGCGCCGGTTTCCGCGCCTCGCACCGCGCTCAGGGCCCGGGCCAGCAAGCCGCCCGGTCTTGTCATGCCCGAAGATTTGGCCATGCCCGAGGATTTCGCCATGCTCGACACGTTCCCGCGCCTCCGCTTGCCCTAGGGCCTCATGAAGGTGGCCAGCAGGGCGGTGATGATACTGCCCACTGTAGCCGCTCCCAGGATGATCGATGTCAGCATGAAGGCGCTAGCGGTGCTGGGATCGGCATGTTGTGAGGCGTAACCGAAACCCACGGTCAGGGCGGCCAGCCACACCGCCCCGCTCCACCGCCGATACGGCGCGCGATACTGCCAGCGCGCCGCCCGCATCGCCTGCCTGGCGGCCCGCCGCGCGTAACGATCTCCCCCCCAAGCGCCGCCCCACATCGGGTCCACGCTTGGCCCAGGTCCAGGTCCAGGTCCCGGCCCAGGTCCCGGACCGAATCCCGGACCAATCCAAGGCGGCGGATCGCCGGTCGCCTGCGTCTTCAAGGCCTCCATCAACTCCGGCGGCGGCGTCCGCCCGTTATTGGCGTAGGCCTTCAGCGCCTCCAGGGCGTCACGGCGGTGGCGGAAGTGCAGATAGGTGGTGAAGGTGCTGGCGATGATGCCGCCCACGGGAATGATCAAAGCCGCCAGGGCGAAGACCAGCCACCAGTGACGTTCGAAAAACAGCGAGTCCATTGATCGGCTCCCAAGCCCTTTGGGGCGCATCGGCGCCCTCCACTTGAGACTTAGTCGCCGCCGCGGCGCCGCTTGGATGCAGCCCACCCCGAAATAACCCCTGCCTCACCGCCGCCACGGCGTCACCGCCCGCAGCTTGGGGTCGCGCAGCCAAAGCCCGCCCCAGGCGAACAGCCCCAGATAGACCCCAAACAGCACGTGGCTGAGCATCGGATCGCCGATGCGCAGATGGCTGGCAATCGCCCCGCCCATCGCGACCTCCCCTTGACCACCGCTGCCCTCCAACGCCCCCCGAGGACGCCCCAGGAACGCCCGGCCCGACAGCCCCAAGCCGATTTTCGTCACAGCCCCTCCAGCCGCTCGGCCAAAGCGTCCAGGAACACTCGCACCTTGGTCGCCAGGTGGCGGGCCGACGGGAACAAGGCGTAGATCGGCGCCGGTCCGCTCTGCCAGCCCGGCAACACTCGCTCCAGCCGCCCGTCCGCCAGTTCGGCCGCGACATCAACCTGGGAGCGCATCGTGATCCCATGCCCAGCAAGGGCCCAGTCGTTGACGACACTGCCGCTGTCAGCCCGCAACCGGCACGGCGCCTCGATCTCCGCTATCTCCCCTTCTGGCCCCTCCAGCCGCCAAGGGGTGGCGCCGTCATCGTAACGGAGAAAGGCGTGGTCAACGGTGTCCTGGGGAATCAGCGGTCGACCAACCCGATCCAAATAGGCCGGCGACGCTGCCAGGACACGCCGGTTGTCGGCCAACTTGCGCATCACCGCCGACGAATCCCGGGGCGTCCCGATGCGCACCGCGACGTCGATCCGCGCCTCGATCAGGTCGATCAGCCGGTCGTCCAGCTTCAGGTCAGCCTCCAGTCCTGGGTGCTTCGCCACCAGCGCCGCCGCCACTGGCGCCACGTGGATCCGCCCAAAGGCGATGGGCGCGCTAATCCGCAGCAGGCCACGCGGTGTCTCCCGACCGCTGGACAGCCGCGCCTCGGCCTCGCCCAGCTCCTCAAGTATCCGCTCCACATGGCTTTGCAGGGCCTGGCCCTC
Source organism: Caulobacterales bacterium (assembly GCA_038228945.1). Lineage (GTDB taxonomy): Bacteria > Pseudomonadota > Alphaproteobacteria > Caulobacterales > Caulobacteraceae > Acaudatibacter. Next base: position 30,879 of record JBBROW010000044.1, read on the forward strand.
GCCTGTGGCGGACAGCCGCCGGGTGGTGCGGTTCACCAGCCGCGCGCCCACCCGCCGTTCCAGGGCCACCAGGCGCTTGCTGACCACGGCCAGACCGACACCCAGATCCCGCGCCGCCGCCGACAGGCTGCCAAGGGCCAGGATCCGCTGAAAAGTGCGTAACTCGTTGAGGTCGTCCAGCATATTATCAACTCTGGTTCAATAATACCTCTACCCATCGCTCCATTCCCCCCAAGATGGCAATGGATCATCTTCCGGTTCGTCAGAGCGCCAGCCTGTGCCGCGCTCCATTCCGACGGAGCCAACCCGTGACCAGCACCCTCCCCCTTGCCCAGCCGCTGCGCCTCCCCTCAGGCGCTATCCTGTCCAACCGCATCGTCAAGGCGGCCATGAGCGAGGGCCTGGCGGACGCCGCCAACCACGCCACGCCTCGCCTCAACACCCTCTACCGCCGCTGGGCCGGTTCTGGCGCCGGTCTGCTGCTGTCCGGCAATATCCAGGTCGATAGATGGCACCTGGAGCGCCCGGGCAATGTCGTGCTGGACAACGATAGCGGCCTGACCGCCTTGGCCGCGATGGCTGAGGCCGGTCGCTCCGGCGGCGCGGCCTTCTGGGCCAAGTTGGCCCATACCGGCCGCCAGGTCTCCGACCTAGTCAACGACGCTCCGCTATCGTCGTCGGATGTGGAGATCGACGTCATGCGCGGCGCCGGCTTCTCCTTCGCCAAGCCCCGCGCCATGGCCGAGGCTCACATCGAGCGGACCATCACCCAGTTCGCCGGAGCCGCCCGCCGCGCTCGGGACGCGGGCTTCACTGGCGTCCAGCTGCATGCGGCGCACGGCTATCTGTTCAGCCAATTCCTCAGTCCCCTGGCCAATCACCGCACCGATCGTTGGGGCGGCCCGTTGGAGAACCGCGCCCGGTTCCTGCTGGAGACCATCGCCGCCGTCCGCGCCGCCGTGGGTCCCACCTTCCCCATTGGCATCAAACTCAACGCGTCGGACTTCCAGAAGGGCGGCTTCACCAACACCGAGTGCCTGGAACTAGTGACGTGGCTCAACACCTCCAGCCTCGACCTGCTGGAGCTGTCCGGTGGTTCCCTAGAGCAGCCCAAAACTGTCGGCTTTTCGATCAAGGACGAAGGCGAGGACGCGCCACGGCCCAGCACGGTGGCGCGGGAGGCCTATTTTGTCGCCTTTGCCGGCGCCGTGAGGGCCGCAGCCACAATGCCGGTGATGGTCACCGGAGGCTTCCGCACCGCGGCTGGAATGGTTGAGGCCCTGGAAGCCGGTGACATGGACCTGGTCGGGATCGGCCGGCCTTTCATCGTCGATCCACTCACGGGGAGCAAACTGCTGTCGGGCCAATTGGATCGCGCGGCGGCGGCCGAGGACCGGGTCGGACTCTTCCACATCCTGCCCTGGTTCAACATGCAGATGGAGCGTCTCGCCGACGGGCTTGATCCGGACCTCGCCCTCACCGGCGAAGCCGCCGCCGCGGCCTTTGGACCCCTGGAAGCCGGCAACTTCGCCCGCCTTCTGGAGCATCGTTCGCCCGTGGCCGCCTGCGCGTAAAGGCCAGCCCATGTTCATCCGCAAGCTGGCCCACTATGCCGTCCGCACCCGTGACCTGGAGGCGTCCCGCCGCTTCTACGAGGAGGTCCTCCAACTCCGCGCCGGCTTCCGGCCTCCCTTCGCCTTCCCGGGTGTCTGGCTCTACGCCGGAGAGGACGAGTCGGACCTGGGCGTCGTTCACCTGATCGGCGAGGGTAATCCCGAGGCCCTCGCCGACTATCTGGGCGCCCAAGCAACACATCCAGCGGCGGCCACCACCGGCGATCTAGGTCATAGACCCATAAGTGGGATTCTCGAATCGCGGTGGTGCTGATTCAATCTTCTGAGCATGGAGATTGAAATGGCGCGCTTTGATCTGTCGGATTTTGAGTGGTCGGTGATGCAGCCCTTGCTGCCGAACAAGCC
>JBBROW010000045.1:0-31531 GCA_038228945.1 Caulobacterales bacterium
GCCTGGGCGGCGGCACCCCCGTGTTCGCCAACTGCGCCTTCGAGGATGGCTACCGGCTGCGCCCCGAGGCCCTGGATGCGGCCATCACGCCCAAGACCAAGTGGTTCGTGTTCAACGCGCCTTGCAACCCGTCCGGCGCGGCCTACACCAAGTCCGAGCTGCGAGCCCTGGCGGACGTGCTGCTGCGCCATCCGCAGGTGTGGATCCTCACCGACGACATGTACGAGCACCTGGTGTTCGGGGACTTCCAGTTCTGGACCATCGCCCAGGTGGAGCCGGGGCTGTACGACCGCACCCTGACCATGAACGGGGTCTCCAAGGCCTACGCCATGACCGGCTGGCGGATCGGCTATGCCGCCGGCCCCGTGCCGCTGATCAATTCCATGCGCAAGGTTATGAGCCAGACCACCTCCAACCCCTCGTCGATCTCGCAATACGCGGCGGTGGAGGCCCTGAACGGGCCGCAGGACTTCATCAAGCCCAACGCCAAGCTGTTCGAGGGCCGCCGCGACCTGGTGGTGTCGATGCTGAACCAGGCCAACGGCATGCACTGCCCGACCCCGGAAGGGGCGTTCTATGTCTATCCGTCGGTGGAGAAGCTGATCGGCAAGATCGCCCCCAGCGGCAAGGTCATCACCTCCGACGCGGACTTCGCGGTGGAGCTGCTGGAGAGCGAGGGGGTGTCGGTGGTGTTCGGGGCGGCGTTCGGCCTCTCGCCGCACTTCCGGATCAGCTACGCCACCTCCAACGCCAACCTAGAAGACGCCTGCACGCGCATCCAACGTTTCTGCGGCCAGGTGAAATAGGATGACGGACCGGTCGGCCCTCGCCGCGACCATTTCGCGGGCCGCGCGGCTGACCGGGACCTTCACCCTGCGATCGGGACAGGTCTCGGACCAATATTTCGACAAGTACCGGTTCGAGGCCGACCCGGCCTTGTTGGCGCGGGTGGCAGCGTCGATGCAGCCGCTGATTCCAGCGGAGGCGCAGATCCTGGCTGGGCTAGAGCTCGGCGGTGTGCCGATCGCCACGGCCATGTCGCTGCAAAGCGGAACGCGGGCCGCATTCGTGCGCAAGGCGGCCAAAGACCTATGGCACCTGCCTGGCCGTCGAAGGCTCCGATGTGGTCGGCAAGCGGGTGGTGATGATCGAAGACGTGATCTCGACCGGCGGGGCGGTGCTGGACGCCGCGGTGTTGCTGCGCGAGGCGGGGGCCAAGATCGTTGGGGTGGTCTGCGCCATCTGGCGCGGGGCGGGCGAGCCGGCCATAGCCGGACTCGACGCCCCGGTGTTCGCGGCCTTCCGCATGGCCGAACTGCCGTAACGCCCCCTCCCCGGCTGCCTTGGCCTGGGAAGAGAGCGATTGGGGATATTGGTCTAAGCCGTTAGTCGGCCGTCAGCCAGCGGCCCTTGGCGTCGTCGCGGCTGAGGTTCAGGTGCACCTTGTCGTCCACCCATTCGATCCAGGACAGCGGGATTGTATGGTGCTTGCCCAGGGCCTGGAGATCCAGGCCGGCTAGCTCGATCTCGGTTCCACGGACATGGTCGACCCGGCCGACGTGATGGTCATCGTTGCTGACAACTTCCATGTGCTCACCGTTTTGCGCTGCGTCCGCCATCAGTTTTCTCCCGTTTGCTGGCGCGGGCCATACGTGGACCGTGGAGTACGAACACCTGACGCCGGCGAGCGTTGCACCCGCGCGGCGTTGTTCTATCCTGACGGTGGAAAGCTTTGGCGCGGGAGGCGAGCGGTGAACGACGTCGTCAATCTGAACAAGGCCCGCAAGGCCAAGGGCCAGTCGGACCGCAAGACCCTGGCGGCGGTCAACCGCGCCAAGTTCGGCCAGGCGAAGTCGGCGACATCGCTGGAAAAGGCCCGCAAGGCCATGGCCGAGCGCGCCCTGGACCAGAACAAGCGCGAGACCTGAGGCGCGATGGGGCTGTTGCGCAAGCGTTCGCTGGCCCTGGCCGGTCACGCCACGTCCGTGGCCCTGGAGCCGGAGTTCTGGGACCTGCTGGAGGCCATGGCGCATGCGCGAGCCAGCAGCCTATCGGACCTGGTGGCGACAATAGACTCAGGACGAGGGGAGCGTCCCCTGGCCTCCGCTTGCCGCCTGGCGGCCCTGGCTTTCGCCGTGGGCTAGTGTCCGACCGGCTACCTCCGGAGCGGCGTTGTCGTGGCGGCGGCGGCAAGCAGCGGCGCACGGACGTTCTCAGCCAAGGCTTCCACCCGCCGAGGACGGCCCTCCTCGTAGGTCAGGAAGGCCAGCACCGCGAGGACGACCACCACGCCGCCGACCAGGAACACCAGGAAGGGCGCCGCCGGGTCCCAGCGGCGCGCGGTCTGGATGGGTTTGGCCATGTCGCACTCCTTTCGAGAACCGTTAGGGTCTGAAAAGAAACGGTTCGCCGATCGCGAGGTTCCTGGCGCCGGCCAACGGCGTGCTACATATGTTCTTCAAGATTCCCTCGAGCCGAAGCCTTGCCAGAGACCCCAACCCACTTACCCGGCCAGATCCCCGCCCCCCGCATCTCCGACCTCGCCCGAGTTTCCGGCCCGGACTATATGGCCGGGCTGAACCCGGAACAGCGCGAGGCGGTGGAGGCCATCGATGGGCCGGTGCTGGTGCTGGCCGGCGCCGGGACAGGCAAGACGCGGGTGCTGACCACCCGGCTGGCGCACATCCTGGCCACGGGCAAGGCGCGGCCGTGGGAGCTGCTGGCGGTGACCTTCACCAACAAGGCCGCGCGGGAAATGCGCGTGCGGATCACCGACATCATCGGGCCCGCGGCCGAGGGCTTGAGGTGGCTGGGCACCTTCCACTCCATCGCCGCCCAGATCCTGCGCCGCCACGCCGAGCTGGTGGGGCTGAAATCCAGCTATACGATCATCGACAATGACGACCAGGAGCGGCTGATCAAGCAGTTGCTGGAAGCTGAGAACATTGACGCAAAGCGCTGGACACCCAAGTTTTTCGCCGGTCTCGTCGATCACTGGAAGAACCGGGGCTGGACGCCTGACCGCCTGCCGGCGTCCGAGGGCGCCGACTTCGCCAACAATCGCGGCAAGGCCCTGTACGCCCTGTACCAGAACCGGCTGAGGGTGCTGAACGCCTGCGACTTCGGCGACCTGCTGCTGCACAACATCACACTCTTCACCCAGCACCCTGATGTGCTGACCGAGTACCACGAGCGTTTCCGCTACCTGCTGGTGGACGAGTACCAGGACACCAACGTCGCCCAGTACCTGTGGTTGCGGCTGCTGGCCCAGAAGAGCCAGAACCTGTGCTGCGTGGGGGACGACGACCAGTCGATCTATGGCTGGCGGGGGGCGGAGGTGGACAACATCCTGCGCTTCGAACGGGATTTCCCGGGGGCCAAGGTAGTGCGGCTGGAGCGCAACTACCGATCCACGGAACACATACTGGCGGCCGCATCGGGCCTGATCTCCACCAACAAGGGACGCCTGGGCAAGACCCTGTGGACCGAGGCGGCGGGGGGCAGCAAGGTGCAGGTGCGCGGCGTCTGGGACGGCGAGGCCGAGAGCCGGCTGATCGCCGACGAGATCGAGCGCTGGAAGAAAAAGCGCCACTACAAGGAGGTGGCCATCCTGGTGCGCGCCAGCTTCCAGATGCGCGCCTTCGAAGAGCGGTTCGTGCTGCTGCAGATCCCCTACACCGTGGTCGGCGGGCCGCGGTTCTTCGAGCGGGCCGAGATCCGCGACGCTCACGCCTACCTGCGGCTGGTGCAGTCGCCGGACGACGACCTGGCTTTCGAGCGGATCGTCAATACCCCCAAGCGGGGGTTGGGCGACACCACCATCCAGAAGCTGTTGCACCTGGCCCGGCGCGAGGGCGTTTCGGCGGTGACCGCGGCGCGGGACCTGATCCGCACCGACGAGCTGCAGGCGCGGACCCGCACCTCCCTGTCCAACTTCCTGCGCGACCTGGACCGCTGGCGCGGTCAGCGCGAGGGCGTGCACCACCAGCGTCTCACCGAAACCATCCTGGAAGAGAGCGGCTACATCGACGCCCTGCGCCTGGACAAGGGACCCACCAGCCAGACGCGGCTGGAGAACCTGAAGGAGCTGGTGCAGTCGATGAGCGCCTTCGAAACCCTGGAGGCCTATCTGGAGCACGTCTCCCTGGTCATGGACCTGGATCGGGGCGGCAGCGACGACGCAGTGCAGATCATGACCCTGCACGGCGCCAAGGGGCTGGAGTTCCCTCTGGTCTTCCTGCCGGGCTGGGAGGAAGGGGTTTTCCCCAGCCAGCGCAGCATGGACGAGAAGGGTGACAAGGGCCTGGAGGAAGAACGCCGCCTGGCCTACGTCGGCATCACCCGCGCCCGGGAGGAGGCCCGCATCTCGTTCGTCGCCAACCGGCAGGTCTATGGCCGCTGGACCAGCCAGCTGCCCAGCCGGTTCGTGGACGAACTGCCGGTGGCCAATGTCGAGGCGGGGTCGGAGACCGGCTACTACGGCGGCGGACCCGGCATGCGTGACGCCGGCTCGCGCTGGGACGAAAGCTCCTACGGCAACGGCTATGACAGTCCTGGCTGGAAGCGGGCGCAGCAGCGCGGCTACGGCGGCAGCGCGCCAGGCCGCAGCCAGGTGATCGAGGGCGAAGGCCGCCTCGTAGCCGTCTCCGACCCGGCTCACACCAGCGCCTACGCCAAGGGCGACCGCGTGTTCCACCAGAAGTTCGGCTATGGCCAGGTGCGCGTGGTGGAGGGCAACAAGCTCACCGTGGCGTTTGACCAGGCCGGCGAGAAGAAGGTGATCGACAGTTTCGTGGAGCGGGGATGAGGCGGCTCAACCGTTTTTGAATGCCGCCTCCAACGTCTCCAGCGTCGCCCGCCAGGACTGGGCGTCCGCATCGGCGTCATAGGCCATCCCCGGCGATGGCGCGGCGTCCCGGTGGGTGAAGCCGTGCCGCACCCCGCCGAACAGCAGCATCCGCCAGTCCGCGCCGGCGGCGGCAAGCTCGTCCTCCAGGGCCGATCGCTGGTCGCGAATGACGAAGGGGTCGTCGGCGCCGGTACAGACCAGGACCTTGGCGCGCACCTTCCCCGCCTCCGCTGGCCGGGTGGTAGCGAGGCCTCCGTGCAGGCTGACGACGGCAGCCACGTCGGCGCCAGAGCGCGCCAGTTCCAGGGCCGCCATGCCGCCGAAGCAGAAGCCGACGGCGGCGGTGCGGGCGGGATCAACCCTTGGATCGTCCTTCAGGGCGCACAGGGCGGCGACCAGGCGTCCACGTAAGAGATCTGCGTCGCTGGCCAGGGCGCCGATAAGGGCCATGGCGTGCTCGCGGCTCTGGAAGGGTTCGCCGAACAGGTCGGGGGCGAAGGCGGCGAAGCCGGCCTCGGCCAGCCAGGCGCAGCGCTCGTGTTCGTGATCAGCCAGCCCGGCGCCGCCGTGCAGGACCAGGACGCCGGGGTGCGGACCCGGCGCCCCCGGACAGACAAAATCGCCGGCGAACACGCGTCCGCCGGCTTGATAGGTCAGAGAGTTGGAGATCATAGGCGCTTCCTCCAGTGAGCAGCGCCTATCCAATTATCACCATTTCACGCTGAAAATCCAGCGTGAACGGGAATTCAGACGTCCAGGTCCTCGGCCAGGATGGCCATTTCGAACATGAACGAGCCGTCTTCATCCTCGTCTTCGTAGAGGACGCCGATGAATTCGCCCTTCATCTCGACCTCGGCGGAATCCTTCTGCTTGGGGCGAGCTTTGACCGCGATGTGCGGGTTGCCGAAGGTGCGCTTGAGGTGCGCCTGGAGGCGATCGATGTCTTTTTGGTCCACGTTTCTGCGCTCCGGCGTCTGATTGAGCCGGAACCTAGCCACATTCCGCGCCGCCGCAAGCGTCAGTTGGCGCAAACGGGCGCGCGCCAAATGGGGGCATGTCAGATGACGTAGTCGTAGACCGCCTCGGCGAGGGTGTGGTCCATGGACTTGGACGGCTCCTCGCAGGTGGGGCAGTTCACCAGCCGGGCGGGGACCCCCGCGGCGGTGCAGTGCGGCGGTACGGGCTTGAGCACCACCGAGCCGGAGGCGATCTTGGCGTAGTCGCCGACGATAATATTGCCCAGCACCTTGGCGCCCGCGCCCAGCAGGACGCCGTTGCCGATCTTGGGATGGCGATCGCCGCGGTCGGCGCCAGTGCCGCCCAGGGTGACGCCGTGCAGCATGGAGACGTCGTCGCCGATCACCGCCGTCTCGCCGATGACGATGCCGGTGCCGTGGTCGAAGAAGGCGCCCTTGCCGATCACGGCGGCGGGATGGATGTCGACCTGGAACAGCTCGGAGACCCGGCTCTGCAGATAGAAGGCCATGGATTCACGGCCCTCGTTCCACAGCCAGTGGCTGACCCGGTGCGACTGCAGGGACAGGAAGCCTTTGAAGAACAGGAACGGCTGGACATAGCCCTTGCAGGCCGGATCGCGCTCGAACACCGCCTTCAGATCGGCCTCGGCGGCCTCGACGATGGAGGGATCGGCCTCGAAGGCTTCCTCGGCCACTTCGCGCAGGCTCATGGCCCGCAGCTCCTGGTCGCCCAGCTTGCGCGCCAGCTGGTACGACAGGGCGTCGGCGATGTTGGAGTGGCGGATGATCACCGCGTTAAGCAGCGAGGCCAAGCTCGGCTCGGTCTTGGCCAAGTGGTAGGCTTCGTTGCGCAATGACGCCCAGACGGGCGGCGCGACGGCGATATCGACCACTTCCAGATGTTGAGCCATCGCGACACTCTCCCCTGAAGCGGGCGCCCCCAAAGGGGTTCCCCTGTCACCGAACTTCGCCCTTATGGGCGATATGGGTCGGCGAAGTTGCCGGCGCCAGGGTTCGGTTGTCAAAAAAAATCCGCTCCGGCGCGCGTTGCGGATCGATCGCCGCCTCTATACCTCCGCGAGGCTTGAACAATCCTTATAGGAAAAGCCGCCCGTGGCCCATCCCGTTCCCGCCGCGCCGCAGTTTGGCGACGCCCTGCCCGTGACGGCCGCGCCGGAGGTGCTGGCGTTTCTGGCGCGGCGGCGATCCGCCTCGGCCCTGACCCTGCGGGCGCCGGCGCCCAGCGAGGCGGAACTGGCCGACATCCTGACCCTGGCCGCCCGCGCCCCAGATCATGGCAAGCTGGCCCCTTGGCGCTTCGTGGTGTTGCGGGACGAGGGCAAGGCCGCCTTTGTCGCCGACCTGGAAGCCATAGCCGCCGCCCGCGACGACGCCCCCAAGGCTCTGGCCAAGCTAGGCAAGATCAGGGTTCCGCCGATGACTGTGGTGGTGATTTCCCGCTATGTGGAAGGCGAGATTCCTGAGTGGGAACAGCGGCTTTCAGCCGGCGCCGTTTGTACCATCCTGACCCTCGCAGCCCAGGCGATGGGCTATGGCGCCAACTGGATCACCGACTGGTACGCCTATGACGCGGCGGTGGGTCTGCTGCTGGAACTGGCGCCCGGCGAGAAGGTGGCGGGGTTCATCCACCTGGGGACCCCGGCGGAAGACCCGCAGGAACGGGTGCGCCCGGACCTGGCCGCGATCACCATTGACTGGCCGGGTTGAGGCCGGGTTTTCAGGCGGCGCGACGACCCGCCGCTGAATCCCTCCCGCATCGTCGCACACCTCGCCAGGTCCGGCATCAACGGCACTTCCCTCACACGCCCGGGCGAAGGCTATAGTCGCCGCTGTTCAAGGGAGGAGCCCCGCCATGGCCATCCGGTTCGCCGCGCTCGGCATCGACCACATGCATATCTTCGACCACATCCAGGGGCTGATGGCCGCTGGAGCGGAATTCGCCGGCTATGCCGAGGAGACCACCGCTCCAGCCATCGCCAAGGGCATAGCCCGCACCTGGCCGGACGCCCCGGTGCTGACGCCGCGGCAAATCCTGGAGGATGAGACCATCCAGGTGGTGTGCAACGCCGCCGTGCCAGCCGAGCGGGCGGCGATGGCGGTGACGGCCCTGCGCCACGGCAAGGACGTGATGTGCGACAAGCCGGGCGCCACCACCGCCGCCCAACTGGCCGACCTGCGCCAGGCGGTGGCGGAGACCGGCCGGATCTTCTCGATCTGCTTTTCCGAGCGGTTGGCGGTGCGGGCGGCGCAGAAGGCAGGGGAGCTGGTGCAGGCCGGCGCCATCGGCCAGGTGGTGCAGACCCTGGGCATGGGGCCGCACCGGCTGAACCGCGCCCGCCGGCCGTCGTGGTTCTTCGAGCTGGAACGCTATGGCGGCATCCTGGTGGACATCGCCTCGCACCAGATCGACCAGTTCCTGTTCTACACCGGCTCGGCCACCGGCGAGGTGATCGCCAGCACCGTCGGCAACTACGGTAATTCTCAAGATCCGGGGTTGCAGGACTTTGGCCAGATGATGCTGAAGAGCGACCGGGCCACCGGCTACATCCGGGTGGACTGGTTCACCCCGGACGGCCTGCCCAGCTGGGGCGACGGCCGCCTGACCCTGCTGGGGACCGCCGGCTACATCGAGTTGCGCAAATACGTCGACATCGACGGCAAGCCCGGTGGCGACCATCTGTTCCTGGTGGACGGCCAGGGGGTGCGCCATATCGACTGCAGCGGCGAGCAGCTGGTCTATTTCCGCGACTTCCTGGCCGATGTGAGCGACCGCACAGAGACCGCCATGCCCCAGGCGCACGTGTTCGAGGTCAGTCGCCTGGCCATCGAGGCGCAAGATCGCGCCGAGATCCTCACCCCCAAGACCGCCCCCGGAGTTGCTTCATGAGTCCCCTTCGCGTCGCCATCATCGGGTCCGGCATCGGGGCCATGCACGCCAAGGGCTATCGCTGGCTGCCGCAGCTGTTCGACGTGCCGGTGCTGTGCGCCCTGGACGAGCCGCGCTCGCGCCGGGTGTGCGCCCGCTACGAGATCCCCGAGTTCAGCCTGGAGTTCGACGCCGTGATCGCCCGGCCGGACATCGACGTGGTCGATATCTGCACCCCGCCCGACCTGCACTTCCCCATGGTCCGCGCGGCCCTGGCGGCCGGCAAGCATGTGGTCTGCGAGAAGCCGCTGTTCGGCTCCATCGCCGAGGTGGACGAGATCGAGGCCGACGTGGCCAAGGCTGGCAAGTTGTTGATGCCGATCTTTCAATACCGCTTCGGCGCTGGGCTTCAGAAGCTGAAGCGGCTGGTGGCCGAGGGTCTGACCGGCCCCGCATTTATGACCACTATCGAGACCCACTGGTGGCGCGGCGCCGACTACTACGCCGTGCCCTGGCGGGGGAAATGGGCCACCGAGCTGGGTGGCGGCCTGCTGGGCCACGCCATCCACGCCCACGACATGCTGAACTATGTGCACGGCCCCTCGAGTGAGGTGTTCGCCATGACCACGACCCTGGTGAACCCCATCGAGGTGGAGGACACCGCGGCGCTCAGCGTGCGGCTGGCCAACGGCTCACTGGCCAGTCTGTCGATGACCCTGGGCTCGCGCCGGGAAATTTCGCGCCTGCGCTTTGCGTTCCGCGACCTGGTGGCCGAGAGCCAGACCGAGCCCTACACCATGTACCGCGACCCCTGGACCTTCATCGCCGACGACGAGGCGCACCAGGCGAAGATCGACGCCGTGCTGGCCACCCACCCGGCGCACGAGGACAGCTACACCCGCCAGTTCGAGCTGTTCCACGCCGCCATCACGCAAGGCGCCGAGATGCCGGTGACGACAGCGGACGCGCGCCGAGCCCTGGAGCTGGTCACCGCCGCCTATCACTCCGCCCGCACCAACCGGCCGGTGGCCCTGCCCCTGGATCACAGCCATCCGCTGTATCGCAGCTGGCTACCCGAGGGCGTCGGCTAGAGCCTTTCCGGTTCAAGTGGACTCACTTGAACCGGATAAAAAGGCTGTATCTTCTTACATTTAGAGCATGACCGGCGCTTCAACCGGTAACCACTTGAAGCTGTCATTCTCTAGAGGGTTCTCACCGGCCCCGGTAGGGCGGCACGCCCTGGTCAGGTAGCCACAGGCCCGCCGGGGGCGCGCCTGTCTGCCAGAAGACGTCGATGGGGATGCCGCCGCGGGGGTACCAGTAGCCGCCGATACGCAGCCAGGTGGGCGCCGCCACCTCGACGATCTTCTTGCCGATGGCCAGGGTGCAGTCCTCGTGGAAAGCGCCGTGGTTGCGGAACGAGCCGAGATAGAGTTTCAGCGACTTGGACTCGATCAACCAGTCACCCGGCGCGTAGTCGATGACCAGCTGGGCGAAGTCGGGCTGGCCGGTGACCGGGCACAGGGAGGTGAACTCCGGCGCCGTGAAGCGGGCAAGGTAGAGTGAGCCGGCCTGGGGGTTGGGCACGCGCTCGAGAGTGGCCTGGTCGGGACTGTCGAAGCCGCGCACGGCCTGGCCGAGTTGGGTAAGGGGTTCGTCGCTCATGCCCGCCCTTTAGCGCCAAACCCGCCGAAGGTGAATTGCGGCCCGCGACAAGGCCGCCCTGCCCCGCTATCAAACCCACAAAATCGGCGATTGGGAGCGGAACATGTCGGGCAAGGATTTCGACGGGGCGGTAGTGATCGTGACGGGGGCCTCCACGGGCCTGGGCCGGGCGGTGGCGGTGGAAGTGGCTTCCCGCGGGGCCAAGGCGATCATCGTCAACTACGCCTCCAGCGCCGACGAAGCCGAGGAAACCGCCGCCCTGGTCCGCGCCCAAGGGGCCGAGGCGGTGATCTGCCAGGGCGACGTGGCCAAGGACGAGGACTGCCAGAAGATCGCCGCCGCGGCCGCGCCCTACGGCCGCGCCGACGCCCTGTTCAACAACGCCGGCATCACCAAGCACGCGGGCAACCACGGCGACCTGGACGCCGTGTCGGCGGAGGATTTCCAGCGCCTGTACGCCGTCAATGTGGTGGGCGCCTATCAGATGATCCGCGCCGCGCGGGCGCTATTGGAGGCGGCGCCGCAGCCGGGGGCCGTGGTCAACACCGCCTCCGTGGCTGGGGTGATGGGGATCGGCTCGTCGGTGCCCTATGCGGCGTCCAAGGGCGCCTTGATCACCATGACTCTTTCGCTGGCCCGCGCTTTGGCGCCGAAGATCCGCGTCAACGCCGTCTGCCCGGGCTTCATCGACACCCCCTGGTTCGCCAAGAACATGGGCGAAGACGGGCTGCAGCGGATGCGTGAGCGCGTCGCCGCCTCAACGCCGCTGAAGGTCGCCTCCACGGCGGAGGACATCGCCGGGCCGGCGGTGTTCCTGGCCTCGCCAGCAGCGCGGCATATTACCGGCGAGACCCTGCTGATCGACGCCGGCACGCATCTGGGCTACGCGCCGCTGGGCATGCGCTAAGCGCCCTCATCCGACCCTGATAGCCCCGACTCGTTTTCCCCGGCGCGCCCTTAGGCCTCGCCGGCGCACTGTCGTGTTTGTGCAACGCCTAGTTCGTGGGCGCCAAAATAGCCTAATATTTAGGCATTTGTTCAGGTGCAACGCACAATTCGTAACCGCGCGCCATCAGCAGCAGAGTCCGAAGGACCAAGGGCTGTTGGCGCGCGGCAAGGCTTAGCACCATAGGACACGGCGAGCTGAGGCTCTCGGCCAACGCCGACAAAGTGCGGCGCAATATAAAGGGGATAGATCATGAAATTCTGGAAACTCGCTCTGTGCGCGTCAGTGGCCACCTTCGGCCTGGCCAGCGCAGCATTGGCCGACACCGCGGCGGCAGCACCGCCCGCGCCCACCGGGCCGACCATCGCCTGGAACGCCGGTGTCACCACCGACTACATGTTCCGCAGCCTGGACCAATCCGCGGGCGGCGTGGCCGCTTTCGGCGGCGCCGACCTGACCTGGGGCAAGGTCTACCTGGGCACCTGGGTGTCGCACGTGGATTTCTCCGGCGCCCTCCACAATAGCAATCACACCCTGGCGGAGGTCGACATCTATGGCGGCGTTCGGCCGACAATCGGCCCGGTCAACCTCGACCTGGGCGTGATCGGCTATATCTATCCGAAACAGCCGAGCGGCTCCGCCGAGAACTATGTCGAGCTCAAGGCGTTGGCGTCGGTAACGGCCGGCGGGTTCACACCTGGCGTGGCGGTTTACTATTCGCCGGACAACTTCGGCGCGACCGGCCACGAGACCTATCTTGAAGGCAACCTCGCCTACGCGTTCACGAACAAGGCGACGGTGAGCGCCGCCGTCGGACATGAGTTCCTGGACGCAGCCAAAGACGGCGGCCTCGACGGGTACACGCTGTGGAATGTCGGCGTGACCTATCCGGTGACTGACCACCTTTCAGCCGACCTGCGTTACTACGGTAGCGAGACCAAGGCGAAGAGCTTCTTCACCCAAGACAAGGGCGTGCCCTTCAACGCCGCTGACCGTCTTGTCGGCACGCTGAAGGTGACCTGGTAGGCTTCAACGCCAAACCGGAACGGATCGGGCCGTCGAAGTCTCTTCGGCGGCCTTTTTCGTGTCTGGAGATCAGCCTCGCCCGACGAACGGCATCTTGGTGGCCATCACGGTCATGGACTGCACATTGGCGTCCAGCGGCAGGCTGGCCATGTAGACAATGGCGTCGGCGACATGACGCACGTCGATCACCGGTTCGCTCGCCACCGAGCCATCCGCCTGGGGCACACCCTGGCCCATCCGCGCCGTCAGCGGGGTCTGCGCATTGCCGATGTCGATCTGACCGCAGGCGATGTCGTACTTGCGCCCGTCCAGCGATGTCGAGCGTGTCAGGCCGGTGATGGCGTGCTTGGTGGCGGTGTAGGGCGCGGAGTTGGGCCTGGGCCTATGGGCCGAGATCGAGCCGTTGTTGATAATCCGTCCGCCGCGCGGATCCTGGGCCTTCATGATCCGGATGGCGCCCTGGGTGCAGAGAAAGGCGCCGGTAAGGTTGGCGTCCAGAACCCGCTTCCAGGCCTCGAAGGACAGGTCCTCAAGGGGGACCGGTGGGGCGCCGGTTCCGGCGTTGTTGAATAGCAGGTCGAGCCGGCCGAACACGCGGACCACCTCGGCGAACAGATGATCCACCGCCACTGGATCGCCGACGTCGGTCGGCACGGCCAGGGCCTCCACCCCCGCTTGTGTCACCGCCTGAGCCACCGACGCCAGAGGGTCGATCCGTCGGCCGGCCAGCACCACCGACCATCCCGCCTTGGCCAGGCCCAGCGCGGCGGCCGCGCCGATGCCGCTTCCGGCGCCGGTGATCAGGGCGATGCGGCTCATTTGGGGCGCTCCATGAGGGGCCAGCTACGCGAGGGCGGGCGGAAATCAGGTCTTACAGGCCGGCATCGGCGACCGAAAGGCGCCAGCAGCCTTGGCTGATCGCGACTAACGGTATTGCTCCCCCAGCGCCTCGCCGTCATGACGGGACGCCCCTTGGTTGAACTGAAGGACCCGCCATGCGCCCCCCCGCCGCCGACAAACGCGCCGCCTTCCGAGCCTTGCATCAGGCCGGTTGTTTCGTCCTGCCCAATCCCTGGGACGCCGGCTCGGCGGTGATGCTCGAGAGCCTCGGGTTCAAGGCCCTGGACTCCACCAGCGCCGGCATGGCCTGGTCCATGGGACGCCCCGACTATGGCATCGCCCGCGACGAGGTGCTGTCGCACCTGTCCATGCTGGCCCATGCGGTGGACCTGCCGATCAACGCCGACTTCGAGAACGGGTTTTCCAAAACCCCCGACGGGGTCGCGGCCAATGTCGCCCTGGCGGTGGATACCGGCATCGCCGGCCTTTCGATCGAGGACTCCACCGGCAATCCAGACCAGCCGCTGTATGACTTCGACTTGGCCGTGGCGCGGATCGCCGCCGCCAGGGCCGCTATCGACCGCACCGGCTCTGGTGTGCTCCTTACCGCCCGCTCCGAGGGGTTCATCGCCGGCCGCCCGGACCTGGACGAGACCATCCGTCGCCTGACCGCCTTTGCCGCGGCGGGCGCGGACTGCCTCTATGCCCCGGGCCTGAAAGACGAGGCGCAGATCACCGCCGTGGTCCAGGCGGTGGCGCCAAAGCCCGTGAACGTCCTGACGCCGGGGCTATCAGTAGCTGTCCTGGCCGGACTTGGCGTGCGCCGGATCAGCGTCGGCGGCAGCCTGGCGCGCAGCGCCTGGGGCGGTTTTATGGCCGCGGCCAAGGAAATCGCCGAGGATGGCGTTTTCGGCGCCTTCGCCCAGGGCGCGCCGGGCGGTGAGCTGAACCGGGTGTTTCGCAGCAGTATCGAGGCTCGAGGCTAGGGCGCGCTAGATCTAGGCGTTCTAGGCGTTCTTGGTTTTCTGGTCGCGGCTGTTCATGGTCGGCGCCAGACCCTCGAGCAAATCGGCCTGCTCCTGCAGCCGCACGCGCTCGGAGATGTTCAGGCGGGTGTAGAGGTGCAGTTCGCCGTGCATCTGCACCGCGTCGGGCAAACGGCGCTTGGCGTCCTGCAACAGGTTCTGCGCCTCATCGGCGAAGATCACCTCCCGCTCGCCGTCGGGGTCGCGAACATAGGCGTAGTTACCCCCCATGGGCGACAGGGGTCGACCGTCCCGCAGCAGCATGAACCGGTAGATCCGTCCCGATGCACCCTTCAAGTCCAGCAAATCACGCACTCACGCCTCCCACACTGGCCGCCCACCCCTGACCAGTAAGCCGGGCGACATACGGGCCAATATCGGGCGTAAGAAGGGCAAACGCTCACGTTTGTCGAGCCAGATAGAATGCATCGCATCCGGATGATCGGCTCGGCGGCTCCGCGGCAGGTTGATCTGGCCCAGCAGCGACATCCCGCGACCTCGGCAAGGGTGTGGGCGGCTGGTGCGGGCGGCCGGGGTCGAACCGGCACGAGCCTCTCGGCCCTACGGATTTTAAGTCCGTTGCGTCTACCAATTTCGCCACGCCCGCGCGGTATGACCCTTAGAGCATGACAGCTTGAAGTGGATACCGGTTGAAGCGCCCGTCATGCTCTAAATGTAAGAAGGTAGAGGAAGGCGGGGGGCTTTAAGCCCGGTTTTGCGAGCTCAGGCTTCCAGGCGGATGATGGTCTTGGCGCCCACGCCCTCCAGGGCGGCCACCAGTTCGTCCACCGTGGCGGCGACCTCGGCCTCGTCGCGGCCGCGGATGACCAGGTTGGAGCCGTACTGGCCGTCGCCGAAAAAGGGATAGCTGCCTAGGGACAGGGTCGGGTGCGCCTTGGCCAGAGCCTCCAGCGGCGCGGCGATGACGCCCTCCCCCGTCCCCTCGACCCGCACGGTGCGGGCAATCACCACCTTGCCGGTGCGCAGGCGCGGACCGACGTCCTCCAGCATGCCACGCATGATCGCCGGCACCCCGGCCAGGACGAAGACGTTGCCAATGGTGAAGCCAGGCGGACCTTGCACCGGGTTCTTTACCAGGTCGCCGCCGACGGGCACCCGCGCCATGCGCCGGCGCGCGGCGTTGAGCTCGCCCTGCCAGCGGGACGCCATCATGGCGATGATGTCGGGGTGTTCGTAAAGCTCAACGCCAAAGGCCTTGGCCACGCTGTCGGCGGTGATGTCGTCGTGGGTGGGGCCGATGCCGCCGGTGGTGATCACATAGTCGTAGCGTTGGCGCAGGTGGTTCAGGGTGTTGACGATCTCTTCCTCGACATCGGGCACCACCCGCGCCTCGGCCAGGTCGACGCCGTAGGTTCCCAGGTACCGGGCGATGTCGCGCAGGTTAGTGTCCTGGGTCCGCCCCGACAGGATCTCATCACCGATGATCATCACGGCGGCGGTGACCAGAGCACTATCGGACATGCGGCTTCCCTTCTCGAACGGCTGACGCTGGACCTTCAGAGTCCCAGACGGCATAGGCCGCGGATGCTTCTGCCGCAACCGATGGCCCAGGGCCGCCTGATCCAGCGCTACAAGCGCTTTCTCGCCGACATCGAGTTGGATGACGGCCGCACGATCACCGCCCACTGCCCCAACCCCGGGGCCATGCTGGGGCTGAACACTCCCGGTCTGCGGGCCTGGGTGTCGCTATCGCCCAACGCCAAGCGCAAGCTGCCATACACCCTGGAACTGGTGGAGGCGGACGGTGGGCTGGTGGGAATCAACACCATGCATCCCAACCGCCTGGTGGCCGAGGCCCTGGCGGCGGGCGCGATCCCGGAACTCACTGGCTATGCGTCCCACCGCCCAGAGGTGAGGTTCGGGGAGGCCAGCCGGGTGGACTTCCTGCTGGAGGGGCCTGGGCGGGCGCCGTGCTGGCTGGAGGTGAAGAACTGCCACCTGCGCCGCGAAGGGACGCTGGCGGAGTTTCCCGACTGCGTGGCGGCGCGGTCGTCCAAGCATCTGAAGGAGTTGACGCGGGAGGTGGGGGATGGCGCGCGGGCGGTGCAGTTGTTCGTCATCCAGCGCACCGACTGCGACCGCTTCGCCGCCTGTGCCGACCTTGACCCTACCTATGCCGCCGGCCTGATCGCCGCGTCGCAGGCGGGCGTTGAAGTTTTATGCTATCGTTGCGACATAAGCTGCGAAGCCATCACTATCGCCGGTCGCATCCCGTGGATCCACGAGGCGGCGGGCGCCACCGCCTAGAGACCCGCACCCAAGAGACCCACGCATGTCCCTCGCCGACGATATCACCGACGTCGATTTCCGCACCGACAAGATCAAGCTGCACACCGCCGCGGACTTCGAGGGCATGCGCAAGGCCGGCCGTCTGGCCGCCGAGTGCCTGGACATGCTGACGCCGCATGTGGTTCCGGGGGTCTCCACAGAGGCCCTGGACCGGCTGGCGCGCCAGTTCGTGCTGGATCATGGCGCCCTGCCCGCCTGCCTGTTCTATCGCGGCTATTCCAACACCCTGTGCATCTCGCCCAACCATGTGGTCTGCCACGGCATTCCCGGCGAGCGGACGCTGCGCGAGGGCGACATCGTCAACATCGACGTCACCGTGGTGGTGGACGGCTGGCACGGCGACACCTCACGCATGTATGGCGTCGGCGAAGTCGCGCCCAAGGCCCGGCGGCTGGTGGACATCACCTATGAAGCGTTCGACCGGGGCCTGGCGATGGTGAAGCCGGGCGTGCGCCTGGGCGACGTCGGCCACGCCATCCAGTCCTATGTGGAATCCATGCGCTGCAGCGTGGTGCGCGACTTCTGCGGCCACGGCCTGGGCAAGGTGTTCCACGACTCGCCCAACATCCTGCACTTCGGCCATCCCGGCACCGGCGAGGTGCTGAAGGCGGGGATGTTCTTCACCATCGAGCCGATGGTGAACCTAGGCAAACACCAGGTGAAGATGCTCAACGACGGCTGGACGGCGGTGACGCGGGACAAGTCCCTGTCGGCGCAGTGCGAGCACTCGATCGGCGTGACGGAGACGGGGTACGAGGTCTTCACCCTGTCGCCCACGGGGCTGTTCAAGCCGCCGATTCTGGGGGCGTAGGGGGTATCTGGCAGGGCGCCTTCGCAGGCCTTGCCAGAAGCGAACAAATAAAGAACAATGAACGCCATGGCGCGGTCCTTGGCGAGCATGGTTGAAGAGCTACCCTTGTTGGAGGCGGACCTTTGGCGGGCGGATGTCCCTGCCCTTCCGCCCGCGCCCCAGCGAACCGAGAACTGGCGTCTTGGCCACCGCGAACGTTTGCGGGACCGGGCGGCGAAGTCTCTGGACGCCCTGTCCGACTACGAACTGCTGGAACTGATCATCACTCGCAGCCTGCCGCGCGGCGATGTGAAACCCTTGGCCAAGGCGCTGTTGGCCAGGTTCGGCGGCCTGGCGGCGGTGTTCGGGGCGACGATCCAGGAGCTGACCGCCGTCAAGGGCGTCGGCGACAAACTGGCCCTCGACCTGAAGCTGATGCACGAGGCCACGTTGCGCATGAGCCGCGGCGAGATCGCTAAGCGCACCGTGATCAGCTCGTGGAGCGCCCTGCTGGCCTATGTGAAGGTGGCCCTGGCGCATGAGGCCCGGGAGCAGTTCCGCCTCATCTTCCTCGACAAGAAGAACCAGCTGATCGCCGACGAGGTGATGAACCAAGGCACGGTGGACCACGCCCCGGTCTATCCGCGCGAGGTCATGCGCCGGGCGTTGGAGCTGTCGGCCAGCGCGGTGATTCTGGTGCACAACCACCCCAGTGGCGATCCCACACCCTCGGGCGCCGACATCGACATGACCCGCCAGGTGATCGACGCCGGCCGGGCGCTGAAGATCGCCGTGCACGACCACCTGGTGGTCGGCCGTCACGGCGTGGCCAGTTTCAAGGCGCTGGGGCTGATCTAACCGCGCAGCGCCGCCGAGATTGCCGTCAGGCCGGACTTCAGATCCGCCGCGGTCGGCCAGCCATAGCCTAGCCGGAAATAGGTATCGGGCATTTCGAACCAGTGGCCGGGGCCGACATAAGCGCCGTGGTCGTCCAGCAGGCGGCTGTAGAAGGCTTCGACACCACCGGGCGGCTCGCCGACCATGTGGGGAAAACAGACCACGCCACCGGACGGGCGCACCCATTCCAGGCGGTCCTCGCCGGCCATCCAGTCGGCGATGATTTCCAGCCGGCCGCGCATCTCGGCCAGGACCGGCGTCAGGATGGCGGCGCGGTTCTCCATGACGCTTTGGGCCACGAACTCGTCCAGCACGCTGCCGCAAATGCTGATCTGCTCCTTGGCGGCCAGGAACAATTCCTGGAGCTTGGAATCGGTGGTGATCAGCCAGCCTATGCGGATGCCCGGCACGCCATAGGCTTTGGACAGCGACGAGACGCTGATCACGTGCGGCCCCAGGCTGGCCGCCAGGGGCAAGGCCCCTTCGAACGACAGGTCGCGATAGGTCTCATCCACCAGCAGCCGGCAACCCCGCGCCGCGGCCAGGTCGGCCAGAGCAGCCATCTCCTGGGCGGTCATCATCACCCCGGTGGGATTGTGCGGGCAGGTGACGCTGATGATCTTGGTGCGCGGCGTGATGGCGGCGGCCACGGCGCTCAGATCAATGCGGAAGCCGTCCTCGAAGGCCAGATCAATCAGGCTGATCTGGCAGCCGATGGCGCGGGGCGTTTCCAGGTTGGTGGCATAGTTGGGCCGGATCACCACCAGATGGTCGTCGCAGCCAAGCAGGGCGGTGGCGATGATGAACAGCGCTCCGGCCGCGCCATTGGTGATCAGTACATCGTCGGTCTTCAACCCTGGCCCGTCGGCGGCGATCAGGGCCCGCAACCGTTCGGCGCCGCGGTGCTCGGTATACAGCAGCGTCAAGTCCGGAAAGGCGAGGTTCAGGTCCGACAACGTCCGGTCGGCCACCGAGCTTTCCGACAGATTGTAGCGAATGCGGGCGTAGCCGTACTCCTCGGGGGACTCCACCTCGATGGGCATCCGGACATAGCGCAAGGGCGGGCTCCTGATTGGCGGTGAGCCGGCATAGTGGCGGGCTGCGGCGACCAGGGCCAGCCCGACGGCGCTTGTCCCCTCGCCTATTGCGGCGTCCCCCCGCGCGGCGCCCGATTCCGTCCCGTCGGGGTCTTCTTTCTCCAGGAAGGACCGTCGCTCGGCGGCGTCGCCGCCGGTTCCCGTTCCTACTTGGGCGGATAGCCCTCCTGATAGCGGGGCAGGTCGTCCTGGCCGACATCCCAGGCCGCCTGATGGCTAACCCAGATGTGGCGGGCCGGCAGGGCGTCCAGCCCCTCGTCGACGCTGCCGATGCGCAGGATCACCTGATCGAACTTGATCCACTCGGCCATCATGTGCGTCCCGCACAGGCCGCAGAAGTGCCGCAGCTTGCCCGGCGTGGATTCATAGCTGAGCAGGGCCTGCTCGCCTCGCGTCCAGGCAAAGTCCTCGCGCATCACCCGCGCCGTGGTGGCGAAGGCGGCGGCATGGGCCTTTTGGCAGGTGCGGCAGTGGCAGTGGCCAGGCTCGCCGCTCAGGGCCTTGGCCTCATAGGCCACCGTCCCGCAGAGACAGCCGCCGCGGATCACCGGCTCTGACCAGCCATGGCGGCCGCCTCCCATTCCAGAAAGGCGGGGGTGCAGAGCAGTCGCTCGCAATAGGCGCCGCCCGCGCCCTGGTCGCCATAGTCCGACAGGTGGACGCCATAGCTGCGGTACCGCGTGGCCACGGGGGTGAAGAAGGCGTCGGCGATCGACCAGGGTCCGACCAGGAACGGGCCGCCAAAACGCGCCAACAGATCGTTCCACAGGTGGCTGATGCGGCGGATATTGACCTGGGTGGCTTCGGACAGATCCGTCGGACTGCTCAGCGACAGATCCATGGGGCATTCGCCGCGCAGGGAGGTGAAGCCGGAGTGCATCTCGCAGGCGGCGGCCCGGCCCATGGCGCGCGCCGAGGGATCGCGGGGCCAGAGGTTCGCGCCAGGGAATTTTTCCGCCAGGTATTCGCAGATCGCCAGGCTGTCCCAGACCGTGACCTCGCCGTCCTTCAGCGCCGGGACCATCCCCGTGGGCGAGCCGGCGGCGATGGCCTTGGCGTTGCTGTCTTCCTGCCGCAGGCGGATCAGGGTTTCGGTGAAGGGTTCGCCGGTCTGCTTCAGCGCCAGCCAGGGGCGCAGCGACCAGGTCGACCAAAGCTTGTCGCCGATCAGAAGTTCCATCGCCTGCTCCTTGAGGTTCATCGATCACGTAGCCGCGATTGGTCGCGCGTGAAAATGCCGGTCTAGTCTCTCAACAACGACCAGAGAAGCGCCGGGCTCCAGATTCGGCCTCACGGGGAAACGCCTGATGACCGACGCCGCCATCCCGGCCGCCGCGCCGCCTTCGACCACCCCCGGCGCCATTGCCCCGCCGGCGGACTGGACGCCCGCGCCGTTGGCCTATCGCCGCTATGCGCTGGGGCTGCTGCTGGTGGTCTACATGCTGAACTTTCTCGACCGGCAGGTGGTCAACATCCTGGCCGAGCCGATCAAGAAGGACCTGCATCTGGCCGACTGGCAGATCGGGGCCATGAGTGGCATCGCCTTCGCCCTGCTCTACACCTTCCTGGCCATCCCCATCGCCCGCGCCGCGGAGCGCTGGAGCCGGCCGATGATCATCGCCGGCTCCCTGACCCTGTGGAGCGGCTTCACCGCCCTGTGCGGCGCGTCCGCCAATTTCACCCAGCTATGCTTGGCCAGGCTGGGCGTCGGCTTCGGCGAGGCCGGCTGTACGCCCTCGGCCCACTCCATCATCGCCGATGACACTCCGCCAAAGGACCGCGCCTTCGCCCTGGCCTTCTATGCCATGGGCACGCCCCTGGGGTCGCTGATCGGCCTGGCCATGGGCGGGATCGTGGCGGACGCCTACGGCTGGCGGGTAGCCTTCATGGTGGCCGGGGCGCCAGGCCTGCTGGTGGCGCTGATCGTCGCCCTGACCCTGCGCGAGCCGCGCCGCCGGCTGGTCGAGCACGCGGCGCGGGCCAAGGCCGCCCAGGCCTCGCTCGCCGAGACCGTGCGCTATCTGGCGGCCAAGCCGACCTTTTGGCTGGTGGCGTTCAGCGCCGCGATCAGCGCCTTCATCGGCTATGGCCAGGCGCCCTTCACCGCCTCGTTCTTCCTGCGCGACCATGGGCCGGAAGTGGCGGCGCTGGCCGCCGGCTTCGGCTGGAAGAGCCTGACCTTCATCGGCATCGCCACCGGCACGGTCGGCGGCCTGGCCGGGGCCGTGGGATCGGTGCTCGGGGGCAAGATCTCCGACTGGGCCACCGCCAGGGACCTGCGCGCCTTCGTCACCGTGCCGGCCATCGGCGGGCTGATCTGGGCGCCGCTCTATTGCCTGGCGATCCTGGCGCCCAGCGCCAAGCTCTCGCTGCTGATGCTGATCGCTCCCTCGCTGCTGGGCACACTGTGGTACGGGCCGGTCTATGCAGTGGCGCAAGGCCTGGTTCCGCCGAACATGCGAGCGACCACGGCGGCCCTGCTGCTGTTCATCATCAACATCGTCGGCCTGGGGCTCGGCCCCCTCTTCACCGGCGCGGTCAGCGACTTCCTCTCCGCGCCCGAGCGGCTGGGTCCGGCCGCCGGGGTTCAGTGGGCTTTGGTGATCACCGCGGCCTGGGCGGCGCCGTCCATCGCGCTATCGCTGCTGGCGCGGCGGACGATCCGCGCCGATCTGGTCAGTTGACGGTCCTGGCGCAACCCGTCGAACTGCGGCAAGAGACGGAACAACAAGATGTTCCGGGGAGATGCAGTTCATGACCGACGCGCCCGCGCCGGCCGCGGCCAAGCCGCTGTTTTCCAACAGCTACAAGACCCTGGTGCTGGGCCTGCTGCTCAGCGCCTACACCTTCAACTTCATCGACCGGACGATCATCTCGACCATTGGTCCGAAGATCCGCGAGGACCTGAATCTCACCAACACCCAGATGGGCGCCCTGGGCGGGCTCTATTTCGCCCTGCTCTACACCCTGCTGGGCATTCCCATCGCCCGATTGGCGGAGCGGTTCAGCCGGGTATGGATCATCTCCATCGCCCTAGTGGTCTGGTCAGGGTTCACCGCCCTGTGCGGCACGGCCTCGAGCTTCGTCACCCTGGCCGCCTATCGCTTTGGCGTCGGCGTCGGCGAGGCCGGCTGCTCGCCCCCCTCCCACTCCCTGATCTCCGACTATTTCGAGCCCAAGCGGCGCGCCTCGGCCTTGTCGATCTATTCCTTCGGCATTCCACTGGGGACCATGATCGGCGCGGTGGCCGGCGGCTGGCTGGCCGAGACCTTCAGCTGGCGTGTGGCTTTCATGATCGTCGGCTTGCCCGGCGTGCTGATCGCCATCCTGGTCAAGGTGCTGATGAAGGAGCCGCCCCGGGGTCACGCCGACCTGGAGGAAAAGGCCAAGCTGGCGGAGGACGTCACCGCTCCGGCCCTGGCGCCAACGCCGGCGGTCAAGGGCTCTTTCGCCAATGAGATCAAGGAGCTGCTTTCGGTCGCCGGCACCCTGTTCACCAAATGGCCGGTGGTGAACATGGTGCTGGGGGTGACGATCGCCTCCTTCGGATCCTACGGCGGCGGCGCCTTCGTGCCGCAGTATTTCAACAGCGCCTTCCATCTCAACCTGGCGCAGGTCGGGTTGATCACCGGCCTGGTGGGCGGCTTCTCCTCCGGCGTCGGCACCCTGGCCGGCGGCTTCGTCAGCGACAGGCTCTCCAAGCGCAGCCCGCGCTGGTACGCCCTGACACCAGCCATCGGCTTGGCCATCGCCACACCGATCTACATCTTCGCCTACACCAGACCCAGCTGGCAGGCCGCAGCCGCGGTGCTGCTGCTCCCTGGCATCTTTCACTACACCTACCTGGGGCCGACCTTCGGCGTGGTGCAGAACATGGTCGAGACGCGGCGACGCGCCACGGCCACCGCCCTGCTGTTCTTCTTCCTGAACCTGATCGCGCTGGGCGGCGGGCCGCTGTTCGTCGGTTGGCTGATCGACCAGTTCGCCCACTTCAACTTCAACCACGGCGGCGGCCAGGGAACCCTGAGTTCGCTGCTGGGGCTGTTCGGAGACCAGGGCGGGGCCAGCTTCGCGATCCAATGCCCCGGCGGGGTGGCGCCCAAGGGGGCGGCGGCGGACCTCCAGGGGCTGTGCCTGAACACCCTCTCCAATTCCTCGCGCCAGGGGATCGTGGTCAGCATCTTCTTCTACGCCTGGGCCGCGTTCCACTATCTGCTGGGCTCCTTCGGCCTGGCCCAGGCCCTGGCCAAGGCGCGTGCGGACCGGGGCGAGGCGGACTAGGCCCTAAGGGTCCCGCCCCCGCTTCCATCCTGGGGGTCATGGCGTTATGAGAGGCCCATGATCCCCCGCTATTCCCGGCCCGAAGCCGCGGAGATCTGGTCGCCGCAGACCCGGTTCCGCATCATGTTCGAGATCGAGGCGCACGCCGCCGACGCCATGGCGGAGCTGGGCGTGATCCCCAAGCTGGCCGCCAAGGCAATCTGGGAGCGGGGCGGCAACGCCATCTTCAACGTCGAGCGCATCGACGAGATCGAGCGCGAGACCAAGCACGACGTCATCGCCTTCCTGACCCACGTCACCGAGATCGTCGGCCCCGAGGCGCGCTTCCTGCACCAAGGCATGACCTCCTCGGACGTCAACGACACGGCCCTGGCGGTGCAGCTCTGCCGCGCCACGGACCTGTTGCTGGAGGACGTGGACATGGTGCTGGCCGCCCTGAAGCGCCGGGCCTTCGAATACAAAACCACCCCCACCGTCGGCCGCAGCCACGCCATCCACGCCGAGCCCACCACCTTTGGCCTGAAGCTGGCCGGCTTCTACGCCGAGTTCCAGCGCGCCAAGGAGCGGCTGGCGATGGCCAGGTTCGAGATCGCCACCTGCGCCATCTCCGGCCCCGTGGGCACCTTCGCCAGCGTCGATCCGCGGGTGGAGGCGCACGTCGCCAAGGCTCTCGGACTGGCCGTGGAGCCGGTATCGACCCAGGTGATCCCCCGCGACCGCCACGCCGCGTATTTCGCCGCTCTGGCCGTGGTCGCCTCGTCCATCGAGCGCTTCGCCGTGGAGATCCGCCACCTGCAGCGCACCGAGGTGCTGGAGGCGGAGGAACCCTTCGACGTCGGCCAAAAGGGCTCGTCGGCCATGCCGCACAAGCGCAACCCGATCCTCACCGAGAACCTCACGGGCCTAGCCCGGCTGGTGCGCATGGCGGTGACTCCGGCGATGGAGAACGTCGCCCTGTGGCACGAGCGCGACATCAGTCACTCGTCGGTGGAACGCGCCATCGCCCCGGACACCACCGTCCACCTTGATTTCGCCCTGCGCCGCCTGGCCAACCTGATTGATCGGCTGGTGGTCTATCCCGACAACATGGCCAAGAACCTGGAGCTGCTGGGCGGGCTGGTGCATTCCCAGCGGGTGCTACTGGGCCTGACCCAGAAGGGCCTGGCGCGGGAAGCCGCCTATGCCGCGGTCCAGCGCAACGCCATGAAGGTCTGGCGCGGCGAGGGCCGGTTCATCGACCTGCTGAAGGCCGATGCGGAAGTCCGCCCTCACTTCACCGATGCGGAGCTTGAGGCCCTGTTCGACCCCGCCTGGCATTTCGCCCACGTGGACACGATCTTCGCCCGGGTGTTCGGCGAGCAGGCGATGGCGGCCCCGGCCCACAGGGCCGCTGTTCCCGCCTAAGACGTCTTCAGCACCGTAAATCACCGTAAAATACGGTGAGCGCCGGTTGCTCGGCGCCGGTCGTGGCTGGCGGAAGGCCGCCACACCGTCAGGAATCGCTGGATTCGCCGTGCGATCAAGGCCGAATGTTCGGCCCATGCGGCGCGCCTTCGGCCACCCATTCCAATTCCGGCAGTCGCCAGTAGATATTGTTCTCGCGCGCCATCATCCGATAGCCGATCAGTTCGCGGCGCAGGGTGGCGGCGTCCGGATGGCGGATCTGGATCAGGGCGTTGACCTCTGGCTCGGCATAGCGCCGGCCCTCCTCAAACTGCTGGGTCAGCCAGGCCAACAGGACCCAGCGTTTGCGCCGGCTGGCCGGCAGGGTGAGGAACGTACCGTCCGGCTGCAGGAAGTTGGCGAGAACCTTTTCTTCCCAGGACAGTTTGGGCGCCTCCATGGCGGCGACCGCCTTGTCCACGAACAGGGCCCGGCTGATGTCGGTCAGGCCGTCTGGCTTCAGGGCGTGCCAGTGGGTGACGCCCTCGGCGCGCGCGGTGACCAGCCCGATGCCTTTGAGCACCCCCAGATGATGGGAGATGGTGGGTTCCTTGAGGTCCAGCAGCTCGGCCAGTTCCTGGACGCTGCGCTCGCGCTCGGCCAGCAGGCCGACGATCCGCAGCCGGCTCTCGTTGGCCATGGCCTTGAAGAAGGACAGCAGGGTTTCGACGTCAGCTTCCGGCATGACCACCTCCTTAGATGTTCATCTAATTAGATCGCTGTCTCAGGATTTGCAACAACTCTGCCGAACACCGTCATGCACAGACGGCGGAAGGGTTTGGGCCACGGACAGCCGCGGACGGCCCCCTGGCGGAGGCTCGCATAAGGCAAATTGTCTAGAAGACGGCTCGGCGGCCGCCAGATCACGTTGGTTTTGGACTGAATCAGTCCAAAACCAAAAACCGTGATCGATTCTAAGCATTTAGAGCGGGTTGCGGGCGGAAAACCGGTTCCCACTTTTCCTCAACCCGACCTAGGCCCCGCCGCGCACCTGTTCACGGGCCACGGCCAGCAACTCGTCCATCTTGGCGCGCACTTCGCCTTCACGTACCGCCACGCCAGACCCGCTGAGGTCCTGGGTGACCTTGCGCAGGACATCCTCGTCACCCGGCTGTTCGAAGTCGGACTTCACGACGGCCTGGGCATAGTCTTGAACATTTTCAAGGCCCATGAGCCCCGCGGCCCACTCACCCACCAGGCGGTTGCGTCGGGCAGTCGCGCGGAATTCGAGCTCTTGATCGTTCGCGAACTTGCGTTCGAAGCCCTTTTCGCGCTCGTCGAAGGTGGTCATGAGGTTCCTAGTCGGCATTTGGAGCGCGGTGAATATCCCGCCCCGGCCCGCCCCGCAATCGTTCCCTTGGCGAACTTTACTCCACCGCGTGGAAATGAGTGAAATCGATCACCCTCCGACCCTCATCATCGCGGCTAAAGATGTCCACAAGGCGACGGCCCCAAATGATTTCGTCGGGCAGGTAAGAGGCCCGTGCGTGGATGGTGCTGGAGAAGGTCTCGTCCAGTCCACGCATGACCACGATGATCTCGCTGAACTGGGCCGCAAGGCTTTGCGCTGTCTCGCCAAACAGCGGACTGGCCTCATCGATCCGGTGCATCACCTGCCAGGTCAGGATGAACAGCGGCGTACGGGCGCGGGTCACCGCCAGGTCGCGGAATGTGCGCAGCCGGTGCCCCTCGCGGGTCACCTGATCCATCACCACCGACACGCTGACCTCGGCCTCGACAATCCTGTTCCTGCGACGGTTGGCCGCCCTGAACATCAAGGTCGGATAGCCCTCGTAGTCGGTGACCACGGCCACGTCGGAGAACATGATCCGCGCCGTCGGCCGCGAAACCCGCGCGAACATCAGCCCGGTGGCGATCGCCAACTGGAACAAGCCCACGAAGGTCTCCGCCGTCACCAGCAGGTTGGCGTAGAGGCTGCGCGGGGCGATGGCGCCATAGCCCAGCGTCCCCAGGGTCTGGACCGAGAAGAAGAAGTCGTCGGCGAAACTGCCCGGGCGAGCGCCGATCAGGCCCTTCGGATCCAGGTGATACAGGGCCGCGAACACCAGGTTCACGGTCAGGAAGGCGCCTGCCATCACGCCGATGAAGGCGGCGATCGGCATGGTCAGCAGGGCGTGGTAGGTGTCTCGCCAGCCGTCGTTGTTCAGGCCCTTGTAGACGACGCCCGGCCCTGCCGCGGCGGCCATGCGCACGGCCACCTGCGAGTAGGCGACCTGGGGAGCGGGTTCGGCGTCTTCCTGCGACATGCCCAAGTCTTGTTCGAATCCCATGCGCTTGGCCAGACGGCGCCGGCGAATGACGACACCCACGCCGAAGTTTGCGCGATGGGCTCAGTTCCGCTACCCTTGTGCAGCCTTGAAGAAGCAAGACGTGATCCCGAGTCGGAACCCCGCGCGCTGGATGCCTATCCGCGCGCGTTTTCATTTCCGAAGGCGCCGTCAGGCTGGAGGAAGGCTACGATGACCCGCCGCAAGAAGATCTACGAGGGCAAGGCCAAGATTCTCTATGAGGGTCCTGAGCCCGGCACCCTGATCCAGTACTTCAAGGATGACACCACCGCTTTCGACGCCACCAAGAAGGCGGTGCTTGAAGGCAAGGGCGTGATCAACAACCGCATCAGCGAGCATGTGATGACTCGCCTGAACGGGATCGGCGTGCAGAACCACTTCATCAAGCGGCTGAACCTGCGCGAGCAGCTGATCAAGGAAGTCGAGATCATCCCGCTGGAGGTGGTCTGCCGCAACATCGCGGCCGGCTCGCTGTCCAAGCGCTTCGGCCTGCCGGAGGGCCAGGCCCTGCCCCGCTCGATCATCGAATTCTACTTCAAGGACGACAAGCTGCACGACCCGATGGTGGCCGAGGAGCACATCACCGCCTTCAACTGGGCCTCGACCCAGGAGATCGACGACATGATGGCCACCACCCTGCGGGTGAACGACTATCTGTGCGGCATGTTCGGCGCCGTCGGCATCACCCTGGTGGACTTCAAGATCGAGTTCGGCCGCATCTGGGAAAATGACTTCTCCCGCGTGATCCTGGCCGACGAGATCAGCCCTGATAGCTGCCGCCTGTGGGACACGATCACCAACGAAAAGCTCGACAAGGACCGGTTCCGCCGCGACCTGGGCAATGTCATCGAGAGCTACACCGAGGTCGCGCGCCGGCTGGGCATCATGAAGGAGATGCCCACCGTGATTCAGGGGGGTATCCATTGAGCTTGAAGGCCAAGATCCACGTTTTCCTCAAGCCCGGCGTCCTGGACGTGCAGGGCAAGGCCGTCGAGAACGCCTTGCACGGCCTGGGGTGGGGCGGCGTCGAGAACGTCCGCGTCGGCCGGCTGATCGAGTTCGACCTGGCGCAGGCCGACAAGGCCGCCGCCGAGGCCGAGGTCAGGGCCATGTGTGACAAGCTGTTGGCCAACGCGGTGATCGAAGGCTATCGCGTGGAGGTCGCTTAAGGTGGCGGCTTGGCAGATCGCCCAGGTCAATGTGGCCAAGCTGATCGCGCCGCTGGACGACCCGCGCATCGACGACTTCCGCGAGGCGCTGGACCACATCAATCGGCTTGGCGAGAGCCAGCCGGGCTTCGTCTGGCGAGCCAAGGGCGCCGGGTTCGACGCCACCGACTGCCGCGTCTGGGACGACCCCGAGGTGCTGATCAACGCCACGGTCTGGGACAGCATCGAACAGCTGGCCGCCTTCGCCTATCGCACCGAGCATCGCCACTTCGTCCGCCGCCGCCTGGAATGGTTCGCGCAGATGGATGAGGCCTTCCAGGCGATCTGGTGGATTCCCACCGGCCAGATCCCCACCTTGGACAACTGCGTCGAGCGGCTGGTGCACCTGCGCGCCAACGGCCCAACGCCCTACGCCTTCGATTTCAAGACCCGATTTGCCGCCCCTGAACCCGCTCAGCAAGACGCCTCCCAGCCCGCAAAGGTCCCCGCCGAATGAAAGCCGCCGTCGTCGTCTTCCCCGGATCCAACTGCGACCGCGACTGCAAGGTGGCCATCGAGCGGTCCACCGGGGCGCACGTGGACATGGTCTGGCATGGCGACACCGCCCTGCCCCAAGGCCTGGACCTGATCGTCCTGCCGGGCGGCTTTTCCTATGGCGACTACCTGCGCTGCGGGGCCATGGCGGCGCTGTCGCCGGTGATGACCGAGGTCAAGGCGGCGGCCGACCGCGGCGTGGCGGTGGTGGGCATCTGCAACGGCTTCCAGGTGCTGTGCGAGGCGCACATGCTGCCCGGCGCCCTGCTGCGCAACGCGGCGCTGAAATATGTCTGCAAGGCCGTGGACCTGGATATCACCAACCGTCAGACCCGCTTCACCGCCGGCTTCGCCAAGGGCGAGGCGACCATGACTATCGGCAATGGCGAGGGGTCCTATTTCGCCGACGAGGCGACCCTGGACAGTCTGGAGAGCGAAGGTCAG
Organism: Caulobacterales bacterium; assembly: GCA_038228945.1. Lineage (GTDB taxonomy): Bacteria > Pseudomonadota > Alphaproteobacteria > Caulobacterales > Caulobacteraceae > Acaudatibacter. The sequence continues at coordinate 29,490 of JBBROW010000045.1, forward strand.
GTGGTGTTCCGCTACAGGCAGAACCCCAACGGCTCCTCCCGGGCCATCGCCGGTATCGTCAACAAGCGCGGCAATGTGCTGGGCATCATGCCCCACCCGGACCGGGCGTTCGAGGCGGAGCTGGGCTCGGCAGACGGGGCGCTGCTGTTCCAGAGCGCCCTGGCCAGCGCCTGACGCCGCAAGCCCTTGTACGCCCTATCGCCTCCTTTACCGAACCCCGCTAGAAGCGCGCCATGAGCGCTTCCCAGCCTAAGACCATGGCCGAAACGGCCCGCGAGTTCGGCCTGAAGGCCGAGGAATACGACCTGATCATCCAGCGGCTGAACCGCGAGCCGAACATGGTCGAACTGGGCGTGTTCTCGGTGATGTGGTCCGAGCACTGCTCCTACAAATCCAGCCGCAAGCATCTGGGCAAATTTCCCACCACCGGGCCACGCGTGATCCAGGGACCGGGGGAAAACGCCGGGGTCGTGGACATCGGCGATGGCCAGGCTTGCGTGTTCAAGATGGAGAGCCACAACCACCCCAGCTACATCGAGCCCTATCAGGGCGCGGCGACGGGCGTGGGCGGGATCATGCGCGACGTCTTCACCATGGGCGCGCGCCCGGTGGCGCTGTTGAACGCCCTGAGGTTCGGCGATGTCGACCATCCCAAGACCCGGCGGCTGGTGGGCGGGGTGGTGTCGGGCATCGGCGGTTACGGCAATTGCGTCGGCGTGCCGACCGTGGCCGGCGAGACCAATTTTCATCGCGGCTATGACGGCAACATCCTGGTCAACGCCATGTGCGTGGGCCTGGCCGATGCCGACAAGATCTTCTACGCCGCCGCCCCGGCCGCCGGCCTTCCCGTGGTCTATTTCGGCTCCAAGACCGGGCGGGACGGGATTCACGGGGCGACCATGGCCTCGGCCCAGTTCGACGCGGATTCCCAGGAAAAGCGCCCGACCGTCCAGGTGGGCGACCCGTTCGCCGAGAAACTCCTGATCGAGGCCACCTTGGAGCTGATGGCGTCCGGCGCGGTGGCCGCCATCCAGGACATGGGGGCGGCGGGCCTGACCTCGTCCTGCGTCGAGATGGCCGGCAAGGGCGACGTCGGCATCGAACTAGACCTCGACCTCGTACCCCAGCGCGAAGAGGGCATGAGCGCCTATGAGATGATGCTGTCGGAGAGCCAGGAGCGAATGCTGGCGATCCTGAAGCCCGGCCGGGAGGCCGACGGCCGGAGGATCTTCGCCAAATGGGGGCTGGACGCCGCCACCATCGGGCGCACCACCGACACCGGCCACATCATTTTGCGACATCACGGCGCGGTGGTCTGCGACCTGCCGCTGGACCCCCTCACCGCCGACGCCCCGCTCTATGACCGCCCCTGGGTCGAACCGGTGGTGGAGGCGCCCCTGGATCCCGCCGGCGTGGCGCCCCCCGCCGACTGGGATGCGGCGATCCTCAAACTGGTCGCCTGCCCGGATCTCGCCAGTAAACGCTGGATCTGGGAGCAGTATGATCGCCACGTTATGGCCGACACCCTGGACGACTCCGCCAGCGGCGCCGACGCCGGCATCGTGCGCGTCCACGGCGGCGCAAAGGCGCTGGCCGTCACCAGCGACTGTACACCCCGGTATGTGGCGGCCGACCCGTTCGAGGGCGGCAAGCAGGCGGTGGCGGAGGCGTGGCGCAACCTCACCGCCGTCGGGGCCGATCCGATCGCCGTCACTGACAACCTCAATTTCGGCAATCCCGAGCGGCCCCAGATCATGGGCCAGATCGTGCGCGCCATCGAAGGCATGGCGCAGGCCTGCCGCGCCCTCGACTTCCCGGTGGTGAGCGGCAACGTCAGCCTCTACAACGAGACCAATGGCGAGGCGATCTACCCGACGCCGGTGATCGGGATGCTGGGCGTGTTGGACGACGTCGAGCGCCGGATCGGCATGGCCTTTCAGGATGGAGATGCAGCTTACCTGCTCGGGCCGGACGATGCGTTCGTCGCCGGGGCGCTGAACGGCATGACGGCAACCCTGGGTGGCAGCGAGTATTTGCTGACC
>JBBROW010000046.1:0-30977 GCA_038228945.1 Caulobacterales bacterium
TCACCCCCTTGGCGTCGGTGGCGATGCTGGAGAAGTTGGCGCTGTTGAAGATCGCGCTCTGCAGGGCGCCCGCCTTGAGCAGAGCCGCTTCGGCCTCCTTGCGCGCGGTGTTGTCGGTGCCGATCAGCAGGTAACCGATGATGGCGCCTGGCGCATCGCGCAGCGCGGTGACCGAGACAACGGCCGGGACCCGCGTCCCGTCCTTGCGGATATAGGTCAGTTCATAGATGTCCTCGATGCCGCGCGAGGCCTTGAACACCAGCGCCTCAAAGCCCGGCGTGATCGGCGTCGCCAGCTCGATGCTCAGCGCCTGCGCCCGCGCCACCAACTCCTGGGGATCGGAGATGTCGGCCGGGGTGATAGTGTTCATCACCTCGGCGGCCGTGTAGCCCAGCATCCGCTCGGCCCCGACGTTGAAGATCTGGATCACCCCCTTGGCGTCGGTGGCGATGCTGGAGAAGTTGGCGCTGTTGAAGATCGCGCTTTGCAGAGCCCCCGCCTTGACGATCGACTCTTCCGTTTGACGGGGCGCCTCATCGGCGACGCCCGAAACGCGGGACCCTGATTCCGGAAGCTCTAGATCTTGATCGGCGATGACAGGTCCTAACGAGATGTCGCGGTGTAAGGTAGGACGCCGCCGGATATCTCATGGGCGCCGAGCAGAAGCGCCTCGACGGCGGTTTCCAGTTGCGCCGGCGAGTACGGCTTCTGAAGGAACTGGCCACCCGCCACGAAGCGCCCCTTCATCTCGTCGGTGAGGGAGCTTCCCGAGGTGTACAGCACTCGCAGATCCGGCCGGCGCGTGACGGCGTGGTCGGCGATCCCGTAGCCCGCCAGGGCGGCCGAGCCCAGACGCATATCCACGAACATCGCATCGATCCGCGCCGAGGCGGACAGGTGCGAGAGCGCCTCACTTACATTGCACGCCAAAATGGTGTCGTGACCCAAGTCGGCAATGGTGAATTCGGCAGTATCTCGGATGAAAACCTCATCCTCAACGATCAGAATCATCGCCATCAGAGCGCCATCCAAGGTGAGCTCCGCATAGTAGCGACTTATTCCTCACGGACCATCATTTTGGTTTTTGTACAGGATCGCAACTCTTAGCAGCTCCGAATGCTCCGATTAAGAGGTGTCTATTTCAGTCTATTTTGGATTTACATAAATCGCCCCCGGCGTGCCGCCCTACAGGGTCATGGGCAAGATGTTCGCCATCCTGACCCGTCGGCGGGAGGTCGCGCCTCCACCCCAGACGCCGCCCCCGCTGGACATCACCGCCCCGCCGTGGTCCTAGCGTCACCATGAGAATCCTGGTCACCGGCACGGCTGGCTTCATCGGCTTCCACCTGGCTCGGCGACTGATCGCCGAAGGCCATGAAGTCACCGGCGTCGATGGGATGACCGCCTATTACGACGTCGCCTTGAAGGAGGCGCGGCACGAGATCCTCCGGCGGCACAATGGCTATCTCGGCCATGTCACCATGATCGAGGACATGCCGGCCCTGACGGCGATCGCCCAGGACTGCCAGCCCGAGGCGATCATCCACCTCGCCGCCCAGGCGGGGGTTCGCTACAGCCTCGAAGAGCCCAGGGCCTATGTCGAGACCAACCTGGTCGGCACCTTCAACATCCTGGAGCTGGCCAAGACCCACGCTGTGCGGCACCTGATGCTGGCCTCGACCAGCTCGGTCTATGGCGGCAACCAGACCATGCCGTTTCGCGAATCCGAGGCGGCCGACCATCCGCTGACCATGTACGCCGCCACCAAGAAGGCGACGGAGGCGATGAGCCACGCCTACAGCCACCTCTGGAACATCCCCACCACGGCCTTTCGCTTCTTCACGGTCTATGGGCCCTGGGGGCGGCCGGACATGGCCCTGTTCAAGTTCGTGGACGCCATGCTCGGGGGCCTGCCCATCGACGTTTACAACAACGGCGAGATGGCCCGCGACTTCACCTTCATCGATGACCTGGTGGAGGGGATCGTGCGCTTGCTGGCCGTCCCCCCGGCGGTCGGCCAGCCGGCGCGGGGCGCGGCCGACTCCCTCAGTCCCGTCGCTCCCTGGCGGGTGGTCAATATCGGCCGCGGCGCTCCGGTGAGCCTGGACGAGTTCATCGGCGAGGTGGAGCGTGTCACCGGCCGCACGGCCATCCGTAACAACCTGCCCCTGCAGCAGGGCGATCCGGTGGAGACCTTTGCCGACCCAAGCCTGCTCAAGGCGCTGACCGGCTATCATCCCGGCACCTCGGTGAAGGAAGGGGTCGACGCGTTCTGGGCCTGGTATCGCGAGCACTACAAGGTCGCCTGAGCCTTCGCCGGCGATCGCCGCACCGGTCTAGGTTTCGAGAAACACCACCGCCGCGCCAAGCCCGCACAGAAGCACACCAAGAATCGCGCCCTCATACCGCTCCAGCGCCCCGAGCCGCAGCCGCGACAGGCCCGCCAGGCTGAGGGTGGTGAACACCAGCATCCCCGACAGCGTCGCCAGGGCAAGGATCACGCTGAGCAGCAGGAACGCGCCCCAGCCATAGCGGGCGCCCGACAGGAACACCGGCAGGAAGCCCTCGCACGGCGAGAAGGTCAGCAGGGCGAACAGGCTGGCGATAGCCGCCCGGTCAGAGCGCCGGGGCGTCGGCTCGGCCATGGCCTCACCCAGGGTTTCGTCGTGGTCGTGATGGCGATGATCATGGCGCCGGCCACCGCCGATCAGGTGCGAATGGCCGCCTCCCCGCCACTGGCGGATCAGATAGTAGAGCCCAAAGGCGAAAAGCGCCCCGCCGGCCACCAGTTGGAACACCGATCCCACCCGCGCGCTCAGCTGCATGCCCGCCGCCACGATCAGCACGCCGATGGCCGTGGTGCACAGGCCGTGGCCGATCCCCGCCGCCGCCGTGACAGCCAGGGTCTTGGGCATGGTCCAGCCCTGCGCCCGCGCCGTCAGGGCGAAGGGCAGCCAGTGGGTGGGGATGGCCGCGTGCATGAACGCCACCACGAACCCCAGGCCGACGATCGACAGAAACAGTGGAGCGCTCAACCGCGCGTTCCTCCCAGGTCAAGTTCGCGAATACGGGGCAATGGTCGTCGTCTTAGTGATGGCCGTTAATGATGGTCTGGCGTCAGGCACAGGCTGTGGTCGGACAACACCTCGATCACCCGGCAGTCCGCCACCTTGCCCCGCGCGCACTGGGCGGTGACACGGGCCAGTTCATCGCGCAAGGCCTCGAGCTGGCCGATCTTGCGCCTCACCTCCGCCAGGTGTTCGGCCGCCAGGCGGTCGGCGTCGGCGCAGGACTGTTCGGGATGGTCCGCCAGCTCCAGCAGGGAGCGCACCGCCTCCACCGGAAACCCCAGGTCCCGCGCGTGCCGCACGAAGGCTAGGCGCTGTACGGCCTTGCGATCATACACCCGACGGTCGCTGGCCGTGCGGTCGGCCGCGGGCAACAGGCCGATGGATTCATAGAAGCGGATGGTGGGGACCTTCACCCCGGTCTCGCGGGACAGGGCGCCGATGCTGAAGGACGGGTCGGACATTGCGGGGATCTCAAAGGAGGGCGGTCGCACGCAGATAGGGTCTTGATCCTCTAGTCGCTAGAGGATGCACTCCTTCTCGATGACTCACGCGCACGATCCGCACAAGCCCGGTCACCATGATCATGGCCACCATGACTATGGCCACGACCATGGGGATCACGGTCACGAGCACGATAGCCATGGGCACGATCACCACACCCACGGACACGTTCACCACGGGCACAGCCACGCCCCCGCCTCCTTCGGCCGCGCCTTCGCGATCGGCATTACCCTGAACACCGCCTATGTGATCGCCGAGGCGGTCTATGGGGTCACCGCCAACTCCCTGTCCCTGCTGGCGGACGCCGGCCACAACTTCGGCGACGTGCTGGGCCTGATTGCCGCCTGGATCGCCGCCTGGCTGGGGACCCGGCCCCCCAGCGCCCGCTACACCTATGGCCTGCGGGGATCCACCATCCTGGCGGCGCTATCCAATGCCACCGTCCTGATGCTGGTCACCGGCGGCATCGCCTGGGAGGCCATCATGCGCTTCATGCACCCGGAGCCGACGGCCGCGGTGACGGTGATGCTCGTCGCCGCCGGCGGGGTGCTGGTCAATGGCTTCACCGCCCTGATGTTCATGTCTGGACGCAAGGGCGATCTCAATATTCGCGGCGCCTTCCTGCACATGGCCTCCGACGCTCTGGTGGCCTTGGGCGTCGTGGCCGCCGGCGCGGCGATCCTGTTCACCGGCTGGCGGTGGCTGGACCCCGCCGTCAGCCTGGTGATCAGCGGCATCATCGTCTGGGGCACCTGGTCACTGATGCGCGAGTCGCTGGACCTGGCCCTGCACGGCGTGCCCGCCGCGGTGGATGAGGCGGCGGTGCTGGGCTACCTCAACACCTTGCCTGGCGTGGTCGAAGTCCACGACCTGCATATCTGGGGCATGAGCACCACCGAGACCGCCCTGACCGCCCACCTGGTCCGCCCCGGCGGCGAGCTGGACGACGGCCTGCTACGCACCGCCTGCGGCGAGCTTCGGACCCGCTTCTCCATCTGCCACGCCACCCTGCAGATCGAAGCCGGCAGCGACGCCCACCCCTGCGATCTGGCGCCGCACGGGGTGGTCTAGGTCGATCTACCCAGGCAGGGCGAAGGCCACTAGCTGGTCGCCCAGCTTGGTGCCCGACTTGGCGTGGCCACCCGCGGCGATGACCACATATTGCCGCCCCTTCCAGACATAGGTCATCGGCGTCGCCTGACCGCCCGCCGGCAGCCGCCCGCGCCACAACTCCTTGCCGGAGCTGGCGTTGAACGCCCGCAGATAGTTGTCCATGGCCGCGCCGATGAAGACGACGCCGGACGCCGTGACGATGGGGCCGCCGAAGTTCGGCGTGCCGGTCCCGTGCAGCACGAATTGCGAGCCGGGCGCCAAGTCCGCCGTCGTGCCCAGAGGGACCGACCACAGGACCTTTCCCGTGCGCATGTCCACCGCATGCAGTTGGCCCCAGGGCGGGCGGTTGCAGGGCAGGCCCCATGGCGACAGCACCGTCTGGCGGCGCATGCCGTAGCGCGCGCCGGCCTGGGGCGAGATCTCCACCTTCGGTTCGGCCGCCTTGGCCGCCTTGAACCGCGCCGCCGGGATCAGGGTCACCAGGTGCAGGGCGCTGGAGGTGTTGACGAACACCACGTCGCGGCCGGGGTCGAAGGCTAGCCCACCCCAGTTCGTACCGCCGCCGGTGAAGGGATAGACAATGGTCCCCTGGGTCGAGGGCGGGGTGAACAGGCCCTCGTGCCGGGCGCCGGCGATGATCTTGCGACACGCCCCCCGATCCCAGGGCGTCAGGCCGAAGGCGTCGTCGGGCGAGATGACGCTGGGGGCAAGGGGCGCCGGGGCGATGGGGAACGGCTGGGTCGGCGACAGACGCTCGCCCACCGCCCCGCCCTGCGGAACCGGCCGCTCCTCCACCGGGATCACTGGCGCGCCGGTGTCGCGGTCCAGGGTGAACAGCAGACCCTGCTTGGTGGGCTGCAGCACCGCGTCGCGCCGGGCGCCGCCGTAGCCGATGGTGGCCAGGGTCGGCTGCGCGGGATTGTCATAGTCCCAGATGTCGTGGTGCACGGTCTGGAAGCCCCAGGCGACCTTGCCCGTTTCCACGTTCACCGCGACGACAGAGGTGGACCAGCCGTCCGAACCGTTGCGCGCCTCGCCGGTGAAGTCGGGGCTGGGGCTGCTGGTGGGCAGGAACACCAGGCCCCTGCCCTCGTCCGCCGACATCGGCGCCCAGACGTTGGCGGCGCCGGCGGTGACCCCCGGATCGGCGTTGGCCAGGGGATCGAAGCTCCACTTCATCGCCCCGCTGCGGGCGTCGAAGGCGCGCACGGCGCCGGTGACCTCCCGGACCTTCTGGTTGTCGTCGATGGACGAACCGACCACCACCACCCCGCGCACCACCACCGGGGCGGAGGTGATCTGCATTTCTCCCGACCGGCTGAGCGTCACCCCGGCGGCGACATCCACCGTCCCGCCCTGGCCGAAGCTGGCGCAGGCCTTGCCCGTAGCGGCGTCCAGCGCGATCAGCCGCCGGTCGTTGGTGTTGAGAAATATCCGTTCGGCGCAGGGCTCACCCGCCTTGGCGGCCGTATCCCGCCAATAGGCCACGCCGCGGCAGTTGAAATCGTTGGGATAGCGGACGGTGGGGTCAAGCCCTGGATCGAAGCGCCATAGCCCCCGGCCGGTGCCTGGATCCAAGGCCGCCACCTCGTTGAACGGCGAGCAGACATAGAGCCGTCCGCCAGCCATGATCGGGGTGTTCTCGAACGCCGAATGGTGGATCGCCGCGCCCTTGCTGGCCAGGTCGCCTGTGGAATAGCGCCACACGGCGGTCAGGCCCCGCACATTGTCCGGCCCGATCTGGGCGGCGGTAGAATAGCGTTGGCCGCCGGCGTCGCCACCATAGAAGGGCCAGTCGACGTCCGCCGCGGGAGGCGGCTTGCCCACCGGTCCCGGCCCGCAGCCGGACAGAGCCGCTAGCGCCAGTAGGCCCGCGCCTCGGAACAGCAGGTTCATGAGTTTCATCTGGGCGTCCTTCCAACGAAGGATGGCACGCTAGGGAGTCGACGCCGCGACCGCATCCTTTTGGGGACGCCAGGCGCCCAGGCAGGGACGAACGGCGGCAAGCCGAGGACCACCGGGCGCCTATGCGGGACGAACGGCCGAGCCTCCCCGGCCCGGCCGCCGCGCCCTGGGTTCTATGGACTCAAGGGCTAGTGGTGGCCGTGATGATGATGGTGATGATGCCCGTGGCCATGATGGTGGCCATGCATGGCGGCGTGGTGTTCGGGCGGATTGGGTATGGGCTGCATGTCTGCAAGGGCGGCGCCGGCGCTAAGCGACAAGGCCGCCGCGGTCAGCAGACCAAGGATTATTTTCATGGGTTTCCTCCTGAAGCGGTGTCCCCCGCGAACAGTAGCCTAGGCCGCGTTGAGGCGGCTGGCTATGGGGGCTTTCAGGACAGAACCGGGAGGCCGCGGCCCCTGCCGCCAGCCTCTGTCGTGGTACCACCTCTCGGTCTCGAACCGAGGACCTCTAGATCCACAATCTAGCGCTCTAACCAACTGAGCTAAGGCGGCCAACCACGAAGAGGCACCCCTTTAATGGTGATGCGGTCGGGGATCAAGCCGCTGGTGACCCCTGAAGCGCTTGCCGGTACCGGCGGCTCCCAGCCAGGGTGCGGCCGTCGCGAAGGGTCAGGGTGAAGTCACCCGACGGCGTGGCGGCAAGGCTAGCGATCTGAGCCCGGTTGACCAGCCGGCCGCGATGGATCCGCGCGAAGCCGGCCTCTTTCAACCTGGCTTCCAGCGTCGACAGCGGGGCGCGCATCAGCACCTCCCGCTCGGCCAGATGCAGGGCGACATAGTTGCCCGCCGCCTCCACCCAGGCGATGTCCGAGGGGCGGACATAGAAGCGGCGGGCGCCGTCGCGCACCTCCAGCGGCGCTATCTCTTCGCCCGGTGGGGCGGGAGGCTTCGGCGGCGGGCTTAGCAGAAGCCGCCAGCTCCAGATGAAGACCACGAAGGAGCCGTAGCTCAGCACGTCCTTGCGGTATTCGTAGAACAGGTTCTGCAGCGGCCACCACGGGTTGTAGACCCCACTGTCGAGGGAATAGAGCGCCCACCTAAGCCAACCCATCAGCAGCACATGCGCCAGCGAGAAGGGTGCGGTGGCGGCAAGGTGGACGGCCAGGGCGCGCCAGGGCCGCTCCGAGGGCAAGGGCAGTCGCTCGGCCAGCCGGACGATGGCCGGCAACAGGATCATCCACACCGCCGTGCTGGTCAGGTCCCAGCTCAGGGATTTCCGCAGGGAGATGGCTTTGGAGGTGCCGGCCAGATCGCTGACTCTCGTCACCGAGATGATCACGCTGACCAGCACCATCAGGGCCAGTAGCAGCACGATCCGCCAGGCGCGGGGCAGATCGCCGAACCCCGCGCCGGCAAAAAACCGCCGCGCCGCGGACGCCGCCGGGTTTCTTGGTCTGTCGCTGTTCTGACCAGCCGACATGCCGCCGTTCCGCCCCCCCGCCAATCACCTAGAGCACGACGCGTTTTGTCAGAATCGACAATGCGCTGAATCGTGCGCGCCAACTAAGCAACCGAGCCTGTCCCCAGGGAGCCAGTGACAAAGCCCGGCCGCAACAGAAAAACCCCGGAGGTCGCCCTCCGGGGTTGATCGTCTGTGCAGGACTGAACGGATCAGCCCTTGGGGATTTCGAACCGGATCGGGATCCGGACCGTGCCGCCCTCGGTGGGGGCGCCATCCCTGGACATCGGCTTCATCTTGAACAGCTTCGACAGCTTCAAAGCCGCTTCGCCAAAGCCTTGATCGGCCGGATCCTCGGAAATCACCGAACACCCCTCGACGGTGCCCCTGGCGGTCACCGAGCAGTTGATGGTCGCCCGACCGCTAATTTCCATGCGCTGAGCGCGATCCGGATAGTACCGGTTCACGTCTTCGCCGGAGGGCATCCGCGACCAGTCCGGATGAGTGATCACCGACGCACGGGGCGGCGGCGGGGCCGGAGGAGACGCCACCGGAGGTTCCGGGGGCGGCGGCTTGGGAACAGGCGCCGGCGGCAGCGGCAAGGTTGCCGGAGCCGGGACGTTCACCGGAACCGCGGCGGGCGGACGTGGCTGAACCGGGGGGGGTGGCGGCTGGTTTTTGGGGGGGGGTGGGGGGGGGGGTGGTGGGGGGGGCGGCGCCGGAGGCTTGATGATCTGAGCGTCGGTCTTCTCGTCACCGTACTCGACCATCTTGGTCTGGAACTTGGCCTGCCAGAGATAGACCCCGATGACCAGGTGGATGACGGCGGAGATGCCGATGGCCACCCACATGCCGGTCCGTTGTTTCGGACGCGGCATATCGAAGGGGTTGTGCGCCGGATGGGCGATGTCAGGTTCGGGTGTGCTCATCAGTGCATGCCCCGTTTGTCTTCGCCCACGAGCGCCACGCTGTAGAACCCGTTGTCCTGCAACTTGTTCATCACGCCCATGAAGTCCTGATACTGCATGTTCTCATCGCCACGGATGAAGATCCGTTCCTTGGTCGGATCCCGACGGCCGACGGCCTTGCCCAGGTCGGTGCCGAGAGAATCCAGGTCCGTGGAATTGTCACCGATGTAGATGCGGCCATCCTGCTTGATCGAGATATAGACCGGCTTCGGCGGGTTCTGAGCGGGCTTGGCGACCGCTGGCGGCAGCGCGACCTTGATCGTCACGCTGGCCAGAGGCGCCGCCACCATGAAGATGATCAGCAGCACCAGCATCACGTCCACGAAGGGTGTAACGTTGATCTCGGCGTTCTGATCGACCTCGTACCGGCCGCCGCCAGACCCTGCGAGTTTAGCGGCCATGAGCCCTAGGCTCCCTTGTCGAGCTGCCGGGAAATGGCGTTCATCAATTCAGCGACGAAGCCTTCCGAGCGAGTGCCGTAGCCGGTGATCTGGGTCTGGAAGTAGTTGTAGAAGACCACCGAAGGAATGGCGGCGAACAGACCCATGCCGGTGGCCAGAAGCGCTTCGGCGATGCCGGGCGCCACGACGGCCAGGTTGGTCGTGTTCGTGTTCGCGATGTTGATGAACGAGTTCATGATCCCGTAGACGGTGCCGAACAGGCCGATGAACGGACCGGTCGAACCCACGGACGCCAGGAACTGCATGCCGCCGGAAAGGCGACGAGCCAGCGAGGCCTGGACGGCGCCAATGGCCGCCTGAGCGCGCATGATGGTGGAGTCACGGTGCTCACCGGCGACGTGCAGACCCGCTTGGCGGGACAGCTCGACTTCGGCGGAAGCCGCGGCGGCCATGTCGGCCAGCGGGTTACCGGCGAATTCGTCCGACTCGGCGATGCGGCCCATGTCGTTGATGGACTTGGCGCTGCGGAACGTTTCCAGGAACGAGTCCGAGGTGCGGCGAAGGGCGCCGAACTCAAACAGCTTGATGACCAGCAGGGTCCAGGACAGGACCGAGCAGAGCACTAGGCCGATCATCACGAACTTCACGACCAGGGTCGCTTCAAGGAACATGCGGATCGGGGTCAGCTTGCCGGCGCTCGCGCCACCGACCTTCAGGCCTTCGGCGTCGACCGCGGGGGTCGCGGCGCCGGTCGCGGCGGGAGCCGGAGCCGCCGCCGAGTCGGCCGGGGCCGCTGAAGCCGCGGCAGCCGGGCTGGCGGCCGGCGCGGGTTGCGCGAAGGCCGGGACACTCGCCATCAGCGCTACGGCGCCGATAAGAGCGATGATTGGAGTGGTTCGTTTGTTGTCGAGCATCTGTCGCCAGTTCCTGCTTGGTCTAGCCCATGGGACCGAAGGGTCGTCGCGCGATAGCGTCCCACCCTAGCTATTAGTGACGCGAGAGTTAGGCGCCGAACGATCGTCGCCACAACTCCCCCGCCGGTGTCGCTACGCCCGACCCGCACGCACATCTGATCCGAAGATCTTCCGCGAACACGTCTCGACGGCGCATTCAACTGCGACCGCCCCTTACGTGACGATCGCAGCCTTACCGCTTTGTTAGACTTGCGGCTGTGGTCCTTTGGCAACCCCTTATTTCACCGTCAAGGGGCGCCGGTCAGACAGTCGTTCACAGCTCAGAAATCTAAACAATGTCCATTTTGCACTGCACAACGACAATCGCACTGCCTCGCAAGGGGCATTTGCTTTGGAATGGGATTTTCGTCTTGCAGTGCAACATGAACCGGGAAACGCTGATCGGTCGAAAAACTGCGTGAGCTCCCTTGGGGGCGCCGACTTTGGAGGCGACTTTACCGCCAGCGCCCACCTTCTGGAACAAACGTCACAAGGGCGCGCCCGCAAACCTGGGCTGACGGGTCCATTTTTTCTCTGGCCGTCGCCCTATGGCCGCGTCAGCGACCTCGCCGCGGGTTTCAGTATGCTGGCGAGACGCCCCCGCGTCCGCTAGTTTCCGCCGCCGGGCCGCGCCGTTGTGGCGGGAGCCCTGGGGGGATCTACCGATGAGTCAGGCCGCGGCGCGCGGCGGCGCCGGCCTGTGGCGTCACCGGGATTTCCTGAAGCTGTGGGGCGCGCAGTCCGTCTCTTCCTTCGGCGCGCGCATCACCCGCGAAGGCCTGGCCTTCGCCGCCGTCATGAGCCTGGGCGCCAGCCCAGCGCAGGTGGGGGTCCTGGCGGCCCTGGCGCGCGGCCCAGCCATCGTGGTGGGTTTGATGGGCGGCGGTCTGGTGGACCGCGGTCGGCGTCGGCCGATCCTGATCTGGACGGACGTCGGCCGCGCCATGGTCCTGGCCAGCATCCCCGTGGCCGCCTGGCTGCACATCTTCTCCATGGTGCAGCTCTATATAGTCGCCGCCCTGGTCGGCGGCCTGAGCGTCCTGTTCGACATGGCCGACCATGCCTACCTGCCGTTCCTCATTGCGCGGAGCGACCTGGTCGAAGGTAACGCCAAGCTGGCCACCACCGAGTCCATCGCCGAGATCGGCGGCCCCAGCCTGGCCGGGCTGCTGTTCCAGGTCTTCACCGCCCCCTTCGCCATCGCCGTCAATGCCGGGACCTATCTGGTCTCCGCCCTGGTCCTGGCCACGATCCGCGCGCCCGAGCCGGCCCCCGCCCCGTCGGAGGAGGCGCCCACCCACCCCATCGCTGATTTCAAGATCGGGCTGGTGACGGCCCTGGCCCATCCGGTGATCCGCCCCCTGCTGTTGATCGCCTGCGCCAGCGCCCTGTTCGGTTCGTTCTTTTCAGCGCTCTATATACTCTTCGCCCTGAGGGTCCTGGGCCTGACCCCAGCCATGCTGGGCGCCACCATATCGGTGGGCGGCGTCGCCGCCCTGCTGGGCGCCAGCCTCGCCCGCGCCCTGATCCAGCGGTTCGGTATCGGCCCGACCTTTGTTTACACCGGTATCGTCACGGGCCTGGGCAGCCTGTTCATCCCCCTGGCCCACGGCGGCCCGGTGATCGGCATGGTGATGCTGATGGCCTCCCAGGCGGTAGGCGACAGCTTCGGCACCGTGAACGAGATCGCCGGGCGCAGCCTGCGCCAGACCCAGGCCCCGCCGGAGATGATGGGCCGTATCGGCGGGGTGTTCGCCGCGGCGCCTGGCGCCACCGGCATCATCGGGGCCGTGGTCGGCGGGGTGCTGGGCGGGGTGCTAGGGCCGCAGCACACCCTGCTGATCGCCTCCGCCGGCGTCATCGTCTCCCCGGCGCTCGGCTACTTCTCCGCCCTGCGCACCCACACCGAGACCACGGTCGCCGAAGAAGACTAGGCGCGGGGCTTCAGGTTCTGGACAACGCGCAGGCCCTTGCGTATAGACCGCGCCCTTACGGGCCTCGCCCGCGAAGCCTGGGTAGCTCAGTTGGTAGAGCAGCGGATTGAAAATCCGCGTGTCGGTGGTTCGAATCCGCCCCCAGGCACCACTTCCCCTTCCTTCACGACATCCGCCCCGAATGCGCTCCAGAGGACGCGGACGTTCAGTCCTCGCTGTTGCCCACGGCGAAGCCCGCGCCGTCATCGTCCTCCTCATGCTCCGGCGCCGCCGGTATGGCGTAGCGGCCGCTCATCCAGCGTTGCAGGTCGACGTCGGCGCAGCGGCGGGAACAAAAGGGGCGGTAGTCCACATTGGTGGGCTTCTGGCAGAGGGGGCAGCTCATAGGGGTCTCACTGTAGAGTCGGCGCGGGCGCGGCCGGCTTCGGCCCGCACGGTGACGCGGGCGCCGACGCGCGCGATCAAGGCCTGGATATAGGGCGCCGCGGCCTCGGCCACATCCGGCGCCGCCAGGGCTTCCAGCCGCGCCCCGCCGTCGGCGCCGGCCTCCCGCTCCAGGGCGCGGACCATGGCCAGGGCCTCGGTCTGCACACTCGGCGCGCCGTCGGCGCCGGTCAGGATCTCGAGTACCGGCCGGCTGCGGCGCGGCACGGTAAGCTCAAGCGTGCCAAATCGGCTGATCGGTCCCAGAGCCACACCCGGATTGTCGGGCGCGAACAGGGTCCGCGCGGCGGCCAGAAGGGCCGGGCCGTCGATGGCGCGGCCGGCGAAGTCGATGACGATAAGGCCGCCTAGCCCCTTCAACCGCAGCACCCGAGCCGTGGCGCCCAGGGCCGCGAGATTGGCCAGCCTGGCCGCGCGCTTGGCCTCGTTGCCGGACCGGGCGCCCATGTCGATATCGACGGCCGTCAGGGCCCGCGTCCGCTCCAGCGCCACGCTGCCCCCGCCTGGCAGGGGAAACTCGGTCTGCAGTGCTTCGTCCTGCGCCTCATCCGCCACGCGGCGCGCAGCCTCGCCCGTCAAAACCTGGACCTTGGGCGCGAAGGCTTGCAGCTCTTCAGCCAGGGTCGGCCCGGCCTGCAGCAGGCGCGGCGCGCCCTCCGCCGGGCCGATCAGGCGCAGGGTGGCGCCCTTGTCCGCCCGCCCCTCGGTGCGGACCTCGACTTCCAGGATCTGGCCCTGGTTCAGCCGCTCCATCTCCGGGCGCAGGTTCAACACCCCGTCGGTCCCCTGCCCCATGTCCAGAAAGGCCATGGCCTGGGCCCGTTCGACCTGGCGCACACGGGCCACCAGGCGGGCGCCGAGGGCCTGAACCGGGACAATTTCGCCGCGGTCGATCAACAGCCGCTCGGGCCGCCCGTCCAGGGTGACCACGCCCCGGGTCTCGCCGATGCCGACATCAAGGAACAGGCGCCGCTGGCTCATGCCGTCACATAACCCAGGCCAGTGAGCAGGCTCAGGGTCTCATACAGCGGTAACCCCACCACCCCGGTGTAGGAGCCGCTCAGCGCCAGCACATGGGCGCCCGCCCGACCCTGGATCTTGTAACCGCCCGCCGCCCCCCGCCAGTCGCCGCTGGCGATCAGGGCCTCGGTTTCCGCGGCGGTCAGGCGTTTGAAGGTGACCCGGGTCTCCGACAGGCGCGAGGCCTCCCGTGCGCCGGGCGCGATCACCGCCACCCCGGTCAGCACCTTGTGCGCCCGCCCCGACATCAACGACAGCATCTTGCGCGCCTCGGTTTCGTTGGCGGGCTTGCCCAGCATCCGCCGCCCCACCGCGACGATGGTGTCGGCGGCCAAGACATAGGCGTCCGGGTGGCGGACTGCCGCCGCCCGCGCCTTGCCGAGCGCCAGCCTCAGGGCCGCCAGACGCGGGGTCTCGTCCTTCAGCGGGGTCTCGTCGATATCGGCCGGGTCGACGGCGTGAGGTGTCAGTCCCGCCTGGGCCAGCAGGTCGAGACGGCGGGGGCTGGCGCTGGCCAGGACGAGGCGCGGAAGGGTCTTGATCACCCCTCCCCTTAGCGACCAGCGGCGTTCTTGTCTTTTGTCTGATGATCGCCGCGGTCTCGCCGCCATGTTTTTCAATTTCGCCGCAAGACTTTCCCGGCAGGCGATCGTTGACTTTATGAGGAGCGGCCGTATGTTCCGCGCGCCCGAGGTGGGGTTCCGAGCGCGCATGTTTCGCACTGGACGCCCCCACGCTCGTTGCTATTCAAGGCATGACAAACTTTTCAGACTTGGGCCTTAGCGCCCCGACTTTACAAGCGGTCGCCGATACCGGCTACACCGTCGCCACGCCGATCCAGGCCGAAGCCATCCCCGTCGCCCTGTCGGGCCGCGACGTCCTGGGCATCGCCCAGACGGGCACCGGCAAGACCGCCGCCTTCACCCTGCCGATGATCGACCGCCTGGTGGCGGGCCGGTCCAAGGCGCGGATGCCGCGCTCATTGGTGATCGCCCCCACGCGGGAGCTGGCCGACCAGGTCGCCCTCTCCTTCGACAAATAGTCCAAGGGCCAGAAGCTGACCTGGGCGCTGCTGATCGGCGGCGTCTCGTTCGGCGACCAGGAGATGAAGCTCGACCGCGGCGTCGACGTGCTCATCGCCACCCCCGGCCGCCTGCTGGACCACTTCGAACGCGGCAAGCTGCTGCTCACCGGCGTCCAGATCATGGTCGTCGATGAAGCCGACCGCATGCTGGACATGGGCTTCATCCCGGACTTGGAGCGCATCTTCAAGATGACGCCGGCCAAGAAGCAGACTCTGTTCTTCTCGGCCACCATGCCGCCGGAAATCACCCGGCTGACCAAACAGTTCCTGAATGATCCGGTGCGGATCGAGGCCTCGCGCCCGGCGATGACGGCCGAGACGATCACCCAGCACATCGTCCGCATCCCCAGCGCCGACCCGGCCGCCAAGCGCACCGCGCTGCGCGCCCTGGTCGGGGCCGACAACGTGCGCAACGGCATCGTCTTCTGCAATCGCAAGTCGGAAGTCGACATCGTCGCCAAATCGCTGAAGGTGCACGGCTTCGACGCCGCCCCGATCCACGGCGACCTGGACCAGTCCACCCGCACCAAGACCCTGGATTCCTTCCGCAAGGGCGAGCTGAAACTGCTCTGCGCTTCGGACGTCGCCGCCCGTGGCCTGGACATCCCGGATGTCAGCCACGTCTTCAACTACGACGTGCCGCACCATGCCGACGACTACGTCCACCGCATCGGCCGCACCGGCCGGGCCGGGCGCAAGGGCGACACCTATATGATCGTCACCCCGGCCGACGCGCGGAACCTGGACAAGGTCCTGAAGCTGATCGCCATGAAGCCGGAAGAGGTCACCCTCGACATCGACTGGTCGCAAGTGAAGGCCGAGGGCAAGCGTAAGGAAGAACGCCGCGGCGGCGACCGCTCCAGTGGTGGCGGCGGTAGCCGGGATCGTGACCGCGACCGTGGCCGCAGCCGCGGTCGTCCCGCCTCGGAAACCTCCGTGGTCGGCATGGAGCCCACCGTGGTGACCCCCCGCGCCGAGGGCGAGGAAGCCCCGGCGCCCTACGTCGCCAAGGCGCCGCCCGAGAGAAGCCAGGTCGAAGCCTCACCCGCCGAGGAAACCGCGACCGAGCGGCGTCCCCGCCGCGAACGGGGCGGCCGTCGTCCCCGTGGCGAACCCCGCACGTCCACCGATGAAGCGGCCGAGGCTCCGGCCCTGGTGCAAGCCGACGCCGAACCGGCCGCCGAGCGCGCGCCGCGTGAGGACCGTGCCCCCCGCGAAGACCGCGCGCCGCGTGAAGGCCGTGCGCCCCGCCGCGAGCGTCAGCCCCGCGTTGAACGCGAGCCAGCGACGGACCGCGCCCCCCGCGCCGAAGCCGGGCCGGGCCGCGAGGCCCTTCCCGAGCGTGAAGCCCGGCCGGAGCGTGAAGCCCGTCCTGAGCGTGAGGCGCGGCCCGAGCGTGAAGCCCGCCCGGCAAATCGTTCGGAAGGCCGTCCCGACAACCGTTCGGAGGCCCGGGGCGACCGCCAGCCGCGCCGCGACGGCGACCGTGACGCCCGCCGCGGCCGCGACGACGATGACCGCAGCAATGTCGTGGGCTTCGGCTCCGACCTGCCGGCGTTCATGCGGCCGAAGTAGGCTCTGGAAATCCGGTGAGGGGTAACGCCCTCACCGACCCGCCTCCCCTACCGATCCCCTACCGTTCCTTGCCCGCCAGCACCTTGGGCACGCAGAAGGGCTGGCGCATCACGGCGATGCCGCGCGGGATCATCTTGATCTCCTCCACCCCGCCGGCCTTTGCGCAGGCCGGACCTGGCGCCACGTCGTAGTGGATGATCCGCGTCGTGTAGTCCGGACAGACGTCGCCACACGGGAAATCGGCCACCACCGCCACCCCGTGATGCCGCCCCAGCCGCTCCTGCTTGAACATCATCGCCCGCTTGTCGAAGCTGGCGGCCGCATACCGGGTCAGGTCAGCGTCGGTCAGAAGCCGTGCGCCTGACTTTGCCGGGCCAGGCTATGCGCAGGCTGACGCGCTGGCGCCAAACACCAGCAAGACGGTGCAGAACAACTTCATCGCCGCGCCCTCCGCGCCTGACCTACCGCCCGATCGACCCGGCCAGGAACTTCCTGAACGCTGGGCCGTAGGGCGGGCGCAGCGCCGCCAGTTGCGGCATGTCCTTCTTGAGCTGGGTATAGATCGCCTTGCGGTGGCTGAATTCCTTGAAGCCGTCCAGGCCGTGGTAGCTGCCCATGCCGGAGGGGCCGACGCCGCCAAAGGGCAGGTCTTCCTGGGCCACGTGCATGATGACGTCGTTGACGGTCACCCCGCCGGAGGTGGTGCCGGCCAGCACGCTTTCCTGTTCGGCGGCGTCGTCGCCGAAATAGTAGAGCCCCAGCGGCCGGTCGTGTGCATTCACATAGGCCACCGCCTCGGCCATGCTCTTGTAGGTCTTCACCGGCAGCACCGGACCGAAGATCTCCTCCTGCATCACCTTCATGTCGTCGGTGGGATCGATGATCAGGGTGGGGGCGATCTTGCGATGCTCCTGCTGGCTCAGATCCTCGTCGTCCGGCTTGAGCTCGATGACGCGCAGGCCCCTGGCCTTGGCCTCGTCGATATAGCCGGTGATCCGGTCATAGTGCCGCTGGGCGACGATGGCCGTGTAGTCGGGGTTGTCCTTGATGGTCGGGAACATCTTGCGCACCGCGCCCTGGGCCTCGGAGACGAAGGTCTCCAGCCCCTCGGCGGGGGTCAGCACATAGTCGGGCGCCAGGCAGATCTGGCCGGCGTTGAGGGTTTTGCCGTTCATGATCCGCGCGGCCGCCAGCTTCATGTCGGCGGACCGGCCCACGATCACCGGGCTCTTGCCGCCTAGCTCCAGGGTCAGCGGCGTCAGGTGCTCGGCGGCGGCCTTCATCACGTGCTTGGCGACCGAGGTGGCGCCGGTGAAGATCAGGTGGTCGAACGCCAGGCCCGAAAACGCCTGGCCGATATCCGGCCCGCCGGTGATCACGGCGATCTCCTCGGCGCTGAACACCCCGCCGAACATCCGCGCCATCAGGTCCGACGTCGCCGGGGTGAATTCCGAGGGCTTGATCATGGCGCGGTTGCCCGCCGCCAACAGCCCAGCCAGCGGTGTGAAAGTCAGGTTCACTGGGAAGTTCCAGGGGCTGATCACCCCGACAACGCCCTTGGGTTGGAAGCGGACCTCGGCCTTGGCGCCGAACAGGCCAAGGATCGCCGGGGTAGTCTTGCGTTTTTCCGGCTTCATCCAGCCGGCCACTCTTTCGCGCGCATACTTCAGCGCGCCGATGGACGAGGCGACGTCGGTGAAGGCGGTGGCTTCGCGCGAGCGGGTGCCGAAGTCCTCGTTCAGCGCGTCTTCGATCTGCGACTGATAGTCCACCAGCAGGCCGATGCAGCGGTTGAGGCGATCGATCCTCTGCTCGGCGGTTGGGGCGCCGTCGCGCAGGTGCGCGGCCTTCTGCCGGTCAAGAATCTGCTGCATTTCCGCGGCGGGGTCGGCCATGGTTCACTCCAATCTGATCAGTGTTCAGAATGGCCGGACTCTTGATCGCGCGCAAGACAATGCCGCCCAGCCTTAACCGCTCGTTTGTCCTCTGCGCCCTATGGTCTCGCTCAGGTCCTGGGGCGTGCAAAAGGCGTCGCCCCAACCACAATGAGGACGTTGATGGCCGGCGAAGTCGAAACCACCCTGCGAGGCCCGCAGGCCTACTCCGTGGCGCGGGCGGCCATCGAGATGATGGAGTCGGACAAGATCTGGCCGACGGCGCTGAATTTCGAGCTGTGGATCCACCTTGTCGCCGATCCCAACGGCCCCCTGGCTCGGGAAATTCAGCGCCTGCTGAAGTCCGGCGAGACCATCACCGACACCATGGCTGAAGACCTGGCCGCCACCTACCTGCCCAAGGCCAAACTCAACGAACAGATTCGCGACGCCGGCGACGTGTTGACCAAGGAATTGGCGGCGGTTTCCGAGGCGATCCAGTCGGCCAAGCAACACAACGCCGCCTATGGCGCCACCCTGGCCGGGGCCACCAAGGACCTCAGCGGCGAGGTCGACGTCGGCGTGCTCAAGAGCATGGTCGGCAACTTGACCAGCGCCACCCGCCAGGTCCAGCGCAACAACGCCACCCTGGAAAAGCGCCTGGCCGAATCCTCGGAAGAGGTCGCGCGCCTGAAGGAGCACCTGGAACAGGTGCGCCGCGACGCCACCACCGACGGCCTCACCAACCTCGCCAACCGCAAGGCCTTCGACGAGGAACTGGAGCGCGCCTGCATCGAGGCCGACGCCAAGAACAGCATTGTCGCCCTGGCGGTGCTCGACATCGACCACTTCAAATCCTTCAACGACACCTGGGGCCACCAAACTGGGGACCAGGTGCTGCGCTTCGTGGCCAGCGTCATCGGCCGCGTCGGCGCCCCGCCCCGCTTCGCCGCCCGCTACGGCGGCGAGGAATTCGCCATCATCTTCGCCCACGAATCCCAGCGGCAGGTCGAGCGCACCCTCAACGAGATCCGCGAAGAGGTTTCCTCGCGCATGCTCAAGCGCCGCTCCACCAACGAAGACCTGGGCACGATCACCATCTCGGCCGGGTTCGCCGAACGTCGGCCCAGCGAGGCCATCCACCTGCTGGTCGAGCGGGCCGACCGGGCGATGTACGCCTCCAAGCGCTCCGGGCGTAACCGCGTCACCAACAGCGATGTATTGGCTGACGCGGCCTAATCGGGACACTCACTTTTCCTCTGGCGTTCCGTGGCGTCCTGCTCCCTAGATTCAGCCAAAGCCTGACATTTGGGAGGATCCGGTGGCGTACAACAAGATCAAGGTCTCGATCGCCGACAAGGTGGCGACGGTCGCTCTGTCCGACCCCTCGACCATGAACGCGGCCGGCGTCGACATGATTGTCGAGCTGGCGGAGGCGTTCAAGGACCTGGCCGAAAACTCCGAAGTGCGGGCGGTGATTCTCACCGGCGAGGGCCGCGGCTTCTGCTCCGGCGCCAACCTGACCAGTGTCGGCGGCGGTGGTGGCGGCGGTGCGCCGCAAGGCGCCGGCAGCGCCTTGGAAACCCACTACAATCCCTTCGTCAGCCTGCTGCGCGACTTCCCCAAGCCCATCGTCACGGCGGTGAACGGGGCGGCGGCTGGGGTCGGCTGCTCCCTAGCCCTGATGGGCGATTTGGTCCTGGCCGGCGAGAGCGCCTATTTCCTGCAGGCTTTCCGCCGCATCGGCCTGGTGCCGGACGGCGGATCCACCTACCTGCTGCCGCGCCTGATCGGCCGCGCGCGGGCCATGGAGATGACCATGCTGGGCGAACGCCTGCCCGCCGCCAAGGCGCTGGAATGGGGCCTGATCAACCGCTGCGTCCCTGACGCCGAACTGATGGCCGAGGCGACCAAGCTGGCCAAGGAACTGGCCGACGGCCCCAAGGCCCTGGCCATGATCCGCAAGCTGATCTGGAGCAGCCTCGACACCGAATGGGCCGACCAGCTCCAGGCCGAGGCCACGACCCAGAACGAAGCCGGCCGCACCGCCGACTTCGCCGAGGGGGTGAAGGCCTTCCTGCAGAAGCGAACGGCCCAGTTCACCGGGGCCTGATCGAGAAATTACGTATGTGAGTGAGCGCTCACTTGCATTGTCAGGCGAGGTGGACTACACCTCGTCTCATGACACGCGCCAACACCACAAAGCCTCGCATCGACGAGGCCGCCATCGCCCTTTTCACCCGCGTGGGTGTGGACGGCGCCACCACCAAGGAGATCGCCGCCCTGGCCGGCGTCTCCGAGGGGGCCATCTATCGCCACTACAAGAGCAAGGATGAGCTGGCGATCAGCCTGTTCATGGGCGTGCACCGCCGGCTCTCGGAACTGGTCGCCCAGGCCGCCGGCGAGGCCCAGGGGATCAAGGCCAAGGCCGCCGCCGTGGTGAACGCCTATTGCGAGGTGGCAGACGAGGACTGGCCCGTGTTCACCTTCCACCTGCTCTCCATCCACCGCTTCCTGCCCTACTACCAGGAGGACGGCAAAGACCCGGTCAGCGTCGTCGAGGGCATCCTCAAGCGGGCCATGATGGATTGCGAGATCCCGCCCGCGGACCCCCGCGTGGTGGCCGCCATGGCCATCGGCGCCATCGTCCAGACAGCGCAGAACAAGGCCTATAACCGCATCGACGGTTCGATGACGGCCCACGCCCCCCTGATGACGGCGGCCGTCCAGGCCATCCTCGTCGCTCGGTAAAGCGTCCCCTCCTTCCTCCCCTTCCAAACCTGGAAAGTCCAACGCCATGCGCGCCTTCGTGTTCGCCGTCGCCTATTGGGTGATGAGTGTGTTCTACGCCCTGCTCACCGCCTTCATGGCCCTGGTTCCGGGGCGCGGCGCCATCGGCCTGGCCCTGACCATCTATTCGCGGCGGATCCTCTGGGCCCTGCATTGGTTTGGCGGGGTCAAGGTCGAGGTGAGGGGCAAGGAGCGCCTGCCGGACGGCGCCTTCATCATCGGCGCCAAGCACCACTCCTGGGGCGACGGCTTCGTGATGTTCGCCAATGTCCCCAACCTGGTGTTCGTCACCGGCGACCACCTGGAGCGCATTCCCCTGCTGCGCGGCATCCTGAAGAAGTTCGGCGCCATCGTGGTCGACAGCTGCGGCGGACCCGAAGCCCGCAAGGCGCTTTCCGAACGCGCCGCCGCCGCCCATGCCGACGGCCGCCGCATCCTGATCTATCCGGAGGGCCACCTGGCCAAGCCGGGCGAGCATTTCCGCTACCGCAGCGGCATCTACTACATGTACCGCGACTTCAACATGCCGGTGGTGCCGGTGGCCACCAACCTCGGCGTCTTCTGGACCCAGCAGGAGTACAAGAAGACCTCCGGCGTCGCGACGGTGGAATTCCTCGACCCCATCCCGCCCGGCCTTGGCCGCGGCGAATTCCTCGCCCGCCTGGAATCGGCCGTCGAAGGCCGCAGCCAGGAACTGATCGCCATGGCCCGCGGCGAGCCGGTGCGCCCCTCGGTGCTGGTCACCACGCCGGGAGAGGAACCGAAAGGCGAGGTGCAGCCAGCCTAAAATTCAGCGCCCGGGCTAGGCGCAGCGCCGCTCGAGCCAGGCCTTGGCGGAGGGCAGGT
The DNA here is from genome assembly GCA_038228945.1 of Caulobacterales bacterium. Classification (GTDB taxonomy): domain Bacteria; phylum Pseudomonadota; class Alphaproteobacteria; order Caulobacterales; family Caulobacteraceae; genus Acaudatibacter. The sequence goes on from JBBROW010000046.1 coordinate 21,941, forward strand.
CGGCCCACAGGAAGGCGAACTCGCTGGGGCCGTGGGCGATGTAGTGGTCGAGGCGAACCTTGGCCTCCTCCAGCGTCGGGATATGGCCGGCCTCGATCCACCATAGGACCACCGTCGGCCGCTCGGGGACTTCAAAGAACTCGTGTTTGCGGGCGTAGATGTTGCGGTGGACGGTGTTGAAGACGAAGGCGCCCAAAGCCTCGGCGCTTTCCCAAACCGACATGTTGACGCTCATCGTCGGATCGCCCGGCCAGTGCAGCGCCATGGCGCTATCGCCGGTCTCATCTTGCAGTCGCCAGACAAAGCCCGGCATGCGCTCGGCCAGGGCGTTGACCCGTGCCAGGTTGCCGTAGAAATCCGACATTCGCGGATCGTCCGGCCCGCCCAGCACCCGGCCGATATTGATCTGTGCGAGATGGCGCATGTCGCTTCCTCCGAAAGGGCCGATATAGGTTGTTGAACGGGTATTTGAAGTCCAGATCGGCTTCTGGACAGGGCGTCACGCATGCATCCGGCCTTTAACCGACCTTCGGTGGGTCCGGTTTTGGGGCGTGTAGGGGGAGCATACGGTGAGATGGCTAGAGTTATTGCCGACGTTCCCCGCCGGACGGTCCCGGTGATCGAAGCCGCCGCGCTGCCGCCGGGCGCTCTGCTTGGCCGCTACGAGGGCAAGGGCGGCTATACCGACTGCCTGGCCATCACCATCCCGGGCCTTGTCACCCAAGGCGCCTACGTCGCAGCCTTCTACACGACGGCCTTGTTCAAGCTCGAACGCCTGGTCCTGAGTGTAGTGCTGGCGCGCCCGTCCACCGACCAGCAGGCACGGGGGCTGGCCACGGGCGAGACCGCGACGTTCGCCGCCTGGACCGTGGAAGCGCGGGAGGACCACCAGATCCTGCTGAGCGACTTCCTGGGATCGTCGCGGTCATGGCTTATGAGCGTGGCGGATACGACCTCGGCGGCGGCGACGACCAGGCTCTATTTCGGCACCGCCCTCGTGCCGCGGAAGAAAGCCGGCGGCCTCAGCGTCGGCTTCCGCGCGATGGTCCCCCTTCACCGCCTGTACGCCCGCGCCCTGCTGCGCGCCGCGGTCCGACATCTGGACTCTCGCTAGCGGCGGCGCGGTGAGTGACAGGGAGCGTTGGGTCCCTTAGTAACCCGTGCCTGAGCAGGTGCGGACGGAACCTTCCCTTGCAGCCATCCGACCTTCAGCGTGCGGTGGCCGCGGCCATGTCGACCGCCTCGGCGCTTGGCTTGGCCGTCGACGACGCGGTCGTTCTGCAGAACTCAAACAAGCTCGCCGTGCGCCTGCTGCCCTGTGACGTCCTGGCTCGCGTGGCGCCCCTGGCCCAGCAGGTGGCGGCGTTTGAAGTCGAGATTGCTCAACGCCTGGCGGAGATCGGAAGTCCCGGGGCGGCACTTGAACCTCGCGCTGAGCCCCGCCCCCACGAGCGTGACGGCTTCGTGGTCACCCTATGGACCTACTACCCGTCGGTGACGCCTGAAGTGGCGCCGGCCGACTACGCCAGTGCGCTCGCGCGCCTGCATGCCGGTATGCGCAAGCTGGATGTGGTGACGCCGCACTTCACCGATCGTGTCGCGGAGGCTGAGCAACTCGTGGAGAGCCGCGACCAGACCCCGGCGCTTGCCGACGCGGACCGCGCCTTTCTTGGCGGCATGTTAAAGAGCCTGAGACGAGCGATCACCGACCGCGACGCACCAGAGCAGTTGCTGCACGGCGAGCCGCACCCGGGCAACGTGCTCAGCACCAAGCACGGGCCGCTGTTCATCGACCTTGAAACCTGTTGCCGTGGGCCGATCGAGTTCGACCTCGCCCACGCGCCGGAAGCCGTCATCGAACACTATCCAGACGTTGATCAGGCGCTGCTCGAAGAGTGCAGGGCCCTGGTTCTGGCAATGGTCGCGGCGTGGCGCTGGGATGCGGGCGACCAGTTCCCGAACGGGCGACGATGGGGCCAAGACCTCGTCAGTACGCTGCGCAAGGGTCCGCCCTGGCCCTCGCTCGACGCCATGACACGGCGTCTCTCTGGTTCTTAAGGTAGCGGGTTTCGGCCTCATGGGTTCTGCGGTGCTTCATCGTCCGAAGGCCCAGGCCAAGATGAGCGCGAGTTCGGTCGCAACTTGCCGGCCACCGTCGTAGTCGAATGCCCCGGTGACAAGTTGCCCCTCGACGAATGACATCACTTGCTCCCGTCCAGTGAGCAGCAATGCCCTTCACCCCCAGGTCGGCACGGGGTTGGGACAACCGCCGCCCCTACCCCTTCGAAAACACGAAGTGTTCGGCCAGCTTCCCGCGCACGTCCTGCATGTGATTGAAATACTGCAGGAACCCGCCGTTGTAGTTGCCGTCCTGGCGCCGGTTGAACTCGCCTTCGAAATTGTAATAGCCCGGCGTGCAGTCGGCGTTGCGGCTGGTCTTGCCACGGTGGGCGATCACCTCCCGCACCCACCACTCTTCGGTCGTCGGCGAGACATCGATCTCGGCGTAGCCGCCGTCGCGGGCGAAGGCGATGCATTCGGCGATGTGGTCGCCCTGGGTCTGCAGCATGAAGGTCAGGTTGAACTGGAAGCTGGCCTGATAGCCGCCCATGATGAACAGGTTCGGATAGCCGTGCGTATGCACCCCAAACAAGGTGCGCAGGCCATCGGCGTAGGTCTCGTTGATCTCCCGCCCGTCCCGGCCCCGAATCTCGTTATAGATCCCGGTCTTCTGCACCTCAAAGCCGGTGGCATAGATCAGCAGGTCCAGCGGATAGTCGCGCCCGTCGAACACCGGGCCTGTCTCGCCGATCTGGGTGATTCCCATGCCCCGGGTATCCACCAGATGCACATTGGGGCGGTTGTAGGCCGGCAGGTATTCGTCGTCGAAGCACGGCCGCTTGCACATGAACATGTACCAGGGCTTCAGCGCCTCGGCGGTGGCCTTGTCCTCGACGATCTCTTCGATGCGCTTATGGATGCGCATCATGTGATCGATGTTACCGTTCTCCTGGCGGCGGATCTTCTCCTCGCGCGACAGGGCCGCCAGGTTTGACTTGGCCTCGGCGTCGAGTTCGCGCCCGCGCAGGTGCTTCTGTCGCCGCGCCTGCTGCCAGCCGGGTTTCAGCCGCGCGATCCAGTCCGGGTCGGTGGGCCGGTCGTTGCGCAGGTCGATGGACGATGGCGTGCGCTGGAAGACGTAGAGTTGCTTGGCCGCCTTGGCCAGGCGCGGGATCGCCTGCACCGCCGAGGCGCCAGTGCCGATGATCCCGACAACCTTGTCTTCGAGCCCCGACAGGTCCTCGCCGGTGTAGCCATAGTCCCAGCGCGAGGAGTGGAAGGAATGCCCCTTGAAGCTTTCCATGCCGGCGATCTTCGACAGCTTGGGCTTTGACAGGGTTCCGTTGGCGCAGATGACGAACCGGGCCTTCATGACGTCGCCGCGATCGGTGCCGATGCGCCAGAGCTTTTCCGTGTTGTCCCAGATCGTGGAGGTCACCGTCGTGCGGAACACCGCCAGGTCGTACAGATCGTAGCGCCGGGCGATCGCCTGGCAGTGGGCGAAGATCTCCGGCCCCTTGGCGTAATAGCGCGACGGCACGTAGTCCATCTCGTCCAGCAGCGGCAGGTAGTCGTAGGACGGCACGTCACAGGCCGCGCCGGGATAGCGGTTCCAGTACCAGGTGCCGCCCACGTCGGCCCCGCGCTCGACGATGCGGATGCTCTCCACCCCCCGCTCGCGCAGCCGCGCGGCGGTCAGCAAGGCGGAAAAGCCGCCGCCGATGAACAGGCATTCCACGGTGTCGGTGATGGGGTCGCGCGGCGGCGCGTCGTCGGCGTGCGGGTCGATCTCGTACCGGGCCAGCCCGCCCGTCAGATCGGAGGTGTACTGCGCCGTGCCCTGCGGCCGGTACTTCAGGCGCAGGTCGCGAGCGTCCGCGAACCGGTCCTTGATGGCGTCATAATAGTCCTGGTCCGGCGCTTCCGTCGGCGTATCCATGCCTCGCTCCCTGGTCTTTTTCAGACGAGGTTGCGACCCAAAACCGCCGCGCGCAAGCTTCCTCGACGCCCCGGCTAGTCTTCGTCCACCGCCGCCGGCACGATCGTCACGCTCTCACCGCAGCCACAGGCGTCGGTTTCGTTGGGATTGCGGAACACGAACTTGGATGACAGGCGGCTGACCTCGTAGTCGATCTCGGTGCCGATCAGGAACAGCACCGCCTTCGGCTCGATCAGCACCGTCACGCCCTTTTCCTGCACCGTCTCGTCCAGGGGATCGGCCTTCTCGGCGTAGTCGAGGACGTACTCCTGCCCCGCGCAGCCGCCATTCTTCACCCCCACGCGCAGGAAGGGCTTGTCACCCCGGGCGATGATCTCCTTCACACGCGCGGCGGCGCGGTCGGTGAGGCTGACCACCTGGGGGCGGGGCCGGCGCGGGCGAGGCTGAATCTGAGCTTCCATGAGATGGATATGGGACCTGATTTGGTTTTCAGAACATGTTCAGTTCAAGTTTCGCTTCGTCGGACATCAACGAAGGGTCCCACGGCGGTTCGAACACCAGGTTCACGCTGCAGGATTTCAGACCCGGAATCTCCATCACCGCGTCATGCACCCAGCCCGGCATTTCCCCGGCCACCGGGCAGCCCGGCGCGGTCAGGGTCATGTCGATGGCCACCTCCTTCTCGTCGGAGACGTCGACCTTGTAGATGAGCCCCAGCTCATAGATGTCCACCGGGATCTCCGGGTCGAACACCGTTTTGAGCTGTTCGACCAGCTTGTCGGTAATGGCGTCCAGCTCGGCTTGCGGCAGGGCGGAAACGATCTTGTCGGGGGTGGGGGATGCGTCGTCCATCAGGCAAAAAAGGTCCTGGTTTTGGTGAGGGCCTCGGCGAAGGCGTCCGCCTCCTCCAAGGTGTTATATAGGGCGAAGGAAGCGCGCGCGCTTGAGGTCATGCCAAAGCGGCGCATCAGCGGTTCGGCGCAGTGCGTTCCGGCCCGCACGGCGATGCCGTAGCGGTCCAGGATCTGGGCCACGTCGTGGGCGTGGGCGCCCTCCATGGCGAAGGAGAAGATCGAGCCCTTGCCCGGCGCCGTGCCGATCTCGGTGATCCAGTTGGCGCCATTCAGGCGCTCCTTCACCCGGTCGTACAGGGCGTGCTCGTGGTGCGCCACGGCGTCACGGTCCAGCCCCTGCAGCCAGTCGATGGCGGCCCCAAGGCCGATGGCTTCCAGGATCGGCGGCGTACCGGCCTCGAAACGGTGCGGCGGGTCGGCGTAGGTAATCGCTTCCTCGGTGACGATGCCGATCATCTCGCCTCCGCCCTGGTAGGGCGGCAGGGAGGCCAGCAACTCGGCCTTGCCATAGAGGGCGCCGATGCCGGTGGGGCCGTATAGCTTGTGGCCGCTGAAGGCATAGAAATCCACGTCCAGCGCCTGCACGTCGACCTTGGTGTGAACCACCGCCTGGGCGCCGTCCAGCAGCACCAGGGCGCCGATAGAATGGGCCTCGGTGACGATCTCGCTCACCGGGTTGATGGTGCCCAGCACATTGGACATGTGCGAGATCGCCACCATCCGGGTCTTGGGGCCCAGCAGGGCGCGGAAGCCCTCCGTGTCCAGGCGCCCGTCGTCCGTGACCGGGGCGAACCGCAGCACCACCCCCAGCCGCTCGCGCAGGAAGTGCCAGGGCACGATGTTGGCGTGGTGCTCCATCTGCGAGAGCACGATCTCGTCGCCGGCCTGCAGCGACTGGCCGAAGGACGAGGCCACCAGGTTGATCGCCTCGGTGGTCCCCTTGGTGAAGACGATCTCGTTTGCCGAGCCGGCATTGATCAGCCGCCGCACGCTCTCGCGAGCCCGCTCATAGGCGTCGGTGGTTTCGTTGGCCAAGGTGTGGATGCCGCGGTGGACGTTGGCATAGGCGTGCTCCATGGCACCGCTCATCGCCTCGATCACCGCCCGCGGCTTCTGGGCCGAGGCGGCGCTGTCCAGATAGATCAGCGGCCGGCCGTTCACCTGGCGACCCAGGATCGGGAACTCCCGGCGGATGGCGTGGGGGTCGAAGGTCATTGACCCTGCCCTCCGGTTGACGCCTGGCCCCGCAGCTTGTCCGCCACCAAGGCCCGCACCACCGCGCGCGCGCCCTCGTGCTCGATGCGGTCCACCACGTCGGCGACGAAGGCCTCGGTGAGCATGGCCTTGGCTTCCAGCGCGGGGATCCCCCGCTGCTCGGCGTAGAACAGCGCCTCCTCGTCCAGGGCGCCGACCGTGTTGCCGTGGGCGCAGGAGACGTCGTCGGCGTAGATTTCCAGTTCCGGCTTGGCGTCCACCTCGGCGCGGTCGGACAGCACCAGGGCGTCGTGCCGCATCTTGGCGTCGGTCTTGTCGGCGCCGTGGGCGACGATGATCCGGCCCTGGAACACGCCGCGAGCCTGGTCGCGGACCACGCCCTTGGTCATCTGGCTGGTGACCCCGTCGACGCCGGTGTGGGTCACCACCGTGGTGATGTCGCCGTGGCGCCTCTGGTCCAGCAGATAGAGCCCGTCCAGCCGCACGCTGGCCCCGCCACCAGGATGGGCAACGTGCGTCTCAATCCTCTGCCGCTTGGCCCCGCCCAGGATCACCGTCTGGCTGAAGCTGGCGCCGGGGGCCAGGGTGACATTGCACCGCGCCACCGAGACCGCATCGGCGGCATCGTCGGTCAGCACGATCCGTTCCACATGGCCGCCGGCCTTGATGTCCAGGCTGAGGTCGATCTCCGACAGATAGCCACCATCGGCGCCCTCGAAGGTCTCCAGCAGGACCACCCGGCCGTTCCCGATCTCCAGCTTCGGCGCGGCGCTGTGCGCCGTGGCCCCGGGCGCGGCGATATAGCGGACCGCCACCACGTGCTCGCCGCCGGCGGCGATGGTCATGCCGGTGCGGATCTCGCCATTGACGATGCTGACCACCTGTTCGGCGAGGCCGTCGAACACCCCCGGCGCCAGATTGCCGACAAAGCTCTTCGATTGCTCGGGGATCGTCCGCACCAAGCCACGCAGGTCGGTCCAGCGCCAGTCCTCGTCGCGCCGCGACGGCAGCTCAGCCAGATCGCCGGTGGCTATGGCCTTGGCCAGGCTCATGCGGCGACCTGCGCGTACTTGTCGTAGCCTTCGCGCTCCAGTTCGTGCGCCAGCTCCGGCCCGCCGGACGCCACGATGCGCCCCGCCGCCAGCACATGCACACGGTCCGGCCGGATGTAGTCCAGCAGGCGCTGATAGTGGGTGATCACCAGCATCGCCCGGTCCGGCGCGCGCATGGCGTTGACGCCCTCGGAGACGATGCGCAGGGCGTCGATGTCCAAGCCGCTATCCGTCTCGTCCAATATGGCCAGGCGCGGCGCCAGCATGGCCATCTGCAGGATTTCCATCCGCTTCTTCTCGCCGCCGGAAAAGCCGACGTTGAGCGGACGCTTGAGCATGTCGAAGTCCATCTTCAGCGAGCCGGCCTTCTCCTTGGCCATGCGCAGGAAGTCGGGGGCGGAGATTTCCGCCTCGCCGCGGGCCTTGCGCTGGGCGTTCAGCGCCGTGCGGATGAAGGTCAGGGCCGGCACGCCGGGAATCTCGGTGGGGTACTGGAACGACAGAAATACACCCTTGGCCGCCCGCTCGCTGGGGTCCAGGGCGGTCAGGTCGACCCCGTCCAGGGTCGCGGTCCCGCTGGTCACCTCATAGCCCGGCCGTCCGGCCAGGGCATAGCTGAGCGTCGACTTGCCCGCGCCGTTGGGGCCCATCACCGCGTGCACCTCGCCGGCCGGCACGGAGAGGCTGAGGCCCTTGAGAATGGCCTTGTCGTCGATGGAAACGTGGAGATCTTTAATGGAAAGCACGGTTTTCTTTCAGTCTTCCAGCGGCCGGAGGAACTCCAGCCGGTTGCCGAACGGGTCGTAGATATAGATGCGCTCGTGGCCCTCGAGCAGGTCGTCGTCGATCACCTCATAGCCGGCCGCCCTGGCGCGCTCGGCCAGGCCCTGGACGTCATCCACCAGGAAGGCGATGTGCGCCTTGCGGGCCGGAACGAAGGGCTGTTCGACGCCGCAATGCAGTTTCACCGCATCGCTCTCGAACCAGCACCCGCCCCGCTTGGCCAACTCAGGCGGTTTGGGCTGCTCGGGCAAGCCCAGCAGCCCCGAATAGAATTCCCGCGCCCGGTTCTCCGACCCCTTGGGGATCGCCACCTGCGCATGATCGATGGCTTCGAGGTTCATCAGACTGCCCCAAACCAATGGGCGCGCATGGTGCGCAGGAATCCTGGCTCGACGACCGGCAAGCCGGAGGTATCGCCCAAGACCGAATCGACGCCGCAGCGAGGGCAAAGAGCGGTACCCTCTTTGTCTTCCACCCAGTCTTTCACCATCGTGGGGTGATAGGTTTCACAGCAGTAGAAGCAACCGCATGCATTGCTCGCGAGGAGCGCCGCGCGATGATTACTGCTGTGCCTGTGGGCTGCTTGCAGGTCGATTGTCGTCATCCCACCGACCCCTCAAGCGAGATCGCCACCAGCTTCTGCGCCTCCACGGCGAACTCCATGGGCAGTTCCTGCAGCACCTCCTTGACGAAGCCGTTGACCAGCAGCTGCACGGCCTCTTCCTGCGAGAGCCCCCGCTGCATGGCGTAGAACAGCTGGTCCTCGGAAAGCCGGGTGGTGGTGGCCTCGTGCTCGAACTTGGCCGAGGCGTTGCGGGCCTCGATGTACGGCGTGGTGTGGGCGCCGCAGTCCTTGCCGATCAGCAGGCTGTCGCACTGGGTGAAGTTGCGCGCGCCCTTGGCCTTGGGGTGGGCGCTGACCAGGCCGCGATAGGTGTTGGAGGAATGCCCCGCCGAGATGCCCTTGGAGATGATCCGCGAGCGGGTGTTGGCCCCCAGGTGGATCATCTTGGTGCCGGTGTCGGCTTGCTGGCGGTTGTTGGTGATAGCGATGGAGTAGAACTCGCCGCTCGACGCCTCCCCGCGCAGGATGCACGAGGGGTACTTCCAGGTGATGGCCGAGCCGGTCTCCA
>JBBROW010000047.1:0-29611 GCA_038228945.1 Caulobacterales bacterium
AAACCGGTACCCACTTTTCCTAAACCCGCTCTAGGAACAGTGACGGAATGGTAAGGCCGGATACGAAAAGGGCGCGCGGTCCGCAAAGACCGCGCGCCCCTGTTCGGCGTAGCTGGATGGAGTTCGACTAGAACTTGGTCTTCAGCTCGACACCCCAGGTGCGGGGGTCGTTGACGAAGCCGGTCAGGTTGTTGAAGTCGATGGCGCCTTCGAGGGAGACATCGTTGAGGATGTTGCGGCCGAACACCGCCGCTTCCCACTGGCCGCCCTTGTGCGAGTAACCGATCCGCAGGCCGCCCTCGACGCGGTTCGGCGACTGGAATTCCGCCGAGTCATAGAGGAAGAAGTTGACCCGGCTGCGATAGGCCCAGTCGGTGAAGGCGAACAATTCGCCCTGGCCAAACGGGATGGCGTAGCGCGCCGTGACGCTGGCGATCCACTGCGGCGCGTTGGGCAGGGAGTTGCCGTTGATGTTCACTGTGCCGGGCAGGGCGCCGGGCGGGTCGCGCCGTGTGCAAAGGTAGAACGGCGAGCCGCAGGGCGCGGTGGCCAGGTTGGGATCCTGTAGCTGGGTGTGGTTGTAGCTGATGCCGCTGGTGAGCACGAGGTGCTCGATCGGCTTGGCTTCAAGGTCCGCTTCGAAGCCGTAGCCCTTGGCGTGCTTGGCGTTCAGCAGACGGTTGAAGTTGGCGCTCCCGCCCACCGCGGTGACTTGCAGGTTGTCGACCTCATAGTCGAACGCCGCGAGGTTGGCCCGCAGACGGTGATCGAAGAGGTAGGATTTCAGGCCAATTTCGTAGGAGTAGAGCGTCTCCTTGTTGGCGACGCTGAGGGTGTCGCCGAACAACAGGCGACCTTGGATCGCCGGCGCGCGATAGCCCTTGGCGATGCGGGCGTAGACGCCGATGTCGCCGGTGATGGCGTAGTCGGCGCTGACGTTGAAGCTTAGATCGTCGCTCTTGGGGTTGGCGCGCAGAATGCCGGTGGTCGGCGCCCCGAACGGCGAGGTGATCCGATCGGCTTCAAAGACCTTGGTGTCGTTGGAGTAGCGCAGGCCGCCGGTGAGGGTCAGCTGGTCGGTGGCCTTGTAGGTGGCGGTGCCGAACAGGGCCCAGGACTTGGTGATCTGGTGCTGCCAGGCGAAGCCGTCGGTCGCGCCCGTGGTGGTGTAGTCGAAGCTGTTGATGTTGACGGATTCATAGAAGTAGAAGGCGCCGACCTGGTAATGCAGCTTGGGGTTCACATCGCCGGCCAGGCGAATTTCTTCGCTGATCTGGTGGTGCTTCGGCATCCCATCGGCGCTTTCCGACTGGAAGGGGATGAAACCCGGGCCGGTGGGCGCGCCGCCGTCGATGTCGCCGTGCGACAGGGTGTGGGTGTGCTCATAGCCGGTGATCGACGTCAGCTTCATGCTGTTGCCGAAGTCATAGGTCAGATTGACCGAGCCGCCGGTGGTGTTGACGTGCTGGAACGACCGCGGTTCGGCGTTCTGGAAGATGTGGTTGCGCTGGAAGCCCGGGACGATGTTGTCCGTGCCGGGGGTGATGATGTTGGCGCGGAAGATCTGCGGCGTGCCGTTCAGGTGCATGTGGTGGAAGTTCAGCAAGGCGCTGAAGTTCGCCGTCGGCGTCCAGAGCAACTGGCCGCGGATGGCCAACTCGTCGTAGCCGCCGGTGGCGTTGTCCTGGTGGGTGTAGTCGTTGGTGATCCAGTTGTTGCGGTGCTGGTAGAGGCCCGACAGGCGGCCATAGAGCACGCCGGGGGTGATCGGGCCGCCGATGGCGGCCTCGGCGTTGACCGTGCCGAGCGAGGCGTAGGAGACCTGGCCGTAGCCGGAGACGTCCTTGCCCGGCTTGACCGAGTCGAACTTCAGCACGCCAGCCGGGGTGTTACGGCCGAACAGGGTGCCTTGCGGCCCGCGCAGGACTTCTACCTGGGCGATGTCGAACAGGGGGAAGCCCTTGAGGATCGGGTTTTCCAGGACCACGTCGTCATAGACGAAGGACACTGGCTGCGAGGCGTTCAGGTCGAAGTCGGTATTGCCCAGGCCGCGGATATAGGGGCGCGGGAAGGTGCGGCCGAAGCTGGACTCCAGCGTCAGGCTGGGCACGCGCGCCGACAGCATGCGGATGTCGTCGCCGCCCGAGGCGATGATGTCCAGGGTCTGGCCGCTCAGGGCGGACATCGACAGCGGAACCTGCTGCATGTCGGCCGTTTCGCGGGTCGCGGTGACGGTGACCGGCGCGACTTCCGACTCGGTCTTGGCGGTGGTGTCCGCCGCGGCGGCCTGGCCGGCCATGCCGGCGAAGATCAGTACGGATAGAGCGCCGGCGGTGCGGCCCCAGGTCTTGCTCATGGTGGTATCCCCAAGACGCGGCGAGCGGGGAGGCGTCGCCGCGAGGTTGTCATTGACTCGTTATGGAATTGTCGCGAATGCAGGCGCGATTTCCGGCCTTCACGTCAATGCTGCATGTGCACAAGCTTGACGGTTGTGGCGCAAAGTGACTCTGGCGCCACATTCGTCGTTGATCGTTTTCAGGCCCGGTTCAGCCCGTGTTTGGCCCGCCACTCGTCGGCGAGGATCGCGTAGAGGTAGCTGTCGCGCCAGCCGTCATGGGCCTTGCTGTCCTGGCGGAACAGGGCCTCGCGCCGCATGCCCAGCTTTTCCATCACCCGCCAGGAACCGGTGTTGCGAGCGTCACAGGTGGCGAAGACGCGGCGCATGCCCAGGTGGTTGAAGGCCAGGTCCACCAGGGCGCCGGCGGCCTCGGTGGCGAAGCCCTGGTTCCAGTAGGCGCGGTTGAAGCTGTAGCCGAAATCGCAGGTCAGGCTGGACGGATCGACGATGGCGAAGCGCACGGCGCCGATCATCCGGCCGTCGGCCTTGTGCTGGGCGGCCATGTTGACCACGGCGCGGGGCCAGCGGCGCTGATCCTTGAGCCAGCCGTTCAGAACGCCGCGGGTGATCCGCCGGGTGTTGGGACCCCACACCATGTAGCGCACCACCTCCGGGTCGGTGGCGTAGTCGTGGATGTCATCGAAATCGGTTGCCGCCACCTCGCGCAGGATCAAGCGGGGGGTCTCCAGCGGCAGCCAGGGCTCGGCGCCGGGGCGCAGGGCGGCGGGCGGTTCAGGTTTTCGAGGCATATGCGGTTTCCTTCCGAGGGTTTGGGAAACGCCGTCGGAAGGAGGATCGACCCTGCCGAAACGGCGGGGTCGTGGTCGTCAGCGTCCGCTCAGGCGCCAGCAACCGACCCCGGTGGGGCGGTGCAATTGGACGAGCTGAGGCGGATCGCGATGACCATGGCGGGGGCGATAGCCGATTTCGCCGATGCTGTCAGCCCAAGGCCAGATCCAGGCGCGTGCGCGGGCGGACGGCGCGGCAAGGTCAAGCCCGTTCCATTGACCAGGATTTCCGGCCTATCGTCCCTGGCCCGCCGCTGGGCGAGATCAGGACTTCCCGTCATGGCCAAATGGTTGCCCGCCGCCCTTGCCTACATCCCGCAATGGGTGGGCTACCAGGTGCGCCTGCGCGAGCTGCCCGGCGTATCCGTCGCCGTGCTGAAGGACGGCAAGAGCGTGCTGGAGGCGGCGTTTGGATCGGCGGACCTGTCCACCGGCGAGGTGCTGACCAGCGCGCACCAGTTCCGCGTGGCCTCCCACTCCAAGTCCTTCACCGCCAGCGGGATCATGCGGCTGGTCGAGGCTGGAAGGCTGCGGCTGGATGACCGGGTTGGCGAGCACATCAAGGGGCTGCACAAGTCCCTGGCCAAGGCTACCGTCAGCCAGCTTCTGAGCCACAGCGCCGGGGTGATCCGCGACGGGACGGACGGCGGCCAGTGGGCCGACCGGCGGCCGTTCCTCAACGAGGTAGAGCTGCGCGAGGCCCTGTCGGACACGCCGATCCTGCCGGCCAACACGCGGATGAAATACAGCAACCACGGCTTTGGCCTGCTGGGTCTGATCATCGCCGCGGTCACCCACGAGCCTTACGACGCCTGGATTGCACGCGAGGTCGTCGCCAAGGCCGGCCTCAAGCACACCTGGCCGGACGCTCCGACGCCGGAAATGACCGCCCTGAGCAAGGGGCATGGGACCAAGACGCTGCTGGGCCAGCGGCCGATCATTCCCGGCGACAATCCCACCAACGCCCTGGCCTCGGCCACGGGTTTCGTCAGCACGGCCGGCGAACTGGCCCGGTTCTTCAGCCAGCTGGACCCGGACGCGGGCAAGAGCGTCCTTAGTGTCGAGAGCCGGCGGGAGATGACCCGCCCGCACTGGCGCGTGCCGGATATCTCGGTGGAGCGGCACTATGGCCTGGGAACCATCCAGGGCCGGGTGGGGCCTTGGGAAACGGTCGGTCATTCCGGCGGCTTCCAGGGTTTCCTGACCCAGACGGCGGTGCTGCGGGGGCAGGGCCTGACGGTCTGCGTCTTGACCAACAGCATGGACGGGACGCCGGACCTGTTCCTGGAGGGGATCGTGCGCATCTTGCTGGCCTTCGCCAAACACGGGCCGCCCAGCCGCAAGGTCGCCGACTGGAGCGGGCGCTGGTGGGGCGGGCCTTGGGGGCCTGTCGACCTGGTCCCCATGGGCGACACGGTGCTGGCCGCCGCCCCCGGCCTGTGGAACCCCTTCGTGGACGCCGGCGAGCTGATAGTGGGCAAGGACGACGAGGCGGTGATCGGCAAGGCCGGCGGCTTCGCCAACCACGGCGAGGGCGCGGGTCTGGTGCGCAACAAGGCCGGCAAGGTGACGGAGGTTTGGCTGGGCGCCAGTCGTCTTCAGACCGAGAAGGCGGCGGCCAAGGAAACCAGGGCGCGATACCGGCTGGCCCGGTGAGGCCTTGGCGCCAATGGCTCCGCCGTGCGTTAAGGCGGCAGGGACCGGAGGAAACACAGATGTCCAAGAGCCTTTTGCTGATGATGGCGAGCGCCGGCGCGGCGGCGATGCTGGCAGCCTGCACGCCTGGTCCCAGCGCCCCGCCGCTGGCCACCTATGGCCCCAACCCGACTCTGGTGCAGCAGCACCACAGCCTGATCCCGATGGTGAAGATCGCCAAGGTGGTGGGCTGGCCGGCTGGCGGCGCCCCGGTGGCGGCGCCGGACCTGAAGGTGGCGGCCTTCGCCAAGGGCCTGGACCATCCGCGCTGGATGCTCAGCCTGCCCAACGGCGACGTGCTGGTGGCGGAGAGCGACGGCCCTGGTTACGAAAAGCCCACCGGCCTGCGGGGCTTCGCCGAGAAGACCCTGATGAAGAACGCCGGGGCGGCGAACAGAAGTCCCAATAAGATCATCCTGTTGCGTGACACCGATGGCGATGGCGTGGCGGACATGCGGACGGTGCTGCTGGATACCGGGCTGAATTCGCCCCTGGGCATGGCCCTGGTGGCTGGGCGGCTCTATGTGGCCAACACCGACTCCATCGTCAGCTACGCCTTCACGCCGGGCGACACCCGGATCACCGCCCCGGGGGTGAAGCTCACCGACCTGCCCGGCGGCCCCATCGATCACCACTGGACCAAGAACATCCTGCCCTCGGCGGACGGGACCAAGCTCTATGCGTCGATCGGCTCGAACAGCAATGTCGGCGAAAACGGCCCGGCGGCTGAGGTCAACCGCGCCGACATTCTGGAAGTCGACCGCGCTACCGGCCAATGGCGGATCTTCGCCGCCGGCATCCGCAACCCGGTGGGCATGGACCTGGAGCCGACCACGGGCGTGCTTTGGACGTCGGTGAACGAACGCGACGAGCTGGGAGACAATCTGGTCCCCGACTACATGACCTCGGTGAAGGACGGCGCCTTCTACGGCTGGCCCTACAGCTATTACGGACAGCACATCGACACCCGGCCCAAGGACAAACGCCCCGACCTGGTGGCCAAGGCCATCCCGCCGGACTATGCGCTGGGCGCCCACACCGCCTCCCTGGGCCTGACCTTCTCCAAGGGCGATCTGCTGCCGGCCGCCTACAAGGGCGGGGTGTTTGTCGGCCAGCACGGCTCGTGGAACCGCTCCGTGGCGGCCGGTTACAAGGTGATCTACGTGGCCTTCGCCGGCGGCAAGCCGGTGGGCTATCCGCGCGACGTCC
This sequence comes from Caulobacterales bacterium, assembly GCA_038228945.1. Taxonomy (GTDB): domain Bacteria; phylum Pseudomonadota; class Alphaproteobacteria; order Caulobacterales; family Caulobacteraceae; genus Acaudatibacter. Next base: position 6,091 of record JBBROW010000047.1, read on the forward strand.
TGTCCGGGTTCCTGGATGACAAGGGCCAGGCCATGGGCCGGCCGGTGGGGGTCACCATCGACAAGGCCGGCGCCCTGCTGGTCGCCGACGATGTGGGCGGGGTGATCTGGCGGGTGACGCCGAAGTAGGCATTGCCGGCGGCGGGCGGCTTTGACCGGCGCGCCCCGGTCCGTAACGCGCTAGGCTCTTCGGCAGAGTCAGCACGGCGAGGACAGATGTCGATCGCGGCCACCTTCGAAGCCCTTGGCGACGCCAACCGGCGCCAGATCATGGCCTATCTGACCGAAGGCGAGGCTTCGGTGAGCGAGGTCGCGCAGCAGTTCGACGTCTCACTGGCGGCGGTCTCTCAGCATCTGAAAGTGTTGCGTGAGGCTGGCCTGGTGAAGGTGCGCAGCCAGGCCCAGCATCGGCTCTACGCAGTGACCGCCCCGGCCCTGGTGGAGGCCGCCGGCTGGCTGATCCGCCTGGCTGAGCGCGGGGTGGAAACGCGGGCGGCCTGAGGCCTCAACGAAGGTCAGGTGAACCTTTCGCCTTCGCCGCCCGTATAAGAGCGGTCGGGCATGAAGGAGACGAGCGTGGCGGCTTCGCATCGGATCGCACCTGCCCTGGCGGCGGGCCTGCTCTGCTTTGGAACTGGCGCGGCGAGCGCCTGGGCGCCGGACGACGGCGTTCTACGCGGTGGCCAGGCCTGGGCCGAGGTGCTGCCCGACACCGGTGGCGCCGCCTTGATCCACGCGGCGGTGGATATTCCCGCGACGCCCAAGATCGTTTGGACCGTGATGACCGACTGCCGCCTGGCCGCCCGGCTGGTGAGCAATGTGGAGAGCTGCCGCGTGGTGTCCGGCGACATGAAGGCCGGCTCGGACGTGCGTGAACAGGTGACGCGCGGCAGCCTGTTCGTGCCGGTGATCCACAACGTGTTCCGCTCGGACTACCAGCCCTACACCCTGATCCGCTTCCACCGGGTCGGCGGCGACCTCAAGGCCGAGGATGGCGAGTGGCGGCTGACCGCCATCAACGGCGGATTGGGCACACGCGTCACCTATGTGAACCGGATCGCCGCCAATATCGTCGCCCCGCCCAGCCTGGTCCGCGCGGCGATGAAACGCGACACCCCCAAGGTGCTGATGAACCTGCGCCGCGAGAGCCTGGCGGCGGCCAAGGGGTAGGGTGCTACTTGCGGTTCCGGCCGAAGTTCGGCTCGGCGCTTTCCTGGCCGGCGGTGATGATGCTGAGGCGGATGTCGCGGGTGCGGGTGAACAGCTCTTCCAGCTTGTCGCCCTCGCCCCAGCGGATGGCGCGCGACAGGGCTTGCAGGTCCTCGGTGAACCGGCCCAGCATTTCCAGCACCGCGTCCTTGTTGGCCAGGAACACGTCGCGCCACATGATCGGATCGGAGGCGGCGATGCGGGTGAAGTCGCGGAAGCCGCCGGCGGAGTATTTGATCACCTCGCCACGGGTGACCTCCTCCAGGTCGGCGGCGGTGCCGACGATGTTGTAGGCGATCAGGTGGGGCAGGTGCGAGGTCACCGCCAGCACCAGGTCGTGGTGCTTGTCGTCCATCAGCTCGACCTGCGAGCCGAGGGCCAGCCAGAAATCGGTCAGCCGCTCCACCGCCTCGGCATAGGGCGCGTCGTCGCGGACCTGGGGCGTCAGGATGGTCCAGCGCCCCTGGAACATGTCGGCGAAACCGGCGTCCGGGCCGGACTGTTCGGAGCCGGCGATGGGGTGGCCGGGAACGGCGTAGCAGCCGGCCGGGACAAACTGGGCGAAGGCCTCGGCCACGGCGCCCTTCACCGAGCCCACATCGCTGATCGTGGCCCCGGGCTTCAGCGCGGCGGCCACCTGGGCGCACGACGTGCCGATGGCCAGCGGCGGGGTGGCGAAGATCACCAGGTCGGCGTCGCGGACGGCCTCGCTGGGGTCCTCAGCGACAATGTCGGCAAAGCCCAGGGCGGCGATGCGCTCGCGGGCGGCGGGGCTTGCGTCATAGGCCGCTACCTGGCCCACCACCCCGGCGGCGCGGGCGGCGCGGATCACCGACGAGCCGATCAGGCCGCAGCCGACAACGGCGAGCTTGGGGTAGAGGATGCTGCTCACGTCAGGCTTTCAGAAAATCGGAAAGGGCGTCGACCAGGGCGCGGTTGTGCTCTTCCAGGCCGATGGTGAAGCGCAGATGGCCCGGCAGGCCATAGCCGCCAACGCCGCGCACGAGCAGGCCGCGCCTGGCCAGGAAGGTCTCCGCCTCGGCGGCGGTCTTGCCGGGGGTGGTGGGAAAACCGGCCAGGATGAAATTGGCGCTCGAAGGGACGACATCCAGGCCCAAGCCGCCGAACTGCTGCACCAGCCACGGCCGCCACTGCGTCACCAGAGCCAGGGACTGGGCCTGGAAGTCCTCGTCGGCCAGGGCGGCGATAGCGGCGGCCTGGGCGGCGATGGAGGTGTTGAAGGGCAGGCGCACCCGATCGATGGCGTCGGCCACTGCCGCCGGCGCATAGGCCCAGCCCACGCGCAGGGCGGCCAGACCGTGCAGCTTGGAGAAGGTGTGGGTGACGACGATGTTGCCGGCGTTGCGCGCCAGGTCCAGACCGTCGCTGTAGCCCGGTTCGGTGACGAACTCTGCATAGGCGCCGTCCAGGACCAGCAGGACGCTGGGGGGCAGGCCCTCGTGCAGGCGGCGGATCTGGGCCTCGCCGATGATGGTGCCGGTGGGGTTGCCGGGGTTGGCGACGAAGACGATGCGGGTGCGCTCGTCGACCTGATCCAAAAGTTCGTCGACGTCGATGCGGTAGTCCGGCTCCTTGGCCAGCTTAACCTCGCCGCCGTTGCCCCGGGCGCCGATGGCATAGGCGCCAAAGCCGTATTCGCCCTGGACGATGTTGTCGCCGGGCTCGAGGTAGACCTGGTTGATCAGGGCGAAGATCTCGTCGGTGCCGCAGCCGAGGATCAGGCGTTCAGGCTCGAGGCCATGGCGCTCACAAATCGCCTGGCGCAGCGCGGTTCCGCGGCCGTCGGGATAGAGGTTCAGTTGGCTGGCGGCCTCGGCGAAGGCGGCGCGGGCGGCGGGACTGAAGCCCAGGATGTTCTCGTTGGCCGACAGCTTGACCGGATTGGCGACACCGTCCGCGCTGGCCTTGCCCGGGGTGTAGGGCGTGACGGCCAGGATGCCCGGCCGGGGCTGGGGGCTGCTGGCGGTGAAGCGGTCGGCAGTGACGCGATCGGCGGGGGCAGGGGCGGTCATCAGGCGGCTCTTACACGTCGAGGGGCGTCGGCGCAGCCCCGATCACGCCGGAAAGGCGACCCGGCGCGCGGACCAGGCGTGGGTCGTGGGCCTGGTAGAAGCCCACCAGGGCGAACAGTTTCAGCCCCCCCGCCTCGGCCAGGCGCTCCCCGGCGACGCCGTCACGGGCCAGGGCGGTGAGCACCTGGGCGGCGGAGCCAGGGGCGTCGGTGACCCAGAAGGTCTGGTCGGCGCCGGTGGGTTCGGGGTGGGCGTCGCCGATGGCCAGGGCGGCGGTGTCGCCAAGCTGAGCCAGACAGGGCAGGGCGGCGAACACCCGCAGCGCTGGTTCGGCCAGCATCCGCCCCCACCAGGGCCGTTCAGCGTCCACGGCCAGCACGGCCACGGCCCCTTTGCGGGCGGCGGCCAGCGCGGCTTCGGGCTGTGCTTCCAGGGTCAGGGGCGGGGCGCCGCCGAAACCCAGGCGGGCAAGGTCGATGACGCGGGCGGGGTCACGGCCGCCAAACACGCTGAGACTGATCGGCGCGCGAGCGGCCCGCGCCTGCGCCATCATCTCTGCCCAGATCCGCACCAGGCCGGCGGGGCTGAGACCCGGATGGGGCGTCCGCAGGAGCTGGCGGAGGGCCAGGGTTCCGGCGGCGTCGGCGAGGTCCGGCGTCTGCGCACCGGCCAGGGCAATACGCCGGGCGATGCGCTGCAGAAGCTCGCCATCCAGGTCCGCCGTCATCAATAGACCCTCGGCGCGGGGCCGACGGAGACGGCACCCAGGGTGGTCTGGCCATCCTTGAAGTCGAGGGTGAGGTGGGCGGCGGCACCCTGCTGGTCGCCCGCTCCCTGCTGGGCGGCTTGCGCCACCGAGGCGGCGGATTCGGCCGATCGCGGCGTGATGGCGCCGGCCCGGCCCATGGCGGCCAGGGCCTTGGGCGCCTGGCGCAGGCTGGCGTTCAGCGAGCCGGCCAGCCGGCCGTCGCGGTCGACGCTCAAGGCGCCGGCGCGGGCGTCCAGGATCGAGTCTCCGGCCGCCACGGTGATCTGCCGCACCTGGAAAGCGCCGCCGGCGGCGCTCCAGGCCTGGACGGCGCCGGGCCAATCCCTGCCCGTGAATGCGCCGGCCTTGGTGAACAGGGCGTCGGCGGTGATGCCGATGGGCTTGCCCTGGGCGATGCGGGCCATCAGGCCGGTGAGATTGGCGTCGGCCTGGTCCAGGCCGACATAGACCGCGCCCATGTCGTTCGGTCCGGCGCGCAGGTGCAGGTTGAAGGCCTTGGCGGCGGTGACGAAATAGGGCTTGGCCCCCGGAGAGGCCGTGAAGGTCAGGTCCTCGCCCTCCACCGACAGGCGCGGGGGATAGTCCCCGAAGTTGGACAGGCTGGCGCGCAGCGCCCGGGCCTGGACGGCCACCCCGCCCCCCTTCGGCCGATTGAAGGTGACCCCGTCCGGCGCCACCAGGACCCAATGGTCGGGAGAATAGGCGTAGGCCTCCGCCTCCAGGCGCGGGATGGCCAGGGCCCAGCCGGACGGTTCGCCCAGGCTGACGCCGGTCAGATGCAGGTCCAGGCGGAAGGGGAAGCCGTCGATGCTCCGGGTCTGCCAACTGACAGGGTAGCCGGCGGCCACCAGGCGGTCGCGCTCGGCGTCCATCTGCTGCTCGGCCTGGCCGCGCACCCAGAACCAGCCGACGCACCAGCCTGCCGCCAGGATGATCGCCATGGCATAGGGCAGGCCGAGGCCCCACCTTCTGACTTTACGAGAACTTTGCGGATCGGGCAGGGTCATGCGGCGGTCGGGTCTTACGGGCGGGGCGGTTGATGAGTGAAAGCGCGGCGGACGCGCGGTGGGTGTTCGGCTACGGCTCGCTGATGTGGCGGCCGGGGTTCGCCTTTCTAGACCGGCAGGCGGCGACGCTCCATGGGCGCCGGCGCGCCTTCTGCATCTATTCGGTCCACCACCGGGGAACCTATGAGCGGCCCGGGCTGGTGCTGGGCCTGGCGCCGGGTGGGGCTGTGCGCGGCGCGGCCTACCGGGTAGCGGACGCCAACTGGGATAAGGTCTACGCCTACCTGCGCGAACGCGAGCAACCCACCGAGACCTATGTGGAGGCCCGCGCCTTCGTGCGCTTGGCCGGCGGGCGGCGGGTGGAGGCGCTGACCTTCCTGTCCGACGTCGCCCACCCGCAATGGGCCGGGGTGCTTAGCCTGGAACGGCAGGCGGAGCTGATCACGGGCGCAAAGGGACTGTCGGGGCCGAACGAGGACTATCTGCGGGACTTGGTGGAGCACCTGCGGGACGAGGGCATCCGTGACCGGTCGATGGAACGGTTGCTGGAGATGGTGGAGCGGGCAGACGCTAACGCCCTCGCTTCGTAGGGGGGCGAGTGGGGGCAGGGAGATCAGACCACCGCCTCGCGAATTCGCTATCCCGCAAGTCGGCGGCGGGGGAGTCTATTCGTGGGTGAGCGCCGCGCTGGCGGTTTCGATGCGATCCTGCAAGGTGCGCATGAACTCGCCGCGGTGCAGGCCGGGCGGGATGGGTTCGAGGAACTGGTAGACGATCTTGCCAGGCAGGCGGCGGAGGCCATGGGCCGGCCAGTGGACGCCGGAGTTGGTGGCCACCGGCACGCAGGGCACGCCCAGCTCGCGGTAGAGGGCGGCGACGCCCGGCTGGTAGTCGGGCGCTGCGCCGGGGTCCTGGCGGTGGCCCTCGGGGAAGATGACGATCTGGCGGCCTTCGTGCAGGCGGACCTTGGCGTCCGCGACCATCTTTCGCAGCGCCTTGGAATGGCCCTCGCGGTCGACCACGATCATCCCGGTCTTCATCGAGAACCAGCCATAGAAGGGGATGATCAGCAGTTCCTTTTTCATCACATAGCTGAAGTCCGACAGCACGGCGAAAGGCCCCATGGTGTCGAACATGCACTGGTGCTTGGCCGCCACCAGCACCCGGCCCTTGGGCAGGTTCTCCAGGCCGCGGAAATCCACGGTGATGCCACAGATGGGCTTGATCATGGCGTTCACGCCGCGCGCCCAGAAGGTCATCACCGCCAGCATCCAGCGATGCGGCGCCAGGAACAGCGGGATCAGGCAGATCCCCAGCACCACGGACCACAGGTAGAAGACCACCATCCAGACGATGGACCGCAGAAGGATCAAGCCGCCGCTCCCCTATGCGCCGCAGGATGGGCTTTGGGTCCCACGCTCAAGATCGCCTCCCGCGTCAGAATCACGAGGTACTTGCAATACTCCAGGGCGATGCGCCGCGCCCCCTCCGTCGAACGGGCCCAGTGGGCGGCGTCATAGGCGGGTGTGGCCACCGGATAGGCGGTGATCTGGGCTTCCGGCATGGCCGAGTGAAGCTCCAGCATGGCGCGGGGCATGTGGAAGTCGGCGGTGACCAGGATCAGATGAGTATAGCCCATTCCGCGCGCCCATTCGGCGGACTCGCTGCCATTGCCGATGGTGTCGGCGGCGGTGAAGCCCAGGTCGACGCAGCAGTCGAACACCGGCTTGGCCGCCCCGGTGATCCCCAGCATGTCCTTGCGCGTGGTCTTGCGGTTGACCCCGGACAGCAGCAGGCGCTGGCCCTTGCCGTTCTCCAGCAGGCGCGTGGCCGCCTCCAGCCTCAGGTCCGAGGCCCCGGTGAGGGCGACGATTCCTTGGGCCGGCGTGGGTTCCTCGGCCGGGGTCGAGCGGGCCACGCGGTCGGCGAAGGCCAGCAAGCCGGCGGTCCAGACGGCCAGGACGACGAGGATGGCGGCCAAGCCTCTCACGACAGGGGGCCTTTCACGGCATCCGCCTCAGAACGCCCTGGGCGGTCAGGCGGGCGGCGACCGCGGCGATCAGGGCGGCGATGAACGGGCAGGGGAGGGGGGCGATCAGGTCGGTCCATTCCACCGGCAGCAGGGCGGCTATGGTCTGGCCGTGGGCGTAGAGGCGCAGGCCCGCCGCCGCCAGGGCCGCCAGGACCCCGCCCCAGAAGCCGGCGAAGGCCGCCATCCGGGCGAAGCGCGCCTGGAACTGGCGGGCGATGAAGGCGTCGGTGGCGCCGGCCAAATGCAGGACGGTGACCAGGTCATCGCGCGTGGCCAGACCCTGGCGCGTGGCGAAGGTGATCAAGGCCGCGGCCGCGGCCACGATCATGGCGAACAGGCCGGCGGCCACCCAGCGCGCCAGGTCTCCGGCCTGCATGATCTGCCGCGTCCAAAGGCTGTGATCATCCACCGTGGCGTCGACCCCGGCGGTCTTCAGGGCGGCTTGCAGGGCGGCGGCTGTGGCCGGCGCCTTGCGGTCCAGCTCCACCGCCACCAGGCGGGGCACCGGCAGGTCGGCGGGCAGGGGATCGGGACCCAGGAACGGCTTGACCAGGGCCTCGGCCTTTTCGTGCTCCATGGCGCGGGCTTCGGTGACCCCTTTAACCCCGGCCAGGGTTTCGGCGGCGCGGGCCGCCGCCGCGTCGGCGCTCTCGCGCTCGCTGGCGCGCACCACCACGGTGGCGGAGCCCACGAGCTGGGCCTGCCAGCCGTCGGCCGCGCGTCCCGCCGCCAGGGCGCCGATCACCGCCAAGCTGGCCAGGCAGCACAGCACGGTCAGCACGAAGAGCAGGGTGAGCTGGCGGCCATCCCGTTCGGGCAGCAGCGGCGCCGGCCACCAGCGCTTGACGTCGAGAGGATCACTCACAAGGGATCATCCTCGTAGAGGCCCCTGTCCAGGTCTGCATCGTCGGGCAAGTCGCCTGCGTCTTCCTTATGCGGATAGGGCTCAGGCGCTGGCGGGCTGGGCTGCGGCGTGGGCTGGCCGACGCCCTCGTAGCGGGTCAACCGGCCGTTCTCCAGGTGCAGGATCGGCTTGCCTGAACGGGCGACAAGGTCTTCGTCGTGGCTGGCGATCAGGACGGTGGCGCCCAGCCGGTTCAGCTCGGTGAACAGGCGCAGGATGCGCAGCCCCAGCGCATGGTCGACATTGCCGGTGGGCTCGTCGGCCAGCAGAATGTCGGGTCGGTGGATCACCGCCCTGGCGATGGCCAGGCGCTGCTTCTCGCCTCCGGACAGGGCCTGGGGCATGGCGTGCATGCGACTGGACAGCCCAACCCAGGACAGCAGCTCGGCCACGTCCTGGCGATAGCTGGTGGGTTTGCGGCCCAGCACCCGCAGGGCCAGGGCCGCGTTGTCGAAGGCCGACAGATGGTCCAGCAGGCGGAATTCCTGAAACACCACGCCGATCCGCCGGCGGAGCATTGGTCGGTCCTGGGGGCGCAGGCGGGACACGTCGCGGCCAAACAGCTCGACCCGACCCCGCGCTGCGCGCTCCGCCAGGTAGATCAACTTGAGCAGCGTCGATTTGCCCGAGCCGGAGGCGCCCATCAGGAAATGGAAGGAGCCGCGTGGCAGGGAAAAGCTTACGTCCCTTAGGATTTCGGCGTCCCGGCCATAGCGCATGGAGACGCCTTCGAAGGAAACGACAGGCGCGGCGTCGGCGGAATGGAGGGCGTCTTCAGCCGGAGCGGTATCGGCGTTTCTGGACATAGGACCCGAAATCGGCGACCTCGAAGTGTTCTGAAGCTCGGGCGTCCGATTCTCTAGCCATGATACTGACCTGTCCTGAGTGCGCCACCGGGTATTTTGTCGACGACACCCAGATCAAACCGGGGGGTCGGACAGTCCGGTGCGCCGCCTGCGGCGCCCGCTGGACAGCCCAGCGTGACGCGCCGCTGGACCTTGTCTCCACCCCCGAAGAAGGCGCTATCGGGCGTGAGCCTGGCGGGACGGGCGAGGAGATGGCGCCGCTCACGGGCGACGATCTGCCCAAGGTCTTCCGCGAACGGGCCAGCAATCAGAAAAAGATGCGCTCCGCGGTGTTCGCCGGCCTGATCTGGGGCGGGACCGCAGTGGCCCTGGTGTTGATCATCGGCGCCCTGATCCTGTTCCGCGAAAGCGTGGCCCGGGCGATCCCATCCACCGCCGCCGCCTATGCGGCCATCGGCCTGCCGGTGAACCGCATCGGCCTGACCATCGAGGGCGTCCACGCCGAGCCGGCGCTGCAGGACGGCCACGCGGCCCTGTCGGTAGCCATGACCGTACGCAACGTCACCGATCACGCGGTGCTTTCCCCGCCGCTGAGCATCGTGCTGCTCAACGCGCAGGGCAAACGCGTCGGCGGCCAGATCGTGCGGCCCGCCAATCCGCGTGTGCCCCCCGGCGAGCAAAGATTCTTCGCCACCGCCATCCTGGACCCGCCCCTGAGCGCGCACGATCTTGAGGTCAGCTTCGCCCTGGACGCCGACGGCAAGGTTCCCATGGCCAAGCTGCTGCGCAGCCCGGCGGCGGCGGCTGCCCCCGCGCCGGCTCTGCGCGGGGCGGCCTCGCCGGAGGATCCGCACGGCGGCAGCGGCCCCATGACGGCGCCGATCTCGCCAGGCCCAGGCCCGGTTCCCGCCCTGGGGGGACCCACCCCGTCGGCGTCGACCTCCGCACCATCCAACCAAGCTGCTCCGCCGGCCCCGCACGCCGCCGGACCGCCGCATGGTTGATCTGCCGCCAGGCCTGGAGGTGCTGCTCTCCGAGGAGGAGGTCGCCGCGCGGGTGGCCGCCGTGGCGCGGGACATCGCGCCGCGCATCGACGACGAGACGGTGGCTGTCTGCCTGCTCACAGGCGGGCTGTGGTTCGCCGCGGACCTGACGCGGGCCCTGGCGCGGTTGGGCCGGCACGTGGCCTTTGACGCCCTGTGGCTGGCCTCTTACGGCGATGCGCGGGCCAGCCTGGGCCGATGCGAGGTCCGCGCCGATCTGCAACGGCCCCTCGCTGGGCGCCGCGCCTTGGTGGTGGACGACGTCTTCGACACCGGCCTGTCGCTCAGCGAGGCGGCGCGCCTCGTCCGTGACGCCGGCGCGGCGGAGGTGCTGACCGCGGTGTTCGCCAGCAAGCCCTGGCCCAAGCCTCGGGTCCTGCAGCCCGACTTCGTGGCCTGGGAAGCGCCGGCGCGGTTCCTGGTGGGCTACGGCATGGACGCGGGGGGAAAGATGCGTGGCCTGCCCTTCGTGGCGGCGGCGGACTGACGCCAAACGCCATCTCTCCCAAGCTCTATCATGCTCGGCCACCAGCTCCGGTGATGACGGATTCGGCGATGAAATTGACTCGTGTGTCGAAAAACCACGGTCGTTCGCCGTTAAGTTTTGACTCCAGTGCGCAAATACACTTCCGGTAACAACTCAATGGGCAAAAGTTAACGAAAGTATAACGACGATGCTTGACACTGTTGTTCAAAATAAAACTCTTGAATTGTTCGATTCATATCTCCACTCTTAGCAACACGAACGGAGCGGACGGCTGAAACGCCGACGCTGATCCCCGGGGGGATACGCCAGGATTGAGGTCAAACCTTTTTCTTGGAGATTTAGTCATGAAGCGCATTTTCCTCGCCGCCGTCACTGTCCTCGCCTTTGCCGGCGCCGCCAACGCTGAAGGCGTCAGCGTCAAGCTGTCGGGCAAGAGCCCCGAGGCCATCCACCACGACATCCGCGTCGCCGCGGTCAAGGTCTGCGACGAAGCGCTGACCGGCGCCTTCGACAACTACTTCCTGAAGGACGCCTGCATCACCGACGCCGTGAGCAAGGCCGAAGCCAAGCTCGGCACGATCGCCACCGCCTCCGCCGCGATCCAGGGTCACGACGCCTCCACGACGATCCGCTAGGACTAATTAGTCGAGGTCATAGCCAGGGGGCCATCGGCTCCCTGGCCAGGATCTCTTCGTAGGTCGGGCGGGGACGGATCACCGCGAAGTCCCCGCCGCGCACCAGCACCTCTGGAACCAGGGGTCGGGTGTTGTACTCACTGGCCATCACCGCGCCATAGGCGCCGGCGGTCATGAAGGCGACCAGATCGCCGCCCAGAATCGGCGGCAATCCGCGGTCACGGGTGAAGGTGTCGCCCGTCTCGCACACCGGGCCAACCACGTCATAGACCAGCGGCTCGCCGTCTCTGATCCTCAGGGGCCGGATGTCGTGATAGGCGTCGTACATCGCCGGCCGGATCAGGTCGTTCATGGCCGCGTCCAGCACCAGGAACCGCCGCCCGTCCGGGCGCTGGTTGACGTGCAGCACCTGGGCCACCAGCACGCCGGCGTTGGCGGTGATCATCCGCCCCGGCTCAAAGGCCAGCTGCACCCCCATCCCACCCACCGTCCGTGACAGCATGGCGGCATAGTCTTCCGGCGTCGGCGGCGCCGGCTGATGGAAGTAGGGCACGCCCAGCCCGCCCCCCAGATCCAGCCGCGTGACGCTCAGGCCCTCGCCGCGCAGGCGTTCCACCAGGCTGCGCATCAGCTTGAACGCCGCTTCCATCGGGGCCAGGTCGGTGATCTGGCTGCCGATGTGGCAGGCGACGCCGACCGGGTTCAGGCCGGCGTTATTGGAGGCCTGGGCGTAGAGGCGCTCGGTCTCGGAGATCGAGACGCCGAACTTGTCCTCCGCCTTGCCGGTGGTGATCTTGGCGTGACCGCCGGCGCCGATGTTGGGGTTGACCCGGATGGCCACCGTGGCGCGCACGCCCTTCTGCTGGGCGATGTTGGCCAGCAGGGCCAATTCCGGCTCGGATTCCAGATTGATCTCGGCGACCCCGACATCGAGGGCGAAGGCCAGCTCCCGCGCGGTCTTGCCGACTCCGGAGAAGACGATGCGCTCGGCCGGGATGCCGGCGGCCAGGGCCCGGCGGATCTCGCCTTCCGAGACGGTGTCGGCCCCGGCGCCCAGGCGGCCGAGGGTGCGTAGCACCGAGACGTTGGAATTCGCCTTCACCGCGAAGGCGATCAGGGGTTCGCCCAGCTCCGGCCGGTTGGCGATGGAGTCGTGCAGGACCTGGTAGTGCCGCTCCAGGGTGGCGCTGGAATAGACATAGACCGGCGTGCCCACGGCCGCGGCGATGCGGGCCAGGGGAACATCTTCGCAATAGAGCTCGCCGTCGCGAACGTCGAAGTGGTTCATCGTTGTGGGTGCTGTGGATCGCTGGGACCGGCCGAAGGCTGGCTGTCGTCGGGACCAGAGACCGGCGGCAGCGGCGCTGGCCGCCCGCGTTGCGCCTGGTCGGCGGCGCCCTTCCTGGCCGCGGCGTCGGCGTCCGCCTTTTGCTGGGCTTCGTAGTCCGCCTTGGCTTTGGCGCCCCAGAGGGGAGCGGGGCGGTCCAGTTCGCCGACCTTGCCGCAGGCGCCGAGGGTCACGGCGGCGGCGGCTAGCAGGATCAGGAAGGGAAGGGGGCGGTTCATCGAAGGATCTCCTGCCAGCGGGCGGCCTGGGCGCGGACCTGGCTTGGCGCCGTGCCGCCATAGCTGGTGCGGCTGGCGGCGGAGGCGGCCGGGGTCAGGACCCCATAGACATCGGCGGTGATGCGCCCGTCCAGGGCCTTCAGTTCGTCCAACGGCAGGTCGGCCAGATCCACGCCCAGGGCCTCGGCCCGCTTTACCGCCGCGCCGGTCAGGTGATGCGCCTCACGGAAGGGCAGATTCAGGGTCCGCACCAGCCAGTCGGCGAGGTCCGTGGCCGTGGCGAAGCCGGCGCCCGCCGCGGCGGCCATGGCCTGGGTATTGGGCTGCATGTCCTCGACCATCCCGGCCATGGCCAGCAGGGCCAGCTCCAGGGCATCGAAGGCCTCGAAGGTGGGGACCTTGTCCTCCTGCATGTCCTTGCCATAGGCCAGGGGCAGGCCCTTCATGACGATGGTCAGGCTGGTAAACCCGCCCATGATCCGCCCGACCTTGGCGCGGACCAGCTCGGCGGCGTCGGGGTTCTTCTTCTGCGGCATGATCGAAGAGCCGGTGGTGAAGGCGTCCGACAGGCGGATGAAGTTGAACTGTGGTGTCGTCCACAGCACGATCTCCTCGGCCAGACGCGACAGGTGGGTGGCGCAGATGGTCGCCGCCGCCAGGGCCTCCAGGGCGAAGTCGCGAGCCGAGACGGCGTCCAGGGAATTGGCCATGGGGCCGTCGAAGCCAAGCGCCTGGGCGGTCATGTGCCGGTCGATGGGGAAGGAGGTGCCGGCCAGGGCGGCGGCGCCCAGCGGGCTCTCGTTCATCCGCACGCGGGCGTCGGCGAAGCGGCCCGCATCGCGGCCGAACATTTCCACATAGGCCATCAGGTGGTGGCCGAAGGTCACCGGCTGTGCGGCCTGCAAATGGGTAAACCCGGGCATCAGGGTGTCGGCGTTGGCCGCGGCCTTGGCGGCCAAGGCCCGCTGCAGGGCGATGATCTGTTCTACCGTGCGGTCACAGGCTTCCCGGACCCACAGGCGGAAATCCAGGGCCACCTGGTCATTGCGCGAGCGGGCGGTGTGCAGGCGGCCAGACGCGGCGCCGATCAGCTCGCCCAGGCGGGCCTCCACATTCATGTGGATGTCCTCGAACTCGTCGCGGAACGGGAAGGTCCCGGCGGCCATCTCGCCCAGAATGTCGGACAGCCCCTTGTCGATGGCCGCGGCGTCAGCGGGGGACAGGATTCCGGCCTTGGCCAGCATGGCGGCGTGGGCGCGCGAGCCGGCAATGTCCTCGCCGGCCAGGCGTTTGTCGAAGCCGATGGAGACGTTGATGGCCTGCATCAGCGCATCGGGCTTGGCGGAGAAGCGTCCGCCCCATAGAGAATGGCCGCTCTTGTTGGAGTCGACGGTCATATGCGAGACGTCCCTGGCGCCGCGTCGGCGGCGAAAAACCGTGGTTGGCAAAGGCGCGCGGTCACCCTGGCCGGCGTCGCGGCGCTTCTATACGGCATCGGCGGCTGTTCCAACCCGCCCGCCGGCCTCAAGACCCTGGCCAAGGGCGGCATGAACAAGCTGAGTGTCTCCGACAACCCTAGCCCCCCGCCGGCCACGACCTTCACCGACACCGCCGGAAAGCCCCACACTATCGCCGAATTCAAGGGCAAGGTGGCGGTGGTCAACATCTGGGCCAAGTGGTGCGCCCCCTGCGTCACCGAGATCCCAAGTCTGGCCAAGCTCCAGGCCGCCTACGCCGGCCAGCCGGTAGCGGTGGTGACTATCGACGTCGACCGCGGCGAGGACATCGGTCCGGCCCAAGCCTTCATCGGCAAGAACGCGCCCCTGACCTACTATTCCGAACCCACCTTCGCCCTGCCCTATGCGCTGAAACCCAGCGTCCAGGACATGCCCACGACCATCATCTACGACAAGGCGGGGGTCGAGCGGGCCAGGCTGGCCGGCGGCGCCGACTGGTCCGGGGCGGATGCGCGGGCGATCATCGACAGCCTGTTGAAAGGCTAGAATCAGAGGCTATGACGCATGCCCACGATCGGCCCGCTGAAGATCAAGGCGCAGCTACTGTGCGGCTTGGACGTGGCCATGGGGCCGGGCAAGGCTGACCTGCTGGAAGCCCTCGACCGTGAAGGGTCGATTTCCGGCGCGGGACGGGTCCTGGGCATGAGCTATCGGCGGACCTGGCTCCTGGTCGACGTCATGAACCGCTGCTGGACCCAGCCGCTGGTGGAGGCCACCGCCGGCGGCGGTCGCCTGAGTGGCGCGCGGCTTACCGACCGCGGGCGCGAGGTTCTGGCGGCCTATCGCACCCTGGAGGCGCGCATGGCGCAGGCTGCCTCCGGCCCGTCCCTGGCGACGCTGCAGGCCCTGCTGCTGCCTACCCCACGTGAGGCGCAGCACGACCGGGCAAGCGACTAGAACCCCAGCTCCGTCCTCAGCGCCGCCGGCGTCATCCCGGCGGCCCGCAGGTCGCGGAGGGTCTGGGCGTGGTCGCGCTTGGCGTAGCGGCGTCCGTCGGCGTCCGTGAGCAGGCGGTGGTGGCGATAGGCTGGGGTGGGCAGGTTTAGCAGAGCTTGCAGCAGTCGGTGGATATGCGCCGCTTCGGCCAGGTCTTCGCCGCGGATGACGTGGCTGACCGCCTGCAGGGCGTCGTCCACAACGACGGCCAGGTGGTAGGCGACGCCGACGTCCTTGCGGCCCAGGACGACGTCGCCGGCGCATTCCGGCCGGGCTTGGACCGTCCCTTGGCCGTCCTCCGTGAAGGTCAGGCCCTCGAACCCGCCAAGGGCCTCGCGCGCCGCCGCCAGGGACAGGCGCCAGGCGTAGGGCCGGTCTTGCGCCAACAGCGTCGCTTCCTCCGCCTTGGCCAGGGGCGCGCCGACATAGGCCTCGGCCGGACCGTGTGGGGCGCGGCCGATATCGTCCAGGATCTGCGCGCGGGTCTTGAAGCAGCGGTAGACCAAGCCCCGGCTCTCAAGGCCGGCGAGGGCGGCGCGGTAGTCGGCCATGAGCTGCGACTGGCGGCGGACCGGCTGCTCCCAGGTCAGGCCCAGCCAGGCCAGATCTTCAAGGATAGCAGCCTCGAACTGCGGTCGGCAGCGCGTGGCGTCGATGTCCTCGATACGCAGCAGGAAGCGACCGCCGGCCTGCTGGGCGGCGTGGGCCGCGGTGAGGGCGGAAAAGGCGTGCCCGCGGTGCAGATAGCCCGTGGGGGAGGGGGCGAAGCGGGTGACGAAGGGAGCCGGGTTCACGGCGCGGGATAGACCTAGTGGACCGGTTTGTCGCGGCCCGGGCGGATAAAGACGCCGATGTGGTCGAGGATGGCGCGGATGAATCCTTCCTCGCCGCCAAGGCTTTCCTTCAGGCTGTCGAACTCCTTGAAGGTGGTCATCTCGGCCAGGCCGTGGGCGGCGCACCAGGCGGCGATGGTTGCCAGCTGCAGCTCGGCGGGGTCCGGATCGCCACCGGCCTCGACGATCGCGCACTCGACCTGATTCCAGCCGCTTTCCGCGTCCTTGGCGTGCAGCGGCATCTCGGTGCGGTCGCGCATGCCATCGTACATGACGCGGTAGAGGGCCGGGTTCTGGCGGGAGAAGGTGACGTAGGCGACGCCGATATTGGTCAGGGCGTTGTGTTGGCTATCAGCCTCGGCGCGGGCCTTGGCGACTTCGGCGCCCAGCTGCATCCAGCCCTCGTGCGCCACGGCCTCCAGCAGTTCGTTCTTGTCCTTGAAGTGGTGGTAGGGCGCCGCCGGGCTGACGCCGGCTTCGCGGGCCACGGCGCGGAGGGAAAGCGCGCCAGGCCCTTCGGCCTCAAGAATCCGGCGGGCGGCCATCACCAGAGCGCGGGACAGATCCCCGTGGTGGTAGGGCTTTGCGGCAGCGCTTGCAGTTTCTCTCATAATGGGCACCGTAATTCTCTATCTGATCGCTGTAAAGATTTATGTTGACACCGTTCAGATCGATGATATCTAAGCACCGTCCAGATCGGACATCCCCTGCTCCCCCAGGGGTTAGGACTAAGGCCCACCGCTCCCCCGGAGGGCAAAATATCAAAAAGGAATATGGTTATGTCTCTCGCAACTTTCTCCGCGTTTGAACGCATCTTCGACCGCACTGCGGCCGTTCTTCTGGTGGTCATCGGCCTCGCCCTTGGTGGCGCGACCGCTCTCGTCGGCGCCTAGCCCTCGATGCAGTCTGGACCAAGAGTTTGAGGGGAGCCAACCGGCTTCCCTCAAACGCGCCAGCCAAGGTTACGATCCAATCCGCTAGCAATACCCCGGGCCGCTCGCAACCGAGCCATCCGCAATAAGCTCAGAGAGCCGGCCTCGGCGCCCGCGATCCGCACAGCCGGCGCCCCCAGCTCCCCCAAAGCCTCTCTGCCCCCAGGCCCTTCCCTCCAAGCCAGCTTTGCCTAGAGTGACCTTCCGTTTGTGACGGAACCGGTGTCATGGCCCTTGGCAAAACCGCGATGTTCGTCCTGGCCGCCACGGTCGCGGGGCAGGGCGGACCCTCGCCGGACTCGCCGCCGCCCCTGACGCCAGACCGGGAATCCTTCGAGGCGCCGGCGCAGACCCCCTCGACGGCCTGCGTCGCCAGGCTGGTGAGCCGGGTGAACCGCGATGGCGGCCAGGTGGCGCGCGGCCTTGTCACCCGCAGTGAGCGCTGGGGCGAGGTGTGGCGGGGTGACGTCGTCTACCGCTCCGACCCCAAGGGCGCCGTGAACCGCGCCGTATGCTGGAACGACCAGTTGCAGTACGTGCGCGGCGCAGCCCTGTCGCCGCTGCCCGCCCCCCCCGTGGGCGAGTGGGAGCGCGCGCACAGGCCCGGCGCCGTGCGCTGCAACTACACCCCCATCGACAATCCCTGCCGCAAGGAGCCGGTGACCATCCTGTGGCTATGCGTGCGGCCGCAACTCTATCTCTACGCCGACGGCCACGCCGAGCCGGCCCGGGAAGACCCGGCGCTGGGGGTCGGTTTCACCAACCGCGGCGCGGCGGAGACCGACACGGCCTGGGCGGCCCGCTGCGCCACCAAGGGCGGCGTCTACCGCGCCGAGGACTAGATTATGCCGTGTCCAACAAGGGTTTGAGCGCCGGGTGAATGGTAGGGCTCTCGGCTTTCAGGAACCGGATCAGGGCGTGTTCCGCTTCGTCATAGACGCCGTCACGACCGATGCGGTTGGCCAGCCACTCGGCTTCATCGTCGGAAATGGTTTGGGCGCCGGCCTCGCCGGCCTCCACCTGGGCGTTGTGTGCGCGCCAGCTATCCAGGCCATCGCCCCACAGGGCGTTGGCGCCCGGCCGGGGGGCGGTGAACATGCGGTTGATGAAGCCGGCGATGCCGCACATGCCCGACGGGTCGGCGTGGGCCAGCCAGGCCTCGGCGCGGGCCTCGTCGTCACCGGCCACGGGCTGAAAGCCGGAGACGGTCATCACAGCGGCCGCCAGGGCTTTGGCGAAAAGGTCCGTCCAGGCCGGGTCGTTGTCGGCGCCGCGGCAGGCGTCGTTGATGTCGAACAGGGTCTCCGCCTCGGCGCGGGTGATGGCGACATTGCCATCGCCGGCCGCGGCGTAGAGCAGGCGGCGCAGCAGGGCGACCTCGGCCTCGCAGATCCGGCCGCGTTCCAGCTTGCCCGACAGCAGCGGCCCGTCACCGTCCAGCACGGCGGCCTTGACCTGGGCCAGGGCGAACAGGGCCAGGCGCGGCGGGGCGCTGGTGGCCATTTCCAGCATATGCACCAGGGCTTCCAGGCCGCTGTCGGTGCGCGGGTCCGCCCCGGCGCCCGACAGCCGCGCGATCAGCCAGTCGGCCTTGGCCTCGTCGATATAGTCGACGGGCTCTTGCTGATGGACGACATAGTCGGTCATGGCCTCGATGAAGAGGTCGTTCCACTCGCGGCAGCGCTGGTCCGCCGCCCCGTCAAGGGTCAGCAGGGCTTCGGCCTCTTCCGGCGAGATGGCCACGTCAGGATAGATGACCTGACGCATGGCGATGACGTCCGGCGGGTTGATCGCGCGGGCGGCCGTCAGGCGGGTGGTGAGGGCGATAAGGTCGGCGTTGGCCATTGTAAACACCTCGCGGCAGCCGTGGCTTTGGCGCAACCCCATAGGGCAAAGGCGTTACGGCGGCGCTAACCAGGGCGGATATCGGCATCGACGTCATGGAGATGTCTTTGAAAACCTCCTATCGTTCCTTCGCGTCCGGTTACACGGCCGATTCTGGCCGAGGGGGCGCAAGGCTCTGAAGGAGGCTGGTCTTCAGTTTTCACGCTCAGATTCCATTCGATACGACGCTGACCACCAGCGATGCCCGCCAGCACCGCCCCCGCCAACACTGGGGAGGTCGCCATGCAGGTGCTTAGCCGCGCGCCCTCCGGTTGGCCGGCCCTGGTGCTGAACGCCGACTTCCGGCCGCTGTCCTACTATCCGCTGTCGCTGTGGCCCTGGCAGGAGACGATCAAGGCCGTGTTCCTCGACCGCGTTGATGTGGTCTCCAACTACGACAAGTTCATCCACTCCCCCAGTTTCGAGATGCCGCTGCCCAGCGTGGTGGCGCTGAAGCACTATGTCGCCCAGGATCGGCCCCCGGCGTTCACCCGGTTCAACCTGTTCCTGCGCGACGCCTTCGCCTGCCAATACTGCGGCGCCGGCGAAGACCTGACCTTCGACCACGTCACCCCCCGCTCGCGCGGTGGACGCACCACCTGGGAGAACATCGTCACCGCCTGCGCCCGGTGTAACCTGACCAAGGGCGGGCGCACCCCGCGCGAGGCGTCCATGCAGCCCCACCGCCACCCCCGGCGGCCCAGCATGTACGAGCTGCAGGAACACGGCCGCCGCTTCCCGCCCAACCACCTGCACCAAAGCTGGCTGGATTACCTGTACTGGGACATCGAACTGGAGGCCTGAAGCGGCACCATTGTCCACAACCGCTAGAAAGCTGTGGATTTTCCGGTCTTTATCCGCCCTGATGTGGAATATCTGTGCTTGAATGTCCCGTGCAGCGTGATGACCAGGTGATGACCAGGAGGTTGGTATGGGCGCCAACGAAGCCGTCCGTGTTGCCAAGATCGGCAAACGAACCGTCGATGCGGCCGAGGCTGGATCAGACCGATACATAGTCTGGGACAGCGAGTTGAAGGGGTTTGGCTTCCGGGTGTCGAAGCAGGGTGCCAAAACCTTCATCGTTCGGTACAGGGCCGGCGGCGGGCGCCGGGGGGTACTGCGCCAGATGATCATTGGCCGGCTTGGGGTGCTGACGCCGGAAAAGGCGCGCGAACAGGCTGAGCGGGTCCTAGCGGCCGTGACGCTTGGCGAAGACCCTCAGTCCGCCTTGACCGAGAGGCGGGCCGAAATCACCGTTTCGGAGCTATGTGACCTCTATCTGGCTGAGGGCGTGGCGACGAAGAAAGCCAGCACACTGAGGCTGGACCGTATCCGGATTGACCGCCACATCAAGCCCCGCCTGGGCCGGATCAAGGTGTCCGAGGTAAACCGCGCCGATGTTCAGCGCCTGATGAATGACATCGGGTCTGGGAAGATCAAGGGCGATGCCACCCCCCACACACGTGGTGGCAGGGGCGCAGCATCGCGTACGGTCGGCCTTCTCATGGGCATCTTCAATTTCGCCATGCTGCGGGGCCTCCGCCCGGACAATCCCGCGAAAGGGATTGAGCGCTTCAAGGACGTCAAGCGGGACCGGTTCCTGAGCTCGGCCGAACTGGGCCGTCTTGGCCAGGCGTTGGCGACGCTGGAAGGGCAGGGGATGCACCCGCACCACGTCAGGATCATCCGCCTCCTGGCCCAGACTGGCGCCCGGAAGAACGAAATTGCACGCGTGTCTTGGCCGGAGGTTGATATCGGCCGCGCCTGTCTTCGGTTGGTGGACAGCAAGACGGGGAAGAAGGTCATTCACCTTGGCGCGTCGGCCCTGTCATTGATCGTGGATATGGGACCTGAGGCGAAAGGCTGGGTCTTCCCGGACCCGCGCGACCCCACATTGCCCATCCGGAACTTGGATTGGGCCTGGGTCAGGGTTCGCACGTTGGCGAACTTGCAGGATGTCCGTATCCACGACCTGCGCCACAGCTTTGCCAGCGTCGGCTTGGCTGGCGGTGCCAACCTGGCGCTGATCGGTAAGCTGCTCGGTCACGCAGACGTCGGCACCACCCAGCGCTACGCGCACTTGGCCGACGATCCAGTCAAGACCGCCGCAGACTGGATCGCCTCCGAGGTCCAAGGAGCATTGGCCCGCGCGGCCCCGTCGGCAGTCATCGCGCCGTGGGAGGCCGCAAACGATGCGTGACCCTTGGAAGGCTTTCCTCCTCCTAGAAGACCTCAGCCGCGACCAAGTCGCGGTGATTGACACGGTCATCCTCAACCTTCGCCATCCTGATCTCCACCCGGCACGGTGGGAACGCCTGATGACACCAGGGTTAGACCATCCCCTTGTAACAGGAGGACCTCGGTTCATCTTCCCAGGCACAGACCGGAAGGAACGCGAGCAGATCTTTGCCTACGGATTGGCCGTCGAATTGAAAGCCTGCGACACCATCCGCATAGTGAAGGTCGAGACCGTCGCCCAGGATGCCCCTTACGGCGAACTCGACCACGAGCGCCACCGCCAAGAGAAGCTGGCCATCCTCGAAGTCGCTCACCGTGAAGGTGGAGTCACTCCTGTCCCGCATCCGATCTGCTATAGGGGGGTTGGCGCCACCGACAGCGCGACGCCCCTCACCAATCAGGAAAGGCTGCGAGGCCTGGTTCGCAGGATGGAGGTTATGGCCGGGATTGGGGATATCGAAGAATTGGTGGACTGCGACCGACAAGAGTGGCCCAGTTCAGCCCGCGCCCTTCGGGGCATCCGAGCTGACGCTCTTAACGCGTTGGTGGCTTTCGAAGAGGGGGACGTGGAGGCGGGGGTGGTGTTCGGCCAGCTCATGGAGCGGGTGGACGCCTCTGACCGCCTGCTTGGCCTCGCTCTGAGGAAGACACACGATGCGCGCGGATCCAAAAGGGCCGGCCGAATTGCGGGGGTCAAACACCATGAGAAGACCCTGCAGAAGCGCCGAGCGGCCCTGATCTTCATCGCGAAATGGCCGACCATCGGTCTAGGCGCCTGCGCCAAGCGGGTCGTAGACGACCTGATTGCCCAGGGCGGCAACGCGGGTACCGTCAAAGGGGTAGAAAGGGCGATAAGGCCTCTGTTCGAGCCGATACCGGGTGGCATAGGCCTACGCCCGACGGTCGCGGCGATCGAGAAAGCCCAGACCTGCGCCGACAAATTTAAGGGTGTGTAACCGCCGGTTCGGCGGCTATCGGCGGCGGCAATATCTGTCTTCACTCTCCTGCATGGGCCCTGACTGCACCGGGCAGCCCTACGGAGACAGTGATGAACGACAGCAAAACTACCTCGGCTCAGCCACTCTACTTGGTCACCCGCGAGGCGGCCAGCCTCCTACGGGTGAGTGAAAAGCACCTGAGGAACCTGCGGGTTCGTGGCGGCGGGCCGCCGTTTAGCCGGCTGGGCGAGGCCTCCAAGGGCGTGCGCTACAACCGCCAGGCCCTGCTGGACTGGGCCGCCTCCAGAACAGCGATTTCGACCTCAGCGGCTCGTGAACTGGGTCTGGGGGTCTAAGCGCGTGCGAAATCATAAGCGGCCGCCGCCCGAAGACGGCGAGGGAGCCGCCCGGCACAGGCAGCCCCCTCGGGAAGTAAGTTCGGTTTGCGTCGAACAATGGCAGGATAACCCGACCGTTCAGGGCCAGCAAGCGCTCCACGATCTGGCCGGGCGTGCCGAAGCCAGGGGCTTGCACTACCAGGGCCTCGCGTTGGCCCTTACGGCCCCGTGGAAGGCTGACGCCGAGTACATGGCCGCAAAGCACTTCTCGCGGGCCGGCGCCTATCGCCTGAACGCGAACACCCTCGCGGGTCGGAGGCTGAGCTGATGGCCAAGACCCCGCCCCGGTCTCCCGACCCCGACCAACGCCTGCTCCCGATGGACATGCCGGTGACTTCGCCGATCGACGCAGTCGGCGGGGTCAGCGTGGCCGTCAAAGTCCGACGGCCCCGCCACCCCGGCCAATTTGGCCCGGCCATGCCGGCGAACAGTATCCCGGCCCTGATCGACGCCCTCCGCCTCGCCCTAACGGTCGCTGAGGGCCTGTTGCCGGAGGGTGCCAATGGCAAGGCCGAATAGGAGGGGCGAAATCAATGGTCCGTTCGTTTTCCATCGTATGGCAATGCGTGAGAGCGTCGCCTGGCGCTCCCTGCCCGACCTCGCCCGCAGGGTGCTGGACCGCCTGGAGCGTGAGCACATGGGTCACGGTGGCACCGCCAACGGCCGTTTGACGTGCACCTACGACGACTTCGAGGCTGCGGGGATACGGCGGGGGTCGATCGCGAAGGCGATACGACAGGCCGAGGCGCTGGGGTTTTTGGAGAAAACAAGGGTCGGATACATGGCAGCGGGCGCCAAGCCTGTCTCAAACCGGTACCGATTGACGTACATCGCGGGCCGCAAGCCCAGTCCTGAGCCGACGGACGAGTGGGAGGCCATCAAGACGGTCGAAGACGCGCGATTTGCCCTGGCATTGGCCGCCCGGACAAGGAGATATGAGACTCAGCCGTCGGGGCGTCGGCGGGGCCCTCCTCGCCCCGCACCCCTGGAAGTATAGATAGGAGGCTCAAAATCGTGTCCGGGGGGCGGCCGTGGGGAGGCCCAAAAACGCACCTCGGGATAGAGGCTCATTAACGCGTCTCCCATGAAAGCGCGTTTTCGCTACCGAGGTTTTGTTTTTTGGGAGGTGGTGGTGAAGTCGTGGCTTGGCGCGGACCTTGGGCGCGGCATGCCCCCGCTACGACACCGCTCCCGGCCAATTCCCAGCTTTTTGATCGGGTTTCAACCCGGCGCCGGAACGTGTCCTTGGCCGATGGTTCTTAGGCGCCCCTTGACTTGCCCTAACGCAATTCCGCCGGCGCCTTGGCGCCGAGCGCATTCTGGAACTGGTCCAGCGTCTTGGCACTGGTCTTCAC
>JBBROW010000048.1:0-28508 GCA_038228945.1 Caulobacterales bacterium
CGGAGAGGGTGGCGAAAGCGTCGAGAGCGTCGATCTGCGCGGCCTCCTGGAGGAGGTTTCCGAGGGGGCCGTGCGCGCCGGGGCCCAGGTTACCGTCGCCGCCGACGCCGGACTGCGCGCCAGCGTGCGGCCCAACGCCCTCAAACGCGCCCTGGCCAACCTGGTGATGAACGCCGCCGTCCACGGCGAGCATGTGGAAGTCGCGGCCCACGCCACCCCCGCCGGCGGGGTGGAGATCCTGGTGGACGACGACGGCCCGGGCATCCCTCCTGACCGCTTCGAGGAGGCCTTCACCCCCTTTGGCCGCCTGGACGAAGCCCGCAACCAGAACGCCAAGGGCGTGGGCCTGGGCCTGGCCATCGCCCGGGACGTGGCCCGCGGGCACGGCGGCGAGGTGACCCTGAGCCGCTCGCCCCTGGGGGGTCTAAGGGCCGTGGTGCGGTTGCCCGGTTAGTCTGGGCCGGCCGCCGCGATGATTGAGCCGTGCGACGACCCGTCCCCTGATCCGCGCCTTGCCAAAGTCGATGGGATCGGCGCGGCGACTCGGGGCCGCGCGCGCACGCCACCTCAGATCGACAGCAAACCTTTGACCTGAACAGGCCTTGGCTGCGCCTTCGCGATCCTGGCGGCCGAGGACAACGCCGTGAACCAGCCGGTTCTGAAGACACTGTTGGCTCTGGTCGGGCTCAAACCTGTGCTGGTGGCCAACGCCGAGAAGGCCGTGACGGCCTGGGAGGGCGGCCGGCCGCTACACTAAGCCTCCGCCGGCCAGCGCCGCGTCACGTCCAGGGTGTCGCCCGTTTCCAGAAGGCTCTTCAGGCTGGAGAGAATCTTCGGCCAGCCGTCCGAGACACCGGCGTGCAGGCTCGTGCCGACGGTCTCGAAGCTGTGCGTCACGGTCAGCTTCACCGCATCCCTGTCTGGTTCCAGGTCAAAGGACGCCCGGGAATAACCTTCGGCCTTGGCGGCGGGGATGAACTCGTTGCGCCAGGAGACGGAGAAACGGGTGAACGGGTTGAATTCCAGCACCTGACCGCTGTCCTTCACTTGGTTGTCGGGCCCCATCAGCTTCCACACGGCGCCCACCTTCCACTCGCAATCCTGCCAGCTTTCCACCCAGTACTTTCGAGTGAATTCCGGCTGGATCAGCGCGTTCCACAGCTTTTCCGGCGTGGTGCGGATGTAGGTCACATAGACGAACTGCTCACCCATCGGTCGGTCCTTCCAGATTGCGTTTCAGGTCCGCCAGGGCGGTCAGCCGCTGGCAGTCGAACTTATTGATCCAGCGGTCGGCGATGTCGTTGATCGGCACGGGGTTGAGAAAATGCAGCTTCTCCCGGCCCCGTTTCTGGGTGGCGACCAGATTGGCTTCCTCCAGGATCGTCAGGTGCTTGGTCACCGCCTGCCTCGACATCTTCAGTCCCTCGCAAAGCTCGCCCAGCGTCCGTCCGCCCTGCTCGTGCAAGCGATCCAGCAAGTGGCGGCGGCTCTCGTCCGCCAGCGCTCGAAAGACCGCGTCCATGTTCATGAACCTATCATGCAACCCTTTAGTTGCCTGTCAAGCGGCGGTTGGCGGTGAAGTTGCGCGAACGGCGGTTGACGTCGCCACGTCAACCCAGCTTGGGTACGCGCGGCGCCCTTCTCGTCTGCTGGAGGGAAGACCGCATTTGAGAGGAAGCGAAATGGCCACAAAGACATTTCCCGTCGAGGCGGGGCACATCCTGATGTTCGCCCGCTCGGTGGGTGACGATAATCCCGTCTATTCCGACGCCGACCACGCCAAGGGCACCGAGGCCGGAGGCATCATCGCCCCGCCGACCTTCGCCCAGTCCAGCGCCCAGTTCGATCCGAACTATTTCCTGCGTCCCAAGGTCGGCCAGCCCTGGTTCGGCTCCGGCAAGAATCCCACCGGCATCACCCGTACGGAAGGCGGCGGGGGTGGTGGAGGCGGCGGTGGCGGCCTGCACGCCGAACAGCATTTCGAATACCACCGCCACCTCAAGCCTGGCGATGTGCTCACCTCAACCCAGCTGCCTGGCAAGACCTGGGAGAAGGAAGGCAAGCGCTCCGGCAAGCTGGTGTTCTCGGAATCAATCACCGAGTACCGCGACCAGAACGGCGAGCTGGTCATCACTGCCCGTGGCGTCGGTGTGCGCACCGAACGTCCCGTCGATTCCAAGGCTTAGGGAGAGCGAACATGGCTTTGAGCGCCAGTAAACTGAAGGTGGGCGACACCCACACCGCGCGCCTGGTCGAAGACCTTAAGCGCACCCAGATCGTCCAGTACGCAGGGGCGTCGGGCGACTACAATCCGCTGCATACCGACGAGATCTTCACCACCAAGGTGGCCGGCTATCCGTCGGTGTTTGCCCACGGCATGCTGACCATGGGCATGACCGGCAAGATGCTCACCGACTATGTCGGCGACGCGCGGCTGACCAAGTACGGGGTCCGCTTCACCAGCCAGGTCTGGCCGGGCGACACCCTGGACTCCACCGCCACCATCAAAGCAATCAGCGAAAAAGACGGCGTCAAGCTGGTGGAGCTGGACGTGGAAACCAAGAACCAGGACGGCGTGGTCGTGGTCAGCGGCTACGCTGAAGCGCGGATCGACGCCTAGGACTTCGGCCCGCTCTTCCGCTCTCCCCGGCGAAGGCTGGGGAGGGCGAGATTGGCTCTATCCCATCGCTTCGGCATAGGCGGCGGCCCCGAGCAGGCCGGGTTCTTCCCCCGTGGCCGCCAGGCGCACGGCGGCGTTCCAGTCCTGGCCGGCGCCATGCCAGGAATAGGTTTCCGCCGCCGCAGCCACCTTGGCGCGGAATGCCTCTCCGGCCGCCACCGCGAAACCGCCAGTGAGGAAGAACAGCTCCAGCCCCGCCGCCAGGGCCAGGGCGGCAAGGGACGCTCCCAGATAGTCCGCCGAGGCGTCCAGGCTGGCCACCGTCCAGGGATCGCCGGCGTGGAAGGCCCGCACCAGTTGCTCCGGGGTCAGGGCCAGGGCGTCACCGCCGCAGAGAGTGGCAGCCCCGCTGTCCAAAAAAGCCTTGGGATCCTCCCCCGCCCGCCACTGCGCCAGGCGCAGGGCGCCCCGGCCGGACGACAGCCCCGACAAATGCCCGCGGCCGCCGCAGTCGCAGGCGGTGAGTGGCGCGCCTGGCACGCGCCAGTGGCCGATCTCACCGCCGAACCCCCGCCGCCCCAGCAGGGGCCGCCCGTCGATGAACAGCTTGCCGCCCACCCCCGAACCCAGGGTCAGCACCCCGAAATCGCGGTGGCCGCGGCTGACGTACAGATGCCCCGCCGCGGTCAGGTCGTTGCAGATGAAGACGGGATGGTTCGGCCACAGCCGCCGCGCCAGGGCGCCGAAATCCACCCCGCCCTTATACGCTGGCCCCACCAGGGAGGGCAGCCGCTCCACCACTCCGTCGTGGACGGGACCCGGCACCGCCATGGACACCGCCTGCGGCGCCTCGCCGCCCAGAACCTGCGCCGCCAGATCGGTAATCGCCTGTTCCAGTCGGGGCATGAAGTCGCCCTGGCCCCGCACATGGTCGCTGGGCAGACAGGCGGTGGCGACCAGCCGGCCGTTGCGCACGGCGCCGGCGCGCAGCAGGGTGCCACCAAGGTCAAAGACGAGAATGCTCACAAAACCGTCCGCACAGCCCCCAAAGCACGCCTCTTAGCCGGGCGCGGCGGGCCAGCGCCAGGGGTGTGACGCGCGGCGGCCCGTCAAAGCCGCTCGCGTATCCATCGGACCATGAGCTCGGCAACCGCCGTGCGGTGCTCCGGCGCGTCTTCGAAATAATGGGCGCCGCGGACCATCTTCAGGGTCTTGTCGTCGGACGCAATGGCAGCGAACACCGCCTGGGCGTCCGAGGGGAATACGCCGGTGTCGGCCAGGCTCTGCACCACAAGGGCCGGCAGGGTCAGCTTCGCCAATTGTTCGACGCCCCGGCAATGGGACGCGTCCAGGCTCCACATCGACAGCCAGGTCTTCAGGGTATTGGCCCGGCCCAGGCCCAGGGGCGAGCGGTTGGCCCGCGCCGGCGCGCCGGCATAGCAGGCGGGAGACGGCCGATCGGAAGGATCGATGGCGCCATCCATGAACCGCAGGTCGGCCCAGGTCCGGAACAGCGGAAATATCCGGTCCGGAACTCCCGCCGCGTTCAGCCGCGCCAGTTCCGTCCTGGCCCAGTCTGTGATCCGCTGATTGCGCGCTACCTGGGCGGCCCGGTAGCGGGCGATGAAGTCCGCGGCGTAGGGTGGACCATTCTTTGGGTCGAATGGATCCAGGTCCGGGTCGGTGGCCAAGGGGTCGGTCTCGTCGGTGACCGAGGGATCCATCCAGTTGGTCAGCACTTCTGGACGGCCCGGATGGGCGTTCAGCGAGATGTAGAAATCGCCCGGGACCAGGGCGCCGTCCTGGCTGGCGGCGGCCTGGTAGGCGGCCATCAACGAACCGCCGCCGGAATTGCCCAGCAACACCACCTTGCGCACGCCGACGCTCTCGCGCAGCCAGCGCACGCCGACCCCGATGTCCGTGAGCGCCTGCTCCAGGATGAACTGGTCCTCGGCCCCGCGGTATCGGGTGTTCCATCCCAGGAAGCCGATCCCGCGCTCGGCGAAGAACGGGGCGATGTAGTGCTCCGAAAAGTCGACGTTGTAGTGGGTGGCGATCACCGCCACCTCCGGCGAGGGGTCGTCGCCGGTCCAATAGAGGCCTTGGCACGGATGGCCGCCGGCCCCGGCTCTGGGCGCGCTTGGTGACGTCAGGCCGACAAAGCGGGGCGGGGCCATAGCAAATCTCCCGGCGCGGCGCGCGCCGGGAGACAATAGGCGGCGCCTCGGCAACAAGGCGCAAGATTGACGGAGTGTCAGGCGGCCTTGGCTGCTTCGCCAGACGCCGGCGCCGGGTGTCGCCAGACCGCCCCGCCGCCCTTGGCCGCCATCAGTTGCGAAGCGGCGAAATCCCAGTTGGGCAGGGCGTCGAACCAGGCTTCCAGGAATCCCTCCCGGTCGTTCTGATGGTCCAGATAGTAGGCGTGCTCCCAAAGATCGCAGACGATCAGGGGCGTGATCCCAGCGTGGGTGACCATATCCTCGGCGTCGTGCGTCGACTTCACCGACAGGGCGCCGCTGTCCTCCGCCACCAGCCAGACCCAGCCCGAACCGAAATGGCCGACGCCTTCGGTGACGAAGGCGGTCCGCAGCTTGTCCAGGTCGCCGAAGGCTCGGTTGATCGCGTCCGAAAGCTCGCCGGTGGGGGCGGCCTTGCGCGGGGTCATCGCCGTCCAGAAGAAGGTGTGGTTCCAAGCCTGGGCGGCGTTGTTGAACAGCTTTTTATCGCCCACGCGCGCCGCCTCGATAATCACCTCTTCCAGGGATGATGGGCTGGCGCCGGCTTTCTGGAGAAGCTCATTGAGCGTGTTGATGTACGCGGCGTGGTGCTTGTCGTGGTGGACATGCAGCGTTTTGTCGGAGATCGCCGGCGACAGGGCGTCATAGGCGTAGGGAAGGTCGGGAAGCTTGAACATGCGGGCACTCCTGGTTCGGCTGGAGAACCCTTGGACCGACCCTTGGTTGCCGGCTTGGACGAAAAGCGTGTCGCCGCCGGCCGGCGACCGATCAGCTTGCTCGCTCATCCACCCTGACGATGACGTGCCCGGCGCCCTTGATGACCACCAGGTTCGCCAGGGGCCTGGCCAGGGAAATATGGTCGCGCAGATTGGGCAGGTTGATCGCCGCCCAGACCATTCCGGCGAAGGCGCGGGCGTCGGTCGCGTTCATGCCGCGGAAGCGGGCGTAGAAACTGGTCGAATCGTGTTCGGCGGCGGCCCACAGGCCCATGAATCTCTCGGCGAACCAGCTCTCCAGCAGCACCTCCTCGGCGTGGAGATAGATCAGGGCGTCCACCGGCGAGGGGACGATCTGCAGCGACAGCCCCTCGACGATCAGCACATCCGGCGCCGCCACCCGCCGGGTCAGAGCCGGATCAACGTCGTAGGTGACATGCGAATAGGCCGGGAAGTCCGCCGCACCGCCGCGGATGTCGTTCAACGCCCGGCGCAGGGCGTCGACGTCATAGGTTTCGGGAAAGCCCTTGCGGTTGGACAGCCCCGCCGCATCCAGCGTCGCGTTGGGCAACAAAAAGCCGTCGGTGCAGACCAGCTCTACGCTTGGGCTCTCTGGCCAAGCGGTGATGTGGGTTCTCAACGCCTCGGCCAGGGTGCTTTTGCCTGAGGCGACGCTGCCGGTGACGCCGATCACGAACGGCCCGCGCCCCGGCTGTAAGGCGCGCAGCCGGTTGGACAGGCCGGCGAGGCTGGAATCGACGTTCACCTTCAGACCCTCAGGCGACGCGGGCGATCAGTTCGATGACCACGCCATTGGGATCGCGGAAGAAAATCTGGTCGTTGCGCCCGTCCGGCGAGCGGAACTCACGGAATTTGATGGCGTTGTCGTTCAACCGAGCTCGGGCCACGGCGATGTCGGCCACCTCAAAGGAGGCGTGGTCCAGGGGGCCAGCCGCGGCCCGCTCCTCCGGCTTGGCGTTCTTCGACGAGACCAGTTCCTGCAGGTGGATTACCGGCTTGTCGCCGGCGTAGAGCCAGGCGCCGCCGAAATCGAAGTCCGGACGATAGCCGCTGGTCAGGCCCAGCACCCGCTCGAAGAAGGCGCGGGTCTCCTCGACCTTGTCGGTGACGATGTTGACGTGGTTGAGGTCGATGATCATCGCCGTCGTATCCTTCCCGAGCAGGGCTTCCTTACTAGCCGCGCGCGGCAGCGAGTCACAGCCCTTCGCTTTTTACGTTTGGTTTGCCATATAGGGGCTCATGCAGTCCCAAAACCCTTTCCTCGACGAAATGGCCAAGCTCACCCAGGCCGCCATGGGCCTCGCCCAGGCGGCCGGCGAAGAGGCCAAGACCGCCTTCCGTTCGCAATCTGATCGCTGGGCCGCCGACCTCGACCTGATCCGGCGTGAGGAGTTCGAGGCCTTGAAGGCGGAGGTTGCGACGCTTCGCGCGGAGATCGCCGCCCTCAAAGCGGCTAAGGACGGCTGAACCGCCGCCTTCGACAGGCCCCCAGACCCCGCTCGGGCGAACACCGCTCGCGCCAGACAAGAAGCCCCCTTACGGAGCGGGCGAAGCAGACTAGGGTGAACGTACGTTAGCGATTCACCGGCGTGCGGCTCCGCCGACAGGTGGCCGCCCTCGAAGCTGAAGGACGTGAGAAGGTCTCATGGACATACCCCGCCCTGAAGAAGACGACGTGCTGGTGGCGATGGATCCGCTAGAAGTGGTCGAGCGCGTTCTGTCGGCCGAAAACCTGACTTTCGACCGTACCGAAGACGGCGACTTGGCCTTCGCGCTGACCGGCGACTGGAAGGATTACGAGCTGTGGTTCGCCTGGCGGCCGGAAGCCGACTGCCTGCAACTGTGCTGCTCCATCGACCTGCGGGCCGGCAAGGCGCGCCGCGCCGCCGCCTTCGAACTGATCAACCTCATCAACCAGCGCGTCTGGCTGGGCCATTTCGAGATCTGGGCCGAGGACGGCGAGGTGGTGTTCCGCCACTCCCTGGCCCTGCCCGAGGGCGAGCGCCCGACCATGGCCCAGACGGCGTCGATGATTGACGCCGCCATGGAAGCCGCCGACCGCTTTTACCCCGCCTTCGACTTCCTCATCGTCGGCGCCAAGAGCCCCGAGGAGGCCATGGCCGCCTGCATGTTCGAAACGGTCGGGCGGGCCTAGCAAGGTCAAGTTTTCGGTTCTCTTCCCCCAAGCGAAGCGGTGGGGGAAGTGGATCGGCGCCACCGGCGCCGAGACGATGGGGGCTCCAGTAGAGCTCCGGCCGTACTCGTCAAGCTGGAGCTCCCTGCCCCGCTTCGCGGTCCCCCTCCCCCAGAGGGGCGGAGTGTTTGCATGACCCCCATCCTTCTTCTCGGCGCGGGACGCATGGGCGGAGCCCTGATCGCCGGCTGGACCAAGGCGGGCGCCTTCACCCCCTCCGACCTGATCATTCGTGACCCCTCCGCCGGCCCCGAGGCCCGCGCCGCCGCGGCCGCCGGCGCCCGCCTCAATCCTCCCGACTACGCCCTGACCGGCGCCCAAACCGTGCTGCTGGCCGTCAAGCCGCAGGTCTGGAAGGAAGCCGCCGCTGCCTACGCCCCCCTGCTGGGCAAGGACGCGGTGATCGTCTCCATCGCCGCCGGCGTCGGCGCCGGGCCGATCAGCGAGGCTTTCGGCGGCCGGGCCGTGGCGCGGGTGATGCCCACCACCGGCGCCGCCATAGGCATGGGCACGGCCAGTATCTACGCCGCCGACCCCGCCGCCCGCGCCCGCGCCCACGCCCTGTTCGCGCCGGTGGGCATGGTGGTCGACCTGGACGACGAAGCCCTGATGCACGCCGCCACGGCGGTGTCCGGCTCTTCTCCCGCCTACCTCTATGCCTTCATCGAGGCCCTTGAGACCGCCGGCGCCACGGCCGGCCTCTCGCCAGAGGCGGCCCGCAACCTGGCTCGCTCCACCATCACCGGCGCCGCCGCCCTGCTGGCCCAGAGCGGCGAGGACCCCGCCGAACTGCGCCGCCAGGTCACTTCGCCGGGCGGCACCACTGAGGCCGCGCTGGAGGTGCTGATGGGCGACGACGGCTTCGCCCCACTCCTTGACCGCGCCGTTGCGGCCGCCGTGGCGCGATCGAAGGCGTTGGGCGGTTAGGCCGAGCGCTCTTGCTTCTTAGGGCGAAATGCCGAACGAGACTTCGTATGTCGAAAGCTCGAAAAGATAGCGCCTCCCAGGTCGCCGCGGCTCTGCCCGCCGAGCTTGAAAGCCATGACACCCCGAGACCGGCCGTCATGAAAGCCTACCGCGACAGCCTCGCGCGATTTGGATCGCTTTATCAAAAGCTCGCCTCATGACCGAACCCGCCGACATCCTCGATCGCGCCGCCGACGCCGCCCTCGCCCTGGCGTCGGAGCGGCCGTGGCGCCAAGTGTCGTTGCGGGACATCGCCGAGCGCGCCGGAACGCCGCTGCCCGACCTCTACGCCCGCGCCACCAGCAAATGGTCCCTGCTGGCCCGCCTGTCCGACCGCTTCGACCGCGCCGCCCTGGAAACCGCCGCCACCCCTTCCGAAGATCTGCACGACCGTCTGTTCGACGCCGTCATGGCCAGGGTCGAGGCGATGGAGCCGCACCGGGCCGCTCTGACCGCCATCGCCCGCGCCGACAGCCCGGTAATGCTGGCCCCGCACCTGCCCCGCACCGCCCGGGCGATCCTGGCCGCCGCCGGGATCGACGCCACCCCGCCGCGCCTGCTGGCCATGACCGCTGTTTGGGCGCGCACGGCGCAGGTCTGGCGCGATGACGAGGGGGCGTTGAACCGCACCATGGCCGAGATCGATAAACGCCTGAAACAGATGCGCGAGCGGTTGGGCCGCATCGGCGCGGGTTTCTGACGCAAGCGACGCCGCGCGAGCAAGCAACGTGACAGCGGCGAGCCCATCGCCAAGACGCTGGAGCCGGCCATTCGGGCGGTGTGGAAACGCAAGCTAGACCGGATCTTAAGCCGACAGTTCCTCCACCGCCCCGATCATCCGCGCAATGTCCTGTGGCCGCGACAGGCGATGGTCGCCATCGCGGATCAGGGTGAAGACCACGTCCGGCCCCCTCAGCGCGTTGGCCAGTTCCAGGGCATGGGCCCACGGCACGTCGGGATCTTCGCCGCCCTGCAGCACCCGCACCGGCGCGGCGATCGGCACGCCCTGCGCGCCCAGTATCGACCAACGCGCACCGTCTTCCAGCAGCGCCCGCGTGATCGGATAGCCCGCCGGGTCATAGGCTGAAGGCCGCAGCCACCAGCCGTCGCGCGCGATGGTTTCGGCCGCGCCCGCCGGCAATCCTGGCGCCAGCAGTCGCTCGGTGAAGTCCGCCGCCGGCGCGATCAGCACCATGCCCTTCACTCGCTCCGGTCGCGCCAAGGCTGCCAGGCAGGCGATCCAGCCGCCCATGGACGAGCCGGTCAGCACCAGCGGCCTGTCGGTCAAATCGTCGATCATAGCCAGGGCGTCCGACCGCCAGCGTGTGATGGTTCCATCCTCGAACCGCCCCCCGGACTGGCCGTGGCCCAGGTAGTCGAACCGCAGATAGTCCCGCCCTCGCGACGCCGCCCAGTCCGCCAGGGCCTGGGCCTTGGTCGCCGCCATCTCAGAATGGAAGCCCCCCAGCCAGACCACCGTCGGCCCAATGCCCGGCACCCGCCGCCAGGCCAGATCAACGCCTTCGCACCTCAGACGACCCGTCGTTTCGGTCACGCAGTAGATCCCCTTGCCGCGAAGGCCCTTGCCGTCCGCCTTCGCGGCCTAAATAGTCACGTCAACGTCCGGCCAAACAACGGCTGGCAACCACCATAGGGAGGGCGGCATGCCCCAGATCAAGGCTAACGGCGTCGAACTCTACTACGAGAGCCACGGTCCCCAGACCGGCGAGACGATCCTGTTCATCATGGGCCTGGGCGCCCAGATGACGGCCTGGCCACCCGAGCTCTACAACCGCCTCACCGCCGCCGGCTTCCGCGTCATCCTCTACGACAACCGCGATGTCGGCCTGTCGGAAAGGCTGGAGGCCGCCGGCCCGCCCGACATGCCCGCCATCATCACGGCCCTGTCCGAAGGCAAGGCGCCGGCCGTGGCCTATACCCTGGACGACATGGCCGCCGACGCCGCCGGCCTGCTGGACGCCTTGCACATTGCCAAGGCGCATATCGTCGGCGCCTCCATGGGCGGGATGATCGCCCAGCTGGTGGCGACCAATCATCCGGACAAAACCCTGTCGCTGACCTCGATCATGTCCACCACCGGCAATCCGGAGCTGCCCCGCGCCAAACCCGAAGCCATCGCCATGCTCAACAATCGCGGCCCAGATCCGCGCGAAGATCTGGAGGGTTTCCTGGCCAACGCCGTGAAGTCCAACCGGGTGATCGGCTCGCCGGCCTATCCCGCCGAGGAGGCCGTGATCCGCACGAACGCCAAGGCCAATTTCGAGCGCAGCTTCTATCCGGTGGGCTTCTCGCGCCACTACGCCGCCATCACCGCCTCCCCCGACCGCCGCGCCAAGCTGGCCAAGGTCACCGCCCCCACCGTCGTGATCCACGGGGAAGCCGACCCCCTGGTCCCCGTCGATGGCGGGCGCGATACCGCCGCCCATGTGCCGGGCGCCGAGCTGGTGACCCTGCCCGGCGTCGGCCACGACCTGCCCGCCGCCGTGCACGGCGAGGTCGCCGCCGCCATCCTGCGCGCCGTGGAGCGGACCAAGACTGCGGCCTAGCGGGACGATGGGCAGGCGGATCAACCCCAACATCCGCCTGCCTGTGGCCTGGTTTTTCCTCTAGTATGCGGTGATGGCCAACACGCCCCGCCCATCGGCGGACGTCCTGCCCGCGGATTTCACCCTGCTTCAGATCACCCCGGCCCTGGAGGGCGGCGGTGTGGAACAGGTGACTGTCGACCTCGCGGCCGCGGTAGCCGCCGCCGGACGCGCCTCTCTGGTGGCTTCGCACGGCGGGCGGTTGGAGGGCGAGCTGGCGGCCGCCGGCGCAGAACTGGTCCGCCTGCCTGTGCAATCGAAGAACCCGATCACCGTGGCCCTCAACGGCCTGCGCCTGACCCACGTCATCCGCCGTCAGGGGGTCAGCCTGGTTCACGTCCGCTCCCGCGCCCCGGCCTTCAGCGCCCTGGCGGCCGCCCGCAACGCCGGTGTGCCCCTGGTGGCGACCTACCACGGCATCTACAGCGCCGATGGCGCCCTGAAACGTTGGTACAACGCGGTGATGACCCGCGGTGACCGGGTTATCGCCAACTCCGCCTTCACCCGCGACCATATCCTCAAGGAACATAACCTCGCCCCCGAACGGGTCTCCGTTATCCCCGAAGGGATCGACACGGACCGTTTCGACCCGGACGCGGTCTCGCCCGAGCGCGTCGCGGCCCTGCGCCAGGCCTGGGGCCTGCGCGAGAGCGATAGCAGGACTGTGATCCTGCTGGCCGGGCGCCTGACCCGCCTCAAAGGCCAGGTCCTGGTCACCGAGGCGTTGGGCCGACTTTCCGGCCGCGACGGCGTGGTCCTGATCTTTGCCGGCGGGGGTGGAAGCAGCAACTACCGTGACGAGATCGAGGGCGCCGCGGCGGTGGCCGGGCTGTCGGGCCAGGTTCGCCTAACCGGGCCTTGTGACGACATGCCGGCAGCCTACCTTGCCGCGGACTTCGTCGTCGCCCCTTCCACCCAGCCGGAATCCTTTGGCCGCACCGTGGTCGAGGCCGCCGCCATGCGCCGCCCCGTCCTGGCAGCGGACCACGGTGGTCCGGCGGAGATCGTCATCGACGGTCAAACCGGTTGGCTGGTGGCCCCCCGCGACCCGGACGCCTGGACCGCGGCCCTGGCCGTGGCCCTGGCGACGTCACCCCAGGATCGCGCCGCGATGGGCCAGCGCGCCCGCCTGCGCGCGAAGCAGCTTTATTCCTTGCCCGCCATGTGCGACGCCACCTTCGAGGTGTACCGACACATGCTGGAAGGCCGGGAATGAAGCCCCCTACCAAGGGCCAGAAGAAGATCCTGGTGATCAAGCTGTCGGCGGTGGGCGATTTTGTCCTGTCCTTCCCCGCCTTCGAGCGCATCCGCGCCGCCCATCCCGGCGCCTACATCAGCCTGCTCACCACCGCGCCGTTCGAGGCCCTGGCCCGTTCCAGCCCGTTCTTCGACCGGGTGGAGATCGACGGCCGCCCAGCCAACCCCCTGGCGTGGTTGGGCATGGTCGCGCGCTTGGGCGGTGAGAAATACCTGCGAGTCTACGACCTGCAGAACAACGGCCGCAGCAACCTCATCTTCCAGGCGCTTGGACCGTTCCGCCCACAATGGTCTGGGGTATCGGCCGGCGCCTCGCACCGCCACCGCAACCCCGACCGCATGAAGATGCACGCCCTGGAGCGCCAGGCGGAGCAGCTGGAAGCCGCCGGAATCTGGCCGGACGCCCCGACCAGGCCTCTGTCGGCCCCGCCGCCGGACATCTCCTGGATCCTGGCCCGCTCTCCAGCCGCGCGGCCGATGACCTCCACCAACCCGCGGCCACTGGTCTTGCTGGTGCCCGGCAGTTCGGCCCGGCGGACCGACAAGCGCTGGCCCATCGAGCACTATGCTCGTCTGGCGGAGCTGCTCTCGGCCGAGGGCTTCGACATCGTCATCCTGGGCTCGCTGCAGGAAAGCGTCCTGGCCCACGCCATCCAGCGCCGCGCCACCCGGGCGCGGGACCTCACGGGCCGCACCGACTTCGCCCAGATCGCCACCCTGGGCGCCCGCGCGGCCCTGGCCGTGGGCAACGACACCGGCCCAGTGCACCTGATCGCGGCGGCCGGCGCGCCCACCATCGTCCTGTTCTCATCCGCCTCTGATCCGGCAATCTCTGGGCCTCGCGGCCACGTCACCGTGTTCCAAGCGCCCGATTTGAAGAGTGTTGCCGTAGAGACAGTCGCCAAGGTCGCGATCTCTTTGGTTTCCCGTAACCCTTGATCGCCTATGGCCGCTTAGTCATATACTGATATCGAGGGCTCGCTTGGCGGACCCTCCCGTTGAAACAGGCCCAGGAGCAAAGCCTATTCGTCGTCCCATGCCCGCGCCGCCGTCGAAGGACGGACCGCGCATCAATGATGAGATTCGTGTTCCCCGCGTTCTGCTGATCGATCAGCACGGAGAAAAGCAGGGAATCATGCCGACCTCTTCCGCCCTAGAGGCGGCCGAGGAAGCCGGTCTCGATCTGGTTGAAGTTTCCCCCACCGCCGATCCTCCGGTCTGCAAGATCCTGGACTACGGCAAGTTCAAATTCCAAGAACAAAAGAAAAAGAACGAGGCGCGCAAGCGCCAGAAGCTGGTTGAGGTCAAGGAGATCAAGCTCCGCCCCAACATCGACATCCATGACTATGAGGTGAAGGCCAAGGCCATGCACCGCTTCTTCGAGGAAGGCGACAAGGTCAAAGTGACCCTGCGATTCCGCGGCGGCGAGATGCGTCACCCCGAGCTGGGCATGAAGCTGCTGCAGCAGGTCAAGGCGGACTTCGACCCGGTGGCCAAGGTCGAATACGAACCCCGCATGGAAGGCCGCCAGATGATCATGATCCTCGCGCCGCGTTAGAGGCGGCCGGGGCTTCATACTGAAGCTTTCACCTTGACGGCGCGTGCTTGACGCACGCGAACGCCTGCCCCTAGATGCCCTGTAGTTGTGGGGGCGTTGCATGATTTCCAAGTTTTCTGGGGCGGCGCGGGCCGTCGCCCTTGGCTTGTCTGTTGCCGGCCTGGCTGCGTCCGCCGCCTGGTCTGAAGCCGCGCCCTCCGCCCCGCCGCCTCTGTCGGCCTATGGTCGCCTGCCCAGTATCGAGCAGGGCGCAATTTCTCCGGACGGCCAGTTCGTCGCGGTGATCTATACCGACGGCGAGGCGCGCAAGGTCATCGTCATGCGCCTGACGGACCTGTCCCTGGTCCGCGGCGTCAATGGCGGCGATCAGAAGATCCGCTCGATCCAGTGGGCCGGTTCCCACCACATCCTGATCACGGTGTCGCGCACGGGAAATGTGGTCGACGTCATTTCGCCGCGGTCGGAGTGGTCGGTGACCACTGACTTCAATATCGACAAGGGTTCTATCAAACCGGTGCTCACCGACGTCGATGAGTCTATGAACGTGTCACTGGACACGCCCATCGTCCGGATCATCGGTGGCCATCCCTTCGCTTTCATCCAGGGCATGCACTTTGTCCAGGGCGAGGGTCGCATCTCGCTGTTCAAGGCGGACTTGGACCGTTCCAGAGCCGTTCTGGTGGACGCCGGCTTCGAGAACACACGCGATTGGGTCGTCGATCAGGCCGGCCAGCCCTTGGCCGAGATGGAGTATAGTAAGAGCGATGACCACCCCTTGCTGCGACTGCGGCACGGCGCCACCTGGCGAGTGGTCAAGTTAGGCGACGGTAAGACCTATCCAAGCCTGCTGGGCCTGGGTCGAGACGGAAAGTCGATCCTTCTGGCGGACAATACCGACGACAAACTCGTACTGCGCGAACTAGCCTTTGACGGCGACACCTGGGGCGAAGCCTTCTCACCCCTGGACAACCAGCAACCCATTTTCGACCCGGCGGACAACCACCTCATCGGTGCTTACGCCTTGGTAGGCGACACCGACGACTACGAATTCTTCGAGCCACATGATCAAGCCGTATGGCACGCGATCCAGAAGGCCTATCCGGGGTGCCGTGTCACCCTTCAGTCCTGGTCGTCGGACCGCAAGAAACTGTTGGT
Organism: Caulobacterales bacterium; assembly: GCA_038228945.1. Classification (GTDB taxonomy): domain Bacteria; phylum Pseudomonadota; class Alphaproteobacteria; order Caulobacterales; family Caulobacteraceae; genus Acaudatibacter. The sequence continues at coordinate 15,331 of JBBROW010000048.1, forward strand.
GCTGGTGGATTCTCCCTCGGAAGGTCCAGCCTACGCCTATGTCGACCTGTCGAGCGGCAAGGCGGTCTGGATAGGCGACACCTACAGGATCGCGAGCACCAGCTTAGCGCCGGTCAGCGCCGTGGCGTTCAAGGCCAGCGATGGCACGCCCCTTACGGGTTACCTGACCCTACCCCCCGGCCTGCCGGCCAAGAACCTGCCCCTGGTGGTGCTCCCTCACGGCGGCCCGGCAGCGCGTGATGAGCCGGCGTTCGACTGGTGGGCCCAGGCCATGGCGTCGCGCGGCTACGCGGTGCTGCAAGTGAACTATCGCGGCTCTGACGGTTTCGGCTGGAAGTTCCTTTCCTCCGGCTTCGGGCAATGGGGGCGGGCGATGCAAACCGACCTTTCCGATGGCGTGCGCGCCATGGCGACCCAGGGCAAGATCGATCCCAAGCGGGTCTGCATCGTCGGGGCTAGCTACGGTGGCTACGCGGCCCTGGCTGGCGCGGCGCTGCAGCCGACGCTCTACCGCTGCGCCGTGTCCGTGGCCGGGATATCCAAGCCGCGTCGGTTCGTGACCTGGGCCCGCGATCAAGGCGCGCTCTCCACCCAGCGGTACTGGCTGAACTTCATGGGCGCCGACGGTCTGCACGACGAGCGCCTGGAAGACATCTCCCCCGCCGACCACGCCGACCAGGTCAAGGCGCCTATCCTGCTGATCCACGGCAAGGACGACACGGTTGTGCCCTTCGAACAGACGCAGATCATGGCCGACGCCCTGAAAAAGGCCGGCAAGCCCTACGACCTGGTCATCCTCACGCACGAGGACCACTGGCTTTCCCACGGCGAAACTCGCCTGCAGATGCTCCAGGCCGTCATCGATTTCCTGGCGAAGAACAACCCGCCGGGGTGAGTTGGTGTGGCGTCATGGCGCCACACCTCCGCACTCGGCGCCGAACTTGGCTTGAGCGCGGGGCCGGGCGCCCTTATCAGCGGTCACATGACCGTGGAGGAAAGCCCTGCCAAGGCCGAGCGGTCCGCCGCGGCGGCCCTCTACACCCTGCTGTCGGTGATGTTCATCAACATGCTGGGCTTCGGCATCGTGGTGCCGTTGCTGCCTTTCTATGGCGCCTCGTTTCACGCCCCGCCCTGGGCCATCGCCCTGATCTTCTCGGCCTATTCCATGGGCGGCTTCTTCGGCGAGCCCTTCTGGGGAAAGCTGTCGGACCGCATCGGCCGCAAGCCGATCCTGATCTGGACCCTCACCGCCAACTGCATCTGCTACGGCCTGCTGGCCTTCGCGCCCAATATCTACATGGCCTTCATCATCCGCTTCTTTGGCGGCATGGCTGCGGGGAACGGCAGCGTCGTCCAGGGCTATATCGCCGACGTCACTCCGCCAGATGAGCGGGCCGGCCGGATGTCCAAGCTGGGCGCCGCCTACAACATCGGCTTCATCGTCGGCCCCTTCCTGGGCGGCGTCCTGGCCAAGCCCTCGGCCGGCCACATCGGTTTTCAGATTCCCCTGCTGGCGGCGTCGGGCCTGGCGCTATGTGCGGCCATCGGCGTGGCCCTGGTGGTCAAGGAAAGCCGCGCCCGGGTGCACAACGCCGACAAGCAACCCAGCCGCTGGGTGATGACCGGCTATGCCTTCCGGCATCCGGTGATCGGCCGGCTGATGCTGCTGACCTTCGTGGTCGGCTTCGCCTTCACCGGCATCGAGAGCACCTTCGCCCTGTGGGCCCACCACCGCTTCACCTGGCAACCTAGGGACGTGGGCCTGTGCTTCGGCATCACCGGCGTGGTCTCCACCATCTGCCAGTTCTTCATCACCGGCACCCTGTCGCGCCGCTTTGGCGAGGCGCGGATGCTATCGGTAGGCATGGCCGGCACGGTGATCGCCGCCGCCCTGCAGCCGTTCAGCGACGGCCATTGGGGCACCATCGCCCTGATGTGCCTGATGGCCCTGTCGTCCTCGGTGGCCTTCCCCAACTCCGGGGCGATGATGAGCCGGGCCATCGACGGCGACCAGCAGGGCCAGATCATGGGCTTGAACAACGCCACCGGCGCCATGGCCCGCTTCTTGGGACCACTCACCGCCGGCCTCATGTTCGCCGGCGTCAGCGTCAACGCGCCCTTCTTCCTAGGGGCCATGATCGTCGCCCCGGCCATCTTCCTGGCCCTCTCCGCCGGCCGCGCGGCGGCGCGGCACCAGCAGCAGGCCGTGGCGGGGGCGTTCGACTAGCAGCGTTCGTATGCGGCTATCAGGAGCTTGATCGCGCCGCGATGAATAGGCACATTAGGGTCATGACCAAGGTGCCTTCGAAATTGGGGTCTACGGCCTCGCGGTCCGGTTCGCGCAGTTCGATGACCGGCAAGTTTGTGCTCAATCCCGCGACCAAATCGACCAAGATTACAGTGCAGCAGGCGCGGAAGGTTGCTCGCGAGGTCGCTCACAAACGGTGAGCGCCAGGCCCTGACCGCAACCTCCGATCAGGTCTTCATCAACTGTCCGTTCGACGCGGACTACTGGCCCGTCTTCGACGCGCTAGTTTTCACAATCTACGCATGTGGTTTCCGCCCTCGGTGCGCACTGGAACTGGACGATGGCAGCGAGGCGCGCATCGAAAAGCTCTACAGAATTGTCGGACAATGCCGCTACGGCATTCATGACCTTTCCAGAACTGAACTTGACGCGGAAAGCCGGCTTCCGCGCTTCAACATGCCCCTGGAGTTGGGCATCTTCCTGGGCGCCAAGCGCTACGGCGGAGCTGAACAGAAATTGAAACGCTGCCTCATTCTCGATGTGGAGCGGTACCGATTCCAGAGATTCATCTCCGACCTAGCGGGAATGGATATCCGCGACCATGGCGGCGACGCGCGGCGGGCGGTTCAGTGCGCCCGTGACTGGATCGCCAACGTCTCCCGTCGTAAACTTCCAGGCCACAGGTTACTCTTGGATCGCTGGGACGAGTTCAACCGCGATCTGCCCGAGATGAAGCGCCTGTCTGGCTTGGCCGAAGAACGGCTCCCTTATGCCGACTATGAGCAACTGATCGTGGGCTGGCTAACCCGCTAGCCGACCTTGCTTTTCCCCGCCGGTTCCCCTACACACCCCGGCTTCGTCGAACCGCCTGGCCAAATGGCATGCCATGGCGGCTCATCATGCGATCCCAGAGGACGGGGCCTTTACCGGCTCCGATGCAAAATGCCGAAACTGAAGACCAAGTCAGGCGCCAAAAAGCGCTTCAAAATCACCGCGACCGGCAAACTGAAGGCCGGCGTGGCGGGCAAGCGTCACCGCTTGATCGGCCACAGCTCCAAGTACATCCGCCAGCAACGCGGCACGAAGGTGATGGACGCATCCGACGCTCGGATCATCCGCACCTACCTGCCCTACGGCCTGTAACGGGAGCTTAGAGAACCATGGCTCGAGTCAAGCGCGGCGTCGTCGCCCACGCCCGTCACAAGAAAGTTCTGGAGCAGGCCAAGGGTTTCCGCGGCCGCCGCAAGAACACCATCCGCACCGCCAAGGCCGCCGTCGACAAGGCCGGCCAGTACGCCTACCGCGACCGCAAGGTCCGCAAGCGCTCGTTCCGGGCGTTGTGGATCCAGCGTCTGAACGCGGCCGCGCGGCTGGAAGGCCTGACCTATTCCCGATTTATCCACGGCCTTGACCTGGCCGGGATCGATATCGACCGCAAGGTGCTGTCCGATATCGCGGGTAGCGACCCGGCAGCGTTCAAGGCCATCACCGAGAAGGTTGTCGCCGCGCTGGCCTAGAGGCTGCGGGACCCAAGGTCCCACGCTCTTACGAAAGCCCTCCGGCGATCCGTCGGAGGGCTTTTTGCTGCGCTCCATTCCCCCTAAGAACCTGCGCGAACCTAGAGAGCGTTATGACCGACCATTCCCAACTCGAAGCCGACCTGGGCGCCCAGATCGCCGCCGCGCCGGACGCCGCCGCTCTCGAGGCGATCCGTGTCGCCGCCCTCGGCAAATCCGGCCAGGTCTCGGCCCTGCTCAAGTCCCTGGGCTCCATGAGCCCGGACGAACGCCGCGAACAGGGACCGCTGATCAACGGCCTGCGCGACCGGGTCTCCGCGGCGCTGACCGAACGCAAGGTCGCCCTGGAAGCCGCCGAACTGGACGGTCGCCTGGCCGCAGAGCGTCTGGATCTGTCCCTGCCCGCCACGCCCAAGCGCCGCGGCGCCGTCCACCCCACCATGCAGGTGATGGATGAAATGATCGCCATCTTCGCCGGCATGGGCTTCGCCCTGGCCGAGGGGCCGGACATCGAGGACGACTTCCATAATTTCACCGCCCTGAACTTCCCGCCCAAGCATCCGGCGCGGGAGATGCACGACACCTTCTTCTTCAATCCCGGCCCCGACGGCGAGCGCAAGCTGCTGCGCACCCACACCAGCCCGGTGCAGGTGCGGACCATGCAGAAGACCAACAGTTCGCCGCCGGCGTCCTGGATCACCGCCGCCCAGGATCCGCCGATCCGGGTGATCTCGCCTGGGCGCACCTATCGTCAGGACAGCGACGCTACCCACACCCCGATGTTCCACCAGATCGAAGGCCTGGTGATCGACCGTAACATCCATATGGGCCACCTGAAGTGGACCCTGGACACCTTCATCGCCCGGTTCTTCGAACTGGACAGCGTGGTCACCCGCTTCCGCCCGCACCACTTCCCCTTCACCGAACCTTCGGCGGAGATGGACGTGCAGTGCGACACTTCCGGCGGCGAGGTGAAGATCGGCCAGGGGTCGGAGTGGTCCGAGATCCTCGGCTGCGGCATGGTCCACCCCAATGTCCTGCGCAACTGCGGCATCGATCCGGACGAGTGGCAGGGCTTCGCCTTCGGCTGCGGTGTCGATCGCCTGGGCCGGCTGAAGTACGGCATGCCCGACCTGCGCGACATGTTCGCCTCCGACACCCGGTGGCTGTCGCACTACGGCTTCTCCGCCTTCGCCACGCCCAATGCGGCGGGCGGGTTGTCCTAGTGGATCGCGCCCGGGTCATCCTTCGCGCTCTTCCGGGACCATCCCGGAACACCAATCAGCGCCGCGGCGCAGAGGCTTCGCTCTGAAATTCACCCTCTCCTGGCTCAAGGACCACCTCGACACCACGGCCGGCGCCGCGCAGGTGGTCGATGCCATGACCATGGCCGGCCTCGAGGTCGAGCATGTGGACGATCCCAGCGCGAAACTGGCCGCCTTCTCCGTAGCCAAGATCATCGAGGCGGTGCAGCACCCTAACGCCGACCGCCTGCGCGTCTGCCAGGTGGATACCAAGCTTGGCCGCCTCGAGATCATCTGCGGCGCCCCCAACGCCCGCGCAGGCCTGACCACCGTCTTCGCGCCCATCGGGACCTATATCCCTGGTTCGGGCATCACCCTGGAGCCCCGCCCCGTACGCGGTGTTGTCTCCAACGGCATGCTCTGCTCGGCCGCCGAGCTGGAGCTGTCCGAAGAGTCCGACGGCATCCTGGAACTGTCCGACGCCTTCGCGGTGGGAACCCCCGCCGCCGAAGCCCTGAACCTTGAGGCGGTGATCGACTTCGAGGTTACCCCCAACCGCCCCGACTGGCTGGGCGTAGCCGGCATCGCCCGGGATCTGGCCGCGGCGGGCGTGGGAACGCTGAAGGACCTCTCCGTCGCCCCCGTTCCCGGCCAGTTCCCCTGCCCCATCGCCATCCGCCTGGACGGCTCCGACGCCTGCCCTGCCTTCGCCGGCCGCCTGATCCGAGGCGTGAAGAACGGCCCGTCCCCGGCCTGGCTGCAAGCGCGGTTGAAGTCGGTGGGCCTGCGCCCGATCAACGCCTTGGTGGACGTCACCAACCTGCTCTCCCAAGACCGCTGCCGGCCCCTGCACGTCTATGACGCCCGCAAGCTCACCGGCGGCTTCCTCGAGGCCCGCCTGGGCCGCGACGGCGAGACCCTCGAAGCCCTCGATGGCAAGACCTACACCGCCACACCGGAAATCTGCGTCATCGCAGACGGCTCCGGCGCCATCGGCCTGGGCGGGGTCATGGGCGGGGAAAGCACCGGCTGTTCGGAGGACACCGTCGACGTCTTCGTCGAAAGCGCCTGGTTCGACCCCATCCGCACCGCCCAGACCGGCCGCGCCCTGACCATCACCTCCGACGCCCAGTACCGCTTCGCCCGCGGCGTCGACCCGCGCTTCGTGGTGCCGGGGTTGGAGCTGGCCACCCGGCTGATCCTGGACCTCTGCGGGGGCGAGCCCTCCGACGTCATCCTGGCTGGCGAGATTCCCGCCGACCCGCCCGCCTTCGACTTTGACCCGGCCTACGTCGAGCGCCTCTCCGGTCTGGCGGTTTCCGAAGCCAAGGTCTGGTCGATCCTGGAGGCCCTGGGCTTCACCCACCAGGGCAGCCGCGTCCAGCCCCCCTCCTGGCGTCGGGACGTGGACGGCAAGGCCGACCTGGTGGAGGAGGTGGCCCGGATCGAGGGCTACGACGCCCTGCCCGCCGACCCATTGCCAGAGATCAGGAGCCCCACAGCGGGGGTCCTCACCGTGCGCCAGAACCGCGTCCGCGTCACCCGCCGCGCCCTGGCCGCCGCTGGTTATGAGGAGACCATCGGCTGGTCCTTCACCGCCCGCCGCACCGCCCAGCTGTTCGGCGGCGGCGACGAGCGCCTGGTGCTGTCCAACCCCATCGCCGCCGACTTGGACTGCATGCGCCCGTCGGGCTTGCCGGCTCTGATCGAGGCGGCCGGCCGCAACGCCAAGCGCGGCTTCCCCGACTGCGCCCTCTACGAGATCGGCCCGGTGTTCGCCGGCGACGAGCCCGCCGACCAGCGCACCGCCGTCACCGTCATCCTCGCGCCACACGGCGCCCGCCGCTGGGACCACGGCCCGGACGAGGATCTCTACGCCCTCAAAGCCGACCTCATGGCCCTGCTGGACGAGCTGGGCGCCCCCACCGCCAACCTGCAGGTCGCCCAGGGTCAGAACCCCAGCTGGTGGCACCCCGGCCGTTCAGCCCGTCTGCAGCTTGGTGCCAAGGCGGTGCTGGCGGAGTTCGGCGAGATCCACCCGGCCACGCTCAAGGCCCTGGACGTCGAAGGCCCGGTCTACGCCTTCGAACTGTGGCTGGAAGCCATCCCCGAGCCGAAGAAGAAGGCGGTGAAGACCAAGCCGGCCCTCACCCTGTCACCCTTCATGCCGCTCAGCCGCGACTTCGCCTTCCTGGTCGATCAGACCACCGCGGCCGGGGATGTGGTTCGCGCGGTGCAGAGCGCTGACCGCGTGCTGATCGCGGCTGTTCGCGTCTTCGACGTCTACGAAGGCAAGGGCGTGCCGGACGGCAAGAAGTCGGTGGCGGTGGAGGCCCTGATCCAGCCGAAGGAAAAGACCCTGACCGATGCCGAGATCGAGGCCCTCAGCGCCAAGATCATCGCCGCGGCGGGAAAGAGCGCTGGGGCGGTTCTGCGGGGCTAGGCGATTCCGTTCTCTTCCCCAGAGCGAAGCGGTGGGGGAAGTTGATCGGCGCCCGCCGGCCTTGCCGGCGACTCCAGGCCGGTGTGGGCGCCGAGACGAAGGGGGCTTTCCAGCGGAGAACCAGCTTCTGCACTCCGATGAAGCCCCCATCCCCCGCTTCGCGGGTACTTCCCCCACGCTTCGCTAGGGGAAGAGAATTTGCGCCGTCACCCCACCGCGATCAACGCCTCTCCCACCAGCCCCTGCAACACCGGCGCGGTGGGATAGGGCTGATGTCGGTACTGCCGGAAACCCTCGGCGTGCTGCACCCCCAGCGCCCTCCCCTGCCTCAGCGACCAGCTCACCATGGAGTCCACGTAGTCGGTGATGCCGTGCTGCTTCAGCAGCCAACTAGCCTGGCTCTCATGCGCCGCCAGCATGGCCCGCTTCGTCTCGAAAACGGCCCCGATATCCACCCCGAATTCCGGCGGCACGGCGCGGCCCTCGCGGTCCCGGCCGCCGATGGGATCCATGAAATAGAGCAGCGGGATGCCGTCCAGGGGCGCCGCCTCGCCGGTCTTGTAGTTGGGCGCGGAGGCGGCGAAACAGGCGTCCCGGACCAGGACGCTGGTGGCCTCGTGGTCGGGGTGATAGTCGGCCGGCGCCGAGGTGATCACCAGGTCCGGCGCCGCCCGCCGCACCGCCTCGGTGACCCGCCGCCGCGTGGCGTCGTCGTTGAACACCCCAAGGTCCGGCACGCCGACGCAGTCGTATTCCGCCCCGATCATCGCCGCGGCGGTGGCCGCCTCCCGCCGCCGGATCCGCGCGGTCTCCTCGGGTGTGAACTCCGCCGAGCCGCAATCACCGGCCGTCATGGTGGCGATGACGATCCGGTGCCCCTTGGCCGCCAGCAGCGCCAGGGTTCCCGCCCCCAGGGTCTCGATGTCGTCGGGATGGGCGTGGAGGGCGAGGATCGAGGTCATGGGCTAGGTATAACCTCGAGACGGCGCGGCGCCAGTCTGCCCCTCGACCTTACCCCGCCCGCGTAACACCTTCGGCGAAACAACCGGAGGCGTTATGCTCAGGAAGCTTCTCTTCGCCGCCAGCCTGATGGTGGCGGCCGGATCAGCGCCAATGACGGGCCTGGCCGCCGAAACCCCTGGCCTGTCGGTGACCATCTACAACGCCGACCTCGCCCTGGTGCAGGACGTGCGCCTGCTCGACATCGCCAAGGGCCGCCAGCGCCTGGAATTCAAGGGGGTTTCCTCCACCATCCGGCCTGAGACGGTGAGCCTATCGGCCGACGGCGTCTCCATCGTCGAACAGAACTTCGACTACGACCTGCTCACCCCCTCCAAGCTGATGGAAAAGGCCGTCGGCCAGCAGGTGAGGATCGTCCGCACCAACCCCGGCACCGGCGTGGAAACCACCGAGGTCGCCACCGTATTGGCCGCCAACGAAGGCGTGGTTCTCCGCATTGGCGACCGCATCGAGGTGCTGCGCGACGATGGCGTGCCCACCCGGGTGATCTTTGACAAGGTGCCCGACAACCTGCGCGCCCTGCCTACCCTGTCGATGACGGTGGACAGCGACCATGCCGCGGCCCGTCCCGCGGCCCTGAGCTACCTCACCACCGGCCTGGCTTGGAAAGCTGATTACGTGGCCCTGTTCGACGAGAAGGCCGGCAAGCTGGACTTCCAAGGCTGGATCACCCTGACCAACCAGTCCGGCGTCAGCTACCCCGACGCCTTTACCCAGTTGGTGGCCGGCTCCGTCAAGACCGGCGACGACCAGAACGACGACACAACCAACCGGGGGATCGCCGGGGTGCGTCAGGCCGGCAGCGAGCACAATACCGGCCCCGGACAAGCGCTCGGCGACAACTACATCTACACCCTGCCCGAACGCACCACGATCGCTCAGAACCAGACCAAGCAGGTGGGTTTCATCGACGCCAACGGGGTCGCCGCCCACAAGGTCTACCAGTGGGGCTCCTGGGGATTCGAAAGCCGTGACCAGCCCACCAGCGCCCAGGTGGTGGTCGACTTCACGAACAGCGCCGCCGGAGGCCTCGGCGCCGGCCTGCCCGCCGGCACGATCCGGGTCTATCAGCGCGACCAGGCCGGCGAGCCCAAGTTCGTCGGCGAAAGCGCCCTTGGCCACACGCCCCAGGGCTCGGAGCTGGCGGTGAAGATCGGCGACGCCTTCGATGTCACGGTGCAGCCGACCCTGGTCTCCACCAATGTCGTCTCCAAGCGCCGCTATCGCTTCGAGATGTCCTACACCCTGCGCAACGCCCGTGACACGCCGGTGACCGTGGAGCTTCGCCAGGGCGGGCTGTGGCTATCCAACCAGATGATCAAGGAGAGCCTCCCCAGCCGCAAGATCGACGCCTTCACCCGCGGCTGGTCCGTGCCCATCCCGGCCAACGGCCAGACGACCTTGACCATGCAGGTCGAGACCTGGTGGTAGGGTGCTAGGCTTGCGCTCAACCTATCCTTCTCCCCTTGCGGGAGAAGGTGGCCTCCGCCGGAGGTCGGATGAGGGGGCGACGGCCCCTCTGCGACTATCGTTGCCGCGAGCCAACTCCCATCGTCCCGTCGACCCCTCATCCGTCCGCTTCGCGGCCACCTTCTCCCGCAAGGGGAGAAGGATCGTCGGCGCATTCCTCGCCACCCTACTGCTGTCCATGCCAGCCGCCCCCGCCCTCGCCGACGTCATCTCCCCCAAGGCCGACGCCGTGGCCGTCACCATCTACCGCGACGGCCCCGCCACCACCGCGCGCCTGCGCGACCTCGCCGCCGACGACACCCAGGGCCTGGCCATGGTGGTGGAGCAGCGCGTCGTCGATGTTCCCGCCGGCCGCAGCCGCATCAAGTTCCAGGGGGTCGCCGACGGCATCATCCCGGAAAGCGCGGCCGTCGAGGGCCTGCCCGGCGCGGTGATCGAACGCAATTTCGACTACGACCTGCTTGGCCCCGGCTCGATCCTGAAACGCTTTGTCGGCCAGGGCGTGCGCGTCGTCCGCACCAATCCCAGGACCGGCAAGACCACAACCCAAAACGCCATCCTGCGCTCAGGCCCGGACGGCGTGGTGCTGGACATCGCCGGCCGCATCGAGGCCCTGCGCTGCAGCGGCGATCCGGAAAAGCTGGTGTTCGACCAAGTCCCCGCCGACCTCGCCGACCGCCCCACCCTGTCAGCCCTGGTGAACGTCCCCGCCGCCGGCCGCTACACCGTGCGCCTCAGCTACCTGACCGTGCGCCTCGACTGGGCGGCGGACTACGTCGCCCGCATCGGCCCGGACGGCGGCAGCATGAACCTCAGCGGCTGGATCACCCTGGCCAACCGCTCGTCCATGAGTTTTGCCAACGCCCCCACCGCCGTGGTCGCCGGCAATCTGTCGCGCGTGGTGGTGGAGTTGCCCGACGTCTCCACCCCAGCCGTCAATCTGCAATGCTGGCCCGTGGGCAACAGCCACCACCCGAGCGGCGACATGCCCTACCCGCTGGCTCCGCCACCGCCGCCGCCAATGTCCATGCCGGCGCCGATCGCGATGCAGGCGCGCGGTGGATCCGTCGACGAAGTCATGGTCACGGCCGCGAAGCGGGTCGTGGAGACGCGGCTGGGCGACTACCATCTCTACACCCTGGCCGAACCCACCACCGTTGCCGCCCGCCAGACCAAGCAGGTGATGTTCCTGAGCCAGCCGGCGGTGAAGTTCGAACAGGTCTATGCCCACCAGGTGACGCCCTACGATACCGGCGGCGATCCCGCCCCCAGCCCCACTCAGATCGTCCTGCGGTTCGAGAACAAGCCCGACCATGGCCTGGGCCGCGGCCTGCCCGCCGGCATGATGCAGATGCGCCAGCTCGGCCCGGACGGCCGGGAAGGCTATGCCGGCAGCTATCGGCTGGAGCGCGACGTGCCGGTGGGCGAGCCCTTCGAGGTCAAGTGCGGCCCCGCCGACGCCGTCCTGGTCACCCAGCGCATCGTCGCCGATGACGTCACCCACCGCGGCGGCCACGACCGCCACCGCCTGTCCGTCGAGGCCAAGATCACCAATGCCCTGGCTCATGCGGTGATGGTGGAGATCCGTCACCCCCGTGGCGGCGAGGCCGGCTTCCGGGTCACCACCGAGTCCGCCCCGCACGGCCTCAAGGCCGGCGATCCCAACTGGCGCGTCGCCATGCCCGCCAACAGCGACCAGACCCTGACCTATACGGTGGAATACGTCAGCGATTGAGCGGCCGCCGCGCGCCGCGCCTTGCTTTCATCGCCACGCGCCGCGAGGTTGACCCACCACCGCACCGCTTCGGAGCCTCGATGTCCGCCACTGACCGCCCCCCCGCGACGACCGGAATCGGCCCCGCCCTTGAGCGCTGGCTGGAGGCGGGGCTGTTTGGCAGCCGCTGGCTGATGGCCCCGTTCTATGTCGGCCTCGTGGTCGCCTTGCCGATCCTGCTGTGGGTGTTCGTCGCCTCCGGCGTCTTCCTGGCCCTGATGGACTGGCTGCATGGCCTGGCCGAGAAGACCGAGGCGGAGGCGCACGCCGTCCAACCCCATTAGACTCCTAGCCCTCTAGAACGGCATCACCTTGCGTCTGCGGCTGTAGCCCAGCCACCCCAGGTTCGCGCCCAGCCGCACGCCGACGCCGGCGCGGATGGGGGCCAGGATCACGTCGTCGGCGCGCTGGTATTGCACCCCCAGCCCGCCCACCAGATAGGCCGTCCCCTCCACCCCGGGGAACCGGCGGTACAGGGCGTCCGGGTACTGCAGGTTATAGCAGAGGGTGAACACCCGGCTGGCGTTGCCGCCGATGTCGAAGCCCAGGGACGGGCCCTGCCAGAACACCTCTTGGGTCGGCCGCTGCTTCATATAGAGCAGGCCGCGGCCGTACTTCAGCCCAACCCCGAAGGCCCCGGACCCCTCTTCGCCGGCGATGTAGCCAGTGGGCCGGCCATTGTCCTGGAAGATGCGCTCGATCGCCCCACCCGCCGCCTCGGCGGTGACGCCCATGAAGTCGGAGACCTTATTGACCATCTCCTCACGCGAATAGGTCTGGGCCCGGCTGCCTCCAGGCCCGGTCTGCTGGCCGCGCTGGGCGTCTCCCCGGGGATTGTCGCCCTGGGGAGGGTCGCCCCTAGGATGGTCCTCTTGCGGATGGTCGGCCTGGCGCGGCTGATAGGGCTGATCGTCGCTCTGCTGGGCCAGGGCCGGCGCCCCCACGGCGCTGATCAGACCCGAGACGATAAGCGTGCGACGGTCCATGGCGGTACTCCAGATATCAGTTCACGAATCGTGACCTCAACTTTAGGCCGCTTTGCGACCGCGCGCATGAACCGCCGCTGAACTCCGGCCCTCGCTCCTGCAGCAAAAATCCTCTACAGCCCGCCCCATGACGACCCCGCTTTCCCATATCCGCAACTTCTCCATCGTGGCCCACATCGACCACGGCAAATCCACCCTGTCCGATCGGCTGATCCAGGAAACCGGGGGCCTCACCGCGCGGGAGATGAAGGAGCAGGTGCTCGACTCGATGGATATCGAGCGCGAGCGCGGCATAACCATCAAGGCCCAGACCGTCCGCCTGAACTACACAGCCGACGACGGCGAGACCTATGTCCTGAACCTGATGGACACCCCCGGCCACGTGGACTTCGCCTACGAAGTCTCCCGCTCCCTGGCCGCCTGCGAGGGCTCGATCCTGGTGGTGGACGCCAGCCAGGGGGTCGAGGCCCAGACCC
>JBBROW010000049.1:0-26867 GCA_038228945.1 Caulobacterales bacterium
TCTCTCGAAAAAACTTCTTGCCTCAGCCCGGGCGTCCACACACGGACGTACATCATGACCGCCAGCGCGATCACCTCGGGCGAGGAATCAAACCAGCGGAACGGGTCGTGGGACTTCTTCGGGCGAGCCATCGTCACCCCCCAAAAGGCTGCCCCCCTACCAGCCGGTGCATTTGGGCTGACAAAGCCCCGGTGACAGCACTCAGTGGGGGCGTCAGTTTGCCGCCTTCGCCAATCGTTTGCGGACCGCTAATCTAGCAAGGCTTGTTGTCGCCACGCCGGGCCGGTCCCGCTAACTGGTCGTGAGGGGAGCCGAGACCCCAGCGCATCATCAGTGCCAATAGTCGCGGGAGGGTTGGTTGAACGTCTCTTCTGAACAAGACCGGCTTGCCGCCCTTACCAGGCTCGCAGTGCTGGACAGCGAGCCGGAGGCCCACTTCGACAATCTGGTTAAACTGGTGGCCGCCCGCTTCAGGGTGCGCACCGTGCTAATCTCGCTGGTAAGCGAGGATCGGCAGTGGTTCAAGGCTCGCGTAGGTCTTGACGCTAAGGAAACCGCGCGAGACATCGCCTTTTGCGATCACGCAATCCGATCGGCGGATGTGCTCGTGGTGCCTGACGCACGGAACGACAACAGGTTTAAGAGCAACCCCCTGGTGACAATGGAACTGGGGGTGCGCTTCTACGCGGGGGCCCCTCTGACAACGCCTGACGGTCACCACGTGGGCACGCTTTGTCTGTTGGACCGGGAACCTAGAGCAACATTCTCTGAGACCGATATTCGCGACCTGGCGGGCTTCGCAGCCGGCGCCATGCAGGCCCTGTTGACCCGCGCGGACGCGATCGACAGTCGTCTGAATTCTACGGCGGCGGCTGAGCGTCACGAGCTGCTTGGCTTGGCGGAGAAGATGGCCAAGGTTGGCACGTGGGTTGTAGACTTTGTGACAGGCCGAACCCACTGGTCAGAAGAAACCTACCGCATTTACGGATGCGATCCTGCTTTACCTCCACCGGGCCGGGAAGACGCGCTGAGCCAGTATGCCCCGGAGGACGCGCGGCGGGTCAGTGCGTTGGTCGACAGGGCCCTTCGCGAAGGCGTCGGCTACGAGGACCAGGCTCAGATCACCTGCTCAGGCGGAACCATAAAGCAAATCGCGACGTCGTGCTCCTGCCGTCGTAACGAAAACGGAGTGGTCGAGGCCCTGTACGGCGTTGTGCAGGACATCACCGCGCTAAAACTCGCCCATACCGAACAAAAGGCCAATGAATCGCGCCTTCGTCTACTCACGGACCATGCGTCAGATCTAATCATCCAGTGGGACACTACCGGCACTATCAGCTTTGCTTCGCCATCCGCCAGACGTTGGGGGTATGGGACCGACGAGCTGGTTGGCCGCTCCATCAGTGATTTCGTACATCCCGACGATCTGGCGGAAGCGATGGAATTGTTCGGATTGATATTGGCTGACGAAGGGATCGTCGACCAAGAGCAGCACGCGGTCCGCTGTCGCGCGCAGGATGGCCAATGGATCTGGTTTGAGGGGAACCCGGTCGTTGTGCGCGACGGCAAAGGGAAATCCCTCGGCATCGTCACGGTGCTGAGAGACATAACCCAGAGGCGCGTTCAGGCTGCGGCGCTGAAGGAGCAGCAGGAATTATTTGAGGCTGCCTTTGCGTGCTCCGCCATTGGCAAGGTTGTGCTGGATCCCAGCGGGCGGATTCTCCGCGTCAACAGCGCCACCTGCGAGGCGCTTGGATACACCGAGCAGGAGCTCGTTGGCATGCCCGACGACTACGTCTCGCATCCGGACGAAATCGGCCGCTTCGATGACCAGTTTCGAGATCTCGTCAGCGGCAAGATCCCCAGCTACCGGGTCGAACGACGCTATCGGAACCGGGACGGGATCTATGTGTGGTTCTCGCTGGTTGTCTCGATGGCGCGCCTGCCAGACGGGACACCGAGCCATATCGTCGGCGAACTTCAGGACCTTACGGAGCGCCACGCCACTGAGTCTGAGTTGCGCCGCAAACGGCTGGAAGCGGAGGCCGCCGTCATGGCCAAAGCCGAGTTCTTGTCCAACATGAGCCACGAACTGAGAACGCCCCTTACCGGGATCATTGGCTTCGCGGGGCTGTTGGAGCGCATGGGAGGTCTCCCTGAGAAAGCCCGGACGTACGTGAGTCGAGTGGCGAGCGCCGGGGAGGCATTGCTTGGGATCGTCAACGACATTCTCGACTTCACGAAGTTGGAAGCTGGCCACGTTGAGCTGGATCCTCATCCCTTTGCCCCCAAGATCCCGGTCCAGGAAACGCTGCACCTGCTGGAGACCGAGGCGCGGCGAAAGGGGCTAGACCTGCGGTCAGAGTTCGATCCGGGGTTGCCGCCCATGCTCATCGCCGACAGCGCCCGCATCAGGCAGGTTCTGCTCAACTTTGTCGGCAACGCGATCAAATTCACGCCGAGGGGCCAGGTGACGGTCTCAGAGAGCTATGACGCCGCCAGCCAGACTCTGCTCGTGAAGGTGACGGACACCGGCATTGGCATACCGATGGAACGCAGGAACCGCCTGTTCCAGCGTTTCTCGCAGATTGATGGGTCGGTCAGTCGCGAGTTCGGTGGAACAGGCCTTGGCCTGGCGATTTCCAAGGGCCTCGTGGAAATGATGGGTGGCGAGATAGGGGTTGAGAGCTTGGTGGGGGTAGGGTCGACCTTCTGGTTCACGGTCACCGCGACATTGGCGAGCTCGGCCGCGTCGAATGTGGCCGTCAAGACCGAGGAGAAGATCGTCGCGCCGTTGCGCATCCTGGTCGTCGACGACGTCGACATGAACCGTGAGTTGCTCGCGGAACTGCTCAAGCCCCTCGGGGCGCAAGTCATCGAAGCCCGGGACGGCGCAGACGCCGTGGCCACATCCATGGCTTCGGGGTTCGACCTTATTCTCATGGACCTACAGATGCCGGGCATGGACGGCTACGCAGCGACACGGGCTATCCGCGCGAACTCAGAGCTGAACTGTTCGACTCCAATCTTCGGGTTCAGCGCCAACGTGCTGCCCGAGCACATTGAAGCCTGCCGAGCCGCGGGCATGAATGACCACATTTCCAAGCCTATCGACCCCGACGCGCTGATGAAGAAAGTTGTTCAAATTCACCAGCCCCCGTACGACAGCCTTGCCTAGGGTGTTGTCAGCGCAAATCGTTCGGGTCGAGCTCCGCTTCGCTGCTACCCCGATTTTAGGGCAGCAGCCATCAGTCTTCCTCGAAAATATAAGGGGAGATGCCGGCGCCGAGCTTTCCATTCATGGGGCCAAGAACCTAAAAATAGTTGAAATTGACCGCCCCGAGCGTTTGCGCTGACAGTGCCGTGCAATCACTTTGTCCTGGCGCCCGGCGCGCCGTCGCGGGTCAATCTGAAAAGGGCCGACGATGCTCCTGAACAACGATCTCGATCAAAGTGCGCGAGACGCCATTTCGACAACGGTGGGCAAATTGCGAGAGCTGATTCTTGACCTGCGCTACGCCAGCGATCCGAGCGCTGAGCCCGTGCTACCAAGTCATTCCCGCGTTGCTCCGGGCGCGTCTGCCAACCTTGCGGCCTACCGCGAAGGTGTCGCGCCTGTGCTTGAAAGGGCGATGGGATATTTGGAGGCGAACGCGCCAGACAGAGCGCTGGCGAGCCTCATGTCTGCTCATGCCATGACCACAGCGCAGCTCACCTCGCTCGACATCCTCTCGGTGAAGGAGACAGGGTATTCACTGGTCGCGTCTTCAACCGGGGCGTCGTCGCCTGCCGGCGGCGGCGCGGCAGGGCCTGCGCCGTCGCCTGCGCCCCCACCCGGCAGTCTGCAGGCCTTGTTCAATACGTTGGGCAAGGTCGGCGCGTGGCTCTGGAGCGTTATCCAGTCTTTGCTGACGCCAAAGAGTTGGTCGATCGAGGGAGGTGTCGGCTTCCCTGGCCTCGCCAGCGCAAAAATGATCGTGTCGTTCGGGAACTAGCCACCGCGAACGGCCGGCAGGGTGGTGTCAGTCACCGAACCGTCGCCTCGGTTTCCGACAATGCCACTTGGGCGCAATTCCACATGGGCGGCGACTTCCAGTGGGTGAACTGGCGCATGTGCTGGACCCGCTTCCTGCGGATCTCGCCGGCAAACATCGGGCCGAACCAGTTCCACCAGTGCCGCACCGTTTCGTGGCAGATGTCGATGCCCCGCTCGAACAGCAGGTCCTCGACGTTGCGCAGCGACAGCGGGTAGCGGACGTGCATCATCACCACCAGCCGGATCACTTCCGGCGACGAGTCAAACCATCGAAACGGGTCGGGCGGCGACTTGGACTTGGCCATCCGGCCTAGCTAAAGAGGCCCCGTTAGCCCCAGGCGAATTTGCGCTGACATCACCCGGGCGTAACAGCGCTACACGCGCGGCGGAAAAAGTTTGGCCCGCTTTCCGGCGGCTTCGCGCCTTTGTTTTCAGGATGCGGCTCTTCGTCCGCACGCCAGCCTGGAGACGATGCGTGAACGCCACCCCCGGACCCACCTGCCAACGTTGCGCTACGGCCAATGCCCCCGGCGCGCAGTTCTGCGCCAATTGCGGCAACCCCCTCTCGTCCGCTCCGCCGCCCCCTCCGATCTCGCCGACCAGGCCTTCCTTTAACGCCGGGGGCGCGTCGCAAGCGCAGGCCAGCATGGCGATGGATGCAGGCCCGGCCTTCAATGCGGCGTGGGCGATCCTTGTCGACTCCGGCTTTGAGATTACCGGCCAGCAGGCCCCTCAAGCCATTCAGTTCGCGATCATCAAGAAGGACCTGTGGAACACCGGAGGCATGAAGGTCCGCTACACCGGCGAAGTGCGCTTCTCACAGAGCCAGCCGCGCCAGACCCAGGCCCGCATCTCGCTGAAGGTTGACTGGGGCAACTCCATGGGCATCGTCGCCATGTGCGTCGTGTGCGCGGCTATGTTCTTCGCCATCCTGCCGCTGATAATGGCCGGCTACACGATCTATACGGTGAGCAGCGTCTGGCCGAAGAAGATCTCTGACGAGCTGCAGGCGCGCCTTCAGTCTGCGGCGGGCGCGGCTCCCGCTCATGGCTATTCGGCGCCTCCGCAACAACAGGCCGCTGCGCCCCCGCCTCCGCCCGTGACGCCACCGGTCACTCCGGCGGCCCCGGCCGCTGAAGCCGCGCTGACGCCCCACGAGCAACTGCGTAAGCTGAAGGAGCTGTTCGACATTGGCGCGCTGACGGACGCCGAGTTCGACGCCAAGAAGACCGAAATTCTGGCGCGCCTCTAAATGACCCTCGACCCCACAGCCTGCGGCGGCACGGGGCCCGAACCGGGGCCGCCAAAGCCTCGGTTCTGCCCCGCCTGCGGCGCGCCGGCGACGGGGAGCGGGACCTTCTGCACCACTTGCGGCGGGTCGCTGGCCGCGGACGGCCGGGTCTTCCAGGCCACGGGCGCCTTCGGTTGCGATCATTGCGGCGGCGGCGGCGCGCGTCTTCGCCGGACCGAGGTCTTCTGTCCGGGCTGCCGCTGGCTGCGGCCCCTGGGTCACGGCTATGCGCTGCCGAGCTCCGCCTTCCTCTATGCCCTCGACGGCCACGCCATGGACCTGCTGAGCTCCATGGGCCCCCTGAACGCCGCCGCCGAGAACCTGTCGGGCCGCATCGGCCGTCCCTGGCTCGAAGCCAGCGTCAACGGCCTGCGCCTCGGCCCCGACCAGCTTGGCGACATCTTCCAGACGGCGGTGATGGCCGCCCGCATCGTCGGCCTGCGCCGTATGCCCGAGCTCTACATTTCCGGCGACCAGATGTGGGAGGCGCTGACCCTGGGCGATGCCGACAGCGCCTTCGTGGTCATCGGCAGCGTGCTGACCAACTTCAAGGACGACGACCTTCTCTACGTGCTGGGCCGCGAGATGGGCCACGTGGCCGCCGGCCATGCCCTGTGGAAGACGGTGATGCAGTTCGTGAGCGGCAAGCACGCCATGAACCGCACGGTGATGGGCGACGGGGTGATGAAGTTCCTCAACCCCGGGAAACTGCTGGAAAGCGCCATCGACGCACCGCTGTTGGCCTGGTCCCGCCATGCGGAAATCACCGCCGACCGAGCGGGCGCTCTCTGCGTCGGCAAGGAGGCGGTGGCCCGCCGGGTGGCCGCGCAATGGGCGCTGAAGTCCTTCCCCCTCTATGCGCGCCTGAACCAGGACGCCCTGGAGCGCCAGCTGGCCGAGATCGATACCGGCGCCTCCCAGGCCGCCGAATGGACCATGTCGGCCACGCCCTTCCTGACCCGCCGCCTGAAGCTGATGCAGGAGTATTTCGCGTCGGAAGACCTGATCGGCTGGCGCGAGCAGATCGAACACTGGACCATCGAGGTCCCCCGCCGCGAGAGCCAGGCGCGCCTCAGGGCCGAAATCCAGGCCGCCAAGCAGCCCGGCCAAATCCGCCTTCACTGCATCGGTTGCGGCGAAGCCATGCGGCTGCCGCAAGAGCAGGTGGTGGGTAAGGCGCAGGTCAAGATCCGCTGCCCCAATCCGCGCTGCCGCAAGGTGCTGGAGCTGACGCCCATCCCGCCTGACGAGGTCAAGGTTGAGCAGATGAAGGCGGATGACGACACCGTCCGCATCGTCTGCGTCTCCTGCCAGCAGCCCATGCGCGCTCCCCGCGCCGCCTTCGCGACCGGCGAGGACGTCAATATCCGCTGCCCCAATACGGCGTGCGGCCAGGTGCTGACCATCAAGCCGAAGAAGCCAGAGGCCGCCGATGCTCAGACGCAAGCTCAGGGCGCGGCCGGTCCAGGTCCGTCAGCGCCACCAGAACAGCTATCGGAGGGATGAGTTGGCCGATCAGGAATTCACCGTCGAGCATCTCGGCGCCACGCTTGGCCCGTTCGTTGATGCTGAGCCCGAGCCCCTGGAGGCGCAGGCCGCCGCTGACGCCATGGCCCACGGTGCGGCTGACGTGGCGCACGAGACACCGGTGCAGCAGGTCGGCCACGTCATGCCCGGGGTCGCGGCGACGCTGCAGAGTGCGGTCCAGGCCGGCGTGATCCAGGCCCAGGCGCAGCCGGCCTACTCGCCGGTCAGCAACACCCAGGATGCAGCCTCTGCCAGTTCGATCTCGGCCGCCGCCTCGACCTACGATGACAAGCCCGAGCATACCTCGGCCCTGGCCGCCCCACTCGAGGCAACGCCGGCGGCTGAAGAACCCAAGCACGATCCCGAGCCCGTACCCGCCGAGGCGGCCCACCCCGAGCCGGCCGCCGCCCACGAGCCGGAACCCGCTCACACCGATGCCCCCGCCGACGTGGGCGGCGACCATTCCGCCTGACAGCCGAGGAGCTGATCCATGCCCGATGAAAAACCCGAAGCCGAGGTCGCCTTCCTGCAGGGCATCGGTCCCGCAATCGTCGAGGCCATGAAGGACTTCCACCCCGCGCAGGTCATGGAGGGTGTCCAGCACAACATCATGCAGATGGTCGACGGCATCCTGCAGGCGCGGCCCGACGACGTGATCGAGGCGCAGCCGGCGGAGACCCACGCCGCGCCCGAGGCCGGTTCGCACGATGAGTTGGTGGCGGTCTCCAACGCGCCCAGCGACGCCGGGCACGCTGCCGACCACGGGTCCGCCCCCCCCACCGCGCCCAGCACCGGCTCCACCTCTGAGCACGGCTCGGGCCAGCCCTCCGACCACGGCCCCGCTACCGAGCATCCCGCCGAGCCCACCCATACCGACGGCGACCACAGCGCCTGAGCCCCCTTCGCAGGAATAGAGACCATGCCCACATCCCAGTTCTCCGAAGAGACCCTGGCCGCCCTGCCGGAGGATTTCAGCGTCGAGATCGCCGGCCTGTCCGACGCCGCCCAGGCCCAGGTGATCGATGCCGTGCAGGCCGCCGAAGACAACGGAACGGTGGCCGACCTCAACATCGACCACACCATCTCCGACGCCCAGGTGGCCGACGCCGGCAGGGAGAATGTTGAAGCCCTTCACCAGCAGCAGGCCGACGCGGCCTCCAGCGGCGACTTCGATCACGCCCACGACCTGGCCCAGCAGGCCGGATATGAGCTGCGCGAAGTGGCCGACCACGGCGGCGAGGCCGACGCCCAGATCGTCCAGGCCGACCGCGACGTCTCCCACCTCGACGAAGCTCACGTCGAGCAACAGACCGCCCACGACAATGCCACCGCCGCCGCTAACTCCTATGCCGCTGGCGACACGGTACACGGCGACATGTCCGCCGACCTGGCCGCCAATCACGCCACCGCCGCATCGGAGGCGGGCGGCGCAGCCGACCAGGGCGGCCACTACGGCGATCACGCCTACGACTCCGCGTCCTCGGTGGGCGCAGAAACCACGACGGAATAGCGGGCCGTGAAAACCTTCATCGAAGGCGAACTGCTGAGCCGCGACGCGGAGGGCTTCAAGCTTCGCGACGAGGCCGGCGTGGTGCATGCGGTGGCCTACCGCAATCCTGGACGCGACATCATGGCTCATCCGGGCGACCAACTCAGCGTGGTGGCCGAGGTGGGGGATGGAGGCGGCCTGCTGGCCGATTCGGTGCTGCTGTTGAAGGAAGGTGGGGCAGCCTTCAACGCCGAGCGCCCGGTCATGCCTGGGCCGCCGCCTTTCGACGCACAGCCCTTCGCCAACGCCGACATCCCGACCCCGCGCCCAAGGCCGAAACCGCTGGCCATCATCGCCGGTGTTTTGGGCGCGGTGGTGGTGATCGCCATCGGCGTGGTCATGACGGACGCCGGACGCGGCCGGGGAGCAGGCGGCCGCGCGGATGCGGCCGACGGCCCCGACCCGAAGGACGCGCCATATACACAGTATCCCCAGCAATTCGGCGACACGCTGCCGAGAGGCCAGGCCGATGGTCAAATGGAAGGCCCGCCAGGCATGCGACCGGTGCCCTCACCCGTCGGCCAGGTCTTCACCGCGGCCCTGAATCTCGGGTCGGGGGTGTCCGGTTCGGGTCCGACGGCCTCAAAACTTGGCGAGACCTTCTTGCACGACGTTAGCGGCTATTTCGACGCCCCACCCAGCGTCGTGGCCACCCAGACCGATCCGCAGGAACGCTTCAGCCAAACGGCCTTCAACGCCACGCTGCGCGGGGCGCCGGTATCCGGCGTGTATGCGGTGAGGTCGGATAGCGGCGGCGGCACGATCGTCCTGATGTACGACCTCTCCGGCCGCATCCAGCAGACCCTGCCGGTCATGATGCAAGCGGCTCAGCAGGCCAGCGGGCAGGCGCCGGAGTGACCCCGGGAAGGCTCTCAGGGGTGCTGTCAGTCGTGGAGCTCGCGGGGTGGCTTTGGATATGGCCGGTTAGGCGCGGCCAAAAAGCGTCGCCCATTGGGACGATATCGGAAGAAGCTGGTGCGGGTCGTTCGGTGCTGGCAGCCTAACTAACGATAGGAAGTCTCCACTTTGTGCCTCGAAGGCCGAGTGGGATGAAGGACATGACGGCGATATCGTTCAAACGACACCGCTTTCCCCCGGACGTGACCCGCCAAGCGGTTTGGCTGTATTTTCAGGTTCACTCTGAGCATCCGCGACGTCGAGGAATTGCTGACTCATCGCGGCATCGAAGTGAGCCGCGAAGCGGTAAGATGCTGGGTCAGGCGAAACGCGCGCGCAAGGATCGAGTGCTGATCCGTGGCTGCGGGCTGGACACCGGCTGGCCGCGGGCTTCGGTTGGCAATGCGCCGACGGGCGCTTGACGATGAGCGATGTCCAGGCTCCGCCCAACGCCTACGACCGGATGCTCTGCCGCTTGTCCTTCCTCGCGCCGGACATTCAGCGGGCGATCCTCCAGGGGCGCCAACCGCCGGAGTTGACGTTGGAGCGGCTGATGCATCGGCCCATACCAATGTCGTGGAAGGCTCAACGGGTCGAATTTTGCGTGGATCGCGCGTAGGCTCTGTTCCGCTAGATCGGTAGCCTGATTGCAGTGCCGCCATCGCTGTTCGCTAATTTGAATTCCCTGTTTTTCAGAACAGGGAATTCGCCCTTTCGGCTGGGGCAAGCCGCTGAATCTGCGTGGGAATTACCGCCAGCGAGCGCGCTCATGAGGCTCGAGGCGATGGCTTTTCGCTAATTTTCCCTGTTCGCGGGCGGGAACAGGGAAACTCCACCGGATCTCGGACCGCCAGAGACCGCTGCGGCAATTGCCGCTAATAGGCTCCGAAGTTAGCGCGTAGCGCGGCCGCACACAGGAGTTCCACGCGGAATTGCCGCGCGAAATCCGCGCGTTAATTGAGATCAGGGATTACAGAGCAAAACCGCCAGACTACGTGGCGGTGCTATCGGACCAAAGGCGACTTGTCTCTGGTCGGACGCAAGAAGCCCCAACCCACAGATCGCCAAGGCCATGACTGGGCGCGGTGTTGTCAGCGCAAATAGTTCGCCATCCCGGCCTACTGCACGTTCGCCTGAGAATTTTAGCTCTTCCTCGTCAATTGCGCTTCGTTGATCGTCCAGTCGTATTGATACCCGCCGATTTGCGCGCTCTCACGCAGGCGCTTGCGTAGATCAGGGTCGGCATAGCGTTCCAAGTGGCCGATCACGTCTGCGTCGCTGCCGCCGAAGTCTTTGCGGTACCATTTGAAAATCCGGGAAAGCACGAGGCGGCCGCGTTTCACGGCGACGCCGCGAGGATGGTTGATCAAGGCCCGGGCGGCGGCGTCGAGTTCCTCGTCGAGATTGAGCGCCGTCCAGGCACGTGTCCGGAGGACCGGACATCCCGTCGAGGCGCAGTTGAGTGCGTAGTGCAGGCGCGGATCGCCAAAGCCCGGGCGTAAAATGCGGTTCTCGATGTCCGACAAAGATAAGCGAACGCCATCAACGCAGAGGGCTTTTCGGCGCCAGGGGCCGATCGAAAGTAGGTTCGGTCGGACCAGCAGGATCGAGTTGACCGGGCGATGCGCGATAACCGCGCGCAAGGTCTCGGCGTTGTAGAGATTGACCCAAAAGACGAACTGCTCTGCTCGGGTCAGGGACGACGGCTGCAGCCCCTGCAACAGGTTCAGATAGTCGTCCAGCGCCTTGCGATCTTGGGCTGATGCCCGCCAAGCCCCATAGTCCAAGCGATTCACACCATCATCGCTGTACCTCACGTACCGGGACAGGAGCGTGTCAAAGGCCGAGTGATCCGCTGCCCCAAGTCCTTCCGGCGCCGTGGCCAAGGCGTGAAGGCGCCGGTTCATTCGTTAGCCTTCCTAGAAAGCATGCCGCGCGGGGGGTGCACGATGAAGTCGAATTGGGCCGCGATTGACCCGAATTGATATTCAGCGGCCCAGGAAATGTCATTCGAAATCAACCTCGCGTTTCCGAAGAACCAAACAGTCAGCAGGCCAAAATGAGGTCGTGTCCCGCCGAGCAGTGTCACTGCGGCGTCGTAGTCGCCACGATCGCCGGCAAGGCCGGATTCGTTCAGGCGGCCACGGCGGACGGGCTGACGAGGGGTCCCGTCCTTGCCCCAGATCGCCTGCGCGGCGCTGTTGACATTGGGCGACCAGCTCGCGGGCGTCGCGGTTCAGATCCACGCCCTCGAGCGGCGGCTGCTGGGCTGGCATCGCCAGAGCCAGGCGAGCCAGCGACTGGCGACGATCCCAGGCGTCGGGATCATCACCGCCACCGCCATGGCGGTGGCCGTGACCGACTCCTCATTGTTCCCCTCCGGGCGCGGCTCAGGACTGCAGGAAGTGCAACGAGCTGATGAAGATCTGAACGCGGCCGCACGAAAAGGACAACCCGAGGCACTGTCGGAGCCAAAGTGCTCGATGAACGGAGTGGGACCTGATCAGCGGACACCATCAGCGCCAGCGGCGTCAAAGGCCGCACCAGCAGGCCGGACAGATGACCGCGCCCTGACAGATCAAACTAGCTCAAATCACCACTTGCAGCGCAGGGGCCATCCACAGATGACAAAGCCCAGCAAGCAGATCGTTAGTCGACCTCCCCCGCGGCGCGGAGGACCCCGGCGATGATGTCTGGGTGGCTGAAGTGCGGAAAACGCCCCGCGCCCACGATCACTTCCACCCGCGCGCCGGGCAGCACCGGCGTCCAGGCCCCGTTGATATCTTCCTGGGTGTGGAGCGGGTCGCGGTCGCCGATGACGATTGTCCAGGGCCAACCGGCCTGGGAATACCGGGTGATGGGGCTGATGGGCGCTTCGAGAAGCTCCGAAATCGGGCCAACGGCGCCAATGGCAGCCTGCTGGGCTGCGCGGACCAGATCGGCCAGGATTTGCGGGTTCTCGAGCGCCGCCAGGTCAGCTGGCGAGTGGCGCGCGATCGCCCGCGCCACCTCGCGGATATGGGTCGGGGTCGAGCCGCGCATCAGCATGGTCGCGAAGTCCCGGACCAGGGCCGGACGCTCCATCACCAGCCACGTCATTGCGCCGATCAGACCGTCGCGCCGCCGCGCCGCCGGGTCGGGCTTCGAGGGACCCAGCAGGACACCGCCGGCGAACCGCTCGGGATGGGCGGCGGTGAACGCCATCGCCGGCACGCATCCGCGCGCCAGCACGCGGACCCGGTCAAGGCCCAGTGCGTCGAGAATGTCGATCATATCCGCCGAGGCCTCGCCGTGAGGGTTGGCCTCATCCGCCGCTGGCGTGGTTAGACCGTATCCTGGCCGGTCGACGGTTATCGGCCGTAAGCCGACCCGGTGCATCGCGGCGACCAGCACCCTGGGCAGATGCCGCCCGGTGGTAGGTGAATGGACGACGACGACAGGGTCGCCATCCCGCGGACCGTGGTCTTCCACGGCGATGCGGCCTGCGCCGCGGCGGCGGCGAACGAAACGCAGGCGTCCGCGAAGGCCGGCGGAGTCGGCGCGGGTGCTCCACTGGATATTGGTCGCCCCCGCCAGCGCCGCCAGGGCTTCAACCTCGCCCGCGAGTCGGCCCAATTCGACAGCATCGCTCACCCCGCAGGCCGCGTAGACGGCGCTCAGGTCGGTCTTGGTGGCGTGGCTGGAGGTGCTCGCCGCCTGCGCCGCCTCCGACCGGGTGGCCCCATGGGCGATGCTCCAAGCCAGTCTGGCTTGGCGTTCCGTCAGGTCGAACATATCCGCCAGACTGCGCCAGCCGTCCCGATCGGTAGCCAAGTCGCCGCTGGCCAGGGTCGTCAGTTGCTGGATCAGTTCCGGCTGGCGACGCGCCCCGGTCTTGGCCATTGCGCCGGCGATGGCCTCGCGTGCGGTCTCGTAGGTGACGCCTGCGGCCGCGGCGGCCCGGCGCAAGTCCCCCACATGGCTCAGTTGCGTCGCGATCCGGGTTTCTAGCCCAGTCAGCCCGTACGCCACGGCCATCTCCCTCCATGCCGATGACGGCGGCCGCACCGCCAGGATCGCAAACGCCGCGCGCCCGCCGTCCACAGCCCCGCGCACCACGGGGTCGAGGGGCCAATCCCGACTGGCGTCCGGGCGCGCGATCGCAACGGCGATCGAACGGCCATCCGCCTCGTCGACGATCGCGGACAGCGACGGCTGTCCGGATGACAGGTTGCGGATGGCCGCGGCCAGCGCACCTGGTTCCAGTGACCAGCTCCGGAACGAGGCGTCGGCGGCGATAATCCGGCCTTCCCGGTCGCAGGCGGCAGCGGCGAACGCGCTGCTACGAAGCGCCACCACACCGCCGGGCGCGGCGGCGGCGGCGCGCAGGGCCTCGTCTAGGCCCGCGGGCGCGTGCTCTATGGCATCGGCGAATCCGTCAATATCCGCGGTCACCGCGTCCAGCGGTTTGCTATGTAGGGCGGCGAACCACAGGTTCTCGATGAACCGCTGCGCCGGGTCGGTCGCGCTCTCGTCGTCGTTCATCAAGCGCCGCACAACGGCAAACACAATCTAAGCAACTGACAACTCTAATGAACGAAGCGCTCCAAGATTTAGCGGCGCTTACGAAAGAATGCATGTCCGAAAAACTTGCTGATATTGGCAGTAGAATTGTGTTTCCGAAACGGAATTCGCTCGGCTGGCGAAAAGCGCGCCCGTTCATCGGCGAGGTCGGCGCCAGCGCGATCGTTTTTTCACGCCCGCCGACGTCGCGGGAACGACCCCCAACCGGGGGTGTGGGATCGGATTGAGACAGCCTAGTCCAATGTGAGCGGTGTTCTCTCGCCACGGTCTGGAGGCCGCGCGACCGGGGCTTCGGGTTGATGGTCGGCCACAGCGCAGGCGGCTGCATTCGGCCAGGAAGCCCGGTTGCCCCGAGGCCGATGCGGTTCTGTACGGCGTCCGGTCAGGGGGAAATATGGCCACCGCATCCGAAGAGCTTGAGCGGCTTGCAGACCTGCGTGATCGCGGGGTCCTGACCCAGGCTGAATTCGAGGAGCAGAAGACCCTGCTGTTGCATGCCGCGCCGGTGGCGGCGGCCCCGAGCCCGCCCGGCCGGCGAAGCGGGGTTCGGTCATCCCCATCGCCATGATCGTCGGGGGCCTGGTGATCGTCGCGCTCGTGCTCATCCTTCTGTGGGCCGCCGGGGTGCTCAGACTCCCCGGTGGATCTTCGAGGACTGAAGCCGGCATCGGCAGCTGGGCGACCGCCGCCGCCAGGACGCTCGCCGCGCCGACGGTGATCAGCCCGACCGCGCCGCCGCCGGCGCAGGCGCCGTATCCGTCCGGCGAGGTGATGGCCTCGAACCCGCTGATCGGGGTTTGGATCGGAGAGAGCGTCGCCGGAAAGAGCTGCCCGACCAGGATCGTTTTTTGAGCCGCGGACGTCAGCATCTCCCAACCCGATGGAAGCGGCGGGGCGAAGATAGAAATCCATCCGATCGTCTACGTCGTCCAGAGCCCAACTGCGGTCTCGATCGCCCAGCCGGGCGTGGGAAGTAGCGCGAACCTGATCCAGATCCAGAGTGGTCATCTCTACCTGGACGGCTGTAACCTCCATCGCTGAGCCCACGAGCCAGCGCCACCGCGCGCCGACCGCCATTAGAGGGTCCTACGATGACCCTGGAGACTGCGTATGAGCAGGAAGTACAGCCAGGAAGCCCCGGAGGACTTCCGCGAAGCCCTCAGCACGGGACAGGTGGGGCGGTATCTGAAGAACTGGCTCGCTATCATCGCCGTGCTAGTCGTGGCGTGGCTGATTTACTGGGGCTACACCCGGGTGTCGGCGGCGATCCACGGGCCGTCGCTGACAAGCGCCACAGCCCATGCCCAGCAGATGTGGGCCGCCGGTGATCAGACCGGCGCCATCGCCTACTACCGCCCGGTCGCCGACAAGGGCGACAAGCGGGCCGCCTACGTCCTGGGGGTCATGTACGCTACCGCCCGCGGTAGGGCGCATGACGGCGCCAAGGCGGCCGCTTGGCTGAAAAAAGCCGCCGAAATGGGCTCGCCCGCGGCGGACCGCGCCCTAGCGGTGCTGTACCGTAACGGCGACGGCGTGGCCAAGGACGACGCTGCCGTCCTGCGTCACCTGCGCGCCGCGGCGAACGGTGGCGATGCGGACGCCGAGGCCGACCTGGCCCAAGATTACGAGGATGGCGACATCGGCCTGCCCAAGGATCTGGCGCAGACGCTGAAGTGGCGGCAGCAGGCCGCGGCGGCGGGCAGTATCATCGCCCAGGTGAATTTGAGCGACCAGCTGTTCAAGGGCGTGGGCGGTCCGCCGGACGCGGCCGGCGCCTACCGCTGGGCGAGGGTTGCCGCCGTTCACAGTGAGCCAGGATCAAGGGCCTTCAGGGTCGCTACGGCGAACGCCGCCGAGGCTCGGACTCGGCTGAGCCCGGAACAGGTCAACCAATCGGACGCCTGGGTGAAGGCCTGGAAGGCCGGGCGCTGACAGAGCCTGAGATTATCATGTCAGTGGGCGCTGCGTGCCGCTCGTTTGGGGAGGAAATGTGATCTTGAGATTCAGTTGGGTGGCCGTGGCGGCGGCGATAGCGCTGGCCGGATGTGGGGGCGGCGACAAGGCTGGCGGCCATGCGCAATCGGGCGAACAGACCAAAAACCTGGCGGCGGCGACATCGTCCTGACGCGAGACGCCACGATCGGGGCCAAGTACGGCACGCCCGGACCGCGGACCTGCTCCACCTTCAAGACCCCCGCCGACTAGTTGCTCCCACAAGGCCTCCGGTTCGGGCTGGCTTCGCCCGAACCGGTCTCACCAGCTCAGTGGAGGGCGGTCTCGTGAATCTCCTGGAGGTTCACGGTGAAACTGCCCGTGGCGCCGACGTCGGCCTCCGACAACAGCACATGCCAATTGCCCGACGATTCCGGTTTGATCTCCGCTTCCAGGTGATAGCTGGTCTGACCCTGCTGCGTCGAACTGGACTGGCTAAACATCTGGTTGGCCCCATCCAGCACGATGAGGGCTGGTCGGTACCCTTGGGTGTCGTAGGTGACCATGTAGGTCTTCCCCGCCACTGCGTTGAAGTTGATGGTCTCATAGTACTGGCCGGAGTGCAGTTTCTGGCTATTCGGCCCCAGCGCCGCACCGCTGGGCCTGGGCGCCGCCACCGGCGGCGCCGCGCCCTGGTTCTGGGCGTTGACCTGGGCCAGCAGCCGGTTGGCCTCCGCCTCGTCCTTGGTCGCCTGTGCCGAGAGTTGTTCGGCGCTCGGCGCGGCATCGTTGGCGGCCTGTGCGCCGGACGCTGGAGAACCAGAAGCCGCCGGCCGCGATTTGTCGCCACACCCTGCGAGGGCCAAGGTCGCGGCGGCGATGATAATGAAATTACGCATGATGAAAGCTCTCAAGCCGTGCCGCTATTGGCACTTGTTCATCGGCGCCTTGTGCCAGGTCGCCTCGTTTCCCGAATAGGTTCCCCGGTCCAGCCGCAAGGTCGCGCCTTCCAACACATAGACCTCGCTCACCGGCCCCTCCGAGCCCTTGTAGCCAACGGTTAGTTGGTCGCCGACCAGGCCGACGCTGGTGAGGCTATAGGTGGCCTTGTCGGGAAAGACGGTGATCTTGCCGCCATCGAACTTCACAAACGGCGTGGTGCAGTCGGCCCCCCAAGTGCCGGTGACCTGGCTCGGCGCCTGAGCGCCGCCCCCTCCACC
Source organism: Caulobacterales bacterium (assembly GCA_038228945.1). Taxonomy (GTDB): domain Bacteria; phylum Pseudomonadota; class Alphaproteobacteria; order Caulobacterales; family Caulobacteraceae; genus Acaudatibacter. The sequence goes on from JBBROW010000049.1 coordinate 17,016, forward strand.
ACAGCCGCTCAGCAGAAGCGCCGCGCCCATGGCGGCAAGTCCGGCTATCATTCTCATCGCAAGTTCCCCTGATGTGGCCGACCGCCCTTTGCGGCCCGCCGGTTGATGGTTAGGGCGCGGCGGCGCCAGCCATGGCGAAATCGCCAGCCTGCAGCGCCTGCCAGAGCCGGCCGGCGGCGTAGTTGCCGTCGGAAAGCGCGGCCAATTCGCTGATCGCGAACAGTCTCCATTGGACTGGCCCCTGCCGCAGGATCCAGGCAGCGCGGACAACGCGCTCGGCCTCGGTCTTGCTGCTGGCCCCAGACATCCAAGGCGGTTCAGGAATGGCGGTGGTCGCCGTCGTACTGATCCGCCATTTCAGCGCCTGCCCCGCGACCGTCAGGGTGTAAGCGCCATCCAGTGGTGGAGTCGTCAATTTTGCCGAAGCGTAAGCGCTGCTGGGCGCCTGGGCCACGACGTGATCGCCGGCCTGGGTCAGTGCAACGTCGGCCGCAGCGCCATGCCAGATCAGCGCCACTTTGCTCTGGCCCTGCGGCAGCGATTGATCCCCGATCGGCAGCATCGGGTCCGTCAGCAGCGGCGGGGTTGCGTCGGCGCCCCGCGCCAGGGTTTCCACCGCGATGGGCCGGCGCGGCGTGCTGAAAAGGCTGTTGAAGCCCTCGAAGAAATCCGCCGCCGCCTGGGTGTAGCCCCCCGGAGATGCCCCCCCGACGCTCTTGGGGCCATCCACGGCGCTGATCCGCACCGAGCGGTGGGCGCCGATGTCGTAGAGGGTCGCCGTGGCCGCGGCGGACCTGACCTGGATCCGGTCGCCCGACATCAGCCAGTCGTAGACACGGGCCGATTGAACAACGCCGTTCTTGCGCAATATGACCACATCCTGTGGTGCGGGCGCGCGCAGTTGCAGAACCTGGCTGACCGCGGCGAGGGCCTGAGCTTCCGCCGGCCCGGCGGCCAGGGACGCCCCGGCGAGGATCGCCGTGAAACTCAGCGCCAGATAGGTCGCCGTCTTGGTCATGAGTTTACTCTCCCAATGGTCTTTACCTTACGGCCGATCAGCTCGAGGGCGAAGGCCGCCAGAGCGGCCACGCCCCCTTCGATATGCAAGGCCACCGCTTTCGAGGCCTCAGCGTAGCCCTCCAGGCCGAGGCCAAAGATCGGGCTGAGCAGATCGACGGTATGGCCTTCGCTGACCTCGGCGCGCAAGTGCGCGCTGTGTTCGAAGACCTCCAGCCCGAAGCTGAGGGACAGCGCGCCCAGGAAAGCAACGGCGCATAGCACCCCGCCGGCCAGGGCGACTGGCCAGCGCTTGTGGCGCGTTCGGCTCACGGTGAAGGCGATCAGCAGCCACGCCGGCAGGAAGGTCGCCACCGCCATCCAAGTGGTTGACCAAAGCTTCTGCACGAACGTCGACCAGCCCTCAGCGGCCCGGTCATTCAAAGACCGATCGGAGCCGCCCTGTTCGGCGGGGGCGAACTCCACAAAGCCTCGGGTCGCGTTGAGAACGATCTCCGACCCTGGCATGGCGCCCACCGGGGTGGTGTGCCAGTCGTGGCCCGCCGCTTGGCTTGTCCCCACCACCACCACCCGGCCGTCGAAGAGATGCGGCGGCATATGCACCTTGCCGCCGGAAAGGTCGAAGTCGGACACAGCGAACCGGTCATAGAGCCCGCGATACCGGTCCGCCGTCCGACTGTCGGCGTCGGCGGCGTCAATGGGCGGGAGGGAATAGAATATCCGGTCCAGCACACCGGCGCGGGCCAGCTTGATGGCGCCATGGCCGCCTGCGAGGCTGAAGCGGCGCTCTCCCAACTGCAGCACTTGGCGGCCGCCACACGTCTGGACCGGAGCGCCGTAAAACATGCAGCCAATGACCGCGGCGTTGCGCCCGTCGCTGGCCAGGGCGGCGGCCAGGAAGGGCGCCGTGGGGAGCCAGGCTTCAGCGCCGCCCGGTCCCAGCACCCGGACCGCGGGCGGGTAGTGCCGCACCAGCCCATCCGATGCGGAGGGGTCGCTGAAGGTGGTCAGGGCGGCCAGCAGCAGCCGCCCTTTCGAGCGTCCCGCCACCAGTTCCTTGGTGGGATCGGCGCGAACTTCTCCGGCGTTCGCCGTAGGGCGGCTTTCGATGGAGGCGACGATCCACGGCGCCGAGGGGCCGGTGAGGGCGGCCGTCAGCCGCTGGCGTTCCTGGGGCTCCTCCGGGGCGGCGACATCGACGATGACCACCTTGGCGTCCGAGGCCCGCAGGGCGTCGACCACCGCCGCCACCGCCGCCGCGGGCGCGGCCTTGGTCGCCCCGCATGCGTCCGGCGCAGCCGCAGAGAAGGCCCGGCAGGCGGCCTCGTCGATATCGACAAAGGCATAGGTCAGCCGCGGCGAGCGTGGCACGTTTCCGAGCAGGGTTGGGAAACTGACGTAGACCTTCATCGCCAGGTCGATGCCCGCCCGTTCCAGCGCCATCACCGGCTCGAAACGCGTCACCGCCAGGGTCACCAGGACGGCGCTGAGCAGGACGCTGAACACGTACCCCCCCGCAGCGCAAAGCAGACCTTCCGCCCACCATGGCTTCTCATGGTGAGGTGTCTCCGATCTGCCCGATGCCGTGTGATCGCTCATTCGGCGCCCACCAGCACGAAGGGCGCCCAGACCCCGGGGTGGGACAGGGGTTCGGCGGAGTCGTCGAGCCGGCTGTCGGCCATCAGGTCCAACTCGGCCTGGCGAAGGGCCTGCGGACGGGTGAGATTGGGCTGACTTCGCTGCAGGGCGATGGCGCGGGTGGTCAGGAACCGCGCGGCGTCGTCCCGCACCCGCCAGTGCGACACTAACAGCGAGCGAGCTCCGGCGTAGAAGAACGACCGCCCCAGGCCCGAGAGCCCCTCCGCCCCGGGGGTGTCGCCGCCGGCGGTGTTGCAGGCCGAAAGCACCACCCAATCCGCCCCCAGGTGCAGGCCGGCGATATCCGAGGAGGTCAGCAGGCCGTCGTTGTTTTCAGGGTGATCGGCGGGCAACTGATCAGGGGGCGTCAGGGCCAGCGCCGGCTGAGTCAGTCCAAGGTCGCCGGCGAGCAGACCATGGGTGGCGAAGGCGAGGATACGGGCTCGCCCCAGCACGCCCTGGCCGTTCAAGGCCAGCACCTGGGCCTTGCTGGCGTAGGCATCCTTGATCACCGAGGTCTCGGGCGCGCCCAGAGCCGTGCGCATGGCTTCTACCTCGCCGGCGCCGGCCAGGGTGGGAAGGTGGCGCACCCTTTCGAGCAAGGGGCGCTGGACGCCGCCGCCGTCGAAGCCACGGCTTGTTGTGGACCCCGGCGCCGCGCCGACATCGCCGTCGAAATGTGGCGCGAAGCCCAGGAAGGCGTTGTCGGCGCCGTGCGCCAGCTGCGGCGCCACCACCCGCAGGGTGCGCAGGCTGGCCACATTGGGCAGGGTGGCGATGGTCTTGTCGCGGATCAACCAATGGGTATCGCGAAGATCCAACGGGTCGCCATCGTCGCCCTGCGGCGCCTGAGTGACCAGCACCGCCAAGGGCAGGGAGGTGAGGATACCGTTTGCCGCCACCAACAGCTTCGGCTTACCGGCGATCAGGGCCGCGATCTTTGGGTCACCCAGTAGGTCCTGGTACAGCTTGAACGCCGTCTGACGGTCGAAACTGCGCCGGCCGGAGGCGTCGAGACCTGGCTTGCCGCAGGTCTTGGGATCCAGGTCACAGCGCAATTTGGTCACCGCCTGACGGATCTGACTGGTGGGCGAGCCCGACTGCGCCCAGCCCGCGCCCTGCCGGGTGACGGCGAAAATCAGGATATTGTCGCCCGACTCGTAGAACTGGAGCAGGGCTTCGTCGTCACGCAGCAAGGGCGAACGGCCCTGCAACTCGGCCACCGACACTGGTTCGGGATCGATCAGGCTCCAATAGGCGGGGAAGCGGGCGCGCATGCGGGATTCGGTCTGCGCCAGAGCTTGACGATCCGCCTTGAGCTGCCGGCCGGTCTCCGCGGCGCCAGCGGTGTCGCCACGGCCGATCAATTGGCTTTCCAGTTTCTCCAGCCGCTCACGTTCCAGGATCAGGCGCTCGCGCTCCTCCGCCACCGCCGCTAGTCCGACCTTGGCGGCGGCGGCGCGGGCCCCGGCCCTGGCCAGGGCGGCGCCGGCCGCTGGGGCCGTGCGCTGGGCGGTCACGAAGGCCTCGTCCCGCAGGGCGTTCGGTTTATCGCCGGCCGCCGAACCGCCGCCGGCCATCGACCACTGCCAGAGGCCGACCGTGAGGAAGTCGTAGGACGACATCTTCCGCCACGCCAACTGGCTCTGCCGCTGCCCGCTAGTGCGGGCCGCTTCGCCCGCCGCCATCCGAAGCGCCACCGGCGCCGCCTGCCGCAAGAGGGGGACGGCGTCGGCGGGCCGATGCTGCAGATAGTAGAACGAACCCACTACCCCCACGGCTTCGGCCGTTTCGGGATGGTCGGGACCCAGCTGCGCCAAATCGATGGTCATGGTCCGGCGGTAAAGCACCTCGGCCTGCGCCGGCTGACCCTGCGCGTCCAGGGTGGTGGCCAGATTGCTAACGATGATCGCCGTCAGGCGGTCATTCGGCCCCACTGTCTTCTCACGAATAGCCAAGGCGCGCCGGAACAGCGGCTCCGCGGCGGCATAGTGCTTTTGGCTAAAGAGGCTGCCGGCCAGATTGCCCAGCGACCCAGCGAGCTCGGAACTGTCAGGTCCCAAGGCCCTTTCCTGGATCGCCACGGCGCGGCGCAGATAGGACTCGGCCTCATCGCTTCGCCCCTGTTCCTCAAGGTTTTCGCCCAGGTTGGCGACGATTGTCGAGGTTCGAGGATGCTCCGGCCCGAAGGCCTGTTCGGCCAGGACCAGGCCACGCCTGTCCAACGCCTCAGCTTCGGGGAACCGCCCCTCGCCGTTCAGCGTCAAGGCCAGGGTGAGCAGGCTATGAATGCCGCCGGGGTGGTTCGGCCCAAGCACCTTGGCGTTGATCTCGACGGCTCGGCGCAGGATGTCCTCGGCATCCACCAGCCGCCCCTGATCGATCATTAGCTCGCCGAGCTGGGTCATGTCGAAGGCCGCCGCGTTACTCTCTTCGCCCAGCGCCGCCCGGTCGATCGCCAGAGCCCGGCGCAACAGGGGCTCGGCCTCCGCCAGCCGGCTCTGAGCCTCCAAATCCTTGGCCAAGGCGTTCAGGGCGGCGGCGGTGCTGGGATGGTCCGGGCCCAAGGCGTGCTCGCGGATGGCCAGGGCGCGCCGCAGGAGGGGTTCGCCCGCCGGCGCCAGACTTTGCGCTTCCTGGTTGTTTGCCAGATCGATCAACGCCTGGGCGGTGGCGGGATGGTCCGCCCCCCGGGTGGTCTCGAGGGTTGCAAGGGCCTGGCGGCGCAGGGGCTCGGCCGCCTTGTAAGCCCCCTGCCGCTCGAGGACTCCGGCCACATTGCCAAGATGGACGGCAGTGTCAGGGTTGTCCTTGCCCAGCACCGCCTCGTCGATCGCCAGGGCGCGGCGGAAGACGACTTCAGCCTCCGCCAGCTTGGCCAGATCCACCAGGGTTTCGCCCAATGTCGACAGATGCGCGGCGGTCTGCGGATTGCTTTCGCCGAGCGAGTCTTCGTCGATGGTCACCGCTCGGCGCAGAAGGGGCTCCGCCTGGGCATAGCGACCCTGGTTGTCGAGGTTCGCCGCCAGGGCGTTCAGCGCCAAGGCGACGTCCGAGCTGCTTAGGCCCTGCGCCTTTTCCACCGCCGCCAGGGCGCGGCGATACAGGGGGTCGGCCTCTGCGTATCGGCCTTGAGCCGCCACCGAGAGAGCCAGGTTACCGGCGATCTGCGCCGTGACGGGATGATCTGGGCCTAGCGCCTTTTCATCAACGGCCAGGGCGCGGCGCAGCTGCGTTTCCGCCTCCTTATGGCGCGCCACGGTGTCAAGATGCCGCCCAAGATCATTCAGGACCAGGGCCGTGGCCGGGGAGTCCGGCCCATTGGCCTGTTCATTCAGCGACACGGCCGCCTCGAGAAGCGGGCCCGCATCCGCGTAACGGCCCTGGTCGTCGAGCACGCTGGCGAGGTTCTGAAGGGCCTGGGACTGCGCCTTCAGGTCATGGGCGGCCTGGCTGTTGGCGAGAATCTGCCGGAAAGTCGCCTCGGCTTCCGCGTACCGGCCCAGTTCCTCAAGAACGACGCCCAGATTGGTCAGAGTCACGCCCACTACCGGATCGGTAGGCTTCGCGGTCTTGGCGTAGATGGCCAGGGCGCGCCGATAGGCCTGCTCGGCCTTGGCGTTCTGCCCAAGATGCCGCTGGGCGACTCCAAGGATGTTCAGATCGTCGGCGGTCTGCGGCGCCTCGGGGCGGGTACGTTCGTCGGTAGCCAGGTTGGCGGCCGCCAGGGTGGCGGCGTCCACATAGCGTCCCTGCGCGTTCAGCGACTGGGCCAGGTTCTGGTTGACCGCGAGCGCGTCGGCGGAGTCCGCCTCCGCGCGCTTCTGGAAGATGGACATAGCGCGCCGGAGCAGCGGTTGCGCATCCGCATGCCGACCCTGGTCCTCGATCGCCAGGGCTTGGCTGTTGAGTGTGTTGGCTAGTTCGGCGCTGTCGTTTCCATAGAGCACCTGGGACAGGGCCACGCTCCTGGCGAAGATCGCCTCGGCCTCCTGAAACTGTTGCTGGCGTCGCAGATTGCCCCCTAGGGCGTTGAGAGCATCAGGCAGGGCGCTGGTCTGGTTGGTGGGCGGTCGATCGACCATGGCCAGCCGAAGGCGCTGCAGCACCTCGGCCCGCTTATCATTGTCCTGGGCGGCGAAGGCGGCGGCCTGGTTGCCGACTACCACTGCGGCGGAAACGTTGTTCGGACCCTGGAGCTTGAGGAAGATCGCCGCGCTACGCTCGTACAGAGGCTGCGCCTCGGCGGCTCGGTTGGTGGCCACCAACAAAAGGCCCAGGCTGTTGAGCCGGTTGGCGGTGTCGACCCCCGCCGCGTCGGCCTTTTCGGCAATGGCCAGGGCGCGCCGGATGACCGTCTCGGCGTCGGCGAAGCGTAGCTGGCCGCGCAGATTTTCCCCCAGGCCGGCGGCGGCCACCCCGGCCTGCGGGCTATCGACCCCACCGCTCCTTTCGGTGGCGGCCAGAACCTGCCGCAGCAGGGGTTCTGCCTCGCGCGGCCGGCCTTGGGCGGTTATGGCGTCTGCCAAGTTCGACATCGTCGCCAGGGCGTTCGCGGAGTCTTCGCCCTGCGTCCTTGCGAGGATCGGCAGGGCGCGGCGCAGTAGCGGCTCGGCTTCCTCGGCCTTGTTGAGGGCGATCAGGGTTACGCCGAGACTGTTGAGACCTTGGGCGGTGTTGACGCCCGACGGGTCGGCCTTGTCGAAGATGGCGAGGCCGCGACGGGCCACCAGCTCCGCCTCGGCGGGCCGATCCAGGCGGCGCAGGTTTTCGCCGAGGGCGTAGAGTATGCCGCCGGCGTCATCGGACGCCGGCCCCTTGGTCCGCTCGATGATCCCCAGGGCGCGGCGCAGCAGCGGCTGTTCCTCGGCCAAGCGGTTCTGGCCGTCGAGGTCCTGCGACAGCGCGTACAAGTCGCCGGCGACGCCAAAGTCCTGCGGCCCCACCAGCTTTTCGTCGATAGCCAGGTCGCGGCGCATCATCGCCTCGGCTTCCACGAAACGCCCCTGCCCCGCCAGGCTGACGCTGAGGCCGCCCAGCAGGCTGCTGCCCAGGGTGGTGGCGCCGGCCGACCGGGCCTGGGTGATAGCCAGTCCCCTGCGAAACGCCATCTCCGAATTGACGAAGTCGCCGCTGTCCTGCATGGCGCCGCCCATGTCGGCCAGGACTTGGGCGGTGGGTAGGGCATTGGCGCCCAAAGCCGCCTCGTCGACGGCCGCGGCCCGCCGCAGCAATTGAATGGCGTCGGTGGGATGGTCGGAGAGACGTAGGTCCTTGGCCAAGTCGGCGAGGACCAGGGCAGTGCTGGGATCGGCAGCGCCGTTGGCCATCTCGCACAGCGCCAAGCGGCGGCGGTCCAACGCCTCGGCCTCGGCGAAGTGTTGCGCGGTGCGGGCTGCTTCCGCTTGGGCGCCTAAGTCCTTGAGGTCATCGGCGACCGCCGCCGCCGCCGGCGGTGTGGCGGCGGATGTCTGCGCGCCGGCTGACCCTGCCCAGAAGGCCAAAAGCCCAAGGGCGACCCTGGTAACACAGCGCCGGCTGGAGAGATGCGATGAAGGTCCAGCCATCCGCCGGTCGTCAGAACGGAACGAACAGCAACACGACCCCCACGGCCGTGAAGATCGCCGGCAGGACCATGTTGACGCTAGCCTTGGGCGTCAGCGCCGCGTTGTCGGCATTGGCGGGATCGACCAGCACCTGGATCGCCTTGCCAACCGGATATTCGGCGATCGCCTTCTGCGCCGGAACGGGCGAGGCGTAGGTCGGCCGGCCGCCGCCGACGCCGATATGGTCGCCCGTGTGCTTGACCCCGGCGACCTCGTATTCGTACCGCACGATGGGCGAGTAGTTCATCTCCCGGCCGCCATTGCCGCCGCCAGGCTCGCGCCGTTGATCCACACGGCTTTCGGTGACCACCCCGGCGATCTTCGGCCAGCTCTGGGCGGCCTTGGCCTTCTTCGCACCCGACCGCGCCCAGAGGCCCATACCAATGCCAATGGCGATGAACGCCAAAGCGAACACAAAGTGCATGACCAGCCCCAATACTCGCGTCCACCCCTCGTGGGCAATTCGGACCGTAGGGCCACAAACCGACAAAGTCGCCCCCCGGTTGGGGGGGCGGCGGCACAAACTCCGGGCCGAGCCAGCCGATCCGTCTTGGGAAGGTTCAGCGCCGCGACGCCGGCCACAGTTCGGGCGTCAGGCTGGTGAGCGTCTCGATGCCGTTGTCGAAGGGGTGAACACGGCGAAACTGGCCTTCGGCGGGATCCTACTGGACGTAGCCCGCCGGCGTCCAGCCGCGCGGACCGTCACCCACCCGGTCGACGCGCAGCGACTACATCGGCTTCCGCTGGGCCTTCGCGCCAGTGGATGTTGTTAGACGCCGAGGAACGGCATCAACAGACCGAAGAACAGAATGGTGCCGCCGAAGGCGCCCACCATCAGTGCGCCGTAGTTCTCTCCTATCGTGAGGTCGAGGGCGGCCAGGGACGGATTGCTCGGGTCATAGTGAACCGTGACTGGGGCGCCGACGGGATACTTGTCGACAAGCGCCTGCGCCTTCGCCGGCGTGTTGAACCGGGGGTCTACTCCGACCCGAAACCGGGCGCACTCGAGCTTCTGGCCGGCGACCTCATAGGCGTAGGTGATAACCGGGGTCAGCATGTTGCTACTGCCCGACATAGGGTCGTTGTTACTGGACATCGAAATCACGCCGACTACGGCTGAGCGAATTGTTCCAACCGTCGTTGGCCAAGACGCAGCCTTTTTTCCGCGGGTCTGGGCGCGCATGTGCATCAGATAGGCGGCCACAATCAACGCCAGCCCAATGATCGTAAACGTCCAACCCATCGAAAGTCCCCCCAAAAGACAGGATTCTAGGCTAGCGCACGGACGGGCGGCCACGGCGCCCCCAGTTGGGGGGTCTCTCCACCGATCAAGAGGGGTAAGCGCTCTCTGCGGCTGTAGCGGGTGCTGAGTGCCGTCAGACGAAAGTCGACTTGTCTCCGTCAAGGCGCAGTGAGCCCCAACCCAGCGAGGGCTACCCCATGACTGACTGCCACGCAGCCAGTGCGGCTGCGCGTCTCTGCTTGTAGATTTGTCGGCTGACGAGGTGGCGTTCCTGGCTGAAATGGTTGTGGACGGAGGCATGAACCGAGGCGAATTTCTGCAGGGTTTTCATCCTGCGGAACCGGTTCA
>JBBROW010000050.1:0-26181 GCA_038228945.1 Caulobacterales bacterium
AGATGGGCGACAGCCTGCCTGGCCTGCAGGCCCGCCTGATGAGCCAGGCGCTGCGCAAGCCCACCGCCTCGATCTCCAAGACCCATACCCTGGTGATCTTCATCAACCAGATCCGCATGAAGATCGGGGTGATGTACGGCAGCCCCGAGACCACCACGGGGGGCAACGCCCTGAAGTTCTATGCCTCGGTGCGCCTGGACATCCGCCGCATCGGCTCGGTGAAGGTGCGCGACGAGATCATCGGCAACAACGTCCGGGTCAAGGTGGTCAAGAACAAGGTCGCCCCGCCGTTCCGCGAGGTCGAGTTCGACATCATGTACGGCCAGGGCATTTCCAAGCTGGGCGAGATCATCGACCTGGGGGTCAAGGCCGGGGTCATCGACAAGTCCGGCGCCTGGTTCTCCTGGAACAGCCAGCGCATCGGCCAGGGCCGTGACAACGCCCGCGAATTCCTCAAGGCCAACCCCGACATGGCCGCCCAGATCGAGGCCCAGGTGCGCGGCGCTGGTTCCAAGATCGAGGAAGAGTTGCTGGTGGGCGGCCCCGAGCCCGGCGACGAAGAATAGGCCCTACCGCCACAAGTTTGCTGGAGTTCAGGGCCGCTGCTTCCCCAAGCGTCGCGACCCTGAAAGACCCGGCATTGTGTGACGCGGCCGGTCCTTGGCCCAGGCGGCCACCGCCAACCCGTCGACTGGGCTGACCCCGCCCGGCCGTGTCATGCGCCAAGGACGTTCGGCTTCACCGCCGGACGTCCTTCTGGTTTTCCGGGGGCGCTTCTGGTTTTGAGCCCCCAAGACATCGCGCCCCGGGTGCTTTCGCTTTGTGGCGCGCGGCCTAGATGTTAGACGCCGCCCAATTCCGTTAACAGGTTGGGTCCGCCTCCAACCATCCAGACGCAAGTGAAGTTGATGCCGAGCCTGAACGACATCCGAAAGCAGTTCCTGGGATATTTCGGGGAAAACGGTCACACCGTCATTCCGTCCGCTCCCCTTGTGCCTCAGAGCGATCCGACCTTGCTGTTCGTCAACGCCGGCATGGTGCCGTTCAAGAACATGTTCACCGGCGCCGAGACCCCGCCGGCCCCCCGCGCCGCCTCGTCGCAGAAGTGCGTCCGCGCCGGCGGCAAGCACAACGACCTGGACAACGTCGGCTACACCACCCGTCACCAGACCTTCTTCGAAATGCTGGGGAACTTCTCCTTCGGCGACTATTTCAAGGAGCAGGCGATCGAGCTGGCGTGGAAGCTGATCAACGAGCAATTCGGCCTGCCCAAGGACCGTCTGCTGGTCACGGTCTATGCCCAGGACGAGGAAGCGCCGGTGCTGTGGCGCAAGATCGCCGGCTTCTCCGACGACCGCATCATCCGCATCGCCACCTCCGACAATTTCTGGTCCATGGGCGATACCGGCCCCTGCGGCCCGTGCTCGGAAATCTTCTATGACCACGGCCCCCAAATCGCCGGCGGCCCCCCCGGCTCCCCCGATGAGGACGGCGACCGCTTCGTCGAATTCTGGAACCTGGTCTTCATGCAGTTCGACCAGGCGGCGGATGGCACGCGCGTCAACCTGCCCAAGCCCTCCATCGACACCGGCATGGGCCTGGAGCGTCTGACCACCATCCTGCAGGGCGTCCACTCCAACTACGACACCGACCTGTTCAAAACCCTGATCGCGGCCAGCGTCGACCTCACCGGCGTCAAGGCGCAAGGCGAGCAGGCGGCCTCGCACCGGGTGATCGCCGACCACCTGCGCTCCTCCAGTTTCCTGATCGCCGACGGCGTCACCCCGTCCAACGAGGGGCGCGGCTATGTGGTGCGCCGGATCATGCGCCGGGCCATGCGCCACGCCCACCTGCTGGGCGCCAAGGATCCCCTGATGCACCGCCTGGTGCCGACCCTGGTGGCGGAGATGGGCGAGGCCTATCCGGACCTGCGCCGCGCCGAGCCGATGATCGCCGAAACCCTGCGCCAGGAAGAGGTGCGGTTCCGCGCCACCCTGGGCCGCGGCAACACCCTGCTGGAGGAGGCCACAGCGGCCCTTTCCAGCGGCGGCGTGCTGCCCGGCGACGTGGCGTTCAAGCTGCACGACACCTACGGCTTCCCCCTGGACCTGACCCAGGATGCGGTGCGCACCAGGGGTATCACCGTCGACACTGAAGAGTTCGACCGGCTGATGGACGAGCAGCGCGGCAAGAGCGAGGGCCTCAAGGGCACCGGCCAGCAGGTGCAGAGCGCCGTCTGGTTCACCCTGCGCGACCGCCTCGGCCCTACCGTCTTCACCGGCTACGACGACGTGGAGACCACCGCCGAGCTGCTGGCCCTGGTCAAGGACGGGGCGGAGACCGACACCGCCCAGGCCGGCGACACCGTCCTGGCCCTGTTCGACCGCACGCCCTTCTATGCCGAAAGCGGCGGCCAGGCCGGCGACCGCGGCGAGATCGAATGGGCCGGCGGCGCCGCCGAGGTCCTGGATGTGCAAAATGAAGCGGGCGAGCTCTTCGCCCACGTCCTGAAGATCACCGCCGGCAAGCTCGAGGCCAGCGTGCGCGTGCGTCTGGCGGTGGACGCCGAGCGCCGGGCGCGCACCCGTCTGAACCATTCCGCGGCCCACCTGGCGCACGCGGCGCTGAAGCACGTCCTCGGCCCCCACGTGGCCCAGAAGGGCCAGCTGGTGGACGGCGATCGCATGCGCTTCGACTTCAGCCACGGCGCGCCTCTCACCGCCGGCGAGCTGGACCGGATCGAGGTCGAGGTGAACGCGGTGATCCGCCAGAACGTCCCGGCCGACACCCGCGAGATGGCGCCGCAGGCGGCCATCGACGCCGGCGCCGTGGCCCTGTTCGGCGAGAAATATGGCGACAAGGTTCGCGTGCTGACCCTGGGCAAGGCCCTGGAAGGCGACGGGGCCTATTCGGTGGAGCTGTGCGGCGGCACCCATGTGACCCGCACCGGCGACATCGCCCTGTTCAAGATCATCGCCGAACAGGGAATCGCCGCTGGCATCCGGCGGATCGAGGCCCTCACCGGTGAGCCGGCCCGGCGCTACCTGCTGGACCAGGCCGCGGTGGCCAAGGCCCTGGCCGACCAGTTCAAGGTGCCCGTGTCGGACGTGCCGGCACGGGTCGACGCCCTGCAGACCCAGACCCGCAAGCTGGAGCGCGACCTGACCGAGGCGCGCAAACAGCTGGCCCTGGTCGGCGGCGGCTCGGGCGGCTCCACAGTCGAGGATATCGGCGGGGTCAAGTTCGATGGCCGCATCGTCGAGGGGGTGTCGCCCAAGGACATGCGGCCCCTGGTGGACGAGGCGCGCAAGCGCCTGGGCCAGGGCGGCGTCGTGGCCTATGCGGCGGTCACCGACGGCAAGGCCTCCATCGCCGTGGCCATTACCGCCGACCTTGTCGGCCGTTTCGACGCGGCGGCCCTGGCCCGCGCGGCCGTGCTGGCCATGGGCGGCCAGGGCGCCGGCGGCAAGCCCGACTTCGCCCAAGGCGGCGCCCCAGACGGCGCCAAGGCGGCCGACGGCGTCGCGGCGGTGAAGGCGGCCCTCGCCGTCTAGACCCCATGGCCCAAGACGGTCATGTTTTGCCTGCTGACGCGGTTTGTCAGCATAGGTTTGCCGTTGGGGGACGATTTGGCGAGGCGTCTTGCCCTGGTCAGGCCCTGGGTCTAGGCCGGACTTCCTTCGCTGGAGTCCGCCATGAGCCTGTCCCGCCGCGCCTTTCTTCTCACCACGGCCGCCGCGGGTCTCGCGCCGGCCCTTCCCGCGGGAGCGCAGACCACGTCAGGTGATAGGAGATTGGACGCCCTGTTCGGCGGCTTTGTCGACCAGATGCTCGTCGAGAATCCGGAAATGGCCACCAGCCTCGGGCTGGACAAGGGCTCGCGCGCGGCCCTCAAGGGCCACCTGTCGAACCGCTCCATCGCCGGAGCCCAGAGCATCGCCGCCGAGACGGCCGCCCGGCTGAAGGCGCTCAAGGCCTTCGACACCGCCGGCCTGAATGAACAGGCCCGGCTGAACCACGACGTCGCCCTCTACGCCCACCAGTTGGGCGTCGACGGCGCCCAGTTCGCCTATGGCGACAACGCGCTGTTCTCGGCCATGGGCGAGTCCGCCGGTCCCTACCTGATCAGCCAACAGGGCGGCGCCGTCTCCGGCGTGCCCGAGTTTCTCGACGCCCAGCATACGGTCAGCACGGCCGCCGACGCCGAGGCCTGGCTGGCCCGCGTCGAGGCCATGGCCGTCATGCTCGACCAGGAGAGCGAGCGGGTGCGCCGCGATGTTGGCCTGGGGGTCATCCCGCCCAGCTTCATCCTGGAAACCGCGCTCGGCCAGATGGCCCGGTTCCGCGCCGTCCCCGCCGATCAGTCTCGCCTGGCCACCGCACTGGCCGGCAAGGCCAAGGCCGCCAACCTTGATGGAGACTGGGCCGGCCGGGCCGCCAAGCTCACCGCCGACAAGGTCTATCCGGCCCTGGAGCGCCAGATCGCCGTGCTCAAGGCCGCGCAGGCCAAGGCCACCGACGAGGCCGGTGTCTGGCGCCTGCCCGACGGCGAGGCCTATTACAGCTGGCTGCTGAAGGTGGGGACCAGCACCGCCATGACGGCCGATCAGGTCCACGCCATGGGCCTGGACCAGGTGGCGGCGATCACTGCGCGCATGGACAGCCTGTTGAAAGCCCAGGGGTTGACCCAGGGTACGGTCGCCGAGCGGGTGGTCGCGCTGGCCCACGACCCGCGCTTCGTCTACCCCAACGACGACACCGGTCGCGCCCAGATCATCGACTACCTGAACGGCCGCATCGCCGCGGTCCGGCCGCTGCTGCCCAAGGCGTTCCACACCACCAACACCGCCGCTGTCGTGGTCAAGCGCGTGCCCCCGGATATCGAGGCGGGGGCGGGGCTTGGCTATATGAACGGCGGGGCCATGGATGGCTCGCGCCCGGCGACCTACTACATCAACCTCAAGGACACGGGGATGTGGCCGCGCTGGAAGCTGCCGACCCTGACCTATCACGAGACCATCCCCGGCCACGTCTGGCAGGGCGCCTATATCACCGAGCGCCACCTGTTCCCGCTGATCGACAGCTTCTGGGGCTTCAACGCCTATGTGGAGGGCTGGGCCCTCTACGCCGAGCAACTGGCCGACGAGATGGGCCTCTACGCCGACGATCCCTTTGGCGAGATCGGCTTCCTGCAGGCCCAGCAGTTCCGCGCCACCCGCCTGGTGGTGGACACTGGCCTGCACGCCAAGCGCTGGGGCCGCGAGCAGGCGATCACCTGGATGCGGGAGCATACCGGCTACGGCCGCCCCGAAGCTCAGAGCGAGATCGACCGCTATTGCGCCTCGCCTGGCCAAGCCTGCGGCTACAAGGTCGGCCACACGGAGTTGAACCGCCAGCGCGACCGCGCCAAGGCGGCGCTGGGGGCCAAGTTCGACATCCGCGGTTTCAACGACGCCGTGGTGCTGTGCGGCGGTGTTCCCCTGGCGCTGATGGACGGGGTCATCGATCGCTATATCGCTGGGGCGCGGGCGGGTTAGCCCTACTGACAACCTACGGCAACTGACGCTGACTGGCTCGGCGCCAGGGTAGGTCTCTTCCCATCGCCCCAGTGCGGGGGCGCTGGAGACCTGGCATGAGCGAGGCAAGTACCTTCGTTCTCGATCCGCCGCCCGGCGCGGCGGACGATTTCGACTTCCTGATGGGTGACTGGCAGGTGGCCAATCGCCGCCTGAAGTCGCCCTGGGGCCGGGAGCCCGAATGGGAGACCTTTGACGGCGTCTCCCACTGCGAACCGCGTCTTGGCGGCGTTTCCAACGTCGACGAGATCGTGTTTCGCGAGCGAGGTTTTTCCGGCCTGACCGTGCGCCTGTTCGACACCTCGGCCCTGCGTTGGTCGATCTACTGGATCAGCAGCCGCGACGGCTTGCTCCAGCCTCCCGTCCACGGCGGTTTCGACGGAGAGGTTGGCGAGTTCCATGGCGAGGACCTCGACGATGGCCGCTTCGTCCTGGTCCGCTTCCGTTGGTGGAAGCGTGGCCCGGCCAAGGGGCCGCGCTGGGAGCAGTCCTTCTCGGTCGATGGCCGCGCCTGGCGGACCAACTGGATCATGGATTTCCGGCGATATACGTCGGGTTCCACGCCCTATGGCCGAGCGAAGACGCAGATCTTGTTGCCGGTAAGGTCTCGCAGATAGGCGCCGTAGAAGGTGGTTGAGTCCTCCGGCCTCAGCCCCGGCGCGCCTTCGTCCTGGCCGCCCTGGGCCAGGCCCGACTGGTGGGCGGCGTCCACGGCGGCCTTCGACGGCGCCAGGAAGGCGATCATGATGCCGTTGCCGGCCCGCGCCGCTTCGCCGTCGTGCGGCGGACAGACGAACACATTCTGCTCGCCGCCCTTGGGGCCATAGCCGGCCCAGCCATTGTCAAAGAAGCCCCGCTCATAGCCGATGGCGCCCAGGACGGCGTCATAGAAGGGCAGGGCGGCGGCCGTGTCCAAGGCGCCGATGGTGACGTAGCCGATCATGGGTATCCCTCCGCGAGTGGAGGGATAGCTTATCGCGGGATTGGAACGTTACAAGAACGAGAAGGCATGCTGCTGACAGAAACCGGTGTCAGCCTTGCAGGGCCTTGCCGAGGTTTTCGGCCACCTTGTCGATGAAGCCTTCGGTGGTCAGCCAGCCCTGGTGGTCGCCCACCAGCAACGCCAGGTCCTTGGTCATGAAGCCCGCCTCGACGGTGTCGACGCAGATCTTCTCCAGGGTGCCGGCGAAGCGGTCCAACTCGGTATTGCCATCCAGGGCGGCGCGGTGCTTTAGGCCGCGGGTCCAGGCGAAGATCGAGGCGATGGAGTTGGTCGAGGTGCTCTCGCCGCGCTCATGCTGGCGGAAGTGCCGGGTGACCGTGCCGTGGGCGGCTTCGGCCTCCACGGTCTTGCCGTCCGGGGTCATCAGCACCGAGGTCATCAGGCCCAGTGAGCCAAAGCCCTGTGCGACCTGGTCGGACTGCACGTCGCCGTCGTAGTTCTTGCAGGCCCAGACAAAGCCGCCGGACCATTTCAACGCGCTGGCCACCATGTCGTCGATCAGGCGGTGTTCGTAGGTGATCGAGGCGGCCTTGAAGCGCTCGGCGAACTCGGTCTCGTAGATGCGCTGGAAGATGTCCTTGAAGCGGCCGTCGTAGGCTTTCAGGATCGTGTTCTTGGTCGACAGATAGACCGGGTACTCGCGGTTCAGGCCGTAGGTCAGGCTGGCGCGGGCGAATTCCTCGATGGACTCATCGAGATTGTACATGGCCATGGCGACGCCACCGCCGGGATAGTCGAACACCTCGTGCTCGATCTTCTCGCCGTTCTTGCCTTCCCAGGAGATGGTCATCTTGCCGGGGCCGGGAACGACGAAGTCGGTGGCGCGGTACTGGTCGCCGTAGGCATGGCGGCCGATGATGATCGGTTGGGTCCAGCCGGGGATCAGGCGCGGTACGTTCTTGCAGATGATCGGCTCGCGGAAGACCACCCCGCCCAGGATGTTGCGGATGGACCCGTTGGGGGACTTCCACCACTTCTTCAGATTGAATTCCTTCACCCGGGCTTCGTCTGGCGTGATGGTCGCGCACTTGACGCCGACGCCCCACTTCTTGATCGCCTCGGCGGCGTCCACGGTGACCTTGTCGTCGGTGGCGTCGCGATGCTCCATGCCCAGGTCGTAGTAGTCCAGTTCGATATCCAGGAAGGGCAGGATCAGCTTGTCCTTGATCAGCTTCCAGATGATGCGGGTCATCTCGTCGCCGTCGAGATCGACGACGGGATTGGCGACCTTGATCTTGGCCATGTTCGGGAGCGGCTCCGTTAGATCGGGCGGATTGGGGGAGGTGTCCGGCGGCGCCGGAATCCTGCGATTGGCCAGGGCTATAGAGGCTAAATCCGCGCCGGGAAAGTCGCCGTGGCGTCAGGCCGCTCGGTCAGCCGCCCATGGCCTGCAACATCAGCGTCGCGGTGTCGGAAAACAGCTTGGCGCGCTGGTCGGCCGATGCGGTCGAGCCGCTGAGGAACACGGCCACGGCGAATCGACGGCCGTCCTTGAGGGTCACCAGCCCGGCGTCGTTCTGGATCGGGGTGAAGCCCAAGTCGCTGCGCGGATCGGCGGTCTTGTGGGCCCAGCCGGCGGTGGGCGGCCAGACGGAGCCGAGTGCCCCCGCCGCGGCGCGGGCCGGGGTCATCAGCTTGAGCAGCAGGTCCGAGGACGCCTTGGACGTCAGCTCGCCGTGTGAAAACTTGTAGAACAGGTTCATCACGGCCTGGGCCGAGGTCGTGTCGCGCGGGTCGGCCAGGAAGGCTTCCATGGCCTTCTGCCGATCGTTCACCGGGACTGATTTCAGCGCCTCGGCAAAGGCCTTGGCCGTCCGCCAGGCTGGCCGGAAGGTCTCCAGGTCGGAAACCTGCACCAGGGTCTCCCGCGTGTAGCGGTCCACCCGCATCACCTCGACGTCCTTCTGACGAAGCCACGCCGTCACCTGCCCCGGTCCGCCGATCCGCGCCATCAGCACGTCGGCGGCGGTGTTGTCGCCGTATTGCACCGCCAAGGTGAGCAGGTCGAGCACGCGGATGTTCATGGCGAAGTTGCCGGGACTGTCCCGCCAGTCGTCGTCGATGACGCTGTCGGGCGGCGAAAGGTCAGCGTGGCGAACGGTGATTTTCTCGTCCAGGGACAACCGCTTGGCGTCGACCTCACCCATCACCGCCAGGGCGATGGGTAGGACGGCTAGGCCGCCAAGGGCGAAAGGCGCGTCCGCATTCCCGTACCAGGTGGCGGTGGAGGCGAGGTCCATGACGGCGGCGTTGAACGCCCCCGGACGGGCCCGGCTCGCCAAGGCGGGAAACCCCTTGTCCAGGATCTTGGCATCGAAATGGGCCGGTCCGAATACCGGGTGGCTGCAGGCGGCCACGGCGGCGGGCAGGGACAGGATGAACAGACGTCGGTCTGGCGACATGCCGGACGATACTCCCAGGGGGCGGACAGACTTCACGAAGCTACGGGCATAACGAGGTTGCGGGCGCAACGCCGGCGGGCCTATGGCGAAGGCATGAACGCCGCGCCACCCGTCGTAATCCTCAATGAGCCGCAGCTCGCCGAAAATATAGGGGCCGTCGCCCGGGTGATGGGCAATTTCGGCCTTGCCGACCTGCGGCTGGTCCGGCCGCGGGACGGCTGGCCGCAACAGCGGGCCTGGGCCAGCGCCTCGGGCGCCGACTGGCCGTTGGACAACGCCAGGATCTGCCAGACCCTCGACGAGGCGATCGGCGACCTGAACGTCGTCCTGGCCACCACGGCCCGCCCTCGCGAGACGGCCCTGCCGATTCTTACCCCCCGCGAGGCGGCCGGTCGCCTGCGCGCCGATGCCGAATCGGGCTTGGCGGTGGGGCTGCTGTTCGGTGGTGAAAGGGCGGGGCTGGAGACCGCGGACATCGCCCAGACCCACGGCATCGTCACCATTCCCATCGACCCGAAGTTCCACTCGCTGAACCTGGCCCAGGCGGTGGCGATCAACGCCTACGAGTGGAGGCTCACCGAAGGCGCGGGGCCACCGCCGAAGTTCCGCGAAGGCGCGCCGCCGGCGGTGCAGGCGATGGTGCTGGGCTTCTATGAACAGCTTGAGGCGGAGCTGGAGGCGTCCGGCTTCTTCCATCCGGCCGAGAAGAAGGGTTCGATGGTGCGCAACCTGCGTGTCGCCTTCGGGCGGGCCCAGTTCTCCGAGCAGGAGGTCCGAACCATGCGCGGCGTGGTGACCGCCCTGTCCAAGGGCCGCGGCCGTGTCCTGGCCAAGCTGGCCGAACGCAAGGCGGCGGCGGACCAGGCGTCGGAGGAGCCCGGCGCCGAGGAGCCTTCATGAACGCCGGGGACCTTTTTGCAAACCTGGCCATTCCCATCGTCCAGTCCCCCATGGTCGGCGTCACATCCCTGGCCCTGGCCCAGGCGGTGGCCAGCGCCGGCGCCCTCGGATTCCTGGCGGGCGGCGCCATGACAGGCGCCGAGATCGAGGCGCAGGCCAAGGCCTTCCGCGCCGCCACTCCGGCCCCGTTCGGCGTCAATCTGTTCGTCCTCGAGCCGGCTTCACCCGAGCGCGCGGTGGTGGACGCGGCCATCGAGCGCCTGCGCCCCTGGTACGAAGCGCTGGGCGCGCCGCCGCCGGCCCCGCCCAACGCCTTCGCGCCGGACTTCGAGGACCAGTTCGCCGGCCTGCTGCGCGCCGCCCCGCCCCTGGCGTCCTTCACCTTTGCCTGTCTCTCGCCGGACAGGGTCGCCGCCCTGCAGGCGGTCGGCAGCCTGGTGGTCGGCACGGCCACCACGGTGGAGGAAGCCAAGACCTGGGCGGCGGTGGGGGCGGACGCCATCTCCGCCCAGGGTTCGGAGGCCGGCGGCCATCGCGGCCATTTCCTGGCCGAGACCTCCGTCAGCCTGGTGGGAACCATGGCTCTGGTCGGGGATATCCGGCGGACCGTCGACCTGCCCGTCCTGGCGGCGGGGGGGATCATGGACGGCCGGGGCGTGGCCGCCGCCCTGGCCCTGGGCGCGGCGGCGGCGCAGATGGGCACCGCCTTCCTGCTAGCCGACGAGGCGACCACCAGCCAACCCTGGCGCCGCGCCATCGAGACCGCGCCGGAGGATCCCACCCGCCTGACCCGCGCCTTCACCGGCCGCCACGCGCGCGGCATCGAAAACCGCTTCATGCGGGAGATGCGGGGGGTAGAGGACGAGGTTCCCGCCTATCCGGTGCAAAATCGCCTCACCGGCGAATTGCGCGCCGCCGCCACCCGGGCGGACCAGCCTGAGATGATCTCGCTGTGGGCCGGGCAGGGCGTCAAACAGGCGGGGCACGGCTCAGCCCGGGACATGGTCCTGCGGTGGTGGTCGCAGGCCAAAATAGCGGCCGATGAGGTTTCAGCGCGGACATCGCGCTGAAACCTCGACCATTCGTGATCGACGCGCGGCAAGGCTTTGCGCCATTGGCCTTGCTTTCGCCCCGCCCGACCGGAATATCCCAGCGTGCCTGAAGGAGCGTATTCATGAATCGGCGGCGGCTGTTGGCGGCGGGCGGCGCGTTTGCAACCTTCTCGGGTCTAGGCCTTCCATGGCCCGCCATTGCCGCTGTCACCGCCACCGAGGATCTGAAAACCGCCGCGCGGGACGCCTGGCTCTATTGCCTGCCGTTGGTGGAGATGGCCACGACGCGCAGCCGGATGCTGGGGCCGGAGCCCACCGGCATGAAGGCGGGGGTGAACCGGTTCGTCCACGCCCGGGCGCTGGCCGGGCCGTCCATGCGCACGGTGACCACGCCGAACAACGACACTCTCTATTCCAGCGCCTGGATCGACCTGGCCGCCGGACCGGTGCGGGTAACCATTCCGCCCACCGGGGACCGATATTTCTCCCTGGCCCTGATGGACATGTTCACCAACAACTTCGCGGTCCTGGGCACGCGGACCACCGGCGCCGACGGCGGGACCTTTGTGATCGCCGGACCCAGGGACCCGGCGCCCCCCGGCGCCATCCGCTCACCGACACCCTGGGTGTGGGCCCTGGCCAGGACGCTAGTGGACAGTCCCGCGGATCTCGACGCCGCCCAAGCGGTGCAGGACGGCCTGGGGATCAAAGCACGGCCCGGCCGCACGCCTGACCAAGGCGTCGGCCGCAGCGCCGCCTGGAGCGACTATTTCCTTTGGGCCCAGACCCTGCTGGCGGAGAACCCGCCGCCGGTGACCGACACGGCCTTCTTCCGCCGGATCGCCCCCTTGCAGCTGGGAATGACAGCCGGCTTTGAACGGGCGCGTTTCGCCGACACGGAGATGGGGGAGGTCGAGGCTGGGGTCGCCCTGGCGCGCGAGCAACTCACGGACCCGAAGGGGCGCCAGACGGTCGTGGGAGGCTGGACCTATCCACAGCCCGACCTGGGCGACTTTGGCCAGGATTACGTGCTGCGCGCCGCCGTCGCCTTGGCGGGCCTGGCCGCCTTGCCGCCGGTGGAAGCCCTGTACATGCGCCCGATCGCGCCCAGCGGGCGCACGGTGTTCGAGGGCGGCCGCTACCGCCTGCGCCTGCCGGGGGCCTTGCCGGTGGACGGGTTCTGGTCCCTGACCATGTACGAGGCCACATCCCAGGGGCAGTTCTTCCTGACCGACAACCCGATCAATCGGTACGCCATCGGTGATCGCTCGCCCGGCCTGGTCCGCGGCGCCGATGGCGGCCTGGACATCTACATCCAACGCACCGACCCCGGCGAAGGTCGTACGGCCAACTGGCTGCCGGCGCCGGCCAAGGGGCCCTTCGCCCTGACACTGAGGGCCTATCTGCCCAAGCCGGAGTTGCTTTCTGGCGCCTATCGTTTGCCTCCTTTGGAGGACCTTGACGCCGCGCCGTCCCCGGCGCCTGCGGGGGCCAAGCCCGCCGCGCCGCAACTCCCGACTGCGAAGCGCCGTCGCAAGCGCTAACGCGATAGTCACATCTCGCATTTATTTTATTTCCTCGGAATTGGGGAACACGCGGGAATGTCTGAGGCCATCCGCCCACCCGCCGGACAGGCTTCAGCCGACGGCGGCGCGGCGTTCAATCTGTTCCTGGCTTCGGCCAGGAACCTGCCGACGCGCGTCGCCCTCGCCGTGGGCGTGGTGCTCGCGGCGCTTCCGGTGATGCCGGCGTGGATGCCGGCGGTCTGGTTCACGGCCATCGCGGTGATGGCCATGGCCGAGTACCAGATGACCAGGTGGCTGGTGTCGAACGAGCAGGCCCGGTCCGGCCGGGTCGCCCTGATCGCCCCCTCGGTCTTGTCGGTGACCACCGGCGCGTTCTACGCCGCGTCAGCCACGGCCTTCTGGCTTACCGGCTCCGGCGCGGCCCGGATCTTCGCCATCTGCCAGATCTCGACCTCCCTGCTCTATGTCTTGCTGCAGTACTATTCCCGGCCGCGGATGTTCCTGATCTCGGCGGCGCCCTATCTGGCGGCGGCCGCCATCGGGGCCGGGAATGTCGTCTCGATCGTCGTCCTGGCCCACAAGCCGTGGCAGTCCGTCACCGTCGTCATGTCGCTGGTGTTCTTCTACTACTTCTTCCGCGCCGCGCGGGTGCAGCTGGCGGCGTCGCGGCATGCGCTGCGGGCGGCCAAGGCCGAGGCCCAGTTGCGCGGGGTGGCGGCCGAAGCGGCCAATTCCGCCAAGAGCAGCTTCCTGGCGATCATGAGCCACGAGATCCGCACCCCGCTCAACGGGGTTCTGGGCATGGCCCAGGCCATGGCCGCCGATGATTTGGCCCCGGTGCAACGCGAACGCCTGGACGTGGTGCGACAGTCAGGCGAGGCCTTGCTGGCCATCCTCAACGACGTGCTTGACCTGTCCAAGATCGAAGCCGGCCGTTTCGAGCTCGAGGCGATCGCCTTCGACCTCAGCGATCTGGCGCGCGGCGCCCATTCGGCCTTCACTGCGCTCGCCAACAAGAAGGGTCTGTCCTTCGCCCTGACCATCGATCCGGACGCGCTGGGCGCCTATGTCGGCGACCCCACCCGCGTGCGTCAGATCCTCTACAACCTGATTTCCAACGCCTTGAAATTCACCGACCAGGGTGAGGTCCGCGTCACTGTGTGCGTAGAGGGCGAGCGGCTGGCCATCGCCGTGGCCGACACCGGCGTCGGCATTTCCGACGAACACCTGGCCACCCTGTTCGACCGCTTCGTGCAGGCCGACGCCTCCACCACGCGCAAGTATGGCGGCACGGGGCTTGGCCTGGCGATTTGCCGCGAGCTGGCCTCGCTGATGGGCGGCGAAATTCGGGCCGAAAGCACGCCGGGGCAAGGCGCGACCTTCATCGTCAGCCTGCCGCTGCAACGTTGCGACGGCGGCGACGTCGCGGCTGAGACCGACCATGCCGACGGCGGCGCCCAGGCCAAACTGCACATCCGTGTCCTGGCCGCCGAGGACAACAGCGTCAACCAGCTGGTGCTCAAGACCCTGCTGCACCAGATCGGCGTCGAGCCGACCGTGGTGGAGAACGGCGCCGAGGCCGTGTCCGCGTGGGCGGCGAGCGACTGGGACGTGATCCTGATGGACATGCAGATGCCGGTCATGGACGGGCTGGAGGCCACGCGGCGCATCCGCGAGGGTGAGGCGGCGGCCGGACGCCCCCGCACCCCGATCATTGCTCTGACCGCCAACGCCATGGCTCACCAGATCAAGCAATGCGTCGCCGCCGGCATGGACGGCCACGTCGCCAAGCCCCTGGAAGCGGCCAAGCTGTTCGCGGCGCTGGAGACGGCCCTGGACGCGGCTGAAGAGCCTAGAGCCTTTCCGGTTCAAGTGGACTCACTTGAACCGGACAAAAAGGCTCTATCTTCATACGTTTAGAGCATGACGGGCGCTTCAACCGGTATCCACTTGAAGCTGTCATGCTCTTGCCTCTCGCAACCCAACTTCAAGGTATCGGTGGCGTAGCGGAGGGTTGCGCCGGCGCCACGGCGGCGATCAGCCGTCCGATGGTGGAGCCCTGCACGATCACCGAGAACATCACCACCACATAGGTCGCCACCAGGATCACGTTCCGCACCGGCCCCTCCGGCAGGGCCAGGGCCATGGCAATGCCGATGCCGCCCCTAAGCCCGCCCCAGGTCAGCAGGGGAAACGCTTGCCGGAAATCCAGCACCCGTCGCCAGGCTAGCAGCGGCAGCGCCACCGATACGGCCCGCGCGATCAGCACCAGCGGGATGCTCGCCGCCCCCACCACGAACAGCTCGGGCGAGCCCAGCAGCGCCAGCCCCTGCAGCCCGATCAACAGGAACAGGGCCGCGTTCAGGATGTGGTCGATCAGGTCCCAGAACGACAGCAGGTTGGCCCGCGCCGTCTCGCTCATGGCTCTGGTGACCGCGAAATTGCCTATGACCAGACCTGCCACCGCCATGGCCACCGGTCCGCTGACCCCCAAAGGCACAGCCAGGGAATAGCCGCCCATGACGATGGCCACCGTGATCAGCGCCTCGGTGACGTAGTCCTCGATCGACAGCATCGCCCAATAGCCAACGAACCCCAACGCCAGGCCCAGGGCCACGCCGCCGCCGGCCTCGACGGCGAACATCTCCAGCCCTTTCAGCGGTCCGATCGCCGCCCCACCGCCCCCGACAGCGGCGGCCAGCAGGATGCTGAACACCACCACCCCGACCCCGTCGTTGAACAGGCTTTCCGCCGCAATGGTGGTCTTCAGCAGCGGCGGCGCCGCGGAGGGCGCCATCAGGGCAATCACCGCTACCGGATCGGTGGGGCTGATCAGGGCGCCGAACACCAGGCACCAGGCGAAGGGCGCGTCGATCCCCAGCAGGCCGGTGATCGCCTTGAACCCGCCGGCCACCACCACCGTGGAGATCACCACCCCCACGGTCGAAAGAATGGCGATGGGCCAGGCTCCGCGCCGCATCTCGCGCAAGTCGATGTGCATGGCTCCCGCGAACAGCAGGAACGACAGCATGACGTTCAGAAGCGCGGTCTTGAAGTCGATGCCGTTCACGAAGGCGCGGATGGTCTGCGACAGGTGCGCGTCGGGGAAGACGGCGTCCATAGCCACCACCACCACCGAGGCCACGGCCCCGGTCAGGGTCAGGGCTATGGTCTGCGGCAGCTTGACGGTCAGGTGATTCAGATAGCCCGCGCACGCCGCGCCCACCACGACGATGGAGGCGGCGCCGAACGCATCGAGATGGATCGTCATGGCTTGGCCCGCTGATTAGGGTGAGTGTCGAGCCCAAGCTGCCATGCGGTGATCCGCAGGCGAAGCGAATCCGGACGGGAAGGGGACGTTGATCCTCCCGGCGACCCGCGCCGCTCGCGCGGCGCGACCGCCTCCGCTAAGCTGGGGCGGAACAAGGATCAACAGCGTGACCGAACCCCAGACCGTGGAATCAAGCGCCCGCCGCATCTTGGGGATATTTCGGGAGCAAGGTCTGGCGGCGGGGCACTTCCTGCAGTCCAACAGCTTCGTGGCGCCGTTCAGCAAGCCGGGCTGGACGCTGGACGACCTTGAGGCCGGACTTGGCTATGCGATCGAGGAAGACTGGATTGAGCAGGTGTCCCAGCATGCGTACCGGTTGACCGCGGCTGGATTTGCCCAGGCATAGCCTGCCGCCGGCGCCGCCTTGATTGACTTTCGCCCCCCGGGCCGTCATAAGCCGCCCCTTCACGCCGCCGGGAGACCGGACTGGCGCGAAACCTTATGACGGGTGACGCGTGACCGCCGTTGAGATTGCGCCTCCAAAGGGGAGGGGCCGGGCCGCGTCGATATTGGAAGTGATGACGCATGTCTAAGCGCCACTCGGCGAAGTACAAGATCGACCGGCGGATGGGCGAGAACATCTGGGGTCGCCCGAAGTCCCCGATCAATCAACGCTCCTACGGCCCCGGCCAGCACGGCCAGCGTCGCAAGTCCAAGGTGTCGGATTTCGGCCTGCAGCTGCGCGCCAAGCAAAAGCTCAAGGGCTACTACGGCAACCTGACGGAAAAGCAGTTCAGCCGCACCTACACCGAGGCCGCCCGCCGCAAGGGCAACACCTCGGAGAACCTCATCGGCCTGCTGGAATCGCGCCTGGACGCCATCGTCTACCGCGCCAAGTTCGTGCCGACCGTGTTCGCGGCCCGTCAGTTCGTCAACCACGGCCACGTGATGGTCAACGGCCACCGCGTCAACATCGCCTCCTACCGCGTGAAGGTCGGCGATGTGGTCCAGGTGCGCGAGCGTTCGCGCAACATGGCCCTGGTGCTGGAAGCCCTGCAACTGGCCGAACGGGATATCCCGGACTACATCGAGGTCGATCCCAAGGCCATGAGCGCCAAGTACATCCGCACCCCGGAACTGGCTGAAGTGCCGTACCCGGTGAAGATGGAACCCAACCTGGTGGTCGAGTTCTACGCCTCCTAGAGCATGACAGCTTCAAGTGGGTACCGGTTGAAGCGCCCGTCATGCTCTAACTGGCGGCCATATTTGAGAATTTCGGCAAGGGGCTCCGGGCGACCGGGGCCCCTTTCTGTTTTCCGGCGGCGCCGGCCGCCATGAGCGAACTTTAGGCCGGTTTCAGGATGAACTTCGGTAGGGCCTTGCGCGGATCCACCGGGTCTTTGCGTATGCCGAAGTCCTTGTAGGGCCACCAGGGCGAGCGGACCGCGGCGATGGCCACCAGGAAGGCCGTCATCGGCCCGGGCGTGGCCAGTAGGCCGCTCATGAAGATCCCCCCCAGCACCGCGTGGTCCCAGCCCACCTTGTCGCGATTGAACAGCCAGGTCAGGGCCACCGGCGCCAGGCACACCAGGTCATAGTCATGCGCATAGGGCGTCAGGCACAGGGCGCCCCCCACCAGCCCCACAACATCGCGGCAGGTCCAGGCCAGGTAGAGGCCAAAGGCGGCCACCGGCAGGGTCCACCAAGGCGCGTCGAACAGCGCCGAGGGGTTTATCCGGTGCGTGGTGATCATGATCTTGTGGAAGAACAGAACCTCCTTGGGCCACTCCAGCCAGTGCTGAGGCCCGAACACGCAACTGGCCGCGATCAGCACCAGGCCCGTCACCGCCGCCGCGCCCATGGTCCGCCATTGGCCCCACAACACCAGCGGGGCCACTACCAGGGCCTGGGGCTTGATGCAGGCGGCTATGCCGAACAGGATTCCGGCGACGATCGGCCGTTTTTCCAGCAGCAGGAAGCCGGACAACACAGCCGAGCCCATCAGCAGGGTCGATTGGCCCGAGGTGATGGCGAAGGCCGTCGCCGGGGTCGCCACCACCAGCCCCGCCGCCAACATCGGCCGGATCACGAAGCTGCAGACAAGACCGAACAGCCCAAGGCTGATCCCCGCCCACAGGGGATAGGCCACCGCCATCGGTATCTGGCCAAAGGGAAACAGGAACAGCAGGAAGGTCGGCGGATAGGCGAAGGGCCAATAGCCGGTGATGTGCATCTGCGCCTTGATGCCATCGATGATCTTCGGATCGTAGGGGTCCCACCAGTGATGGGCCGCGGTCCAGAACACGTCGAAGTCCGCCGCGCCGTGATGCAGGGCGGCCACGGACGCCCCTAGGATGACCCCGCCGATGGTTAGGCCCACGCGGATCATCAGGCGTACGCGAGGTCGATCGAGCAGCATCGACAGGGCGCCGAGCAGCGTCGACAAGGTCATGCGGAATCCAGTGAGATGAGCGTCTGAAATGGCGTCAGGGCGTTCCATATCGGATTCTGGACGCTAGATCACCTTGGCTTTGGACTGAATCGGTCCAAAGCCAAAAACCGTGATCGATTCTAGACATTTAGAGCGGCGCGAGGGCGGAAAACCGGTACCGGTTTTTCCTCAATCCGCTCTAAGAAGGGGGCCGCCGCGCCAACCGGCGCCTCAAGCCTTAAGACGCGGATTTGTTTACCGTGAAGTGACTAGGCTGGCGCTCTGTGCCAATGGACGAAGCCGATCTGGGACGACCTTGTGCAGACAACCGTAGACAGGCCCTTGAACCAACCCGCCATACCCCTGACCGGCGGCGCTTCCTTCGTGTCGCCCGACCCCAGGGTCGCGGCGCAGCGTGAGCGCCGCGGCGCCAAGCTTTCCATCATCGCGCCGATGCATAACGAGTCTGAGGTGCTGGACGCCTTCTTCACGCGCCTGGAACAGGCCATCGCCGATATCGGCGTCGAGGCCGAGATCATCTGTGTCGACGACGGCAGCCGCGACGACACCCTGGCCAAGCTGCTGGATCGCGCCCGCCGCGACCCCAAGGTCAAGGTGGTGGCCCTGGCCCGCAACTTCGGCAAGGAAGCGGCGCTCACCGCCGGCATGGACGCGGCCACCGGCGACATGGTTGTGCCCATCGACGCGGACCTGCAGGATCCGCCGGAGTTGATCGGCGAGTTCGTGCGTTTGTGGGAGCGCGGCTTCGACGTCATCTACGGCGTGCGCGCCGACCGCAGCAGCGACAGTTTCCTCAAGCGCTTCACGGCCAACCTGTTCTACCGCGTGTTCAACAAGGTGTCGGACCTGGATCTGCCGATGAGCGCCGGCGACTTCCGCCTGATGGACCGGCGGGTGGTCGAGGCGGTGAAATCCCTGCCCGAGCGCAACCGCTTCATGAAGGGCCTGTTCGCCTGGGTCGGCTTCGCCCAGGTGGGCGTTCCCTATGTCCGGCCCCAGCGAGAGGCTGGGACCACCTCGTTCGGCTATCTGAAACTGCTGCGCTTCGCCCTGGACGGGATCACCTCCTTCAGCACCGTGCCGCTGCGTGTCTGGTCGGTGCTGGGGCTGTGCGCCGCCCTGATGGCCTTCGTCGCCGCGGCGGGTCTGATCGTGCGGGTGATGCTCGTCGGCCGCGAGGTGCCGGGCTACGCCTCCCTGATGGTGGCGGTGCTCCTGGGCTTCGCCGTGCAGATGCTGGCCTTCGGGGTGCTCGGCGAATACGTCGGGCGCCTCTATCAGGAAGTGAAGGGCCGGCCGATCTATATCGTCAGCCGCCGCTTCGGGTTCGAGGACTAGATGGATCGTCAGGTCTACGACCGAATGCGGGGCCTGGAGGATCGCCATTGGTGGTTCCGCGCCCGCCGCGACATCCTCTCTGACCAGATCGGCCGCCTGGGGCTGCCCAATGGCGCCAACGTGCTTGAGGTCGGCTGTGGCACCGGCGGCAACCTTGGCATGCTGGGCCAGTTCGGCGCCGTGACCGGCATGGAGCCGGATGATGAAGCGCGAGGCTTCGCCGCCGAGAAGTCCGGGGTGTCGGTGGAGTCCGGGCTGCTGCCCGACGGCCTACCGTTCCAGCCCGGCCAGTTCGATCTGGTGGCCGCCCTGGACGTCATCGAGCACGTCGACGACGACGCCGGCTCGGTGAAGGCCCTGGGCAAGCTGCTCAAGCCCGGCGGCTTCATGGTCACCACCGTGCCGGCCTACAGATGGATGTGGAGCCATCACGACGAGCTGCACCATCACAAGCGCCGCTATGGCCTGGCCGACTATCGGCGCCTGTTCGACGAGGCGGGGCTGACCATCCGCAAGGCCAGCTACTTCAATACCGTGCTGTTCGCCCCCATCGCCGTGGTGCGCCTGGCCAAGCTGCTGCTGCGGATCAAGGGCGCGGACGAAGACTCCATGCCCGGCGGCGCCATCAACGGCCTGTTCCGCGGCTTGTTCGCGGGCGAGCGGTTGTGGCTGCGTGGTTCTGGCTTTCCCTTCGGCGTGTCGATCCTGCTGATCGCGGAGCGCCCGGCGTGAAACGGCCCACCCTGACGCGTGAGGTGCTTGGCTTCCTGATCATTGGGATCATCGGCACGGTGATCCACGTCGGCGTCGGCCTGACGGTGAACGGCCTGCTGAAGGTCGGACCGTTGACCGCCAATGTGATCGGCTACACCAGCGCCTTCGCCTTCTCCTACTTCGGCAATTCGGCCGCCACCTTCGGCCGCCCAGCCCGGGACCTGCCTCAGTTCATCCGCTTCATGACCGTCTCCCTGGCCATGTTCGGCCTGAACGAGGCGATCGTCTTCATCGGCCTGACCTACGCGCACCTGCCCTACAAGCTGGCCCTGGTCCCGGCCCTGACCATCGTGCCGGTGGTCTCGTTCCTGGTGTCCAAGGTCTGGGCCTTCCAGCGGCCGTTCAATGAGGCCAATCCGGCTTAGAGCGGGTTGAGGAAAAGTGGGAACCGGTTTTCCGCCCGCAACCCGCGCTCAATGTTTAGAGTCGATCACGGCTTTTGGCTTTGGACTGATCCAGTCCAAAGCCAACCTAATCTAATAGAAGAGTTCGGCGACTTGCGCGGGCACCCGTGAGGGGCGGCGGGTCACCCGGTCGATCAGGCACCACACCGTTCGCGCCTGGGCGCACATGGCGCCGTCGGGCCCGTCGATGCGCACGAAGCGGTCGAACTTGGCGCCGAGGACCCGATCTTCGACCCAGGTCCGCGCCGTGGCGGTTTCGCCCAGCAGCAGCGGCCGGCGGTAATCCACCTCATGCCGCAGCACGATCCAGGCCCAGCGGGCATGCTCCGCCGCGCTCACGCGGGCCTGCCAGTGCTGGATGGCCATGGTCTGGACCCAGCCCAGGTAGATGATGTTGTTCACATGCCCGTTCTCGTCGATGTCGGCGGGAACGGGGGTGAAGTTCTGCTGGAAGACTTGCCGGCCTGGCGGCGGCACGATGGCCGGCGCGATCAAGCGGGCAGGACGCCCTTTTCAGCCAGGAGCGGTTTCAGCTCGCCCGACTGGAACATCTCGCGGATGATGTCCGAACCCCCGACGAATTCGCCCTTCACATAGAGCTGCGGGATAGTCGGCCAGTCAGAGAACGACTTGATCCCCTGGCGCAGGTCATCGCTCTGCAGCACATCGACGCCGACGAAATCGACGCCCAGGTGGTCCAGGATCTGCACCGAAACGGCGGAGAAACCACAGCGCGGTTCGTCCGGAACGCCCTTCATGAACAGGACCACGGGGTTGTCCGCCACGGTCTTGGCGATGAATTCGTGGATAGGATCGGCGGCTACGGCGGCGTCGCTCACGGCAAAGCCCTTTCAGGGAAACAGTTTATCAGCCCTAGAGCTAGGGATGACCGCCGCCTTGGTCAAGCGCTGCGACGTTCCGTTCCCGCCGCCCGCTCGGCCGAAAACCGCGCCATCTCGATCTGCGCCGCCACCGCGGCGGGCAGGTCACGCTCGGTGACCTCGGCCAGCTTGGCCAGGTGTTTCAGATCCTTGACCTCCACCAGCACCGAGGCGACGGCGGTCTCGGTCAGGGAGTAGCCCAGGCAGATTTCCTCGGCGCTCCAGCTCCGAGTGCCATGCAGGAAGTTGTATGATCCCTGGCCTGCCAAGGGATAAGCCGGTTTCGAGAACCATCGGCGTTTGACGGTCTTGGGCTCGGCCATGGTGCGGGCGTCTTCCGGAAAGTGGTTCGAGGCGATCACCGACATCGACTTTTCGGCGGCCGTGCGCACCCGCAGCCGTTCCCGCCAGCCCGACAACAGGTTGAAGGGCGCCACGAGTATATCGAAGGCGCCGCTATGCACATGCTGGCCGGCTTCCTCGGTCTCGGCGATAATCCCCAGGCGCTGCACCCTTGATCCGGCGCGAAGGTCTTCCAGCGCCCAAACCACGTCGTTGTGCACCTCGGTGTCACCGTTCAGCAGCGCGAGGTCCAGTTGCTCCAGCCCGACGGCCGTCAACACACGGTCCACTTCGCGCATGACATCCTCGCTGGCCAGGCCGTCGGGCAGCCGCAGGGTGAGGAAGATCAGCCGCCGCTCCACCGAGCGGGTGGCGTGGGCCAGGCCTTCAAGCAGGGCAGGGGTGGGATTGGATATCTCGAACGCGTTGACGCCGTTTTCGAACGCGGCGTGGATCAGCGCCAGCCAGGCGTCCGGATCGGCGCCGCAGCGCTCGCCCCTGAGCTTTAGGCACAGGGCGGAGATGGACATTCCCGTTTTGCCGATGGGGCGATAGCGCATCGCTCAGTTCGCCGTCCTTGGCAGGGTTTCGAGAGCCAGGGCGTGCAGAACGCCGCCAACCTTGCCCTTGAGCGCCGCGTAGACCAGCTGGTGCTGGCGAACGCGGCTCAGGCCCACGAACGCTGACGAGACGATCCGCGCCTTGTAGTGGTCGCCATCGCCGGCCAGATCCTCGATGGAAATCTCGGCGTCTGGAAAGGCCTGCCTGAGCTCGGCTTCCAGATCCGCGGCTGGCATTGGCATAGGGGGCTCCCGTCTAGGCTCCCTGTGTGCTCCATATTGTTTAACAGCCTGACAAACCTAAGCGAGAGTTGGGTTCGCGCAATCGGCGTGGGCTGGAAGTGCGGACCTTCAGGTTCCCGGCTTGTCGACATTGCCGAACACCAGGGGAATATCCAGCGTGTGTAAGGCGCCTCAAGCACACCCTCCCACGCCGGCAACCCGTTCAGGTCCTCGGCCGGAAAATGCAGCAGAAAGGGGACCGGCGGCGGCGACAAAGATTAATAGCGCGGCCAGCGAGGAAAACGAGCCAGACGCATAATCTGGGATGCAAATTCCCGCGACAGGCGATATGTTGATCGCGCTGGAGGGGTCTAGCGTTTTGACTCGACACATCCTCATCCTCGCTTTGGCCTTGGGACTGACCGCTTGCAGCGCGGTGCGGTCGCACTTTGCCATGTTCAGGCATGGGGCCTCCGCGACTCCGGCGGTGGCGGTCATCACCCCGCCGGCCCCGACCCAGCCGGCGCCGAAGCCCGCCGAAGGCCTCTGGGCGATCCTGGATCCGGGTTGCCCCAAGCCCAGCCTGACCAATTTCCACAGCTGGCCCAAATGCGCCTCGCCCTTCTGGATCAGCCGTGAAACCGCTGTCGTCGTGATGTCGCAGCTCCGGCGGAGCGGCAAGTCACCCGACCGCAGCTATCGCGCTGACTACCGCCTCGCCGCCGGCGACCCCGTCATCGCCCAGGTGGGGACGGAAAAGGACGGCTACATGTTCCTGGCCCTCACCGAACTGGCCAGGGACGAGCAGGGCCGCATGGTCGGCGCCACGGGCGCGGCCTTCGCCTGTCCCCTGCCCATCGTCGGCGCGATCTCGCTGCGTCCGAACCTGAACGGCTGTGACAGCGCCCCGCCCGACAGCGTGCGCGAAGCGGCAAGGGAAACGCTGCAGGACCACGCCGCCCTGACCCGCGTCGCCTGGATCGCGCCCGGCGCGCCCTCCTAGGACGCGCCGTCGCCGAACGCCGGTATCCAAGCTATCCACGCGGCGCGGCTAAGGCTAAGTCTGTTGGCCTAAGGTTCGGCGACGGAGACCGTTGATGCGTATCGCACTGGCCCTGATGGCGCTGATCATGCTGTCCGCCTGCAATGTCGTCGTCACCAAGACGCCGTTGCTGACCGCGGCCGACGAGGCGGGCGCCCCGTCGCTGAAGCCGGGGGTGTGGGTCATGGAAGACCCGGACTGCAAGTTCGACGAACACCTGGCCATGCCTGACTGGCCCGACTGCGCCGGCGGCATGGTGTTCAAGGACGGCGAGGCGATCAGTAACAACCGCAAGGAAGGCAAGGACCGCTGGGAGCATCAGGCCCTGATCCTGGCCGCCGGCGATCCTCGGATCGCCCAGGTGCGGTTTCATATGGATATCTCTAGCGGCAAGGCCGCGGCGTCTGATCAGATGCTGTACGGCTACGCCGCTGTACGGCCCACCAAGGTTGGGCCGGAAGGGCGGATCCTCGCTGTGACCTATTGGACGGTCGACTGCGGCCCTCCGCCGCCGCCGTCGAAGCGGCCGGAAGACGCGCTGAAGTTCGGCACCCGCAAGCCCCTGCCGGGCATCGAGATGAAAAAGGGCGACGCCCTGTGCACCACGTCTTCCGTGGCCGCCCTGCGCGGCGCGGCCAAGGCCAGTGAGGCCTGGCGGGACAAGCCGCTGAACGCCCATTGGGCCAGGCCGGCGGGACCCCGCGACCTGCCGCCCAACTAGGGCGCCGAGCTAGCCGCCCATATAGGCCGGCATCCAGCCCTCGTGGGTTTCACGAAGTCGGGCCAGCGGGATGCTGAAGAGGTTGGTGGAGGCGAAGGCGTCACCTCCCACCACGCCCACGGCCGCCGCGTGCAGGCCCTGGGCCACCGCCGCGGCGACGATCGCTTCCGGCGCGTTGGTGGCAACCAGGTAGCGGCCCTGGTCCTCACCGAACAGGAAGGGGTGGGCATGGGCGCGGCTGGTGGCGTCCAGAGTGATCCCGACATTCGACGCCAGCGCCATCTCAGCCGCCGCGATGACCAGGCCTCCATCAGAAAGGTCATGAATTACGCGGGCTTGCCCCGATGTGATCAGGGTTCGCACGAAGTCGCCATAGCGCCGCTCGCTCGCCAAATCCACCGGCGGCGGCGCGCCATCCTCGCGGTCCAGCAGTTCGCGCAGATAGAGGCTGGCGCCCATCTCGCCGTGGCTGACGCCCAGCAGCAGCAGGGTGTCGCCCGCCTTGGCGGAGGCGAAGTCTGCCCGCTGGTCGTATTCGGCCAACAGCCCCACGGCGCCCACCGTCGGCGTCGGCGGGATCGCCGCCCCATTGGTCTCGTTGTAGAGGCTGACGTTGCCGCTCACGACGGGGAAGTCCAGCGCCCGGCAGGCCTCGGCCATGCCGTCGATGGCGCGGACGATCTGGCCCATGATCTCGGGCCGTTCGGGATTGCCGAAGTTGAGGTTGTCGGTGATGGCGATGGGATCGGCGCCCACGGCGGTGAGATTTCGCCAGGCCTCCGCCACCGCCTGCTTGCCGCCCTCGTAGGGGTCGTTCTGGACGTACCGGGGGGTGCAGTCGGAGGTCACCGCCAGGGCCTTGCGCGTGCCGTGCACCCGCACGATGCCGGCGTCCGCACCGGTGGCGGAGTCTTCCAGGGTGTCGGCCATGACGTGGCGATCGTACTGCTCCCAGAGCCAGCGCTTGGACGCCACGTCCGGACAGGAAATCAGCTTCAGCACGGCCGCTTCCCAGTCGGTGGGGGCGGGGATGCCGGCGGGGTCCAGGCGGGGGTGCAGGGTGGGTTGCAACCAGGGGCGGTCATAGAGCGGCGCGTCGTCCGCCAGGGGGCCTAGCGGCAGGTCACAGACGATCTCGCCCTTGTGCCGCAGCACAATGTGGCCGGTGTCGGTGGTGAAGCCAATGACGGCCGCGTCCAGGCCCCATTTCTCGAAAATGCGCTGGCCGTCGGCTTCGCGGCCGGGCTTGAGCACCGCCAGCATCCGCTCCTGGCTTTCCGACAGCATCATCTCATAGGCGCTCATGCCCTCTTCGCGCTGGGGCACCGCGTCCAGGTTCAGTTCGACGCCGACGCCGCCCTTGCCCGCCATCTCGACGGAGGATGAGGTCAGGCCGGCCGCGCCCATATCCTGGATGGCGGCCACGGCGCCGCTGGCCATCAGTTCCAGGGTCGCCTCGATCAGCAGCTTCTCGGCGAAGGGGTCGCCCACCTGCACCGTGGGGCGCTTCTCCTCGGAGTCCTCGTCGAACTCGGCCGACGCCATGGTGGCGCCGTGGATGCCGTCGCGGCCGGTCTTGGAGCCGAAATAGACCACCGGCAGCCCTGGGCCAGGAGCGGCGGAGTAGAAGATCTTGTCGGCGTCGGCCAGGCCCACGCACATGGCGTTGACCAGGATGTTGCCGTCATAGCCGCGATGAAAATTGGTCTCGCCGG
>JBBROW010000051.1:0-24940 GCA_038228945.1 Caulobacterales bacterium
ATTCTCAGTCACATCAGGAAAGCGTCTGCGCATGATCACCGTTTGGGGCGGACCGACCTCGCGATCGATCCGGGTCGTCTGGGTGTTCGAGCAAATGGGCCTTCCCTACAGCGTGCGGCAGGTGGACATGCTGTCCGCCGAGCAGGACCCCGAGTTCCTGGCGGTCAACCCCGCCGACTACATCCCGGCGATCCAGGACCGCGACGTCGTCATGGTATAGTCGATCGCGATCATGGAGTACCTGAGGGCCCGCTACGGGCCGACGCCGCTGGCGCCCGGGGCGCACGATCCGACCTTCCCCGCCTACCAGCAGTTTCTGCACCTGGGCGAAGCCGGCCTCGCGACCCTGATGATGCCCGTCGTCGTCAGCCGCTTCATCGCGCCCGAGGCCGAGCGGGAGAACTGGGGCGCGAATTGGTGTCTGCAAGCTTTTCAAAAGCGGCTGAAGCTGGTCAGCCAACGGCTTGCCAGCTCGCCCTACCTCGCCGGCGAGACTTTCACTGCCGCCGACATCTCGGTGACCTACGCCCTGAACCTGGGCCAACGGAACTGCGGCATCACCCTCGGCGACGTCGAACAGGCCTACCTCGCCCGCACCACCGGTCGCGACGCCTACAAGCGCGCCGTGGCGCGTTCGCACGGAGGGGTGAAAACCTGAATTCGCGGCGCGTAGCGGACATCGCCAACGTCGGTTCGCGGTAGCTTGCGGACGTAAGCGGACCCGTCAGGTCGGATATCTCTGGAACGTGGGCAATTCATGAGCCGTGGCCATCCAACTGATGCGGTCGGCGACCTGGATGTGCGCCGTGGGTTGCAGTGCGCCAGGGTCATCGAGCGTCGCCGTCTGCACATCGATCAAGCCGGGGAAGATGGCCTCGTTCGTGTAGAACAGGCCTGTGCCGCACGCTTGGCAGAAGTGGCGCCGACCGTGTTCCGACGAGGCGTAGATCCGCGGCGCGCCGTCGATTTTCATCTGGTCGGCGGAGACCATGGCCCAAGCGACCATTGGCGCCCCTGAGGCGCGCCGGCAATCGGTGCAGTGGCACAGGGCGTGGTGGATCGTCTGCGCGGGCATCTCGTAAGTAACCGACCCGCAGTGGCATCGTCCGGTGAGCATCGACCAATCCCTGTTTCCCGTCTGTATCTGGGTGAGATTAGCACGGCGCCTGCTGCCAGGGGTGTGGCAGCTACGACCTCCGGCAAAATCGGCCGCGCGGGTGATCTCAAAGGCCGCAACGGGTCGCGATCTGCCGCGGCTCCAAGTCTGATACTGGTCGTTCGGCAACCCGGCCGGCTTCGCGCCGCTTAGCGGACGTCCGCAGGGGCGGTTCGGGGTGGCGAGCGGACGCGTCTTAGCAACCACCGACGCAGAACGGATTGCCCTCAGGATCGCGCAGTACAGTGTATCCGTCGCCATCGCGCGAACGACTGGCGCCCAGCGCGACGAGACGAGCGATCTCTTCCGCGGGTCTTTCGGCGGTGAGGTCGAAGTGAAGGCGGTTCCGTTCACCGCGAGGCCGAGCCATCTGGTGGAAGCATAGCCGGGGACCTGGACCTTCCACCATTACGGAGGTGTCAGTCTCGGGCGTAAGGCCGAGGGCGGCCAAGCGCGCGATCTCGGCGTCGTCGTATGGCGCAATCTCGTAGCCTTCGAGCGCCGCGGCCCAAAACCGCGCCAAGGCGGCGGGTTGGTCAGCATCAATCACGATATCCTTCAGGCGCGCCATGGGCGGAGCATGGATAGTTGCGAGGAGACTCCGCAAGCCTGATGTCGGCAACGGGGCGCAAACTGCCCGCGCCTCCAGGCCGGAGACAGGACATTCGCGCGGGCGGATGGCTTCCGGCCGCTTAGCGGACATCGCCACGGGCTCTCTGCGGCGGAAGGCGGACTAGCCACCGTTGATGTTTGCGCAGGCGCGTGGTGCGTTGGCGCGGGCTGCGCGAATTGGGGGAAAGCGCGATGTTGCGGCTGTACGGAACGTCCAGGTCCCGCGCCGCGCGGTCGCTGGTGCTGCTTGAAGAACTGGGCCTCGACTACGAGCATGTGCCGTTGTTTGCCACGGGACGCGACCGGGCGGCGGATAGGGCGCTGCTCGACTCGCTGAATCCGAACGGACACATCCCGGTTCTGGCAGACGGCGACCTGGTGATGTGGGAGTCGATGGCCATCAACTTCTATCTCGCGGCGAAACATCCTGGCCCGCTGTGGCCAACGCAACCGCCCGCCCTGGCGGCGACCTATCAGTGGAGCCTCTGGTCGCAGACCGAGATTGATCGCGCCGACTGGAACCGCGCCAGGCGGGGCGGTGTGGAAGCGCAAATCGAGGCTGATCATGAGGCCTTGTTGCGGTCACTGGGGGTGCTGGATCGTGCGTTGCGGGACCAGGACTATTTGCTGGGCGACGCCTTCACGGTGGCGGACGTGAATGTTGCGACAACCTTGAGCCAGCCGAACGAACTGGGGCTGATCGGCTGGCAAAAGGTGAACCCGGCGACGGCTGGCCTGGCCAACTTGGGGCGTTGGCTTGATCGATGTGCGGCCAGACCATCCTATGCCCGGGTTCTGGCGCTGCCTTGATGCGGCCGCGGTGACCGGGATGGAGCGAGGTCACCAACGGCGCCGTGCCAGAAAACGGGTTGAGGCGTGGCGGCAATCAAGGTGTCGGCGCGGGCGGTGTTTCGACGTCTTATAGTCAGACGGTCGAGCCGCCGGTCGCCGTGCAACCCCTTGGAGCCTTGCGATGACCATCACCATCACCGCCTTCGAGCAGTCCCCCGACCGCGGCAGGGGGTTGGCGCGGGACATGGGCGTGCGCTGGGCGCTGGAGGAGGTTGGCCAGGCCTATGAGGTTCGGCTGGTGTCGTTCGCCGCGATGAAGCAGCCGGGGCATCTGGCGCGGCAGCCGTTCGGGCAGATTCCGACCTATGAGGACGGCGATCTGGTGCTGTTCGAGTCGGGGGCGATCGTCTTGCACATCGCGCAGCAACACGCGGGCCTGCTGCCGGGCGACGCCAACGGCCGGGCGCGGGCAATCATGTGGATGTTCGCCGCGCTGAGCACGGTGGAGCCGCCGATCGTTGAGCGCAGCATGGCCATGATGGTCGAGCGCGAGGCGGCTTGGTACGCGGCGCGACTGCCCATGCTGGATGGTCGCGTGCGCGCCCGGCTGGACGAACTTTCCGCCCGGCTCGGCAACGCCGTCTGGCTGGACGGCGCGTTCAGCGCCGGGGACCTGATGATGGTGGTGGTGCTGCGCCGGTTAGGCGTGGCGGGCCTGATGGACGACTATCCCACCCTGCGCGCCTACGTCGCCCGCGGCGAGGCGCGCCCCGCCTTTCAGCGCGCCTTTGCCGATCAGCTGGCAGTGTTCACCAACGCCGCTGCCGCCCGGTAGATCTGCGCCACCGCGCCGCCCGGGAAGGCCTTCGAACTGATCAGCCTGAGGGGCTTTGGCGCGGCGAGGTCGCAGAACAGGGGCTGGCCTTTGCCCAGGGCCACGGGGGCGACGATCAGGGCGTACTGGTCGACCAGTCCCTGGGCGACGAGGCTGCGGGCGAAGCTGACGCCGCCGTGGGCGATGATCGGTTTGCCGTCCTGGGCTTTCAGCCTGGCGACTTCCTCGGCCAGGTCACCGCTGGCCACATAGGCCCGCGCCCAACTGTCCGCGCCGGGCTGCGGCGCCGCTGACGGCCTGGTTGCCGCATTGACGGCGCGGGCCGCGTCGAGCGCCGCCGTCGTGCTGCCGTTGCCGAGAATCGCCGACCCCTGTCGTGAGAAGACGGCCTTGGGGATCTGGTTCATCGGCGCCGCGAACGGATCGGTTGAGGTTGGCCACCAGGCGGCCATGTCGCGGAAGCTGCGGGCGCCCATGATGTGCAGGCTGGCGTTCCAGATGTAGTCCACGCCCCAGGCCTTGGCTTCCTGATCGGCGCCGAACATCCAGGTGTTTGAGCCCTCCAGGTCACTGACGAAGCCGTCGACGGACATGGACATCTTCAAGATCAGGTCTCTCACGGCGTGCTCCTCGTGGCGGTCGATTCCAAACAATTAGAGCGGGTTGCGAGCGGACGGCCGGCTCCCCTTTTCCTCAACCCGCGCTGGTCCAAGGACGGGCCAGATCGACACGTCCCGACAGTCGCGATCATTTTAGCCGCGCCCCGCAGTCATCGCCGCCAACAGGAGGCCGCCAACAGGGGCCGCCCGGTGGTGGGCCCTTCCAACGGTTCCACAGCGAAAGGATCTCCCGATCGTTGGCTGGACAGGCGACGTCGCGGCCCTGATCATGGGCGAAACCGGAGCCTTGAAAGATGAAGGCCTACCTCGTTCTCGACCTGGCGATAAACGACCTGGCGGGCTTTCGGCCCTACATCGCGGCGATCCCGGCGTTCATCGCCAAGCACGGCGGGCAGTATATCGTCCAGGGCGTGGAGCCGACCGTGATGGAAGGCGATTGGCGGCCGGAGCGGGTGGTGGTGATCGAGTTTCCGGCCCGGGAAAATGCCCAGGCCTTTCTCAACGATCCCGATTGT
Organism: Caulobacterales bacterium; assembly: GCA_038228945.1. Lineage (GTDB taxonomy): Bacteria > Pseudomonadota > Alphaproteobacteria > Caulobacterales > Caulobacteraceae > Acaudatibacter. Next base: position 4,531 of record JBBROW010000051.1, read on the forward strand.
CAGGACCTGTTCCACGTCCGCCACACGACGACGACGAGCAAGCTGTTGCTGGTGGACGGGTGTTCGTAAGGGTAGGCCGCCGGGTCGATGTTGACCCCCTCGGACGCCAGGCGCGCCGCCGGGGCCAACGGCTTGCGGTTCACAATCAAACGGAGGCCCCATGGGCAAGGTGCGCGTAGCGGCTTTTGGAGTGTCCATCGATGGCTTCGGGGCCGGCCCGGACCAGAGCCTGGAGCAACCGCTCGGTAGAGGAGGCCGGGAGCTGCACAGCTGGTTCTACCCGACCCGGGCCTTTCGATCGATGATCGGGGAAGAGGGTGGGACCGACGACCGCTTCGCCAGCGCCGCGGCGGAAGGCTTCGGCGCCGTCATCCTCGGCCGCAATATGTTCGGCCCGAGCCGTGGTGAATGGCCGGACGACGGGTGGAAGGGCTGGTGGGGCGACGACCCGCCGTATCACGCGCCAACCTTCATCCTCACCCACCACGCCCGTGCGCCCATTGTGATGGAGGGCGGGACGACCTTCCATTTCGTCACCGACGGGATCGAGGCGGCGCTGGCCCAGGCCAAGGCCGCCGCGGGCGACCTGGACGTGAAAATCGGCGGCGGTGTTGCGACGGTCCGCCAGTATCTGCTTGCCGGAGCGATCGACGAGTTGCACCTGGCGCTGTCGCCCATCGTTCTGGGCCGCGGTGAATCCCTGTTCGCGGGCATTGACCTGCCAGGCCTTGGCTATCGGGTGACGCAGGCGGTCCCAGTGGAATTGGCGACCCACGTCGTGTTGACGCGTTGATCTTCGGTCGCCGATCCCAGTCTGACGGGGATCAGGCGTATCCCAGCGACGGGTACCAGTTGGGGTCGCGTCCCTCCGGCGAGGAATCCAGCATGTGCCACAGGGGGGCGTAGAGTTCCGGCGGGCCGCGTTGGTCCTGGCCGGGATCGGCGGTCGACCCGGTCATCTCCGTCGACCAGAAATGCCGGATGGTCCCGTCGCGGCGGGTGAACATATTCAGGTTCCCCTCTTCGGAGCCGTCAGGCAGCACGCCGAGGTAGTCGCGGCTGAAGGCTTGGTTGAGGTCGCTGACCAGGCGCAGATTCTGCCAGCCACGCTCCTGTTTCCAGGCCATCAGTGTTTCGATCGGCGAGCGGGCGACGACGACAAGGGAAATCTTCTGGCCAATGTCGGCGGCGTTGGCGTCCCAGGCGTCGAGCAGGTTGGTGCACATCGGGCACGGGCGCTGGCGCTGCGGCCCGAACATGTAGTTGTAGAGGGCCAGGGTCTGTTTTTCGCCGAACAGGCCGGCGAAGTCGGTGGGACCGTGTTCGGTCTGGAAGCGATAGTCGCCGTTCACCGGGCCGCCCGGCGGCAGGGCCCGTCGTTGCGCGGCGACGCGTTCAACCTGGCGCCTCAGCTCGATCTCCTCGGCCAGCAGGGCGGTGCGGGCGGCGCGATAGGCGGCGCTCTCGCCCGGCATGCGCACGGAGTTCTCGGCGGCCAGCTTGGCCGCCGGCGTCAGGGTCTCGGTGTTCGCGTCCATGGAAGGTCCTCCCTCGGGGGGTATCCGGGGAATGTGTCCCCGCTTCAGTATGACGAACGCCCGGGCCGCAAACCGACAGCGGCTCCCCAAATTCTCTCAGAGGCGGCGGCCGGAACCCTCAGGCCTTGTCCGCATAGCTTACCGCCATCCCGGCCCGCACGTCCTGCTGCACCCCGTACTGGGCGAAGGGATAGCGGAAGCCGTTCTTGCTGAGGGCGCGCATGCCCTCCAGGGCCTTGACCAGATACTCGGGCGGGGTGGCCATCAGCATCTCGTCGTCCAGCACCCCGCCATAGCGGCGCTCGGCGAAACAGGGGATCGACAGGCTCGGTGTGCGGGTGGTCAGGGCCCGGCCCCAGCTATCGGCGCAGGCGCTCTCGCCCACCACGCCCCAGTCGAAGCGCTTGTAGCCGGACCACTGCAGGCCGTTGATGAAGTACATCATCGCCCCCGGCGTGGCGTAGAACAGGGCGATGTCCGGGTCCGCCAGCTTGCCGCCGGCGAGAGGTCCCACCGCCAGGGCGTCGTACTGGCCGTCGGGCACGCAATGCATGGCGTCCTGGTGCGCCGCGGCGTCGGTCTCGGTGGAGAACCAGACCCCGGTCATGTGCCGGCCGGACTTCCAGGCGTCGGTCTTGGCGCCGCCCAGCCCCACCACCGCCCGGCACTGGGCGCCCACCAGGTCGTCACTGGTGATCCCCACCGTCCAGCCCAGGCGCGAGGCCTGGCCGACGATCTGGTCCAGGGTATGGATCGACTGCGGCCGGCGAATGCGCGGGATGGCCTCCATCTGCGCGCGGTCGACGAACATCTTCATGGCGAAGGGAATGGACCGCAGCTTCAGCCGCTGCTCCAGCTCGGCGACGACGGCCGTCCAGTCCTGGGGTGCGGATTGCGGCGCGGTGGTTTCGGTCATGGCGTGCTCCCTTCGCCCAAGGTGACATAGAGTTCGGACTCGATCACCCATTGGCCGACGGTTTTGCGCCAAACGGCCAGGTAGTCGCCCGACAGGCTGGGCCGGCCCTGCCAGGTTCCCAGCCACTGACCCCGCTCGGCGGCCCGCGCCCCGGCGCCGTCCAGGGTTACGCTCTGGGTGGTGCGGGCATAGGCGCCGAAGCCGGGCTCGGCAAATTGGGCGGCGAAGGCGGCGATGATCTCGCCCGCCCCGGTGATCAGGGTCCCGTCTCCGGCGATCACCTTGGCGTCCGGAGCGAAAAAGGGTTTCAGCCGCGCCGCGTCATGGCCGGCGATCAGCCTGTTGGTCAGCCGCCGGCGGGCGCGGATGGCGGTCTCGGCTTCGATCATACCGCGAACCATGGCAGGCTCCACGTCGTCGCGCCATCGTCGCGGGGCCTTTGGAAGACGCCATGAAGACCTACGCCCGCTGGCTGTTCGGCCTGGCCGCCGCCTTCAACGCCGCGGTGGGCCTGGCCCTGCTGTTCGCCCGTCCGATGCTCGGGCCGTTGCTTGGTCTGGCCCCCATCACCGGCAGCAATATCGCCATCGTCAATGTCGCCGGCGGCCTCATCGTTCTGTTCGCCTATGCCTATCTGCGCGTGGCCCTCGACCCGGTCCGCTTCCGGTCCTTCATCGGCCTGGCCGTGATCGGCAAGCTGATCGCGGTGGTCGGCGTCGTCACCCCCTGGCTGGTCGGGGCCATCGATGCGCGCCTGCCGGGGCTGGTGGGGGCGACCTGGTGTTCGCGGTCCTGTTCGCCGACTACCTGCGGCGGACGCGGTCGTCCGCGGCGTAGGGCTACAGCGGCGGCGGGGGCGGGGTCTGGGAGACGCCTTTGCCGGGGTCATTCCACTCCATCACCGGCTCGTCGGCGGCGGTCAGCCCCGCCTGGGCCAGGGCGGCGGGCATGTCGCGGGTTTCCGGCTGGGTGGCGGTGAAGTGCAGCACATAGGGCTTGGCAATGCGGCCGGTGGTGTTGGCGAAGCGCGGGTCGGCGTTGATCGAGATGGCGTAGGCCTGGCCCGCCGACACGGTGCACAGCAGGGCGAAGCTGCGGTTGTCGTTCAACAGGCGCGGGTGGGCCAGGCACAGGGGGAAGGCCGCCTCGTCCGCCTTGCCGTAGGCCCAGGCGTCGGCGGTCATGGGCTGGTCGAAGGTGATCTTCAGCACGATGACGCCGGCCGGGGCGCTGGCGCCGTCGGCGGGGTAGCTGGCGGCGACCTTGGGGCTGGGGCCGCCCGGCACGATCAGCGGCGCCACCTCGTTGGGTTCTTCGATCCGCGTCTGGGCTTGGGAGGGTGCGGCCGACAGCAGGGGCGCCAGCATAGCCAGGGCCGCAAGCGCGCGCGTTGTGGATAGTTTCGATCTCATCGCGTCCAGCAACACCCAAGCTGTGGCTTTGACATGGCCGCTATGCTTCACGCCGTTACAACCGCTCATCAGTCGGGCCGCAGGGAGCGGACGCCCACCGCATGAACCCGCCCGCGCCCCAAGGCCGCCACCAGGGGCGGGCGGGCCAGCAGGGGGCGGAAGGCCCGGTCCAGCACATTGAGGCCGCCGGCATAGGCGCCGAAGGCCGGCAGCACCAGCCGCTCGCCGTCGGTGACGAAACAGCGGCGCCGCACGCTGGCGGTCTTGCCGGCCACGCGGGCGCAGGGGTGCAGGTGGCCGGCCACCTCGCCGCGCACCGGGCGGGGGGAGGGTTCGTGGATCAGGCTGAGGCCGCACAGGGCGACGTCGGCCACCACCTCGCCGGGCAGGGTGACAGGCCCCTCCTCGTCGTGGTTGCCCACCGCCCAGACCAGGGCGAGGCCGCTGGCCAGGGCCACCAGGCGCTGGATGTCGTCCGCCGCCAGCCGGTCCTCGGCCTGGCCGTCGTGGAAGGTGTCACCCAGCAGGATCACGGTGCGTGGGCCGAGCGCCCGCACCTCCGCCTCCAGGCGGTCCAGGGTCTCGCGCGTGTCATAGGGTGGCAGCATCTGGCCGCGGCGGGCGTAGGACGAGCCCTTCTCCAGGTGCAGGTCAGCGACCACCAGGGTCCGCTCGACCTCCAGCCACAGGGCGCCGGAGGGCCGCAGCACCACCTGTGTATCCGCCACCATCACCGCCAGGGCGCCGTCCGCATGGTCGGCGAAGGCGTAGCGGAACATCTGCTCGGCCAGGCTCATAGTATCGCCTGGGCGATCAGGTCCTCGGCGGCCTCGGTGAGGATCAACTCGCCGAAGCTACCCGGCGACTGCTGGCGGCCGATCTCCAGGATCATCGGCACGGCGAAGGGGGACAGGTGATCGAGGGCCATGTGCCGGATCCTACCCTTGATTCGGGTCAGCATCTGGCCCAGCCGCGCCACGTCCACCAGCCCCCTGGCGGCGTCCTCGCGGGCGCAGCGCAGCAGCAGGTGGTCGGGCTGGTGGCGGCGCAGCACGTCATAGACCAGGTCGGTGGAGAAGGTGATCTGGCGGCCGGACTTCTCCTGCCCCGGAAACCGCCGCTCGATCAGCCCGCCGATCAGGGCGCAGGCCTTGAACGCGGCCTTCATCATCGTGCTTTCCGCCAGCCAGGATTCCAGATCGTCGCCCAGCATGTCCTCGGCGTAGAGCTCGTCGAAATCAACACCGTCCATGGGCTTCACCGACCAGATGGTCAGGGCGTAGTCGTTGCACACAAACCCCATCGGCCCGATCCCCAGCCGCTCCAGCCGCTTGGTGAGCAGCATGGCCAGGGTGGTGTGCGCCAGGCGCCCCTCGAAGGGGTAGCAGACCATGAAATGCCGCTGGCCCTTGGGAAAGGTTTCCAGCAGCATTTCGTCCTCGGCGGGGATGGCCGACTTGTCCTGCTGGATCTCCAGCCACTCGCGCACGTCGCCCGGCAACACCTTCCAGTGCTCGACGTCGGACATCAGCTGGCGCACCCGCCTGGCCAGGAAGGCGGACATGGCGAACTTCGAGCCGCCCCAGGACGGCATCTTGGCGTCCTGCCCCGGCGCGGGCATCACCAGCACGTCCAGGCCGGTGACCGCCATCAACCGCCAGACCCGCCCGGCGAAGACGAAGGTGTCCCCCACCTCCAGCACCTCCAGATAGCCTTCCTCCACCTCGCCGATCTTGCGGCCGGGGTTGCGGTTCTTGCCGCTACCGATGCGCACCGACAGCATGGCCGGCGAGACGATGGCGCCGACGTTCATCCGGTGACGCCGCACGGTCTCCTCGTTGCGCGCCCGCCACAGCCCGTCCTGGCCCTTCACGATCCGCCGGTACTTGTCGTAGGAGCGCAGGGCGTAGCCGCCGGTGGAGACGAAATCGACCACCTGCTCATAGTCCTCCCAGGTCAGGTCCCGGTACGGCCCGGCGGTAATCACCTCCTCGTACAGGGCCAGCAGGTCGAAGGGCTCCGAACAGGCGCAGCCCATGATGTGCTGGGCCAGGACGTCCAGGGCGCCGGTGCGCCAGGGCTCGGGGTCGAAAGCGTTCTCGGCGATGGCCTCGCGCGCCGCCTGGCACTCCAGCATCTCGAAGCGGTTGGCCGGCACGAACAGGGCGTGGCTGGGCTCGTCCAGGCGGTGGTTGGCGCGGCCGATGCGCTGCACCATGCGTGAAGCGCCCTTGGGCGAGGCCAGCTGGATCACCAGGTCCACGTCCCCCCAGTCGATGCCCAGGTCCAGGGTCGAGGTGCAGACCACGGCCCGAAGCTGGCCCCGCGCCATGGCCGCCTCGACCTTGCGGCGCTGCTCGGCCGACAGGGAGCCGTGGTGCAGGGCGATGGGCAGGTCGTCGTCGTTGAGCTTCCACAGTTCCTGGAAGGCGAACTCCGCCTGAAAGCGCGTGTTGACGAAAATCAGGGCGGTGCGGGCGCCCTTGATCGCCTCATAGACCTCCGGCATGGCGTGCTGGGCGGTGTGGCCGGCCCAGGGCACGCGTCCCTCCGACAGCAGCAGCTCCACCACCGGCGCCGCCCCGCCGGAGCCGCGCACCAGATCCACATCTTGCGCCACCGTGGGGGTCATCCAGCGGCGGATCTGGTCGGGATCGTCCACCGTCGCCGACAGCCCCACCCGCCGCATCGTCGGGGCGAAGGTCTGCAGCCGGGCCAGGTCCAGGTTCAACAGGTCGCCGCGCTTGGACGGCCAGATGGCGTGCACCTCATCGAGGATCACGCATCTCAGGTCCTCGAAATACCGCCGCGCGCCCTCCCAGGCGCAGAACAGGGCCAGCTGTTCGGGGGTGGTCAGCAGGATGTCCGGCGGCTTGACCCGCTGGCGGGCCTTGCGCGCCACGCCGGTGTCGCCGGTGCGGGACTCCGCGACGATGTTCAGCCCCATCTGCAGGATCGGCGCGATCAGGTTGCGCTCCACGTCCACCGCCAGGGCCTTCAGTGGCGAGATGTAGAGGGTGTGGATGCCGCGCGGTGTGTTGGCCGGCGGACGCTGCGACAGTTCGATCAGGCTGGGCAGGAAGCCTGAGAGGGTCTTGCCCCCGCCCGTCGGCGCGATCAGCAGGCTGTGGCGCCCGGCCAAGCCCTTTTCCACCATCGCCAGCTGGTGCGGCCGCGGCGACCAGCCGCGCGAGGCGAACCAGTCCGCGAACCGGGGCGGCAGAACCGACAGGGCGCCGGCTGCGGGATCGGCGGGCGAAAGGTCGAGCGGCATCAGACGAACGAAACGCCTTTCGGAACCAAAGGTTAGCGCCAGGGCTGAAACCTATAGCATGTTCCTGTTTCGTTTCGACAAGGGGCTTGGTAAGCCGACCTGGGGAGATTCCACGCCGTTCCGTTTCGAGTATCGAGCCGGCGCAGGTCCGATCAGGTTTCGAAGACCGCCGTCGGGTCGCCCCGGGGGGAGGGGCCGAATTGGTTCGGGCCTTGCGTTCCGTCCAGGAACATCAGCTCGACCAGCACCCAGAACTGGCCGATGAACGGGATGAAGCCGACGAACATCCAGACGCCGGACTTGTCGCGGTCATGCCAGCGTTTCACCTGCACCGCGATCGTGGTCCAGACCCAGAGCAGGGCCGCGACAAAGTCCACAAGCAGCAGCAACAGCATCGTCCCAACGTCGCCGCCCGATGCCTTCTGCTGCAGCATCAGCTGGTAGACGGTGAACAGGATGCCGAGGAAGATCGCGTAGCCGGCGAACCGGATCAGGCGATAGTCGCCGCGCGCCAGCCGGCCTTCGAAACTGAAGAACAGGGTCCACAGGAAGCTGAAGGTGGAGCTGGAGGCGGTCCACGGCGCGCTGAATGTCTGGTCGCTCGCCGGCAGTTCACCCAATGGCGGATCGGGCTGCGGCGTCGGTTGGGGAGGGGCGCCACGGCGCGCGAATTGGGGCGCAGCAGCGGCGACGACGCCGCGTCGGCCGAACGTCGGGGCGGGCTGCATGACGGGGCCTTCTGACCGTTGAGCGCTGGCACTTTCTCACCCCTAGGTTTCGAAAACGTTCTGACCGGGCCCAAGGCGCGACGTGCGACCGTAGAAGTTGCCTTTTTGTTTCCGTGCGAAGGCGCTATCTCGGGGGCGTGAACGCCCTGTCCCCGAGTCTCGATCTGGCCCCCGCCCTGGTGGTCCTGCCCGGCCCCCGCGCGGCGGTGGCTGATGGCGCGGGAGAGGGGAGCCTGCTGCGTCCGCCTCAGGCGCGGGATCTGCTGGAATCCGGCCCGGTACTGGTGGCCCACGCCGCGATGACCGCCCGGCGCCTGGGGATGAACGCCCCGCCGCGCTCGCCGCGCCTGTTCGACGTGCTGGAGCTGTTCGCCTTCGTGCGCCCGGCGATCTTCACCGCCCCCTCCGCCACCGGCCTGGCCCTGGCGCTCGGCCAGGACGAGCCCAAGGGCGTACAGCAGCAGGCGCAGTCGGTCCTGCGTAGCGCCACCCTGTTGCTGCAGGAGGTCGCCGCCTGGAGTAACAACGCCCGCGCCGAGGCCCTGGCCCAGGCGGAGACCATGGGCCGCGCCGGCTGGCCCTGGGCCGCGCCGCTGATCGGCATGCTGCGCGCCGCGCCGATCGACCGTCCCTGGCGTGGCGGCGGCCTGGATGTGTGGAGCCGTATCGCCGAATGGGAGGATCAGGCGCCGCCCGGCGAGGCCGGCTCCAAGCCCATCGACCCCCAAGCCGCCGCCGATCGTCTGGCCGAACTGCTGGCCCGCGCCGGCCTGGACGAGGCCCGCCCCACCCAGGCGATCTATGCCGCCGAGACCACCGAGGCCTTCCAGCCGCGGCAGCGCGAGGGCGAGCCGCGCATGGTCCTGGCCGAGGCGGGCACGGGGGTCGGCAAGACCATGGGCTATCTGGCCCCGGCCTCGCTCTGGGCGGAGGCCAACGGCCCCTCGGTGTGGATCTCCACCTACACCCGCGCCCTGCAGCGTCAGATCGAGCGCGAAAGCCACGCGCTCTATCCCGACCCGGCGGTGCGGGCGAAGAAGGCCGTGGTGCGCAAGGGCCGCGAGAACTACCTCTGCCTGTTGAACTATCAGGACGCGGTGAACGGCACGGCGCTGGGCAACGGCGACACCGTCGGCCTGGCGCTCACCGCCCGCTGGCTGCGCGCCACCCGCGACGGCGACATGACCGGCGGAGACTTCCCTGCCTGGCTGCCCACCCTGTTCGCCGTCGGTCCGGCCCTGCAGGCCAGCGCCGCCAACCTGGTCGACCGGCGGGGAGAATGCATCCACGCCGGCTGCCCGCACTATCGCGGCTGTTTCATCGAGAAGGCGGTGCGCGCCTCCAAGCGCGCCGACCTGGTGATCGCCAACCACGCCCTGGTGCTGACCCAGGCCGCCTTCGACGGCGCCCGCGCCGCGCGCGGTTCGAAGGGCGACAACGAAACCTCTAGCCTCAAGCGGATCATCTTCGACGAAGGCCACCACCTGTTCGAGGCCGCCGACAGCGCCTTCGCCGCCGCCCTCTCCGGCGCGGAGTCCGCCGAACTGCGGCGCTGGATCCGGGGGCCGGAGGGGCGTGGCCGCCGGGGCCGGGGCCTGGAAGCGCGGCTGATGGAGGTGCTGGGCGAGCGGGAGGACAGCCGCCGCGCCGTGCTCGACGCCGTGCGCGCCGCCGCCGCCCTGCCGGGCGAAGGCTGGTCCGGCCGCATCGCCCCACCCAACGGCGAGGTCAGTCCCATGGGGCCGATCGAGCATTTCCTGGTGGCGATGATCGAGCAGTTGCGCGCCCGCGCCGCCGCCTCCGACCAGGGCATGGAGTGCCAGGCTCGCCCGGCGCTGGATCTGGTGCGCGACACCGCCCGCGCCGCCGCCACCGCCCTGGCCGGGGTCGAGGCGCCGCTGCTGGCCCTGGCCCGCCACCTGGAAGACGTGCTGGACGAGGACGCCGAAACCCTGGGCGCGCCCGAACGCGCCAGAATTGAGGGCGCCCTGCGGGGGCTCGACCGCCGCGCCCGCATGACCCTGCCGGCCTGGCGCTCGATGCTGGTGGCCATCGACGAGAACGCCGAGGACGACCCCGATTTCGTCGACTGGTTCGATGCCACCTTCCTCTATGGCCGGGTGGTGGACGCCGCCTGCCGCCGCCACTGGGTGGACCCCACCGAGCCGCTGACCGCCGCCGTCATCGCCCCGGCGCACGGGGTGCTGGTGACCAGCGCCACCCTGGCCGACTCCACCCTGACCGACCCCTTCGCCCTGGCCGAAATGCGCACCGGCGCCGCGCGCCTGCCCGACCGGCCCAAGACCATCCGCCTGGCCTCGCCCTTCGACTATGCCGCCAACGCCAAGTGCCTGGTGGTGACCGATGTCGGCCGCGACGATGCGCGGCAGGTGGGCGCGGCCATGCGCGAGCTGTTCCTGGCGGCGGGGGGAGGGGGGCTGGGCCTGTTCACCGCGATCCGCCGTCTGCGCGCGGTGCATGAGCGCATCGCCGGTCCCCTGGCCGACAAGGGCCTGGCCCTCTACGCCCAGCACGTGGACCCGCTGGAGGTCGGCGCCCTGGTGGACATCTTCCGCGCCGAGGAGGACGCCTGCCTGCTGGGCACCGACGCGGTCAGGGATGGGGTGGATGTGCCGGGCCGGTCCCTGCGTCTGCTGGTGTTCGACCGCGTGCCGTGGCCCCGGCCGGACATATTGCACAAGGCCCGCCGCGGCCGTTTCGGCGGCAAGACCTATGACGACGCCCTGGCCCGCGCCCGCATCGCCCAGGCGTTCGGACGGCTGATCCGGCGGGCGGACGACAAGGGGGTGTTCGTGATGCTGGACGCGGCGGCTCCGACGCGGCTGTTCTCAGGCCTGCCGGAGGGGGTGCAGCTTGAGCGGGTCAGCCTGGTGGAAGCGATCGAGGCGGTGGAGAAGCATCTGGGCTAGGGGGCGGTTGGCGAAGCGTGGCCCGCTCCCCTCAGCGCACCTTCAGCGCCAGGATGACCAGCAGGGCCGACACCCCCAGGTGCAGCAGCATGAACCGCACCAGCACCTGGGTGTTCGACCAGCCCAGGGTCTTGCGGCAATGGTCGTGCAGGGGAAAGCGGATCGCCGCCAGCACCTTGACCCCGAAGAAGCGCAGCAGCGCCACCTTCACCAGGCCCGTGGCCCCGTTCAGCAGGATCATCGAGCCCACGAGCACCAGGAAGAAGGGGTTGTTGGTGGCGACCACCAGCATGCCGATCAGCAGGCCCAGCGGCCGCGAGCCGCTGTCGCCCATCAGCACCTGGCTGGGGGCGGCGTTGTACCAGAGGTAGCCGCACACGCAGCCGACCATCAGCAGGGCCATGATCGCCCAGTGCGCGCCCTCCGGGTTGAAGGGGATGCCCAGGTGCCGCGCCACCGTGTCGTTGCCGATCACCGTATAGAGCAGCCCGCCGAGGATCAGGATCGCCGCCGCCGTCAGGCTGCCCGACACTCCGTCCACCCCATCCGAGCAGTTGGTGGCGTTGATCGACAGCCAGATCACCCCGGTGGCCAGGGGTATGGCCAGCCAGGGGGCCAGGGTGATCGCCCCCTTCCATCCCGGCAACCAGATCACGCTGGGGCCAAGGCCGCAGATCACCGTTGCGGCGCCCAGCGCGATGACCAGGTCCATGGCCGCCAACTGGTATTCGCTGAAACCGCCCCGCCGGTCGTCAAAGAACCCCACCGCCATCGCCGCGGCCATGAACGGCAGGGTCCACAGCGCCCGCGCGCCGATGGGCACGAAGACCAGGCTGGCGAGCATGAACACCGACACGAAGATCAGCCCGGCGCTGAGCGGCTTGCCGACGCTGAGGTCCGCGTTCACCGCATGCGCCCGGCCCCGGTCCACCGGCAGCCGGCCCCACAGCAGGGGCAGGATGATCCAGGTGGCCAGGGCGCAGGCCCCGAAGCCCACGCCGGACAGGAAGAAGAAGGAATCGAACAGCCGCAGCGGCCCCCAGGCGTGGCCCAGGACTGAATATATCCAGCTCAGCATGCGGGGCTCGCGACGGTGGGGGAAGGGCGGGGGAACCGGGCCACGCCCAGCACATCTGGGTGGAACCGATAGTCGTCATTGCCGAAAAACATGGGTTCGCGCCGGTCGCCCCGCTGGGTGACATGGCGCGGAAGGTTTGGGGCGACGAGTTTGGCGAAGCGGGACATTGGTCGAGGGTGCGGGGGCGGGGGGTCAAAGTAAACCGCCGGCGAGATGCCTTGATTTGGGCTGCGAAAATGGGTTGGGGCAGACGTTGACTACGGTACTTGAGGCGCACTTTTCTGCATGGACTTTGTCGGATCGCCGAGGCTTCGCCCGTCCTTGGGACACCTAGGGAGGAAAGCCAGATGCCGAGATCCGCAACATCCCGCCGCCTGTTGCTGGGTGCGGGCGTGGTGCTAGCGGCCGGTCTCGGCTCGGGGGAAAGAGGACACGCCATGGACAAGCCGCGGAGCGGTTACGCGAACACCGAGGGCTTGAAAGTCTACTATGAGATCCACGGCGGGCCGCCGGGGGGCAAGGCGCCCCTGGTGGTCATGCCCGGCGGGCTGATGCCCATCGAGGCCGCATATGCGCCGGAGTTCCTGGTGCGGTTCTCGAAGCATCGCCCTCTGATCGCCATCGAGCCCCAGGGCCACGGCCACACCGGCGACCGGCCGGGGCCGTCGCGGATGGAGCAATTGTCCGACGATATCGTCGCGGTGCTGGATCACCTGAAGGTCGGCAAGGCGCACCTACTAGGCCACAGCCTGGGCGGCATGATGGCTACCGGGGTCGCCATCCGCCATCCAGACCGGGTGGCCAGCCTCTGCCCCGTGAGCGCGCCCTATACATTCGACGGAATGCTGGAGGAGTTGGTGATCCTACAGCGGGATCCGACCCATATCCCCTCCGCCGAGTTGATCCCGCTCCTGCCCACCGAGGCCGACTTCGCCAGCTGGCGGGCGGTGTTCCAACGGGTCAATCCTGAGCCCAAGAGCTTCGATCAGGTCGTGGCGAAGTTGAATGTCATGCTGGCCCAGTGGTCCGGCTGGTCGGTGGATCAGGTGAAATCCATCAACGCGCCGACCCTAGTGGTCCTGGGGGACCGGGACTTCATGCGGGTTGACTTCGCCGCCCAGATGGCCCGGCTGATCCCCGGCGCCCGGCTGGCGGTGCTGCCGGACACCACGCACATGGACATCCTAAAGCGGGACGCCTGGCTAGAGCCCTTCCTCGAAGCGAATATTGGGCGGACCTAGGTGTTTAGTCCCGGGCTGTGATGGTGCAGTCTTTCCAACGATTGGAAGGAAGCACTACGGGCCAGGCCCTTCCGCTAGCCCGGCCCCGGCGCCAGCCCCGCTGAAAGCTAACCCCCAGGCCGTTCCGCCCGGCCCGCGCGCCTACCGCTCCACCGAGACGATCGCCCCGTCCTGGCGCATCTTGTGCAGCGTGGCCAGGGAGTAGGTCACTACCTGGGGTTCGTAGAAGTCGGGGCTCTTGGCCCGGCCGTCGCTGACGGCGGCGCTCACGCCGCGGAGGGTTTTGAAGTAGCCCTTGGGAATGCGCACATCCACCGTGCCACCCGACACCCGGGCCACCTCGAGCGTCGAATACATCTCGGTGGCTTCCGGCTTGCTCTCCAGCTTGGTCATGTCCACCTCGTAGACGTCGTTGACCGCGGGCTGGTTCAGCCAAGCGTCCTGGCGCTGACCCTCGGTGGCGCTGGCTACCGAGCCCATCACCGCCAGCGCGGCCACCCCGCCCACGCCGAACGACCACCCCATCCGGTCGATGAACGGGATCGGCGACTTGGCGCCCTTGACCTCGATGTCGCGCTTGTCGATCCGCGCGCCGTTGCGGCAGATCGTGCAGAGGCGGGCGTAGTTGCTCTCGGCGACCCAGCGGAATATCCACCAAAGGTGGAAGACCTTGTAGGTGACCACCGTCCTGAACGTGCGCTCCTCGCGGCAGATGTCGCAGTGATGCAGTTCAGGCTCGCCGAAAATCCGCTGATAAACGCGGCTGCCCCAGGAAATGAAAAAGAACATGACGCCCCCGTCAAACATCGCCAGGCGCTCGCGGGAAATCGCGGCGCACTCTACCCCTGGTTTGACGGTAACGGTGGAAACGCGGGCCTTCAAGCGCGGGGCGGCCTCGCCAAGCGAAATTTCTGTGATCGTCCGGCAATGGGCAACTGGCGCCTCCGCAAAACTAGGGCGGAACACACCTGGTTTGCCTATATCCTGCCGCTGAAACGGCGGGCGGGGCGATGATGTTCGAGGGGTGGCAGACTTTCTACCAGATGACCGCCGAGGCGGCGGCGACCTTGATCGGGCTGGTGTTCATCGTCGTCAGCCTGACCGCGGGGCGGCGGGCCGCCGGCGCGTCGGCCGGCCTGGCCTATTTCACCACCCCGACGGTGTTCCACCTGGCCTCGGTCCTGGTGGTCAGCGCCCTGGCCCTGGCGCCGGAGGGGGCCGGTCACACGGCCTATCTGGTTTCACCCACGGCGCTCATGCTGGCCTGGTCCCTGGCCGCCCTGGCCTGCGCCGTGCACGTGATGGTGGGGATCGTGCGCATGAAGACCCGGCCGCACTGGTCAGATTTCTGGTGGTATGGCGCGGGTCCCACGGCCACCTTCGCGGTGCTGGCCGTCGCCTGCGGCCTGGCCTGGGAGGGCGTTTCGCGCGCGCCGGCCCTGCTGGCCCTGGCCATACTAGTGCTGTTGCTGGTGGCGATCCGCAACGCCTGGGACCTGGCCACCTGGCTGGCCCATCCCCGCGAAGACGGATCGGGGGACGACGGGCAGGGGTCCTGAACCCCGCCGCCGCCCGCGCCCTTTAGCGGAACGCCAGCCCGTCGAACGTCCCGGCGTTGCGCCAGTCGTCCAGGTATTTGAAATAGGCCGCCGCGCCCGCCGGATAGCCGACATGGAGCCGCGCCGCCGGGCCGGGGTTCTGGCCCTCGTTGTTGTAGTAGCCCGGGGTGCAGTCGGGGGCGCCCAGCATCCGGCCGGGTCCGGTGAGCAGCAGGTCCACCCAGGCGTCCTGAGCCTCTTGCGTCACCTCCACCTGCGACGCGGCGTGGTCCAGGGCGTGGCGCACGATCAGGGCGATGGTGCGGCCTGACTCCGTCAGGTTGTGCGGAACGTTGGAGATCAGGTTGGCGCCCTGGGTGGGCTGGACGAAGAAGGCGTTGGGGAAGCCATGCACGTGGGTCCCGTGCTTGGAGCGCATGCCCTCGCCCCAGGCCTGCGACAGCTTCAGCCCATCGCGGCCCGTGACCTCGAAGCCGGCGCGGCGCTTGTACTCGGTGCCTACCTCGAAGCCCGAGGCATAGATGATGCAATCGACCTCAAAGTGGCGGCCATTGGCCCACAGGCCGGTCTCATCGATGCGCTCGACGCCCTGGCCGTCGGTGTCGATCAGGTGCGTGCCGGGGGTGTTGTAGGCCTGCAGATAGGTGTCGTGGAAGCACGGCCGCTTGCAAAGCTGGCGGTACCAGGCCTTCAGCGCCTGGGCGGCGGCGGTGTCCTTGACGATGGAGTCCACCCGCGCGCGGATCTCTTCCATCTTTTCGAAGTCGCTGTCCTCATAGGCGGCCAGCATGCCCTGGGGCGTGCGTTGCTCGGGGGGCAGGTCGATGATCTTGGCCCGGATGCGGCGCGACAGGTCGGTCCAGCCGTCCATCACCAGGTCTTCCTCGGCCCCGCCGCCGGCCTGGTTCTGGGTGAAGTTCTCCAGCCAGCGCCGTTGCCAGCCCGGGGTGGCGATGCCGGCGAACCACTGCGGATCGAGGGGAACATTGGCGCGCACGTCGATGGACGAGGGGGTGCGCTGGAAGACGTAGAGTTCCTTGCAGGCGCGGGCCAGGTGCGGAACCGCCTGCACCGAGGTGGCGCCGGTGCCGATGATCGCCACGCGTTTGTTGGCCAGTTTCTCCATCAGCGCCCCCTTGGGGTCGCCGCCGGTGTAGGCGTAGTCCCAGCGGCTGGTGTGGAAGCTGTGACCCTTGAAGCTCTGGATGCCCTCGATGCCGGGCAGCTTGGGCACGTGCAGCGGCCCTGTACCCAGGCCGATATAGCTGGCGGTGAAGCGGTCGCCGCGGTTGGTGACGATCACCCAGCGGCTGTTGGCGTCGTCCCACGACAGGTCCTCGACCTCGGTATGGAACAGGGCGTTGTCGTACAGGCCGTACTGCTTGCCGATACGCTGGCACTGTTCAAGGATTTCGGGGGCGTGGGCGTATTTCTCGGTGGGCCGGTGGCCGGTCTCTTCCAGCAGCGGCATGTAGATCATCGAGGCGGTGTCGCACTGGGCGCCGGGATAACGGTTCCAGTACCAGGTGCCGCCGAAGTCGCCGCCTTTCTCGATGATGCGCACGTCGGTGACGCCGGCCTCCACCAGACGCGCGCCGGTGACCAGGCCGGCGAACCCGCCGCCGACGAAGGCGAAGGTGACGTGGTCGGTCTTGGGCTCGCGCTCGACGAAGGGGGTGTAGGGGTCGTCCAGATAGTGGGCCAGCGCGCCCTTCACCTGCAGATACTGGGCGTTGCCATCGGCCCGCAGGCGCTTGTCCCGCTCGGCGATATACTTGGCCAGCAGGGCCTTTTTGTCGATGGGTGGCTTGCTGGCGGCGGGGGCGGCCTGGGCCTGGCTATCGGTTGTCATGCAAATCTCGCGAGCAAAATTACCAGGCGGAATGAGCCCGGCGGAGGCCATGAAAAAAGGACGGCGCCGCCAAGGCGGGCCGTCCTGCAGTCCTATATTTCGAACAGAGGGTATGCAACGAGGAAGCGGCGGGCGCCGCCGTAGCGCTGTCAGCGCGCCATGGCCGTCAGTGCGCCACGGCCCGCACCGGCAGCTTCCAGTTCGGCCGGACGAAGTGGCAGGTGTAGCCGTTGGGAATGCGCTCCAGATAGTCCTGATGCTCCGGTTCGGCCTGCCAGAAGGGGCCGGCCGGCGCCACCTGCGTGACCGCCTTGCCAGGCCAGAGCCCCGACGCATCGACGTCGGCGATAGTGTCCAGGGCGATCCGGTGCTGCTCTTCGTTGCTATAGAAGATCGCCGAGCGATAGCTCACGCCCAGGTCGTTGCCCTGGCGGTTGGCGGTGGAGGGATCGTGGATCTGGAAGAAGAATTCCAGCAGGCTGCGATAGGAGATCACCGCCGGATCGAAGACGATCTCGATCGCCTCGGCGTGCGTGCCGTGGTTGCGGTAGGTGGCGTTGGGCACGTCGCCGCCCGAGTAGCCGACCCGGGTGGAGATCACGCCAGGATAGCGGCGGATCAGATCCTGCATGCCCCAGAAACAGCCTCCGGCGAGGATCGCGGTTTGCGTCGTGGCGGCCATGGCGGTGTTCCTTCTCTTGCGGGTGACCGGGCACAGATAGTCACTGTCCCGGCAATGTTGAACCCATCGGGCGCGCGGGCCAAGAGTCTCGGTGCTCGCCCGGTGGATCGGGGGCGGCCCATCGGCTAAGCTGGCGGCCATGTCCGACCGTCCCCGCCTGCGCCGCCTGATCGACCTGCCCGGAATGGCGGAGTTGGAGTTCGCGGCAGTGATGAAGCCGCGCATGGCGGAGCCGGACGCCCGGGCCGAGTTTCCCGACATCGACGTGGTCTGCCAGGCCAATTTCGGCATCACCCCGGACGAGGCCGACGCGGTGGAAGACCCGCAGGGCTGGGACAACATCGACGCCAAGGCGCCGCAGCATCAGATCTTCCCCTTCGAGGACGCCGGCTGGGACGTCACCGACAACAAGCGCCGGCCCATGCGCCTGCTGCCCCAGTTCAGCCGCGTGCTGTGGCTGGCGATCCGCGGGGTGGCCGGAGAACTGCCATTCCTGGCCGACGAGTCCCACGACGACGCCATCGCCGCCATGGCCAAGGAAGCCAAGGCCTTCCAGCGCAACAAGCGCTAGGTCGTATCGACCTTCAACTCTTCGCTCCGACCGCGACCCGTCATCCTCGACCGTCGGCGCCGAGGATTCATACGCGCTGTAGGGGTTGTCGCGCAGCGGCAGCGGAGCGGCGCAGGGCGGTAGGAAGAATCTGTCCACGAACCACACGAACCACACGAACACGGTGTTTCCATTGGAGAGAGCGGTGTGACTGTTCGGGCGCGCTTCGCGCCTCTTGTTCGCGAGGTTCGTGTGGTTCGTGGACAAAGAATCTTGGCGGGCGCCGGCGGGATCACCGGCTAAGCTCCACAGGTGTTTGGCGTTCAGCGGCCATCGGCCCGGGGGAGTGGATGGCGACGGGGTTCGAGATCAGGCCGGTGCGGGCGGATGAGGCGGGCGCCTGGAAGGCGATGCGGCTGGAGGCGCTGAGGGACTATCCGGATGCGTTCGGCGACAGCTATGAGGAGGCGGCGGCGCGGCCCCTGGGCGACCTGGAGGCGCGGCTGGCCCAGGCGGGGCCGGGGGTAACCCTGGGGGTCTATGTGGACGGGACGCTGCAGGGCACGGCGGTGTTCTCCGTCGAGGTCCCCCTGAAGATGCGGCACAAGGGGCTGATGGGCGCGGTCTATCTGCGCCCAGTCCTGCGCGGCAGCGGTGCGGCGGACGCCCTGGTGGCGGCGATCATCGCCCACGCTCGCCAGCACGTGGACATGTTGAAGGCGGTGGTGAATCCGGCCAACGAGGTCGCCCGCAAACTCTACTTCCGGCACGGCTTTACGACCTACGGCATCGAGCCGCGGGCCTTGCGGTTGGGGGGCGTCGACAATGACGACGAGCTGATCGGGCTGGAGCTCAACCCGCGTTCATAGGGTGAGGCAAGTTCATATGGTCGGCGCCGCCGAGGGCCGGTTGATGGCCATCTCCAGGGCCAGGTGCGCTTCGTCACTGTCGGGATCGGGCGTCGGCAGGTGAGCCTCGGCGCGGCGGCGGTCTAGTTGCTGGCGGGTCAGCAGGTGCTTTTCGCGCGTGATGCTGTAGCGCGAGCCGAGGGCAAAGGGCACGACCAGCAGCAGTGGCGCCAGGATGCCCGCGACCAGGCCTAGGCGGACGATGATGTGCGGATCGATGGTCGCCGGATTGGCATGGGCCGGCCAGCGCACGATCTCCTGCAACAGGAAGCCGGCGATGATCGCGCCGACCCCGGCGGTGGCCTTGCCGGAGAAGGCCAGGGCGGCGGCGAACACCCCCTCCTGCCGCTTGCCGGTGCGCAGCTCCTGAACATCGATGGTGTCAGCCAGCATGGAGACGAACATGATCCCCAGCACCGTGCCCAGGTAGGCGCGGACGATCTCGTTGCCCACCAGGATCACCAGCAGGATCGTCGAACCGTTGGGCGGCATCAGGTGGGCCAGGCGCAGGGCGATGACGCCGACGCCGTCGATCATCAACAGGGCGAAGGTGGCCAGCAGCAGCGGCTTCTTGTCGAACTGCCGCTCGATCAGGCTGAGGCTGAGGAAGGCGCCGACCGCGCCGATGATGGCCAGGGAGAACAGCTTAAGCTGCTCGGAGCCCAGCCCCCAAAAGAAGGTGGCGACGAAGCTGCCCAGGGTGTCGGTGGCGCCGGAGACGCCGGCGGTGAGCAGGGCCCCGACGAACAGGATCAGGAAGTCCCGGTTGACGAAGGTGCTGCTCACATCTCGCCAGACCCGCACGAAGCTGAAGCGAGGCGTGGCGTTCACCGGTTGGAGCAGGAAGGGAACCTCGCGCCGGGTGAGAGCGGTGGTCAGCAGGGCCGCGGCGGTGACGCTCAGCGCGATCACCGGGGCGAAGTGGGCGTAGGCGTGCGGGTTCAACTGCCCCAGAGGATAGGCGGCCGTCTTGGGGAAGACCGCGGCCCAGACGCTGTAGATGAACACCAGCGAGCCCAGCCAGCCGATGGCGTACCGCCACGTGACAATCACCGTGCGCTCGGCATAGTCGTCGCTGAACTCGGCGTAGAGGGCGGTCCAGGGCACGACGAACAGGCTCATCGACACGTGGGTGAAGACCACGGTGGCGAACAGCCAAGCCAGCAGCAGGTTGTCGGTGAGCCCGGCGGGTGGCGAGAAGGCCAGGTAGAGGCCGATGCCCATGGGGACGGCGGAGATGTACATCAGCAGGTGACGGCGGCCCAGCCGGGTCTTCAGCCCGTCGGAGAACGACCCGATCAGGGGATCGAACACGGCGTCGATGATCAGGGCCGCGGCGATCACCACCGAGGCCTTAAAGGCGTTGAGGCCCAGGACCTGATTATAGAACAGCAGCAGGAAGGTGCTGAAACCCCAGTTCTTCAACGTCTCGGGCAGGGCGCCCACCGCCTGGAAGATCTTGGTGGAAAGCGGGACCTTGCCGATACGGGCCTGGGCGCGGTGATAAAGGGCGTCTGAAGCGCTCAACGACATCTCCCTCACGCGCCCTGGTTTGGGTCACGGCCTTGCGGCCGCGCCGGGCGTCATTGGTTGACAGCGATCATGACCGCATTGGCGCGCGAGATCACGTTGGTTTTGGACTAAATCAGTCCAAAGCCAAAAACCGTGATCGATTCTAGACATTTAGAGCGGGTTGCGGGCGGAAAACCGGTACCCACTTTTCCTAAACCCGCTCTAGGAAC
>JBBROW010000052.1:0-21792 GCA_038228945.1 Caulobacterales bacterium
CGCGCATGGGGGCGGTGCAGCCCTCCAGGTACGAGACATAGGCCGCCTTGTCGGCGATGATCAGGGTGCGCTCGAACTGGCCGCTCTCGGCGGCGTTGATGCGGAAATAGGTGGAAAGCTCCATCGGGCAACGCACGCCCGGCGGCACATAGACAAAGCTGCCGTCGCTGAACACCGCGCTGTTGAGGCAGGCGAAATAGTTGTCGCTCACCGGCACCACGCTGCCCAGGTACTGGCGCACCAGTTCGGGATGCTCGCGGATCGCTTCGCTCATCGAGCAGAAGATCACCCCGACCGCCGCCAGTTCCTTCTTGAAGGTGGTCACCACCGAGACGCTGTCGAACACCGCGTCCACCGCATAGCGCGGCGCGCCTTCCACCCCGAGCAGAACTTCCTGCTCCCTCAAGGGGATGCCCAGCTTTTCGTAGACCGCCAGCAGCTCCGGGTCGATCTCGTCCAGGCTCTTGGGCCCGGCCTTGGTCTTGGGCGCGGCGTAATAATAGGAGTCCTGGTAGTCGATCTTGGGGAAGTTCACCCGCGCCCAGTCCGGCTCGTCCAGGGCCAACCAGCGCTCATAGGCCTCCAGCCGCCACTTCAGCATCCATTCCGGCTCATCCTTCTGAGCCGAGATGTAGCGCACGGTGTCTTCGGACAGGCCCCTGGGCGCCATCTCCTGATCGATCTGGGTGACGAAGCCGTGCTGGTAACGCTCCAGCTCGGCGACTTGATCGACGGTTTGTTTAGCGGCGGCCATTCTACGCAACCTTCTGCCGGCGGGCGACGTGGCGCGCGTGGGCTTCCAACCAGACGTCGCCGAAGCGCCGCCATTCCAACTCGGTGGTGTCCCACCCGCCGCTGACCCGGATCACGAAGGGCGCCAGGTCCGGCCGGCCCATGGATTCCACCACGTGGCTGGCCTTGACCTTGCCCGACGAACAGGCGGCCCCGGCGCTGATCATCACCCCGGCCAGATCCAGGTTCATTACCTGCAGATCAGAGGGGAAATCCTTGAGCGACAGGCACAGGGTTTGGGGCAGGCGCGGCGCGCCCTCGCCCAGGCTCACCGCCCCCGTTTCGGCCAACCGCGCGGCGGTCACATCACGCCAGGCCGCCTGCGCCGCCATGTTCGCCAGCCCTTCGGCCGCCGCCGTGGCCGCGGCCCCGAAGCCGGCCAGCCCCGGCACATTCTCGGTGCCTGAACGCCGGCCCCGTTCCTGGCCGCCGCCGTGCAGGCTGCGGGTCAGCAAGGCCCGTGGTCCCGCCGCCAGGGCGCCGACGCCTTGCGGGCCGCCCAGCTTGTGCGCCGACAGCGCCAGGGTGTCGGCACCAAGGGCGTTGAAATCGACGGCGATCTTGCCGGCCGCCTGCACCGCATCCACGTGCAGCCAGCCGTTCGCCGCCCGCACCAGGGCCGCGGCCTCGGCCACCGGCTGGATCACCCCGGTCTCGTTGTTGGCCAGCATCAAGCAGACCAGAGCCCGCCCGCCGCCGCCCGCCAGCCTTTGTTCCAGCCACCCCAGGTCGGCCAGGCCGCGTCCGTCAACCGGCCACACCTCTACCGGAAGTCCGCTGGCCTTGGCGCTTTCCACCACCGCCTCATGTTCGGTGGCGCCGACGATGATCCGTTCATAGCCCGCCGCCACCGCGCTCTCCACCGCCAGGTTGCTGGCCTCGGTGCCGCCGCTGACGAAGGTGATGGAGCCGGCCTTGACGCCGATCAGGGCGGCCACCGCCTCGCGCGCCGCCTCCATCGCCGCCCGCGCCGCCCGGCCCGCCGCATGGATCGACGAGGGGTTGCCGACGGCGGACAGCGCCCGCGTCATCGCCTCGACGGCCTGCGGCCGCACGCGGGTGCTGGCGTTGTGATCCAGATAGATGGGCGCGCTCATCCTAGGCGGCCCTCGCCTCTTGCGGTCGCAGCCGCCCCGCCAGCACATCGGCCAGGGAGACGCTGGACAGATAGCCGTGGATCGCCCGGCCAGTCTCTTCCCACAGGTCGTGGGTCAGGCAGCGGGCGCCGCCCTGCATGCAGCCGGTCTGGCCGCCACCGCAGCGGGTGGCCTTCAGGGGCTCGTCCACCGCGGTCACCACATCGGCCACCGACACCGCCTCGGCGGGCCTGGCCAGGCAATAGCCGCCACCCGGCCCGCGCACGCTGCGCACCAGTCCGCCGCGCCGCAGACGGGCGAAAATCTGTTCCAGGTAGGGCCGGGAAATCTGTTGGCTTTCAGCGATATCGGCCAGAGTCGTCGCGTGTCCGGACTCACGACCGGCGAGATCGGTCATGGCCATAACGGCATATCGTCCTCGCGTACTGAGCTGCATCCGATGGGTCCGTCGCTATTTTCTCGCTTTTTCCAACGGCTTCTTGTTACAAGCCGCCGCCTCGCGAGATGCCGGGCTCTGTCGGCCCTCGCGGTCGATGTAGGAAAACCAAGCGCAGCGGTCAAGTATTCCCCCACCGCGCCTTGCCAAATCTAGGTGTGAGCATGCCCGATATCGTTCTGACCGGCGCCGTTGGGCGTATCGAAGCGCGCTATTCCCAGCGCAAGGACGAAACCGCGCCCATCGCCCTGATCCTGCACCCGCACCCCCGCGCCGGCGGTCACATGGACAATCCGGTGGCCGTGCAGCTCTACCACCTGTTCATGAAGCGCGGTTTCACCGTCCTGCGCTTCAACTTCCGCGGCGTCGGCCGCAGCCAGGGTGAGTTCGACGCCGGCATCGGCGAGCTGGCAGACGCCGCCACCGCCCTGGATTGGCTGCAGTCCAACCACCCCGCCGCGTCGCAGTGCTGGGTGGCCGGCTACAGCTTCGGCGCCTGGGTGGGGATGCAGCTGCTGATGCGCCGTCCGGAAACCGACGGCTTCATCTCCGTCTCGCCCCCCACCAACGCCTATGACTTCTCGTTCCTGGCCCCCTGCCCGGCGTCGGGCCTGATCCTGCACGGGGCCAACGACACCGTTGTGCCGTCCGTGGAGGTCGAGCGCGTGGTCTCCAAGCTGCGCACCCAGAAGGGCATCGTCATCGACTACGACCTGGTCGAAGGCGCCAACCACTTCTGGAACGAGCAGCTCAAGGAAGTCGAAACCCGCGTCGGCGACTACCTCGACAAGCGTCTGGCGATGACGCCGCTTTAAGGCCGCGCCACCCGGCCCCCGCTCATCGGGGCTGGAACGCCCGTGGAGCCCGGAAAGCTGATCGGCAGGTCCATCACCGTCCGCGCCGCCAGATAGGCAAACGCCTCCGCCTCAATGGAGTCGCCGCGCCAGTGGGCTTCCTCCGCGGCGATCACCGGCAGCGCCAGGCGCGCCTGGATCGCCGCCATCAGCACCGGGTTCAGCCGCCCGCCGCCGCTGACCACCAGCCGCAAGGGCGGCTGCGAAGCCGTCTTCACCCCCCGCGCCACCGCCTCTGCCGCGAAGGCCGTCAGGGTCGCCGCGGCGTCCTCCAGCGACAACCCGGCCACCGGATCCAGCGAGAAGTCGAACCGGTCCAGGGACTTGGGGCCTGTCCGTGTGAAATAGGGATGGGCCAGGTAGGCGGCCAGGATCGCCTCGTCCACCGTCCCCGCCCTGGCCGTGGCGCCGTCCTCGTCGAACCGCCGGTCCGTGCGGGCCTGCATCAACAGGTCAATCATGCCGTTGGCCGGGCCGGTGTCGAAGGCCTCCAGCGTCCCGTCGCTCTTCACCAGGGTAACATTGCCCACCCCGCCCAGGTTCAGCACCGCCGTCGGCGCATGGAAGCCGGAGAACCGCACCAGGGCCGCGTGATAGACCGGGGCCAGCGGCGCCCCCTGCCCGCCCGCCGCCACGTCCTCGGTGCGGAAGTCATAGATCACCGGCACGCCCAGGGCGCCGGCCACCCGGCCCGCGTCGATCAGCTGTACCGTCCGCCCTATGGGCCGCCCCGGGATCGGCGGCTCGTGCAGCACCGTCTGGCCGTGCAGGCCGATGAAATCGATGTCTTCCGCCAGCAGGCCCTCGCGCGCCATGAAGGCCTCGGCCGCCGCGATGTGCTCATCGGCGATCGCCCTGGCGGCCACGGCGAAAGCCGCCGGTTCCGGCGCCCCCACCGGCCATTGGAAAGCCGCCGCGATCGCCGCCTCCACCAAGGCCCGGCAGGCAGGATCGAGTTTCTTCTCCCCCGCCGGCCCGAACCCGAGGATGTCCTCCCCGTCCGTCTCCAGCACCGCCATGTCCACGGCGTCGAGGGACGTGCCCGTCATGAAGCCCAAGATACGCATCAGAAGATCATCCGCATCAGAACATCCGAATGTGGATCTGCGAGACCACGTACAGGACAAATCCCACCGGCAGCACACCCAGACCCATCGCCGGAAGGAACCACCGGCGCCGAAAGGCGAACCAGGCGCCGGTCATGGGCAAGCCCAACGCGGCCAACGTGCCCAACATCAGGACCCAGTCGAGGTCGAACAGACCGTCCTTCACCGCCACCTGGAACAGGAACACCAGCACCGCCCCGCAGAACAGGGCGCACAGGACCAGCCAGACCGTCGCCAGCGCTTTCACCACCTCTGTCCCGCCCCTCCCCGGACGGCTTGACCTTGACTGGCACACCCCCGCCCCGGTATCCAGCGCCCCATGACCGCCAGCGCCCGCCTTCGCCGCCGCTATTATCGCTCGCCCAACTAGCGAGCGGCCGGTCATTCACGCCCCGCCGCCAACAGGTCGGCGTGCGGCTCTTGCCAAGAGACGGTCTCCGGCCGAAAGCCAGCCACTGTAGGAGACCAGCATGCCCGCCGAAGCCGATCTCGCCGCCTTCAAGCCCAAGTCAGACCTGATCCGGGTCCTGCTGGAGCGCGGCCATATCTACCAGGCTACCGACCTTGCCGGTCTGGACGCCGCGGCGTGCAAGGGTCCCATCACCGCCTACATCGGCTTCGACGCCACGGCCAGTTCCCTGCACGTGGGCAGCCTGATGCAGATCATGACCCTGCGCCGCCTGCAGCAGACGGGGCACCGCCCCATCGTGCTGATGGGCGGGGGCACCACCAAGGTCGGCGATCCGTCGGACAAGACCAGCGCCCGGCCGATGCTCACCGACGCGGTGATCGCCGGCAACATCAGGGGCATCCGCAAGGCCTTCGCCCCGTTCCTGACGTTCGGGACCGGACCCACCGACGCGGTGATGGTCAACAATGCCGACTGGCTGGACCGGCTGGGCTACATCGAATTCCTGCGCGACTACGGCGTGCACTTCACCATCAACAAGATGCTGACCCTGGAGTTCGTGCGTAACCGCCTGGACAACGAACAGCCTCTGACTTTCCTCGAGTTCAACTACCTGCTCATGCAGTCGGCGGACTTTGTGGAGTTGAACCGGCGCCTGGGCTGCACCCTTCAATTCGGCGGCTCCGAGCAGTGGGGCAATATCGTCAACGGCATCGACCTGATCCGCCGTATCGAGGCCAAGGAGGCCTTTGGCGTCACCACCCACCTGGTCACCACCGCGTCTGGTGTGAAGATGGGCAAGACCGTCGACGGCGCCGTGTGGCTGAACGCCGACATGCGGAGCCCCTACGACTACTGGCAGTTCTGGCGCAACACCGAGGACGCCGACGTGGTGCGGTTCCTCAAGC
This sequence comes from Caulobacterales bacterium, assembly GCA_038228945.1. Lineage (GTDB taxonomy): Bacteria > Pseudomonadota > Alphaproteobacteria > Caulobacterales > Caulobacteraceae > Acaudatibacter. The sequence continues at coordinate 5,603 of JBBROW010000052.1, forward strand.
TGTTCACCGAACTGCCCCTGGACGAGATCGCCCGCCTGGGCGCCCTGGCCGGCTCCGAGATCAACGAGGCCAAGAAGGTCCTGGCCAACGAAGCCACCACCCTGCTGCACGGGCGCGAGGCGGCGGAGACGGCGGCGGCGGCGGCCAAGGCGGCGTTCGAGGACGGCGCCCTCTCCAGCGACCTGCCCACGGTGGAGATCTCGAGAACCGAGCTTGAGGCGGGGATTCCCCTGGCCAATGTCGCGGCCGACGCCGGCCTGGCCGCTTCCCGTGGCGAGGCCCGGCGCCTGGCCCAGGGCGGCGGCCTCCGCGTCAACGACGCGCCGGAAAAGGATGGCCAGCGCCTGCTCACCCTCGCCGACTGCAACGCCGACGGAGTGATCAAGCTGGCCGCCGGCCGCAAGAAGATCGTCCTGATTCGGCCAGTCTAGGAGCCGGCCGGTCTAGGATCGCCGCATAAGGCGAGGGCCGCTTGACGAGCGGCCCTCGCTACGGTCGCTTGCGCCGCCACGCTTGGCCGCCACGCTTGATGGAGTCCCCATGTCCCTGAACCCCGGCGACGCCGCCCCCGACTTCGACCTGCCCGCCGACGAAGGCCGCGTGTCCCTGGCCGCGCTCACGGGCAAGACCGTGGTGCTCTACTTCTACCCCAAGGACGACACCCCCGGCTGCACCACCGAGGCCCAAGGCTTCTCCGCCGCCGCCGCTGACTTCGCCAAGGCCGGGGCCGTGGTCGTCGGCGTGTCCAAGGATTCCGCCGCCCGCCACGCCAAGTTCCGCGCCAAGTACGACCTCAAGGTCCTGCTGGGTTCCGACAAGGACGATGACATGATCGAGCGCTACGGCGCCTGGGTGGAAAAGACCCTGTACGGCCGCAAGTACATGGGCATCGACCGCTCCACCTATCTCATCGACAAGACCGGCGTGGTCCAGCGGGTGTGGCGCAAGGTCAAGGTCGCCGGCCATGTGGCCGAGGTTCTGAAGGCCGCGCAGGAACTCGCCTGAGGCCCGCTCGGTTGCGGCCGCTCGCCGCAACCGCCCCCTGAGTCCCGCCACAAACGCGCCGCAGCCGCCGCCAATATTCGTCGGCGGTCGGAGCGTCTGTCGGCGGTGATCACCTTCACGTCTGCTTGGCCGGAACCTGTGGACACTGGGCCGCAGCGGCGCCCAACGTGTGTTTGAATTAAGGCTTCCGTAACCAATGCGCCGCGGGCGGTCGAAGGCGGGTTGCGCTTTCGATTCGGATGGGGGCATATCGCGTCGGTCCTTAGAAATTGCATTAGGTAGCCGACGCAATGAGCCTCAGACGCTTCACGCGCCTCGCCCGTTCGTTGACGGACCTCTTTCCTGAACGCCACCTCTACGTGCGCTCCGGCGGCGAGATGCACAGCTACGCCCTGACCACCGGCAAACAGATGGCGATCGCCAGCGTGGTGGCCGGTTGCGCCCTCTGGATGGGCGTTTCGACGGCGGCCCTGATCGCCGGCGCCCTGACCCAGTCGCGCAGCGAACAGGAAGTCACCCGCACCCAGGCCAAGTACGAGCGCTGGATCGCCGACCGCCAGGCCCGCCTCAACAGCGCCGTGGCCCAGCTCAATTCCACTTCCACCTCCTATGACGACCTGGCCAACACCATGGAAAAGCGCCACGCGGCGCTGGCCATGCTGCTCACCGACGTCAAGGGCGCCCCCGGGGCGATCCAGGCGCTGGAGCCGGCCCTGGCCAACACCGCCGGCGGCAAGGGCTCGCCCATGCAGCGCATCCAGGCGGTCCGCGCCGACCAGGAACACCTGATCGAAGCCACCGAGACCTTCGCCAAGAACCGCGCCGACCGCCTGCGCCTGGCCTTCCGCCTGGCCGGCCTGGACCCCGCCATCTATGCGGGTCGTAGCGACTCCCTTGGCGGCCCCCTAATCGAGGCCAAGGACCCCCGGGCCTTGGGCGCAGTCCTGGACGTGGACGCCGGCTTCGCCGGACGTATCCAGCATGTCGCCTCCGACCTTTCCGACGTACAGGGCCTCTCGCGATCGGCGCATGACCTGCCCTTGGCCCGGCCGACGGTGAACACCTCGGAGTCCAGCGGCTTTGGCGTCCGCGAAGATCCCTTCACCGGCCACCCCGCCTTCCATTCCGGCCAGGACTTTGCCGGGGCGATGATGACGCCCATCGACGCCACGGCGCCGGGCGTCGTGTCGTTCACCGGCGTTCGCTCGGGCTACGGCAACACCATCGAAATCGACCACGGTCGTGGATTCAAGACCCGCTACGCGCATTTGGCGGCCATTTCGGTGTCCGTCGGCCAGCACGTCACCCTGGGTCAAAGGATCGGCGGCATGGGCTCGACAGGCCGCTCCACCGGACCTCACCTGCACTACGAGGTCTGGGTGAACGGTCGCCCCCAAAACCCCCTACGCTTTGTGAAGGCCGGCGACTATGTTCAGCAAGACGTCCAATAATCCCCCCCAAGGCGGCGCCACCCCCCCGGCGCCTCAGCCCCCCACTCCGCAGCCGGCGCCCCCCACCGCGCCGACCGCACAATCCTCCGCACCCGCTCCGGCCCCTCGTCCGACCACCAAGACCGCCTCGGTGCTGTCGTCGGACCTGACCATCGACGGTAATATCTCGGGCGGCGGCGAGCTTCAGATCGACGGCGTCATCAAGGGCGACGTGCGCATTGAGCGCGTCACCGTCGGTGAAGGCGGCGTGGTGGAAGGCGGCATCTACGCCGAATCCGTCGAGGTGCGCGGCAAGGTCGCCGGCTCGATCACCGCCAAGCAGGTTCGCCTCTATGGCAACTGCCACGTGGACGGCGATATCACCCATGAGCAGTTGGCCATGGAAACCGGCGCCTTCTTCCAGGGCCGCTCTCTGCGCCTGCAACGCGCCCCGGTCCAACCGGCCCCCGCCCCCCGCGGTGAGCCGATGCCAGCCCCCTCGTCTTTGTCAGCGCCCCTGCTGAAAGACGCCAACGGCCTGACGCCCAAGCCCTCGCCCGCGCCGTAGGCCGGCAATCGACCTAGGCCGGTGCGGCGGTGCAAAGCCGCCGCACCGCCGCCAAGGCCCATTTGACAGCTACCCTTCACTCGCGTCCCGCGTCGCCCCGACTCGCTGCGCCAGCGACGCGCCCATGAAGGCGTCCAGGTCGCCGTCCAGCACCCCGGCGGTGTCGGAGGTTTCGACGTTGGTCCGCAGGTCCTTCACCATCTGATACGGCTGCAGGACGTATGATCGGATCTGGTGCCCCCAGCCGATGTCGGTCTTCTGGTCTTCCACTGCCTGGGCCGCCGCCTCGCGCTTCTGCAGCTCCTGTTCGTAGAGTCGGGCGCGCAGCATCTTCCACGCCTGGTCCCGGTTCTGGTGCTGTGAGCGCTGGCTCTGGCTGGCCACGGCGATGCCAGTGGGGATGTGGGTCAGGCGCACGGCGCTGTCGGTCTTGTTGACGTGCTGGCCGCCCGAGCCAGAGGCGCGATAGGTGTCGACCCGCACGTCCGAGGGATTGATCTCGATCTCGATCTTGTCGTCGACCTCCGGAAACACCCACACCGACGCGAAGCTGGTGTGGCGCCGGGCGCTGGAATCGAACGGCGAAATGCGCACCAGCCGGTGCACCCCCGCCTCGGTCTTCAGCCAGCCATAGGCGTTGGTGCCCAGCACCCGCAGCGTCGCCGACTTGATGCCCGCGGTTTCGCCGGCGGTCTCTTCCACCACCTCGACCTGCATGCCGTGGGCGGTGGCCCAGCGGCTGTACATGCGCATGAGCATCAAGGCCCAGTCGGCTGACTCCGTGCCCCCGGCGCCGGAGTTGATTTCCACGAAGCAGTCGCTTCCGTCCGCCTCGCCCGACAGCAAGGCCTCCAGCTCCGCCCGCGCCGCCAGGGTCTTCAGCGCCGCCAGCTGGGCGCTGGCGTCATCCAGCGAAGCCTGGTCGTTCTCCGCCTCCGCCATTTCGGCGAATTCCAGGGCGTCGGCCCGTTCCCGCTCCAGGCGGCGCACGGCCTCCACCTGGTTCGCCAGCAGGGTCCGCTCGCGCATCAGGGCCTGGGCGGCCTCGGCATTGTCCCAAAGGGTCGGGTCCTCGACCCGGGCGTTCAGCTCATCGAGCTTTCGAAGGGAAGGTTCCCAGTCAAAGACGCCTCCTGAGCAGTCCTATGGACTGCTCGATGTCGGCTGCAGCAGCCTCGACATCCGCACGCATGAGTTTCGCCTTCCAGGCTGGATATACGGGGCGCGCGGGATAGCGCGCGCGCGGGTTGAAGGCAATCGGATCAATACAATCCGTTCAGGTCATCCGGCGGCTTGGGCGGTTTGATGGCCTTCGGCGCGTGCGGCGATTCCACGCCAGGCGCGCCTGGCGGCGAAGGCGGCATCGGCCGGATGGCCACCGAGCCGTCGCCGCCACTGATCGTCACCCCCGTCGTGGCCATCCGCGCGCTGGGCTCCGTGCCCGGCCGGAAGGCTTCGCGGTTGGGTCCGACCATGGCGAACTTGGTGTTCGGCGGAGCCTTGAAATCCAGGGGCGGCATGGTCTTGGTCGCCTCCTGCATGAACTCGATGAAGATCGGCAGGGCGGCGACGGCGCCGGTCTCGCCGTGGCCCAGCGAGTGGTTGTCGTCGAAGCCGATATAGGTGGCCACCACCATCTGCGGCGAGAAGCCCATGAACCAGGCGCTGCGGAATTCGTTGGTGGTGCCGGTCTTTCCGCCGATGGGCCGGTTCAGGGTCCGCGCGGCGACGGCGGTGCCGTGTTGCACCACGCCCTGCAGCATCAGCTCGATCTGATAGGCGGTGATCGGATCGATCAGCTGGTCGCCGGTCCTGGGGATGTTGGGGGCGAAATCGCCGGAAAAGCCCACCGAACAGCCACGACAATCGCGCCGATCCGAATTGACCACCACCCTGCCGTTGCGGTCCTGCACCTCTTCCAGCAGATGCGCCGTGACCTTACGCCCGCCGTTCAGGAACGAGGAATAGGCCGTCGCCATGCGATAGGGCGTTGTCTCTCCCGCCCCGAGCGCCATGGCCAGCACTGGGTCCATCTTGTCCACCACGCCAAACCGTTTGGCGGTGTCGACGATCTTGGGCATGCCCACCTGCATGGCGACATGCACGGTCATGGCGTTCAGCGACAATTCCAGGCCACGGCGGAAGATCAACGGGCCTAGGAAATGGTGCTCATAGTTCTCCGGGCTCCAGACCTCGCCGGCGGTTGCGCCCGGCAGTGAGACCGGCCCGTCGACGACGATGCTGGCCGGGGTGAACTGCCCCGACTCCAGGGCCGTCGCATAGACGAACGGCTTGAATGACGAGCCGGGCTGGCGATAGGCCTGGGTGGCGCGGTTAAAGGTCTGCAGCGAGAAGCTGTAGCCGCCGACCATGGCCAGCACCCGACCGGAGTTGGGCTCCATGGCCACCAGCGCGCCATTGACCTTCGGCACCTGGCGCAGGTGAAAGCCGCCCTTGTCGGACGGCTCGACGAACACCAGGTCGCCGACGGTAAGGCCTTTGCCGCCGTGCTCCCAGGCCACGTCCGCCGGGATCAGTTCGCCGGCGGTCCCGTCCACCGTCTCCACCTTCACCGAACCGCCCGTCTCGGTCACCGCCGCCATGCGCCAGGCCCGGCGCTCGGCGGGCGCGTGGGCGCCGCTGTCCATCGGCGTCTGGGCCGAGGCGGCCATCGCCGCCTTCTGCCAGCCGGGCGCCACCGCGCTAAGATGGCCCCAGGCGCCGCGCCAGCCGTGCCGCCGGTCATAGGTCTCCAGCCCGTCCATCAGGGCGATCCGGGCCGCCGTCTGCAGGCGCGGATCCAGGGTCGTGCGGATGTAATAGCCGCCCTCGGTCAGGTCGCTGACCTGCGGCGTCGTGGTCCGCTTCAGCCAGTCGACGAAATAGTCGGCGTCCCGGTACTTGGCCCGGCTTGGGGCGGTCTCGACCTTCAGGTCCTCGGCCATGGCCGCCTCGCCCTCGGCGCGCGTCACCCAGCCCAGGTCGATCATGTCGCGCAGAATGAAGTTGCGCCGCCGGATGGCCGCCGCCTTCTGCTTGATCGGATGATAGTTGTCCGGCCCCTTGGGCAGGGCCGCCAGATAGGCGCACTGGGCCAGGGACAGGTCGGTGATCGACTTGCCGAAGTAGTTATAGGCCGCCGCGCCGATGCCATAGGAGCGATAGCCCAGCCAGATCTCGTTGAGATACAGTTCCAGGATCTGCTGTTTGGAGAGGGTCTGTTCCAGCTGGGTAGCGAGGATCGCCTCCTTCAGCTTGCGGCCCACCGACACCTCGTTGGTCAGCAGCACGTTCTTGGCCACCTGCTGGGTGATGGTCGAGCCGCCCTCGGGGCGCCGGCCCTGCAGGACGATGAACACGTCCTTGATCATCGCCCGCGACAGGCCGCCCATGTCGACGCCGCCATGGCGGAAGAAATTGTGATCCTCGGCCGCCAGGAAGGCCAGGTAGAGCTTGGGCGGAATCTGGTCGTACGGCACATAGATGCGCCGCTCCCTGGAGTACTCGCCAATCAAGGTGCCGTCCCAGGCGTAGACCCGTGTGGCGGTGGGCGGATGGTAGTCGGCCAGGTCCGAGGCGTTGGGCATGCCGTGGAACAGCACGGCGGCGTAGATGGCCGCCGACACCCCGGCCACCAGCGTCACACCGAGCAAGGCCACACCCGCCAAGGCGATCCAACGAGCAGGGGCTTTCAAAGCTGGCGAACCTCCGCGGGCCCGCGCCCGCCCGGGAACGTCTAGACGGCTTCGACGCGCGCGAAAAGGGGATCGGGCGTCGCGGTGCGAACGCCGCCCACGCCGCGCCCGAAGCTACCGCGAAGCCAGCTTGGTCTGGCCGGAGAAATAGGCGTCGATGGCGGCGGCGACGCCGTCCATCAGCCGGGCGCGCTGGTCGGCGTCGGTCAGCCGCGCCTCGTCGTCGGGATTGGTGATGAACCCCATCTCCAGTAGGGCGGCCGGCACATCCGGCGCCAGCAGCACAAAATAGCCGGCGTCGCGATGGCTGCGCGGCAGCAGGTCGGTGCGGTCGCTGATCCGGTCCACCACCAGTCCGGCGAACGCCGCCGAGCGGTTGCGGGTGCTGCGCTGGGTCAGGTCCAGCAGAATCTGGCCCACCGCCGGATCGTTGGCGCGGTTGCCGGTGCGGACGAACCAGTCGTTGCGGTCCACCACCCGGCCCACGCGCTCCCCGCCTCGGTCGGACAGGGTGTAGACGCTGGCGCCATGCGCCCCGGCATTGTCGCCGGCGGAGTCGGCGTGCAGTGAGATGAACAGGTCCGCCCCGGCTTTGCGGGCGATCTGCACCCGGGTATCCAGCGGCACATAGACGTCGCTGTCCCGCGTCATCACCACCTGGTAACGGCCGCTGCGCTCCAGCCGGGCCTTCAGCGCCCGCGCCGCGGCCAGGGTGATGTCCTTTTCATTGTGCGTGCTGCTCTGGGCGCCCGGATCGTGGCCGCCGTGCCCGGCGTCGATCACCACCACCCTTTTCAGCGACAGCGGCGGCGACAGCAGGTCGGAGACCGACGGCCCATAGTCCTGGCTGGCGGCGACAATCTGGGGCTCGGGGGCCTGACTGGCCGGCTTCCGCGTCCGCACCAGAGTCGTGTTCGTGGTCGTGTTCGTGGCCGCCAGTTGAGCCGGCGCGCCGGCGGCGGCGATGTCGATCACATAGCGATAGTTGGTCACCCCGTCGGCGGGGGGCAGCAGGAAGCGGCGCTTGACCTGGGCGCCGGGCGCCACATCCAGGGCCAGGCGCGCGCCGCCGCCGCCGTTGTTCACCGTCCAGGCCTTGACCAGGCCCTGGCCACGCCCCTGCAGCACGCCGCTGGCGCCGACATTGGGCAGGGCCACCACCAGGCGGGTTGGGGTGTCGTCGTCGCGGATCACCTTGGCCGAGATCGCGCGGTCCAGGTCGATCACGATCCGCGTCTCAACCTGGTCGCCGCCGAAACGGACCCGCAGCACGCCGCCGTCATCAGAGGCGGCCTTGGTGGCGGTGAAGGCCACCGCGCCGCCGGCCACAAGCAAGGTCATGGCGGCGCCCAGCATCCAGCGCCATCCCCCTCCGCTTGCCAAGGCCGCGCGCATACGCCTCACCCGTCACTCCTGCTTCTGGCCAACATCTGGGACAGCCCCCGATTATCCAGCCCCGCGCGTAGCCAAAGCGTTAAGCCAAGCCCAAAGGATTGAGCCTCTGGGAATGTTCGATCCGCCGCGCTCACCCTGCGCGCGAACGCCGTGCTTTCATTTGACGGATTGTTTCTCTACATTGACATCGCGCATGCGCCGTCTTCGGACTTATGGCGAATTTGCGCGGCCCGCGCGGGGCCCAGCGCCTATTCTTGGTGCAAGCGCATCACCCGATCCGCGCCCTTTGCTGAGCGCGACTTTGGAATTTTTGAACCAATGGGCAGCGCCGCCTACGCCCCAAGACAGACTCTGACCGCTCCCGCCGCCCTTCGCGGCCGCGAGGCGGAAGGCGTTTTGCGCGCGCGCCCCTGCAGCCGGCGCCCGGACCCAAGGTCCTGCGCGCGCCCCGGAGATACCCTTTATGTCGAAGAGAATGCTGATCGACGCGGCCCACGCGGAAGAAACGCGGGTCGTCGTCCTGGACGGAACGCGCGTTGAAGAATTCGATTTCGAAAGCCGCGCCAAGAAACAGCTGCGCGGCAATATCTATCTGGCCAAGGTCACCCGCGTAGAGCCCAGCCTGCAGGCCGCTTTCGTGGAATACGGCGGTAACCGCCACGGCTTCCTGGCCTTCAACGAAATCCACCCGGACTACTACCAGATCCCCCACGCCGATCGCGAAGCGCTGATGCGCGAGATCGACGAGGACGACGACGACGACCACCACCCCGTCGCCACCCTCGACGAGGACGGCGAAAGCGTCGGCGGCGATGACGACGACGAGATCGACGAAGGCCTGGCCCGGCTGCGCCGACGCATGATGCGTCGCTACAAGATCCAGGAAGTCATCAAGCGCCGGCAGATCATGCTGGTGCAGGTGGTCAAGGAAGAGCGCGGCAACAAGGGCGCGGCCCTGACCACCTACCTCTCCCTGGCCGGCCGCTACGGCGTGCTGATGCCCAACACCGATCGCGGCGGCGGCATTTCCCGCAAGATCACCGCTGTCACCGACCGCAAGCGCCTGCGCACCATCGTCCAGGACCTGAAGGTGCCGAAGGGCATGGGCCTGATCGTCCGCACCGCCGGCGCCAAGCGCACCAAGCCGGAGATCAAGCGCGACTACGAATATCTGATGCGCGCCTGGGAAAACATCCGTGACACCACCCTGCACTCGGTGGCCCCGGCCCTGATCTACGAAGAAGAAGACCTGGTGAAGCGGGCCATCCGCGACCTTTTCGACAAGGACATCGAGTCGATCTCGGTGGAAGGCGAGGCCGGCTACCGCGAAGCGCGCGACTTCATGCGCATGCTGATGCCGTCCCAGGCCAAGAAGGTCATCCCCTACCGCGAGCCGGTGCCTCTGTTCGTGCGCCACCGCGTCGAGGACCATCTGGCCCAGATCTATTCGCCGGTGGTGCCCCTGCGTTCGGGCGGCTACCTGGTGATCAACCAGACCGAGGCCCTGGTGGCTGTCGACGTCAACTCCGGCCGCTCGACGCGAGAGCGGAACATCGAAGCGACGGCCCTGAAGACCAATATGGAAGCGGCCGTGGAAACGGCCCGCCAGCTTCGCCTGCGCGATCTCGCCGGCCTGATCGTCATCGACTTCATCGACATGGATGAGTCGAAGAACAACCGCGCCGTGGAAAAGGTCCTCAAGGACTGCCTCAAGGACGACCGCGCCCGCATTCAGATGGGCAAGATCTCCGGCTTCGGCCTGATGGAGATCAGCCGCCAGCGCCGCCGCACCGGCATCCTCGAGGGCACCACCCACGTCTGCCCGCATTGCCAAGGCGCCGGCCGGGTCCGCTCGGTGGAATCCAGCGCCCTGTCGGCCCTACGCGCGGTGGAGATGGAAGCCCTGCGCGGCGGTGGCGAGATCAGCGTCCGCTGCCCCCGCGACGTGGCGCTCTACATCCTCAACCACAAGCGCGACTACCTGGTCCGCCTGCTGCAGACGCAGGGCGTGCAGGTGAACATCGTCATCGAAGAGGCCCTGTCCCACGCCGAGCACGAGATCGAACGGCTGACGAGCACGCCCTTCGAACCCACCCAGGCCTGGACCGCAGCCCCTCCCCTGGAAGACGACGACGATGACTTCGTCGCCGAGGACTTCGAGGACGAGGAGGAAGAAGAAGAGAACGAGGGTGGCCTCGTCCTGGCTTCCGAAGGCGACGAAGACGAGGACGATGAAGACGACCGCCCCGTCGCCGCCGCCTCCGAGGATCGCGAAAACGACGGCGCCGACGGTGATGGCCGCCGCCGCGGCCGCGGCCGGGGTCGCACCCGGCGCCGTCGCGGCGGTGGCCGTGGCGACGAGCCTAGGGAAGCCGCCCCGGCCTCTCCCGCCCCAGCCGCCCGTCCCGCCGCCGCCGACGACGACGACGATAGCGAGGAAGGCCGCCGCCGTCGCCGGCGCGGCCGTCGTGGTGGCCGCCGCATGCGCGACGAAGGCGGCGCCCGGCAGCAGGAGCCCTACGCCTGGTCCTGGCCCGCGCGCCTGGTCGGCGACGACCCCTACCAGTGGCGTGGCCCCGTGGAAGCGACTCCACGGCCGGCGGCGCCCGTCGCCGAGATGGCGCAAGCCGTTCCGGCCGCCGTCGCTTCGCCGATCGCCCCGGCGCCGGCTTATGAGCACGCCGAACCGAACCCCGGCCCAGTCCTGACCGAAGCCACCGCCCAGGACGACGTCTGGGTCGAACTGCCGGTGGCCCAGGACGAGGAAAAGCCCAAGCGCGCCCGCCGTGGCAGCGGACGCACGCGCGGCAAGGCCAAGGACGCGGTCGCCGACGATGCGGCGCCCGAAGCGATTGCGCAGGTCGTCGAAGCGCCTGCGGTCGAAGCGGCGCCCGAGCCTGTTGCGGAACCGGTCGCCCAGACCGTGCTCGTGGCAGAACCGGCTCCCGAGCCCGTCGCCGCGCCCGCCCCCAAACCCGCCCCCAAACCCGTCCCCGAACCCGTCTTGGCGGCGCCGGAGCCCGATCTGGCGGAAATCTCCACCCCGCCCACCGCGCCGAAGCGCGGCTGGTGGCGCCGCGGGGCTTGATGGCGAGCAGGATGAGCAAAGGCGGGAACCGGGTTTCCGCCCGCATCCCGACCTATGTTTAGCCGCGATCACGTTTCATGGCTTTGGATTGTTCCAATCCAAAGCCATGGTGATCTAAGCTTCAAGTTCACCGCCGGGGGGCGTCTGGGAGTCGTGACGTGATCGCAAAGCCCCTCCGCCTCCTGCGCGCCGCGATCGGCGTGGCGGCCGTGGTCAGCACCTTGGCGGTGTCCACGGCGCCCGCCTATGCGCAGGGCGATCCGGGCGTCTCGATCATCCGCGACACCGAGATCGAGGCGATCCTGCGCAAGGACAGCGACCCGATCTTCATCGCCGCCGGCCTGACGCCGCGGAACGTGCAGATCCACATCGTCGGCGACAAGGAGCTCAACGCCTTCTCCGCGGCCGGCGAGCAGGTGTTCATCAACACCGGCCTGATCATCGAGACCAAGAACCCCAACGAACTGATCGGGGTCATCGCCCACGAGACCGGTCACGTCGCCGGCGGCCACATCGCCCGCTCCGGCGAGATGGGCCGCTCCGGTATCGCCCCCCTGATCCTGGGCATGGGCCTGGGGGTCCTGGCCGCCATCGCCGGCGCCCCCGACGCCGCGGCGGGCCTGATCTATTCATCGTCCTACTTCGCCCAGCTTTCCGTCCTGGGCTATTCCCGGGTCCAGGAATCGGCAGCCGACCAGGCCGCCGTGACCTATCTCGAAAAGTCCGGCCAGTCAGCCGAGGGCCTGGTCGATTTCTTCAACAATTTCCGCTACCAGGAAGTGTTTTCCAACGAGAAGAAGTATCCCTTCTTCCGCGATCACCCCCTCAGCGACGACCGTATCGAGGCCCTCTCGGCCCGCGCTTCGGTGCAACCCCACTTCCACGCCACCGACACCCCCGAAGCCCTGGCCCTGCACGCGATCATGAAGGCCAAGCTGGAGGGTTTCCTCAATCCGCCCCAGCAGACCTTCGTGGAGTACCCCGAGACCGACAAGTCGTTCCCGGCCCGCTACGCCCGCGCCATCGCCTACTACAAGGAGCTGGAAACCGAGAAGGCGCTCAGGGCCATCGACGTCCTGATCACCGAACAGCCCAATAACCCCTACCTGTGGGAGCTGAAGGGCCAGGTGTTGTTCGAGGCCGGCCGCGCCAAGGAGGCCGAGCCGGCCCACCGCCGCTCCGTCGAACTGAAGCCCGATGCGCCTCTGCTGCGCATCAACCTGGGCCAGACCCTCATCGCCATGGACGACAAGACCAAGGTCGATGAGGCCATCGCCGACATCAACCGCGCCCTGACCGAAGAGCCGGACAACGCCCTGGGCTGGCGTCTGCTTTCCGAAGCCTATGATTCCAAGGGCGAGGCGGGCCGCGCCAGGCTGGCGACGGCGGAACAGAACTTCTATTTGGGCCAGATGAACGATGCGCGGACCTTCGCCCTGCGCGCCCGAGACCTGTTGAAAAAGGATACGCCTGAATGGCGCCGCGCCACGGACATCGTACTGGCTTCCAAGCCCACCCCCGACGAGCTTCGGGAAATCAACAAGCCCGGATGAACCGCCTCGTTCCCCTGGCGCTCGCCGCGGTGGCGGCCCTGATGCTGTCCGCCTGCAACCGCGCCAGTGACGACAAGGCCTTCGGCGACCGCGTCCACGCCTATCTGCTGGCGCACCCCGAGGTGATCCAGGAGGCGGCGGAAAAACTGCAACAGAACCAGGAGGCCCGCGCCCAGGCTGACCTGGCCAAGGCCGCCGCCAAGCTGCCCCAATATCGCAGCGTCCTGGAACACGACGCCCGCGACTTCGTCGCCAACCCTGGCGGCAAGATCACCGTCACCGAGTTCTACGACTACCGCTGCCCGCACTGCGCCAACGCCGCCCCCAAGGTGCTGGCCCTGATCCACGCCAATCCGGACGTCCGCTTCGTGTTCAAGGAGATGCCGATCTTTGGCCCCACCTCCGAACACGCGGCCCGCGACGCCCTGGCGGTGAAGAAGGACGGCGGCGATTACCTGGGGCTCTACCAGGCCTACATGACTACCCACGCCCTGGACGACGACGCCATCGACCGCATAGCCCTCACCAAGGGCGCCACCGCCGCCACCCTCAACTCCCCCGCCGTGCAGGCTCAGGCCGCCAGCCAGATGGCTGACATCGCCCGCCTGTTCCGCGAACTGGCCCTGGGCGGCACCCCCGCCTTCATCGTCGGCGACCAGATCATCCCCGGCGAGGACCTCGACGCGGTGCTGCAGGAAATCAACAAGCAGCGGGCGAAGCTCGGGGCCTAGGGCAAGGGGTCTGCCCGGCCGTAAGCCCCCTCCACCGTTTCATGGGTGAGGAGAAGAAAGCGCCGATTTCCTCCTCCCATGCGAGGCGAAGGCGAAGCGGGGGAGGTGGCGCTCAGCGCGTCAGCGATGAGTGACGGAGGGGGCGCAAGGCCGCCATCGCTAAGCCCCTAGATCAACCCCGCCAGCGGCGACGACGGGTCCGCGTACAGGCGTTTGGGCATCCGTCCCGCCAGATAGGCTTCCCGCCCGGCGATCACCGCGTGCTTCATGGCCCGGGCCATGCGGATGGGGTCCTTGGCCTCGGCGATGGCGGTGTTCATCAGCACCGCGTCGCAGCCCAGCTCCATGGCGATCGTGGCGTCCGACGCGGTGCCCACCCCCGCGTCCACCAGCACCGGAACCTTGGACTGCTCGATGATCAGCCGGATGTTGACCCGGTTCTGCAGCCCCAGGCCCGAGCCGATCGGCGCCGCCGCCGGCATGATCGCCGCCGCCCCGGCCTCCTCCAGCTTCAGGCAATAGACCGGATCATCGGTGCAATAGACCATCACCGTGAAGCCCTCGGCCACCAGCAGCTTCAGCGCCCGCAGGGTCTCTTCCATGTCCGGCAACAGGTGCTTGGTGTTGGACAGCACCTCCAGCTTCACCAGGTCCCAGCCGCCGGCCTCCCGCGCCAGGCGCAGAGTCCGCACGGCGTCCTCGCCGGTGAAACAGCCGGCCGTATTGGGCAGGTAGATGAAGCGATCCGGCTTCACATAGTCCACCAGCATCGGCTGGCTGGGATCGGACAGGTTCACCCGCCGCAGGGCCACGGTGACGATCTCCGCCCCGGCCGCCTCGGCCGCCGCGGCGTTCACCGCATAGTCCTTGTACTTGCCGGTGCCGACGATCAGGCGCGAGCGGAACACGCGGCCGGCCACCGACCAGGTGTCTCCCGCCAGGCTCTCACTGTCCGTTCGCTGCGATCCATCCATTAGCCGCCTCCGATGAAATGCACGATCTCGATCCGGTCGCCGTCGCTCAGGGCCGTGGCGCCGTAGGCCGACCGCGGCACGATCTCCAGGTTCCGCTCCACGGCCACCTTGCGGGCGTCCAGCCCCAGGCTCGCCACCAGATCGGCCACGACGCTGAGGCCCGCGAAACTGCGATCCTCGCCGTTCACCGTCAGTCGCATTGCCGTGCGCAACACCAGGACCCTCCGTCGCAGCCTTGTGAGCCCGACCGCCGAGCGATACAAGACGCGCGAACCAGGCGGCGGAGCCGAATGTCGAAACCGATCTATGTGCTGAGCGGGCCCAACCTCAACCTCCTGGGCGTCCGCGAGCCGGAGATTTACGGTCGTCAGACCCTGGAGGACATCCGCGTCCTTTGTGAGGCGCGTGCGCAGCAGCACGGCCGCACGGTCGTCTTCCGTCAGAGCAACCACGAGGGCGAGCTGATCGACTGGGTGCAGCAGGCCCGAACCGAGGCCAGCGCCCTGGTCATCAACCCCGCCGGCTATGGTCACACCTCCGTGGCCCTGCTCGACGCGCTGAAGACTTTGTCTATACCTGTCGTGGAGTGCCACCTGTCGAACCCGGCGGCGCGGGAGGACTTTCGCCGCTCGACCTATGTTTCCCTGGCCGCCACCGGACTGGTCTCCGGTTTTGGTGCGGCGAGCTACGAACTGGCCATCGAGGCCGCGTGCTGTCTGACGCCGACCGCCTGACACACCCCCATCTTCGCTAAGCAAGTCCTCAACCGGGCCGCATCAACAAGGTTAGTCTTCAATGTCCACTCCAAAGGCGCCCGCCGATCCGTTCGACGCTCGCCTCGTACGTAAGCTGGCCGACATCCTCAACGACACCGGCCTGTCCGAGATCGAGGTTGAGCGCGGCGATCTGAAGATCCGCGTGGCCCGCACCCTGGCCGCGCCCGCGCCCATCTACGCCGCCGCCCCCGCGCTGATGGCCGCCCCCCACGCCGCGCCCGTGGTCGCCCCCGCGGCGCCGGCCGAGGTGGTGCACGCCGGCGAGGTGGTGAAGTCCCCCATGGTCGGCACCGTCTACCTGCAGCCCACCCCCGGCTCCGAGGCCTTCGCCAAGGTTGGCGACCGCGTCGAGGAAGGCCAGACCCTGCTGATCATCGAGGCGATGAAGACCATGAACCCGATCCCCGCCCCCAAGGCCGGCAGGATCGTCGAGTTCCTGGTCGGTGATTCCCAGCCCGTCGAGTTTGGCGAGCCTCTGGTGGTGATCGGCTAAAGCTGTGTTCGACAAGATCCTCATCGCCAACCGCGGCGAAATTGCCCTGCGCATCCACCGCGCCTGCAAGGAGATGGGCATCTCCACCGTCGCCGTGCACTCCGAGGCCGACACCAGCGCCATGCACGTGCGCCTGGCCGACGAGAGCGTCTGCATCGGCCCGGCGCCGGCGTCCAAGAGCTACCTCAATATCCCTTCGATCATCGCCGCCTGCGAGATCACCGGGGCTCAGGCGGTCCATCCCGGCTACGGCTTCCTATCGGAGAACGCCCGCTTCGCCGAAATCGTGGCGGCGCACGGCTACACCTTCATCGGCCCCAAGCCCGAACACATCCGGGTCATGGGCGACAAGATCACCGCCAAGCAGGCGGTGAAGGCGGCCGGCATCCCGGTGGTGCCCGGCTCCGACGGTGCAGTGACGACCGAGGAAGAGGCCTTCGCGGCCGCCAAGCAAATCGGCTTTCCGGTGCTGATCAAGGCCG
>JBBROW010000053.1:0-21406 GCA_038228945.1 Caulobacterales bacterium
CGACCAAGGCCCTGAAACCTGGGGCCGAAAATTCCCGCAGCGGGGTCTAATGGGGTCTTCGGCGCAGGCACGCCCATGGGCTACCCCCCTTCGGCGGCGAGGGCCCAGGGAAGGCCGGAGAGCCCCTCGATGTCGCGGGGCGGGGATGGGGGCGGCGAACCCAGGTTAGGCCACCAGGGGCGATCCTGGAGTCACGGCGGGCCATATCGGCCAGACGGGGCGCGCCTGCACGCGGATGCAGGGGGCGCCAGGGCTTCACCGACCTTGGAGGATCGCGTCCAGGACCGTGGAGAGCCACGCCAGGTCTTTGTCGTTGAGGCCTTCCAGTTTGCCGATGATCTCGGCCAATGCTGACCGGTCCCGGGCTCCGCCGGGCAGGTCTGGGGTGAAGAAATTGGCAGGGTCGGTGTCGAGCGCGGCGGCCAGCTTGCCAATGGTGGCGAAGCGCACGCCCGTGGCGCCGGCTTCAATCCTGGCGATCATGTCGACGCTGAGGCTTGCGGCCGTGGCCAAGGCTTCCGGGGTCAGGCCTGCCCTCTTGCGGTTGGCGGCAACCAACCGGCCGAATTTCTTCCGCAAATCCTGCATCCGGAACCCCCTTGTCCGGGTGTAGGGGGCGGTGGAGGCCTGGAGTAGTGAACGCAGGGCGGGTTATTGCCTCCATCCGCTTTCAGCGTCAGGGTTACTCCGTCGGCCATGGCAACGCTTCAGGGGCGAGTGCATGTACAGCGTCTTCGTCCACCTGTGGAACGAGATCGCCCGCGAGCAGACGCTGGCGACACAGTTTGGTCGCGACCTCTTCCACCTTGGTCAGGGCGAGCTGTTCAAGGCGCTGGATGAGCGCGAACAGGCCCTCGTGACCGAGACCAGGTCAGGCTCAGTGATCGCGGCCTTCATCACCTTGGCGCCGTTGCTGTGGGAGTGTGAGGCGATCGCGGGGTATTGCGCGGACCATGATCTCAACCTGGGCAGCCTGCCGAATGTCGTAAGCGTCGATGAAGCCCTGATGGTGGCGGACCTGGACTATCGCCTGTCCCCTGCCGAGCAGAGGGACCTGAAGGGTCTTCTAGAGGCCGGTGATTTCACCCTGCCGGAGGCGACCAGGCCGAAGCCCCGCGCCGCGCGCCTTCAGACCATACCAAAGCGCGGCGGACCAGCCGCGCCCACCGCGCCAAAGCCGGGGCTTGCCGTAGTAGCGAGCGATCTGGCGGCGGCGATGAAGCCCAATAAGCCCCGGGCGAATTCCAAATCCCTGATGGTGGTGTTGCTTTCGTACGACCCGGGGAAGTCGCTGCTGACGGTAGAGGAAGCGCGTCATGCTCGATTTGCCTTCGACCTTCCGGCCGTGGGGAGCTGGTCCGGGGTCGCGCAGATCGATGGCAAGGCGCTGGCGAACCTAGCCGCCTCTATGCCGCCCACGGCGTTTCTGGAGTTGCGGGCGCTGGGTAACGCGGTCGAAGTTCGCGGTGGCAACGTGATCGCATCGCTGCCCCGCCTAGATGGCGGGCCAGGCGCGGTGACAAGGCGACATATGCCGCCCGACAAAAGGCACAAGGGTAAGGTGGAAGCGCGCCCCGAAGGGCGCCGCTACGCGCCACCCAAGGGTGAGACCTGGGGGTTCAGTGCGCAGGTGCCATTCAAGACGGACGTTGACGTGCCAGAGGGCGGCGGCCCGCGCGTTGCGCCTGAGGGCGCCTATCTGCCGACCTTGGACGAGTCTCTGCATGACCGCCTCGGTTCGGAGGTGTGGAACGACCTGCGGGACAAAGCGAGGGCTTTTGGGGTCATCGAACTCGACCACATCGCGCCAATTGATCTTCAGGATAGACTGCGGCGCGCATATGATATCGGCTTTTTCGCCGGTGATGATCGGTGGTCCGTTTTGGGCGCGCGAACGTCGCTGTCGGTGATGCTGGTCCAGGCTATACCCTGGGCGGCGCTGGTAGCTGGCCTCTTCTGGTTTTTTATGACGTTCACCCTAAGGGGCAGGGCTACTCCTCAGGCGCTCCTCGCCATAGAGGCGACGCTAGTGGCGCCCAGCCTGCTCCTGCAGCAAATCCTCGTAGTCCTCTTGGAGCGGCAGTACGGAGTCGGGAACTCCCTAGCGGGATTTTGCCGGGAATGGCTTGCTAGTGCCACCATCTGGATTGGCTGGGTCGGCGCCCTTGTGATCCTGAGTTGTGCAAATCGCGCTGCTCAGGGCGTGACCTGGAAGGAGTGGTTGGCCGTGCTCGCGCTATTTGCCTGGGTGGTATTCTGGGTGGGCGTGCGTGCCGACAGGCTTGAGCGCGTCAAGTCGGACCGGTGGCAACGATACGGCCGGGCGATCATGTCAGAGTGACGTGCAGAAATGCTGGTGTGATGACCATGTGATGACCATCATGGACAACAACGCGCTGATTTAGGAGGTAACTAAGTAAAAACAGCTATTTAGTAGGTGAATTTGGCGAGAATCGTCTACCTGTACTGGGACATCGAGCTGGAGGCTTAGGGGGTCGGCGGCGGTGCGGACCCGCCCGGGGGCAAGAGCTGGTCCAGCCCAGGGATTGGCGGCTGGGCGTCGGGCGGGGTCTGGTCCGGTGCCGGGACGGGCGGGGTGACCACCGGGGCGGGCGGCCCCAGCGGGATCGGCTGGGCGCTGATGCGCTTCACGGCATAGGCCATGTAGGTGTGCCAGGCCTCGGCCGGGGCGCTGCCGCCGGTAATGCCGCGCATGGAACTGTTGTCGTCGCGGCCCATCCACACCACCGTGGTCAGGCCGCCGGTGAAGCCGCAGAACCAGGCGTCCTTGAAGTCCGACGTGGTGCCCGTCTTGCCGGCGATGTCGTAGCCGCGGATGGCGGCGCGCGCGCCGGTGCCGGTGGCCACCACCTGGCGCAGCATCTGGTTCAGCTCGCCCAGCGGCGGGTTGGCGATGGCCGGGGCCGGCGGGGGCAGGCGGTTCTGGAAGATCAGCGCCCCGGCGCTGCTCTTGATCCGCTCGATGCCATAGGCGGCCACCCGGTTGCCGCCATTGGAAAAGCTGTTGTAGGCCTGGGCCATCTCCAGGGGCGTCATCAGGCTGGTGCCCAGGGCCATGGCCGGGTCGGTGTTGATCGGCGAGACGATGCCCGCCCGGTGCGCGGCGGCGGCCACCTTGTCGCGCCCGACGTCGTCGGCCAGCCTGGCGGCGACGGTGTTGATCGACTGGGCCAGGGCGGTCTGCAGGGTGATCGGGCCTAGGAAGCCGTCTTCAAAATTGTGCGGCGACCAGCCGCTGATGGTCACCGGCTCGTCGACCACCATGGTGTCCGGCGTGCGCCCGCTCTCCATGGCCGCCAGGTAGACGAAGGGCTTCCAGGCCGAGCCGGCCTGGCGGTGGGCGTCCACGGCGCGGTCGAAGGGGCCGTGCTGATAGTCCACCCCGCCCACCAGCGCGCGCACATGGCCGGCGGCGTCGACGGAGACCACGGCGGCCTGTTGCACCCCTTGCTTGTCGTGCCGCGCCACGGTGGCGGCGGCGGCCTGGGCGGCGGCGGTTTCCAGCGCCATGTCCAGGGTGGTCTCCACCACCAGGTCGCCGCGGATGGGGCTGGCGAGCAGGCGCCGCGTCTGGCCGTCCACCCAGTCGACGAAATACTGCGCCGCCGCGGCGGGGGCTTCCTTCCAGACCTTCGGCGTCTGGGCCAGGGCCTTGGTCCGCTGGGCGGGGGTAATGGCCCCGGTCTCGACCATGGCGTCCAGCACCAGCCGGGTCCGCGCCGCGGAGGCCTCCGGCTGGTCGGCGGGGTCATAGTTGGTGGGCGACTTCATGATCGCCGCCAGGGACGCCGCCTCCCGCACCGTCAGCTTGGCGGCGGGCTTGTTGTAATAGCGGTGGGCGGCGGCCTCGATGCCATAGGCGCCGGAGCCGAAATAGACCCGGCTCAGATACAGGCCCAGGATCTGCTGCTTGCTGTAGGTCTGCTCCAGCTCCACCGCATAGACCGCCTCGGTGGCCTTGCGCTCGACGGTGCGCTCGTTGGTCAGGAAGAGGTTGCGGGCCAGCTGCTGGGTGATGGTCGAGGCGCCCTGGGTGGCCCGTCCCTGGCCGATGTCGTTCAACAGCGCCCGGGCCACGCCCATGGGGTCGATGCCGGAGTGCTCATAGAACCGCCGGTCCTCGATGGCCACGAAGGCGGCGGGCACATAGGCCGGCAGCCTGGCCAGGTCCGTGGGCGGCGCATACCGCCCGCCGCGCACCCCGATCAGCGCGCCGCCGCGATCCAGATAGGTGATCTGCGGATCGCGCTTGATCTGCGGCAGGCTGGGCATCTCGGGCATGGAGACACCGAGGGACAGGGCGACGACGAGAGGGATCAAGCGCTAAGGCTCCATGGTCCGGCTAGGCCCGCGAACAGCCCACACGCTTGTCCCGCGCGGGCGCGCGGGAGGAAACTGAATTCGCGGTAATCCGCGAAAGTGGCGTTTGTTGGGGCGGGGGGTGGAGGTGGGGCGGTGAAGTGCGGGGCGTTCGACCCCGAACAGCCCCTGGCGACGTCCGCAAGATCCCACGAATCCAGCTAGTGTCACCCCAGAGCCAACATTCTCGGGGGGATCAGGTGTCGCTTGCAGACCTAGCGTCGATCGGCAGCTTCGTCAGTGGAGTGGGCGTACTGATTTCGCTGATCTACCTCAGCCTTCAGATCCGACAGAACTCGCACATCCACCGGGCGACCGCACACCAGGCCAGGCTGGACTTCGTGATGGCGTTTCTGGACGGGCAGACGGACGCGTCGATGGCGGCCGTATTCCTTCGCGGGCTGAATGGAGACGGTCAGCTCACGGAGGTTGAGTTCACTCAGTTCCGCGCTTTCATGCACCGCTGGTTCCTCGGAATGGCGGAGATCGTGTGGATGCACGATCGCGGCGTTCTGGACGACGACAGGTTCGCCGGAAGCATGGCGGCGCTTAGGAGTTATCTTAGTTTTCCCGGCTGCCGCGCGGTCTGGCAGGTGATCGAGTCCTTTATGCCCGCGCCGTTCCGCGCGCTGGTCGAGGAGGTTATCGCCAATACCCAGGTCGCAAGCGCCCAGTCCGGGCTCAAGGCTTGGCAGTCGGCTCTGTCAAATCAGGCGGGGTGACGCCGCGCTGGAGGCCGAACCTCGATCCACTGACGCAACAAGACACCCGTATCATCCGAGAACAATGTCGGCTTAAGGCAGCGCCAAGCCGGCGCACGGTCTCGGCTTGTGCAGCCCTGGCTCCCGCTCCGGTTCGGCGCCATCCTGGCCGCATTGACGGGGGCTGCGCCATGACTGACACGCCAAGCGGCGCTGCGCCGATCACCATCGACGCCCTGGTGGCCGGCAGCGCCCCGGCCTTTTTCCGGTTCTTCGACGACGAGGCGTTTAGCGACAACCGCGACTGGGCCGGCTGCTATTGCCGGTTTCCGTTCGTCGACCATGCGGTGGAGGCCTGGGACGGGGAGGCGGCGGCGAAGAACCGGGCCGGGACGGCGGCGCGGATCGCCCGGCGAGGGATGCAGGGCTATCTGGCCCGCGCCGAAGGCAAGGTGGTGGGGTGGGTGAACGCCGGCCCCAGCCGCCTCTACCCCGCCGGCAACCTGGGCGGGGCGGACCTGACCGGGCCAAGGATCGGCCACATCCTCTGTTTCGTGGTCTCCCCCGCGTGGCGGCGGCAAGGGGTGGCGCGGGCGCTGCTGGGGGCGGCGTGCGAGGGCCTGGCCGCCCAGGGCATGACCCACGCCCAGGGCAACCCCCGCGCCGGCGCCAAGAGCCCGGCGGGCAATCATCACGGGCCGCTGGCCCTGTATCTGGAGGCGGGGTTCGAGGTCTGGGCCAAGGACCCGGAGGACGGCAGCGTGTTTGTGCGCAAGGCGCTGTAGGGGGCGGAGAGGCGACCGTGGCGGCGGATGGGGGGGCCAGGCCGGTTCAGCCGATCGCCTTGCCCATCCGCACCAGGGGCACCGGCGCGCCGCCGCGGTCGTCCTCGAAGCGTTCGATGGGCTCGTAGCCGCAGGAGCGGTAGAGGGGCTCGCCGGACATAGTGCCGGCCAGCTCGACGCGCCGGAAACCCGCCGCCGCCGCGGCCGCTTCGCAGAGGCCAAGGATCAGGCGGCCGACACCGCGGCGGGCGAAGGCAGGGTTGGTGTACATGGCGCGCACCCGGGCGGCGTCGGTGGCGGGGTCCAGCAGGGCGGCGTTGCGCCCGGCGGTGTGGTCGCCGCCATACAGGGTGTTGCGCCGGCTCCAGCCGCCGCAGCCGGCCAGTTCGCCGTGCTCGTCCTGGACCATGAAATAGCTGCCGTCATCGATGAGCTGGGTGTCGAGGCCCATGATGGCGCGGCTGGCGTTGATCTGCGCCGGGTCGAGAAAGCCTTTCTGCAGCTCGCCGATGGCCAGGGCCATCAGGGCGGTGAGGGCCGGCAGGTCGGCGCGGGTGGCCAGCCTGTGGCGGAACGGGCGGGGGGTGTTGGCGGCGCTCATGCGGTGATCTTGCACGAGGGCGGGGGGCGGGCGCCAGAGGGGCGCCGGGGGCGGCGCCAAGGATGTTGGGGAAGAGCGCGCTGTGTCTTGTCCACCACAATGGCGCCTCGCCGAACATTTCAGTGGAACCATTGGTCGATTTACGGCTTGCGTATGTCGGGCGCCCGACAGTTCGGGCGACGACTGGCGGGGGCCGCATTGGTGTCGAACGTGACCTTGCTGGTGGTGGAAGACGAACCCTTGATCCTCGAGCTGCTCGAGGGCGCGCTCGGCGATGGCGGCTTCGAGGTGGTGGTCGCCACCAACGGCGACGACGCCCTGGCCAAGATCGAGACCGATCCCAGCCGCTTCCGCGCTGTGCTCACCGATATCCGCCTGGGCGCGGGGCCGGACGGCTGGGCGGTGGCGCAACGCGCCCGCGAGCTGATGGCGTCCATGCCGGTGGTCTATATGAGCGGCGACAGCGGCTTTGAGTGGCCGTCCAAGGGCGTACCGGGCAGCGTGCTGCTGGCCAAGCCCTTCGCCCCGGCGCAACTGGTGACGGCCGTGGCGGCCCTGATCACCGCGGCGGACATGATCCCCGCCGCGCCCGGGGACAACGCGTAGCGCCGCGCATAGTCCCTGGCCTTACTGGCAAAAAAGAACCGCCGGGCGGACCGGGCGGTTCAATTGGTATCCACTTGAAGCTGTCAGGCTCTAGTGGTGGTGCATCATCATGTGGTGGTGGTGGCGCATCATCATCATGTGGTGATGGTGGTGACGCATCATCATCGGGTGGTGGCGCCAATGGTGCGGGTGCGCCGAGGCGGCCATGGGAGCCAGCAGGGCGGCGGCGCCGATGGCGGCGATCAGAATGGCTTTCATCGTGGGATTTCCTCCGAGGCCTGAACGCGCTCGCCCTTGGCGTGCGAGGCGGTCATTTCATGTGACGATGTTCGTCCAGAGGTGTTTCGCGGATGTTTCACCAAGGTGGCGGTTTGGCGACGGCCTAGTTTGTGGTGGGCCGGTGGCTTGGGGGGAGGGTTATGGCTCGACCACCACCGTGCCGACCTTGTCGCCCTGCTCCACCGCCTCGTGCGCCCCGGCGGTGTCCTCCAGGGGATGGCGCGAGGCCACGGCGAGGATGCGCGGAGCGGAGGCGATCCAGCGGCTGATGTCGGCCTGAGCCCGGCGGCGGGCCTCGGGCGGCGAGACGGGCAGCAACACCCCCTGGGCGCGGAGGTTCTTGCGCATCATCTCCCCGGCCGGGACCTTGGGCTCGGCGGCGCCGCGGGTGGCGTAGAAGGCGATCGAGCCGCCCTGGCGCAGGGCGGGCAGGGTGACGCCCAGGTTGCCGCCGAAGTCCACGTCCACCACGTGATCCACCCCCTCGCCGCCGGTGATCGCCTTCAGCCGCGCGGCGACGTCCTCGGTGCGATAGTCGATGACGTGATCGGCGCCGCCGGCGCGGGCGCGTTCTGCCTTGGTCGGGGAGCTGACGGTGGCGATCACCGTGGCGCCGGCCCACTTGGCCAGCTGCACCGCATAGTGACCCACCGCCCCGGCGCCGCCAGTGACCAGCACCGTGCGCCCCTGCACCGGCCCGGCCAGGAACAGGCTGACATGGGCGGTCATGGCCGGGATGCCCAGGGTGGCGCCCTGGGCGAAGCTGACCGTGTCGGGCAGGGGGCTGAGAAGGTCGATGTCCAGGGCGATGTGTTCGGCCGCGGTGCCAAAGGCGCGGCCGTTGCGCTGGCCGTTATAGAACCAGACGCGCCGCCCGATCATCGAGGCGGGGACACCTGGCCCGACAGCCTCGACCACTCCGGCGCCGTCGCTGTTGGGGACGATGCGGGGATAGGCCATGGACGCCCCTGGCCCGCCGCGGCGCATGCCGGCGTCGGAGGGGTTCACGCCGGAGGCGCGGATGCGGATGAAGGCTTCGCCGCGGCCGGGGGTCGGCGTCTCGAAGTCGCCGTACTGCAGCACCTCTCGCGCGGGGCCTTGCCGGTCGTACCAGATCGCCTTCATGGCGCTTGCCTCCCTAGGATGACGCCCCAGGGTAGCCAAAGAAAAACCCCGCGCCAGGGGGCTGGCGCGGGGTTCAGTCTTTCGGACGGGACCTGGGGTTAGCAGGCGTAGCTGTAGCTGCGGATCACGTAGCGACCGATGTAGGGGTCCCAGATGCGGCGCTCGCTGGTGCAGACGCTGTAGCCGCCGTCATCATTGTAGCCAGAACCGTAGTAGGGGCTGCCGTAGCCGCCGCCATAGCCGCTACCACTGTAGTAGCTGCCACTGTAGTAGCGAGTACCGCCGTAGCCGCCGCCGTTATAGTGGTTACGGTCATGGTGGCTGCTGAGCGCCGCGCCCAAGGCCAGGCCGACAATGCCGCCGGCGATCGCCGCGCCGGTCGAGCTGCCGCCGCGATCGTGATCATGATCGCCGTGCCAGCCGTCGCCGTCGTGCCAGCCGTCGCCATCGCCGTGCCAATGCTCTTCCGCGGCCGCGGGGGTCGCGGTGGAAGCAACCGCGCCGGCCAGGGTGACCGCCGCCATCGCCGTAGTGAGAAACCTGTTCATCGGAACCTCCAACATTGTTCCAGCCAAATCCAAACGCTTACCGGAGCCTTTGGCTCCGTTGGGGGCTCCCTCGGGGGGGGCTCCCTTGGGGGGCTCCTCTCGGCGAAGCATGCAATGGAATTTGGCGGAGTCTGGCTGAACCCAGGCTGAACGAAATTAACCCCTTGCGTTCAGGCGTTGACGTCGACCACCACGCGTCCGCGGACCTTGCCCTCGGTGATATCCAGGCCCAGGCGGGGCAGGTCCTTCAGGGTGGCAGGCACGGTCATGGCGTCGAGTTTGGCAAGGTCGAGATCCGCCGCCAGGCGACGCCATGCCTCCTGACGATCGGGCAGGGGCCGCATGACGCTGTCGATCCCCGCCAGGGTGACGCCGCGCAGGATGAAGGGGGCCACGGAGCCTGGCAGGTCCATGCCCTGGGCCAGGCCACAGGCCGCGACCACGCCGCCGTAGGACATCTGGGCCAGGACGTTGGCCAGGGTGTGGCTGCCGACGCTGTCCACCGCCCCGGCCCAGCGCTCCTTGGCCATGGGGCGGCCGGGGGCTGACAGGGTGGCGGCGTCGATCACCTCGGCCGCGCCCAGGCTGGTGAGGTAGTCGCTCTCGGTCTCCTTGCGGCGCGAGGAGGCGACCACGCGGTAGCCCAGCTTCGACAGGATGGCGATAGCCACGCTGCCCACGCCGCCGGCGGCGCCGGTGACCAGGATGTCACCCTTGTCCGGCGTGACCCCATGCTTCTCCAGGGCCAGGACGCAGAGCATGGCGGTGTAGCCGGCGGTGCCGACGGCCATGGCCTGGGCGTTGGAAATACCCGCCGGCAGCTTCACCAGCCAGTCGCCCTTGACCCGGGCCTTCTGGGCATAGCCGCCATGGAAGGTCTCGCCGACGCCCCAGCCGTTCAGCACCACCCGGTCGCCCGCCGCGAAACCCGGATTGGACGAGGCCTCCACCACCCCGGAGAAGTCGATGCCTGGGGTCAGGGGCCACACCCGCACCACCGGCGACTTGCCGGTGAGGGCCAGGCCGTCCTTGAAGTTCACCGTGGAGTAGTCGACCCGCACGGTGACATCGCCTTCCATCAGGTCCGCCTCGGTGAGGTCGACGAATTGCGTTTCCTGGCCGCCCTCGGTCTTGGCCAGGCGGAGGGCGCGGAAGGTGTCGGTCATGCGGCGTATCCTGATCGGTGCTTTTGGTTGGCCGCTTGTCCCGCACGGGGCGGCGGATTTCCAGTGGGAACCGTTATTGGCCGGTTTTCTGGCCGAACCGTTCGCCGCGCCGCCCCTTTACCGCTAGGTCGACGGTGACCAGGCGGTTCTGCCCCTCCATGCGCATGGCCGAACCCGGCATGTACATCATCGCCACATAGTCCCCGAGGCTGTCCTCCACGGCGTTGGTGAAGCCCTGGGCGTCCTGGGCTTTGTTCATCTGGATCTTGGCCATGCGCAGGGCCTCCGGGCTGTTCTCGCCCACCCGGCGAGCCCAGGCGTAGGCCTCGCGCTCCAGGTCCGCCGGAGCCAGGACGCGGTTGACCAGGCCATAGCGGGCGGCCTCCTCGGCGGGGATGAAGCGGCTCTCGAACAGCAGCTCCTTGGCCCGGCGCACGCCGATGTCCCAGGGGATGGAGTTGTATTCCACGAAGCCGCCCAGGAACTCCGCGGTCTCGGCGGCGAAGATCACGTCCATGGCCGCCGCCAGCATCCAGCCAGCGTAGATGCAGTAGCCCTCGACCATGGCGATGGTGGGCTTGGGAAAGTTGCGCCACTTGAGCAGCAGGTCGAGATTGTACTTCTTGAATTGGTCGTAGATTTCGATGCCGGGCTTGGCGCCGAGGCTGGCGCGGTAGGCCTTGCCTTCCTCAGTGCCTAGGTCATGGCCGGTGGAGAACACCCCGCCAGAGCCGCGCACCAGCACCACCCGCACCTCGCCATCGGCCTTGGCCAGGTCGAAGGCGGCGTCGATCTCGTCGAGCATCCGGTAGCTCTGGGCGTTGCGGTAGGCTGGGCGGTTGAGGGTGATCACCCCGATGGCGCCGTCGCGTTCGTAGAGGATGTCCTGGAAGTCCATGCCGCGTGTCCCCGTTTATCGTTGCCGGGACGATAGGGCGCCGCAGCGCCCCGGGGCTAGCGTTCCTACGCCACGTCCTGGGCGCGGGCGTCCGGTTCGGCGGGGGCGGTGAAGATCGCCACCGCCTCGAACAGGGCGCGGGCTTCGATGGGTTTGGCGACGTGGCCGTCCATGCCGGCGGCCAGGTAGAGCTCGATCTGGTGCGACATGGCGTTGGCGGTCAGGGCGACGATGGGGGTCCGGGGGCGTCCCGTGGCCGCCTCCTGGGCGCGGATGGCGCGGGTGGCGTCGGGGCCGTCCATCACCGGCATCTGGACGTCCATCAGGATCAGGTCCCAGGGCTCGTCCTCCCAGGCGGTCAGGGCCAGGGCGCCGTTGTCGACCATCACCGGGACGATGCCGGCGTGTTCCAGCAGGGTCTTGAGGACCAGGCGATTGACCGCGTTATCCTCCGCCGCCAGCACCCGCAGCGGACGCTCCTGGACAGCGCGGCCGGCGAGCGGAATCTCCGCCGCAGGCAGCGTGGCCGCCTCGCCGACATGGGGCAGGGCCAGGACCACGGTGAAGCGCGAACCCGCCCCTAGCAGGCTCTCCACGGTGATGGCGCCGTCCATCAGGTCGGCCAACTCGCGGCAGATCGACAGGCCAAGCCCGGTGCCGCCATAGCGCCGGGTGGTGGAGGCGTCGGCCTGGGTGAATTTGGCGAACAGGCCGGCGACCGCCTCGGGGGCAATACCCACACCGGTGTCGGCCACGGCCAGGGTCAGGCCCTCCCACGAGCGCCGGGCGCTGACGGTGATCTGGCCGCTGTCGGTGAATTTCAGGGCGTTGGAAATCAGGTTGAACAGGATCTGGCGCACCCGGGTCGGGTCGCCACGATAGACCCCCTGGGCCCCTTCCATGTCCAGGGCGAAGGCCAGGCCCTTGCCGGCGGCCAGGGCGCCGTAGGCTTGCTGGACGCCGTCCAGCAGCTCGCCCAGGTCGAAGTCGATGGCCTCGAGGGTCAGCCGCCCGGCCTCGATCTTGGAAAGGTCCAGGATGTCATTGAGGATCGCCGACAAGGCCTCGCCGGACTGGCGCACCACTTCGAGGCGCTCGCGCTGGACGCTGCTGAGGGCGTCGAAGGCCATGGCCTGGGTCATGCCCAGCACGCCGTTGAGGGGGGTGCGAATCTCGTGGCTCATGGTGGCCAGGAAGTCGGTCTTGGCCCGGCTGGCCGCCTCGGCCTGTTCCTTGGCCTCGGTGAGGCCGGCCTGGGTGGCTTCCAACGCTTTGGCGGCGCGGATGTTGAGCACGGCGCCGACGACCGCGTGGCCCACGCACAGGACCAGGATGCTGAGCAGGATCAACTGATCGCCGCCGTGGAAATAGGGAACCAGCACGGGAATCACGATCGGCGCCAGCACCGTGACCAAGGCCGTCTGCAGCATGGAGGCGCGGGACTTGAGGTAGAAGTTCTGGGCGTAGATCATGTGGCCGGCCCAGAAGGCGATGGCCGCCAGGTGGCAGGCCGGCCTGGGCGCCAGCCAGAGCAGCACGCCCACGCCCGACCACATCAGGCTCATGCCCGTGTTGGCCCAGAAGAAACTGATCAGCCAGTTGCGGCCGGCATCAGGGTGCAGGGCGAGGGGGCGGCTGGCCACAAGGCCCCAGATTTCGAATCCGGCCAGCACCCCGGCCCAGGCCACCGCCTCGCGCCAGCCCACGGCGGCAGCCAGCACCACCCCGGCGGCCACGGCTGTGCTCAGACGCAGAGGCGCCATCCGATAGCTTTCCACGCCCACGGCGCGGTAGCGGCTGTCCAAGAGCGCCATTTGCGCTAAAGCCCTTCCCCGAACCGACAGTTTAAGAGAACGCTGTTCAAGAAATTGCTAAGGGCGGAAGCTGAGGGACAGATCCAGTTTCGCGGGTGTGGCCTTGCGCCCCCTCCGTCAGGCCGCTTCGCGGTCTGCCACCTCCCCCGCGTCGCCTTTCAGGCTCGCATGGGAGGAGGAAGGCGCAGCAATCTTCTCCCCACCCGTGAAACGGGGGAGGGGGACCGTTCGGCGAAGCCGGATGGTGGAGGGGGCGCAATGTCCCTAAATTGAAACCTAGTTCAGCAGCACGGCCTTGGGGCCGCCCTTGGTTTCCACCCGGCGCATCACGGCCACCGGCTCGCCGGCGGCTCCGATGGGCTTGGCCAGGGTGATGACGAACCAAGCTCCGTCGGGCAGGCCGCTGAAGGTAAAGTGGCTGGCGGCGTCGCAGGGGGCGTGACGAGCGAAACCAGCGTAATCCCCCGTCGGGGCCGAGGGGGTGCGCGCACGCACCGTCGATACTGGCACGGCGGCTGAAATCGGCGAGCCGTACAGGATGGTCATCCGTCGGCGTGTCCACAGGGTCTCGGGCAGCAACACCACATCGCCGCCCTGACAGCCGTAGCGCACGGGGCCGGCGCGGTAGGCGACGGCGCCCTGAAGCGAGGCGTGGCCCGGCACGGTGGACCAGGCCAAGTCCTGCGAGCGGAACACCATGGCCGAGGGCGGTTGCTCGACAGGCGGCGGCGCGGGCGGCGGCGGGACCATGCCGCCGCCGGGGCCGCCGGTTGAGGCGCAGGCGGCGAGGCTGGAGGCGGCGAGGGCGATGAGCAGGTGGCGTTTCATAGCCAGCGACCCTAAGTCCTCGCGCGCCGGGGTTCAACGCCAGACAGCAGCGGTCCACAGGACCGCGTCCGCGAAGGCGCCGCGCCGATGTTTCGAATCCCCCTTGGCGGTGGGTTCATGAACGGCGATAAGGCTTGGCGAAGGCCGCCAGACGGCCACGTCAAACCACGATGGGAGATGCGAACATGAAGGCAGCCGTATTGCGCCAGGTCCGGACGCCGCTGCAGATCGAAGACGTGCAGATCAACAAGCCCGGTCCGCACGAGGTCCTGATCCGCACCGCCGCCGCCGGCGTGTGCCATTCGGATCTGCACTTCATCGAAGGCTCCTATCCCCACCCGCTGCCGGCCGTTCTGGGCCATGAGAGCGCCGGAATCGTCGAACAGGTGGGCTCGGAAGTCCGCACCGTGAAGCCGGGCGACCACGTGATCACCTGCCTGTCGGCCTATTGCGGCCACTGTGAGTCCTGCCTGACCGGGCGGATGAGCCTGTGCGTCAGCCCCGAGACCAAGCGCGACCCTTCCGACGAGCCGCGCCTTGCCTCGGCCAGCGGGCCGATGATGCAATATCTGAACCTGTCGTCCTTCGCCGAGCAGATGCTGATCCACGAGCACGCCTGCGTGGCCATCCGGCCGGACATGCCGCTGGACCGCGCCGCCTTGATCGGCTGCGGGGTGATGACCGGCTTCGGCGCGGTGATGCACACCTCCAACGTGCGTCCCGGCGAGACCGTGGCGGTGATCGGCTGCGGCGGGGTTGGCCTGGCGGCGATCAACGGCGCGGCCATCGCCGGCGCCGGCCGGATCATCGCCATCGACATGTCCCCGGCCAAGGACAACATCTCCAAGGCCTTCGGGGCCACCGACTTCATCTGCGCCGCCGACACCGACGCGGTGAAGGAAGTGCTGGAGATGACCAAGGGCGGGGTGCACCACAGCTTCGAGGCTATCGGCCTGAGCAAGACCGCCGAGCAGGCCTTCAACATGCTGCGCCGCGGCGGCACCGCCAACATCATCGGCATGATCCCGGTGGGCCAGACCATCACCCTGATGGGCGCGGCGTTCCTGGGCGAAAAGCGCATCCAGGGCTCGCTGATGGGCTCCAACCGCTTCCCAGTGGACATGCCCCGGCTGGTGGACTTCTACATGTCCGGCAAGCTGAAGCTGGACGACATGATCTCCCGGCGCCTGCCGCTGGCGGACGTCAACTCGGCGTTCGAGGAAATGAAGACCGGGGCCGTGGCCCGTTCGGTCATCGTCTTCGACGCCTGATCATAGCCAGATGGCTGAAACGACAGACGCCCTCCCGGCAACGGGAGGGCGTTTTTCGTTGTGGCCGTGATTTTCTTGCCCGGAAGGGCCGGCGCTTCGGCGCTCGAAGCCAGGCCGGCTATCATGACTAACAAGCTGTTAAGACTAGATTTTCTCGCGTTGACCAGAACCGGGATAACGTCGTCTTGTTAGTTGTCAGCGCAGGGGCGCAACACCAGTATTTGGATCGCTCATGTCGCGCCGGAACCGTCTGATACGCCACCTGGAAGCCCGCTGGTTTGCCTGTTACGGCGAGCCGCCACCGATCCGCACGGACCCTGAACTGATGCGTTCGGTGCTGGACGCGGCGATGGCCTCGGACGCCGCGGCGGCGCGACGGGAGGCTGGCGTGATCGAGGCGGGCGAGGGGGCTGTGGCCTGAGTCCATCTCTTCCCCAGAGCGAAGCGTGGGGACGTGAAACTACCCCCGCTTCACCGCCGGCAGGGCCTCGAGGATGCGACGCTCCTCGCCGTCGGGATCGTTGACGGCGCGGCTGGTGACGTTGAACAGCATGGTGGAGCGGGCGCGGGTGTCGTAGCGCGGCCAGGAGGCCAGGCCCGGGCCGTTGGGGCTGCCGGTGCGGGCGAAGGCGATCCAGGCGGCGGACATCTGGTCGGCCACCTTCTGCGCGGGCTCCGCCACCGGCCCCAGCAGGGATGAGGACTTGCCGACGGTGTCGAACACCAGGGGCAGATCCAGGGCGTGGGGGCTGCGCAGCTTGTCCACCGGGGTTTCGAACTCCAGGCGGTAGACATAGGCGCCGGCGGCGGCCAGGGCGGCCTTGCGCTCCGCCAGGGTGATCGACCGCTGACCCATGCCCCGCTGGCTGGTGATGCGGAAATAGAGGTCGCTGGGGCTGGCGGCGGGACGGAGGCGGCGGAAATCGCTGATCAGCTTGTCGATGTCGGCGCCCGGCGCGGTGGGCTCCAGTTGGGCCTTCAGACCGTTCCAGTCGAGGTCGAACTGTTCGGGCTTGGCGCCCAGGACGGTGGTCTCGGTGGCGTTGTAGCCGACGATGATCGGCACATCGGCGGTGAGGGCCGGGGCGCCGGGGGTGAAGGGGTCGCCGGGCAGGGTCTTGCCGTCCACCACCGGGCCGAAACCGCCGATGTCGGCCTTGGCGACGGTCTTCAGGGCGTCCAGCAGCCGGTCGGCGGGCACGCGCTGCAGGTCGTCGGCCTTCTTGGGATTGATATGCAGGGCCTCGCAGACAGCGGCGGCCACGGCGGTGGCCTTTTCCGGGGTGATGCCGGTGAGGCCGGGGCCGCTCTGGATGGCGGCGCGGTGGAACAAGCCCTTGGCGGCGGGCATGGCCAGCAGGGTGGAGACCTTGCCGCCGCCGCCGCTCTCGCCAAAGATCATCACGCGGCCGGGATCGCCGCCGAACTCGGCGATGTTGTCGCGCACCCACTGCAGGGCGGCGACCAGGTCCAGCTGGCCGATGTTGCCGCTGTCGGCGAACTTCGGCCCGGCCAGGTCGGCCAGGTACAGATAGCCAAACAGGTTGAGGCGGTGGTTCAGGGTCACCACCACCACGTCGCCGTGCTGGGCCAGGCGCACGCCGTCATAGACGGGCGATGAGCCGTTGTACTGCGAGTAGCCGCCGCCGTGCATCCAGACCATCACCGGGCGCTTCTTGTCGTCGCGCAGGCCCGGGGTGGTGACGTTGATCGACAGGCAGTCCTCGGTCTCGCCGACGTTGACCGCCCAGCTGGACCAGGCGGTGGGGACGACGGGGGTGAGCTGGGGGCACTGGTCGCCGAACTTGCGACAGTCCTTGACCCCACCCCAGGTGTGAGGGGCCTCGGCGGGCATGAACCGGCCGCCGCCCCCGGTGGGGGCGCCGTAGGGGATGCCGCGGAAGACGCTGACGCCGCCATCGCTGAAGCCCCGCACCCGGCCATAGGTGGTGGCCGCCTCGGGGGCGTCCTCGCCACCCGCCGCGCGGGCGCCCGACGCCAGCAGCAGGCCGGCCGCGGCCGCCCCACCCAGGATCAGCCGCCGGTCGACGCCAAAGCCCTCAGCCATCCCCAACTCCTCACGCACGCCCCCTGGGGCAAACCAGTGTTACGGCGGTCAGCTTTGCAGGATTTCGCGCACCTCTGCCATGGGGTCCTGTTCGATCCGGCTCTCGACGTCGAACATCATGGTGGCGCGGCTTTGGGCGTCATAGGCCGGCCAGGTCGGAACGCCGGCGGTGTTGGGATCGCCCGACCGCGCGAAGGCCAGCCAGGCCTCGGCCATCTGCTCGGCCACGATCTGGGGGGCGTCGCCGCGGCCCATGAAGTTGCGAGCCCGCTCGACGTTGTCGAACACCAGCGGGATCTCCAGGGCGTGCGGGCTTTTCAGCGAACCACGGGCCACCGGCGTCTCCCAGGTCAGCATGTACATCCACACCGGCGCGGCCTGCTGGGCGGCCTTGCGCTGGGCCAGGGTGACCGAGCCGAACCACATGCCGGTCGCCGTCTGGATCGCGGCGACAAGGTGGGAGGGAGAATAGTCGGGGAAGACCTTGCGCAGGGCGGCGGTGAGGGCGGGGGCCTTGTCGCCGGCCGCCTGCTTGCCGCGCTTGGTGACGTCTTCCTCGGTGTATTCGCCAAAGCGCGGGTCGGCGCGCAGGAACAGGGTGGCCTCGTCCTTGTTGGTGCCGATCAGCACCGGGATGTCGGCGCTCTGGGCCGGGGCGTCCGGGGTGAAGGGGTCGCGGGGCAGGGCGATGCCGTCGACGCAGGGGTTGAAGGCGCCCAGGCCGCCGGGGGCGGCGACCTTGGCGGCGGCCTCCTGGATGGCGGCGGCGGGCAGGGTCTGCAGCCTGGCCAGATCGCCTGGGGCGACGCCTAGGGTGTCGAGAAAGGCCTTGGCGTTGCGGGTCGCCGCCTCGCGCGGGGTGGAGGTGAGGCCGGGTCCGCTCTGGATGATGGCCTTGTGGAACAGGCCGGCGGCGGCGGGCATGGCCTGCAGGATGGAAACCTTCCAGCCGCCACCGCTCTCGCCGAAGATGGTGACGTTGGCCGGATCGCCGCCGAATTGGGCGATGTTGTCGCGCACCCATTCCAGGGTCTGGACGATGTCCAGCATCCCCGCCTGGCCTGAGGAGGCGTGGCCGCCCAGGTCGCCCAGGTGCAGATAGCCGAAGACGTTGAGGCGGTGGTTGACGGTGACGGTGACCACGTCGCCGCGACGGGCCAGATTGCCGCCGTCATACATGTCCGCCCCGCCCGAGCCGTTGGCGAAACCGCCGCCGTGCAGCCAGACCATCACCGGACGGGCTCCGGCGAGGCCGGGGGTCCAGACGTTGAGGAACGGGCAGTCTTCGTCGGTGCCCGGCTGGCCGGTGGCGGGCGGGTCGCCGGCGCTGCGGCCGCCGGTGATCTCGCCCACGGGGACACCGACCTGGATGGCTGGGGCGCCCAGCGCTGTGGCGTCAGCGGGGCTGGTCCACGGCTGGGGTCTTTGCGGTGGCTGGAAGCGCAGGGCGCCGACGGGCGGGGCCGCGTAGCGCAGGCCCTTGAACACCTGCAGCCGATCTTCGTGATAGCCGCGAACCGGGCCGTTGCTGGTGGAGACCACGGCGGTCAGGGTCAGTTCGCCAACGGCGTCTAGAACATCGCTCATATCCATCTCCCATCATCGACGCCCTCTGACGGGGCGCTCGTTTGAAAATTGCCTGAATGAAACTGGGAGATAGTTCGCCACCGAAAGCGGTTCGGCGGCAAGGGCTGGTTTGAGCGGGGTCAGACCCCGCCGCGCAGGCCCAGGCTAGGTTGGAGGGGCGCAGCGGCCGCGTCGCCAGTGTCGCCGCCCACCGCCACCGTGGTTCCGGCGGGACCCGCGGCCTTACGCATGCCGTCGATCTGCACCCGCTGCAGCCGGAAGGCGGTGAGCTGGGCGCCGCGCAGGGCCACGCCCTGGCGGGCCGCCGCGCCCACGGGGTTCACCCGCAGGCCGCCGCGCCAGACCTCGTAGTGAAGGTGCGGGCCGGTGGCCAGGCCCGTGGCACCGACAAAGGCGACGATCTGGCCCTGGGTGACGCGCATGCCGGGGCGCAGGCCCTGGGCGTAGGCCGAGAGGTGGCCATAGCCAGTCTCCCAGCCGCCGGCGTGGCGGATCTTCAGCCAGTTGCCATAGCCGCCCCAGACGCGGCGCTCGACCACCACCCCGTCGCCGGCGGCCAGCACCGGGGTGCCGGTCTCGGCCCCGAAGTCGATGCCCTGGTGCATGCGGGTGTAGCCCAGCAGCGGATGTTCGCGCATGCCGAAGGTGGAGGTGATATGGGCGCCGTCCACCGGGGTGCGCAGCAGCAGGCCTTTGATGGCCACGCCATACTGGTCGAAGAAGTCGGTCTGGCCGTCGTGGTCGAAGGCGTAGAAGCGCATGATCCGCCCCCGGCCGCGCCCTGGGGCCGCCATCTCGGCGTAGCGCAGGCCGCCGGTCTCCACCGTGGCGCCGTTCTCGGCCACCTTGCGATCGAAGACCAGGGTGAAGCGGTCGCCCGGATGGACGTCGCGGGCCAGGTCCAGGCGGTGGGAGAACAGCTTTACCAGCTTGGCGATCAGGGTCAGGTCGGCGCCGACCCGTTCGGCGGATTCGTAGAGCGAGCCCTGCATTACTCCGCTGGCGACGGTGGTGACGCTGCGCACCGGGGCGGTGGTGGGGCGCAGGCTCAGCACGCCGTCGAAGCCGCGGGCGACGATCAGGGTCTCGCCGGTGGTGGTGTGGGCCGCCACGCCGATCAGGCGGGCGGCGCCGAAGAAGAACTTCGGCCTGGCGATGGAGGCTTCGATCTCGTCGGGCGCCACGCTGGCGGGGTCACGGTCAAGCAGCAGGGCCAGGGCCGCCTGCGCAGCTTCGGCGGCGGTGGCGCCGGAACGCTGCAGGCCGTGTTCCAGGGTTTCGCCCGGTTTCAGCTCCACGGCGATATCGCGCGGGGCCTTGTAGCCGTCGGGCACCGCGCCTGGACCGGCCAGGGCTTGGGCCGCGGGGTCCTGGTCGGCCGCCTTGGCGCCGTCGGCGCTCAGCCACCAGCCCAGCCCCAGGCAGGCGCAGGCCGCCGCTCCCAGCAGGGCGCGGTGCAGCCAGCGCCGATCCGGCTGGGCGGCCGGATAGGCCGTGGCAAGGCCTTCATGCGTGAGGTCGGCGGACGAGATAGCGACGCAACTCCGGATGCGCCGGCCTCTGGCGCATGGCCTTGGCGCGGCGGAGAGCGGCCATCCTGGCGACTTAACGTTAACGCGGGGTGGAGCGGGGTGCGGCGGGTCGCCTCATCCTGGGGACTTCGGTTCAGAGCAGGGCGTTGAGCCGGTCGGTGGGGCGACACAGGGCCACGCCCTTGCCACTGGCTACGATGGGACGCTCCACCAGGATCGGGTGCGCGACCATGGCGTCCAGCAGGGCGTCGTCGCTGACATTGTCGGCGGTGAGGCCCAGTTCCTGGGCCTGCGTGCCGCGCACGCGCAGGATGTCGCGCGGACGGGCGCCCATGCGGGCCAGCAGATGCTGCAACTGGCTCTTGGTCCAGCCGACCTTCAGGTATTCCACCACCGTGGGGGCGCGGCCGGCCTCGCGGATCGCGGCCAGGACATTGCGCGACGTGCTGCAGGCGGGGTTGTGGAAGATGGTGATGTTGTTGTTCCGGGTGGTTTCGCCTTGTTTCGCAGTCACCTAAAAAGTCCTTATTTTCCAAGGGAATTTGCGTTCACTGCGTTCCATTCGGTATCGCTCAGTTTCGATGCTTTGTGACCTGCTTGTGACCAAGCTTGTCGCAGGTCACATAGTTGGAGGCCGGTGATGCCAGCGCTGAAGGCTAAACGACTGACCGAGGCAGACTGCAAGGGCTTTAAGGCCGTGGCTGGGAAGCAGGTCGCCTACCCGGATGCGGTGGAGCGCGGGATTACTTCTAGGACCAACCGCGCGCACGCGGTCGCCCGCCAGATTTTCAACTACGCGGTGGCCGAGAAGGGGATGGCGGTCAATCCAGTCAGGGACCTCCCGCCGTTGGTCCTGCAAAGAGCCCGCGCCCGAACCTATTCCGACGCCGAACTCAGGCGCCTGTGGCACGGGATCGACAATCCCACGGCGCCAAAAGTCCCGGCTAGCTCAGCGGTGCGACGGCGTGACGGTGAAGACATCTACGTGGGTGACCACATGAAGGTGGCGCTGAAGCTGGCGATGTTGCTGCTCCAGCGACGCGGCGAGGTCTTTGGGATGGAAATGGGCGAATTGGTCGGGTTTCAACCCGGCGCCGGAACGTGTCCTTGGCCGATGGTTCTTAGGCGCCCCTTGACTTGCCCTAACGCAATTCCGCCGGCGCCTTGGCGCCGAGCGCATTCTGGAACTGGTCCAGCGTCTTGGCACTGGTCTTCAC
>JBBROW010000054.1:0-20604 GCA_038228945.1 Caulobacterales bacterium
GCCTGGCCGTCGCCGCCAAGACCCACCGAGTCCTGCACCGTGATCGTGTTGTTCGTGCCCAGCAGGACCTGAACCGATTCCGCGCCCACGCCGCCATCCGCATTGAGCTTGCTGGTGGCGAAGATGCCGTAGTTCACCGCGTCGCTGCCCGGCACGATCGCATCGTCCACCGTGATGGAGACGTTGTTGCCGGTGGTCACCTTCGAGGTCCCCGCCACGGCGTTGTACACGCCGTAGTCGTCCGGATCGATGGTGACGTTGTTGGCCAGGTTCACCGTGCCGTTGCCGTTGCCGGTGACGTGCACACCCTCGGTCGCCGCCGTGATGGTGGTCGAACCGGTGCCCGTGGAATGGCCCACGTTCACCACCACATCGCCGCTGACGCCACTTGTGTTGGTTGCGCTGATGCCGATGCCCGTCTTGGAAGTCAGGGTCTGGGTCGTGTTGGCCGCCGTGCCATAGTTGACGGTGGTCAATCCTGTTCCGTTGGTCGTCGCGTTGATGCCGACAGTGTCAGCGATGATATTGCTCTGGGACGTTACATCAAGCGCCGCGCTACTGGCGGAATTGGTAATGGAAGCGCCGATACCGCCGCCTAGGGCGCTATTGATGGTATTGCCGGCGCCGGTCGTCACGAAGACGCCGCCAAGACCGCTATTGTGCGCTAAAATACCCAGTCCTTGCGAGTTGATGTCCGCCAGGACTTTTACGCGGACGTTATCGGTGTTCGCCGAGTTCTCGATGTCCGCTTCTATGCCTTGGGCGCCCGATTGCGGGCCGGAGGTGAGTGACCCCGTCGTCGTGATATCGATACCGTCATTGACGCCAGCCGCGCCGCCGCTCCCTAGACCGCCGGCCGCAACATTGATGCTCTCACCGTCGGCTGTGATGGCGTCGCCGTTCACCACGGTGACCTTGCCCGTGCCGTCCTGGCCGACATGGATGCCGTCGTCCAAACCAGTGATTGTTCCGCCACTGGTGTTGATGTTGACGGCCCCACCCGTCGCACCATTCACGAACACCACGATCCCGTTGGAGCCGTAGATGTTGCCTGTGGTGGTTATGTCGACCGGAACCAGGTC
This sequence comes from Caulobacterales bacterium, assembly GCA_038228945.1. Taxonomy (GTDB): domain Bacteria; phylum Pseudomonadota; class Alphaproteobacteria; order Caulobacterales; family Caulobacteraceae; genus Acaudatibacter. The sequence continues at coordinate 1,083 of JBBROW010000054.1, forward strand.
GGACAGAACAAGGATGCCGCCAACGTCGCTTCCGGTGCTGAGCCCTTTCACATTGTTCGCCTTGATGGTGACGCTGCCGCTGGTGTTAGAATCATTGACCTTGATGCCGGACGACGAACCGATGACGGAGCCGGTATCGGTGATACTGATCGCACCTCCCGCTCCAAAGGTGGTTGCTGTGACAGAGATCCCCGAGCCGGTGGGTGTGGTCGGGGTGGTCGTGGAAACATCGACCGCCTTGATCGTGACCGGTCCCGAGCCGGTGATCGCTGCAATCCCCGATTGATCGTTGCCGGAAGTGATGGCGCCCAACGCTGTGATGACGATCGCACCGGTGGTGGTGGAGGTGAAGACGCCGACCTGAGTCGCGTTCACGGAGCCGCCGCCGTTGATCTGGACGTTGACCGCGCCCGATCCCAAGGTTGTCGCCGACAAGCCGACACCGCCGCCGGCGTTCACCGCACCGTTGGCCGTGATGGAGACATTGCCGGCTCCGCCGGCGTTGGTCTGGGACGCATTCACGCCGTCGACGCTCGCCGCGACGCCCGCGACCGTGACGTTGACATCGCCCGTCGCCCCCGTCTCCGTCGCGACCACGCCGCTGGCGCCAACGGCGTTGGCCCCGCCGACTGAACCGCTGAGGTTAACAGTCACGCCGCCCGTGTCGCTCGTCGCCAGTACGCCGTTTCCGCCGGTCGCGACGTCGGTGACGATATCGGACCCAACGCCACTCTTCACGGTCACCGCGCCCGAGCCGCTGGAAGTGGCTTCGATGCCGGCGTTGCCGCCAGTGCCGCCGTCAACCACCACGCCCGCGCCCACGGTTAGCTTGTTCGTGCCATCGACCGTGGTCTGCTGGATGCCGCCGTTGGTGCCGGTGACATTGCCGTTGTAGGTCAGGTCGATCGTGCCCGTGCCAGTATTGGTCGTCGTTGCCGCCCAGTCGCCCTTCACGGCGCTGTTGATGACGCCGGTGATGGCCCCGCCACCGCCGGTGATGGCGATGCCGGCGATGCCCGCGCCACCATTCCCTGCCGTGCCGTCGATCGTGGTGCCCGCGACCGTGTTGACCGCGATCGCGCCGTTTTCTTCGACATCGACGGCGCCCGGGGCGGCGCTGGAGGAGACCGCGGTGATGTTCCCGCTGTTCAGGTTGAGCGACGCGGAACCGACCCCTTGGGAGCCGTAGTTGCCGCCCGCGAGAACCACTTGGCCAGCAGACCCGCCAGCCAGGGTGACACTGGTCAGACCCGTGGTCGCGCCACCGGCGTTGACGCCCTGAACCTGGCCGTTCGCGCTGACGGTCACGGCCGCGGAGCCACCGGTTTGGGCGATTATGCCGTACTGATTGGCGGCGGCGCTGGTGACGGTCACCGGCCCATTGGTGACGCCCGTCTTCACCGTCACCGCGCCGGTGCCGGACTGCGCGAAAATACCAGCCGCCGTGCCACCGGCGACATTGGCGTCGGCCTCGATCTGCACGGTGCCCGCGCCGGTCGTCTGACCGGAGATGCCGCTTTGCGCACCCTTGACCGTGATCGGCCCGCCGCCGACCACGCCGGTGGTCACCTGGACCGTGCCGCCGGCGCTGTCGACGTGGATGCCGTCCTGGCCAGCCTTGCTGGTGGAGTCGATGGAACCGCCGGTGAGGCCGGGGGCCACCGTGATGCCCAGGTTGAAGGCGCCCGTGGAGGTCAGCAGCAGACCGCCGCCGTTGAGCTGGGTGTTGCCCTGAAGAATAATGTCCGTGCCCGCCGCATTGGACGTGTAGCCGATGCTGGCCACTGGACCCGGACCGCAGGTCTGGATGCCGTTGCCCGACGCGGCCGGCGCCGCATAGGTGCCCTCAGCTGTCGGGGTGCAGGCCGCCGCCAGGGCGACCGCCGGCGTGAACGCCGTCAGGCCGATGCCGCCAACTCCCGCAAGGATCGTGGAAGCCACCAGGGAAGACGTGGCCAGCAGGGAAATACGACGACCAACGTTGGCGCGAACAGTACGAGACATGCTTTGGAGCCCCTCAGCGTTTTCTTTGTCCGGCAATGCGTCACGAACGGCGCACCCGAAGATCGAGTCGGCGGAACAATGATCGTTTGAACGTAGACGAAGTTCACCGGCGGGTCGTGAGTGCCGAGCGCACGCCATTCTATGCAAACAGCGCACTACCTCACCAAGTCGGAGCCTGACCCAGTCGGGCCGCCGCCTTGGAACCGGCGGCGCGCTCAATTTGGTTTTGAATTGGCGGACGGGGTGGGATTCGAACCCACGGTGGGCGTAAACCCACGGCGGTTTTCAAGACCGCTGCCTTAAACCACTCGGCCACCCGTCCCCTGCCCCGCGCGCCTTGCCGCCGGGAGCGGGGCTTGTAGCAAAAGCGCGGCCCAGGCTCCAGACACTAGCTCTGCTTAGAGATGAAAGCCGATCAGCAAGGCGACGAACAGGCCGTAGAGAAGCGCCATGGCCGACAGCAGAACCGGCGTAACGCGCTTGGCGCGGAACATCGCCCAGAGCGCCGCGACGCAAAAGGCGGTGATGGCGCCGGCGGCGATCAAGGTCCGCTCGAAGATCCATGGCGTGAACAGTATGCCGAAGGCGCTGGGGACCGTGGCCTGGATCATCATGGCGCCGGAGATGTTGAACAGGGCCAGCCGTGTCTTGCCTTGGCGCACCCAGATCACCGCGTTGAGGATCTCCGGCAGTTCGGTGGCGACGGGACTGAATAGCAGGGCGACGAGTTGCGGCCGCATGCCCAGGCGTGGCCCCAGAGTGTCGAGCTGGCCGACGAATAGCTTTGAGCAGACGAAGATCACCACCAGGGCGGCCAAGGTCTGGACCACGGCCAAGGTCGCCGAGGGATTGGCGATCTTCGGCGCGAGCTTCAGGGGCTCAAGGACATGCTCGGCTTCGTCCCGCTCGCCGCGCATCTCTTTCCAGAAATAGGCCCCGTAGGCGGCGAGGAAGAGCAGGCCCAGCCACGGCTTGTAGGCAAAGGCCACAAGGCCCAGGCCGATCTTGGCCAGGAAGATCACCAGGAACCAGGCCTGGTCACGGCTGAGATGGCCGTCAGGGTCTTTCAGGGCGGCCAGGTTGGCGCGGCCCCTGCCGACCATCAGCAACACGATCCCGACCACGGCGTAGGCCAGGGTCGCCAGGACCAGCGGGCCGCCCAGGGCCGCGCCGACGCCAATCTCTTTCTGCGCGGCGGTAACGCCGAAGACCACGGCTACGAAGGTGACGATGCTTTCGGGCAGGGCCGTCCCGGCGGCGGCCAGTATGGTGCCGGTGGCTTTCTCGCCGAAGCGGAACTTGCGCCCCACCCATTCGACGCCATTCACGAACACCTCGCACGCCAGGTAGATGGCGACGGCGTTGACCAGCAGCAGGCCGATGATCACGGGCAGGGATTGCATTCGTATCGCTCGGGGTCGGACGAACATACCAAGGGGATCAGCGCCCTCGCCCAACCCATGGACGAACGCCGAACCCGATGGTCTCGCCAAGTCGAACTGACCGTTCGCGCCACGGCCAGAACCAAAGTGGCCTGGGCCGAGTATGTTGGCGCGAGCCCTCCTGTTAAGCGAAGGCGGCTACTCCCCAAAGAGCGGGGCTTGCCTAGGCGTCGCCGCTCACGGCGTCAAGCCGCTGCCCTCGCCCGGCCGTCTAACGGCCCCGCGACGCCATCCAGGACTGCCACATCAGCAGCGTCCAGACCCGCGCCTCCACCGAGGTGTCACCGGCCATGTAGCGGCGCCAAACCTTGGCCACCATGGCGGGCTTCAGCAGCCCCTGGCGACGGATCATCGAGGGTTCGAGCAAGGCTTCGGCCCAGGCGCGCAGGTCGCCCGACAACCATCCGTGCAGGGGCACGGAGAAGCCCATTTTCGGGCGCTCGATCAAGGCGCGAGGCACATAGCGGTCCAACACCTGGCGCAGCAGCCACTTGCCCTTGCCGTCCCGCACTTTCATGTCCATTGGCAGGCGCCACGCGAAGGCGGCGATACGAGGATCCAGCAGAGGAACCCGCGTCTCCAGGCTGCTGGCCATGGCCGCGCGGTCGACCTTGCAGAGGATGTCGCCGGGCAGATACTCCATGGTGTCGCGCCAGATCAGCTTTTCGATGTCGTCGTCGAAGTGCGGTGACAACGCCCGCTCGCCTGGCAGGATTTCGTCGCCGTCCTCCAACAGGTCGCTGGGATCCGACCAGGACGACATGGTGAAATCGTAGAGTTCGTCCTGGCTGCGCGCCTGCATCCAGCCGGCGGCGCGCTTGATGTGCGGCGCCAGGCGGCCCTTGGCGGCGAATTGTTTGGCCACCGGGCCGAGGCCGGCCAGGGCGCCTTCCAGCATGGCCATGGGCGTCGCTTCCAGCATCCGGCCAACAGCGCGGCGCATGGGCACTTTCTGGAAGCCGTTCCACAGGCGCGGCACGCCGGGATAGCGCACATAGCCGCCAAACATTTCGTCGCCGCCATCCCCCGTCAGGCAGACCGTGACGTGCTGACGGGCCAAGCGGCTGATCAGGAAGGTTGGGATCTGGGAGGCGTCGGCGAAGGGCTCGTCGAACATCGCCCCCAGGGTCGGCACCACGTCGCGGGCGTCGGCCATGGTGACGTGGACCTCGGTGTGTTCGGTGCCCAGGTGCTCGGCCACCGCATTGGCGTGCCCGGCTTCGTTGAATTCAGGGTCCTCGAACCCGGCAGTGAAGGTCTTCACCGCCCGGCCGGTCTGGGCCTGCATCAGGGCCGTCACCAGCGAGGAGTCGACGCCGCCCGATAGGAAGGATCCCAGGGGCACGTCGGCTTCCATGCGCTGCTGCACCGCGTCGCGCAGCAGATCATCCAGGGCCTGGGCCGCCTCACCCTCGTCGGCGAAGGGATCGCGCCGGCCTTCACTGACGGCTTCGCCCAGGGTCCAATAGGGAGTGATCTGGGCCGCCTCGCCCTCTTCCAGGGTCAGCAGGCAACCAGGCGGCAGTTTGAAGACGCCCTCATAGATGGTCTGAGGCGCGGGGATGTAGGCGGTTTTGAAGAAGGCCGACAGCGCGGCCCGGGAAATCGTCAGCCCTGGCCCCACCAAGGCCTCGATGGCCCCCAGTTCCGAGGCGAAGGTCAGGCCGCCGCCCAGGGCGGTGTAGTACAGCGGCTTTTCGCCGAACCGATCGCGGGCCAGGGTCAGGGTGCGTTCAGAGCGATCCCAGACGGCGATGGCGAACATGCCGTTGGCGCGCTTCAGGGCGCCTTCCATGCCGAACTGAGCGATGGCCTCGATCAGCACCTCGGTGTCGGAGCGACCCTTCCAGTTGACGACGCCCCGGGCGTCCATCTCGCGGCGCATGTCGCCGTGGTTATAAATCTCGCCGTTGAAGACAATCAGGTAACGACCGCATCCGGACGCCATGGGCTGGTGGCCGTTGGGCGTCAGGTCAATGACCGAAAGCCGGCGGTGACCGAGCCACACGCCGTTGTCACGCCAGCTGCCCTCAGAGTCAGGGCCGCGATGAGTGAGACTTGAGAGTGCGGCGCTGGCGTCGCCGGCGGTGACCGGCCTACGGCCAAGTCCTACGGCGCCGGCTATGCCGCACATGCCGTCGCCTCGATCGGGCATAGCGCCTGGCTCGTCCGCATGCGCCCCAACTCCCAATCCCGCGGATAGTCCGCCGCCGCTTCACTAGACGCCGCCCAAGGCTATCCCCCGCAAGGAGAAATGTCGAATTGCGACAACTTGGTAGAGATTCCCGCTAGACGCGCCCGTCAGGCGCGGTTGGCGGCAGGCCGGCGGCCTTGAGAACGACCTCGATGCGCTGGTCCCAGGTATGCTCCGCCAGCACCCGGCGCTGGCCGGAGGCGGCGATATCCCGAGTCTTTCCAGCGTCGGAGGCCAGTTCGGCCAGCTTGCTCATGCCGCTTTTCAGGTCCTTCCAGCGGAACAGGCTGATCTCGCGGTCTTCCTCGAAGGCGGCGCCATAGAAGCGGCTGTAGTCGGAAAACACCGACGCCCCCGACAGCAGGGCCGACAGCGGACGCTCGTGCGAGCCGCCGCCGAAATTGCCGTTGGTGTTGAGCACGATGCGGGATTGACGCATCAGCTCGCTCATCCGCGACATCGGCACGGCGCCCTCATAGGTCGCCCGTTTGAAGCGATAGAGGTCAGCATCCCAGCCCAGGCCGCAGATCCGCACCGGCAAGCCGGTCTTGGCCAGGGCCTTCACGAACTCGAACCGCCGCGTGCATCGCACCTGCACGTCCAGGTGCCGCGCCGCCCGGCGGGCGCCGGCGTATTCCGGATTGGATAAGTCCAGGCCCCGCGAGGCCAGGACCTGGTCCATGGCCTCGTGCGGCGGCATCCACTCCACCGAGAGGGCCAGATCGTAGGCGTCGTCGAAAACCTTGCGGGTGGGCGCGTCAGCGTCGGCCCACGGTGTCGTCTTCAGCTTCTGCAGGGTGCCGCACCAAAGGATCTCGATGCCGCGGTCCCGGCCATAGTCTTGCGCGTCATCGGCGACGGGCGTCGCCTGCCCCACGGCGGCGTGTGGGCAAAAGCCGGTGTTGGTGAACCTCTGCGGCCCATAGATCGAAGCCAGAGCCTCGACCTGGGTAGGATCGACCATCAGCAGGGCGGTGTCCGCGGGCGTCGCCTCCAGCCGCTGTTCCTGGCTGAGGATATAGTCCACGTGCCAGACCACATGGGTGGCGCCGAACATCTGCGTCATGGTTCGACCAAGGCCGTCCCGCGCTTCGCCCAGCATATTGATGCTGAACACCATGGCTGTGGGACCGCTGGCGGCCGCTTCCAGGATCGGCACGATGGGCTGGTCGATCCCCATCAGGTCAGTGATTTCGGCCAGATAGCCGCGCCGGGTCAGCGCCGCGGCGGCGTGGTCGATGAAGGTGCGGGTGCCCTCGTACTGTGAAGGCCCCTTCAGGAGCACGGCGCGCAAACTCAACTCTCCCTGGCGATTCCCCGCCGATTCCTGACCCGCAACGGAAAGGGTTTGGTTAACGCGAGATGGTTTAGCGGCAACTCAAAACACTGAAGCTATGGAACCGGGCCTTCAAGGCGACGTTATGATGACCATGACGACAGCTCAAGGAGTCTTTGATATGGTCGCCTCCAGTTACTACGCACCTGGGAACGGTGCGCTCACCAATACTTCCGTCGACGCGATGAATGATTCGCCGATGACCATTGGCAACCCCGCTCTTTCTCGCCGGACGGTGCGAAAGTCCAACAAAATGTCCCTGATGATCGGTATTCCGGTCGCCGCCGTGCTGCTCTTGGGCGCCGGCGCCGCCGTATTCCTTGGCGACAAGGGGGCTGACACCTCAAAGACCACCACGACGTCGCAGACGACCACGTCCCAGACCGCCCTGGCCCCTGCCCCCGCGGCGGCGATGCCGGCGCCGGTTATGACGCCGACCCCGGTCCAGGCCGCGGCCAACACTATGGACGCCGCCCCGGTGACACAGTCGGTCGCCCCCACCCCGGTTCGCCATCTGGCGACCAATACGGCGCGTCACGCGACGGCTACCCATGCCCGGGCCGCCTCTGCCTCGGGCGCTGATGTGAGCGCCGTGGCGCCGATGTCCGCGCCGCCTCCGGCTATGACCGTGCCCGCCGCACCGCCGGTGATCGCCGTGCCAGCTCCGGCGGCCGCGCCAGCCCAGCCGGTGAACCCGGCGCCTGAAACCACGACGACCACGCCGTAACAGGTGGGTTCACAACTCTAGACGAAGGGGCCGCGGTCGATGATCGCGGCCCTTGTCGTTTTGAACCCTTTCCAATCCTGGCCCGGCCCGGCAATAGGCACAGATGGTTGAGGACACCGAGATCGTGGTGGACGCCAGGGGACACCGTTGCCCGGTGCCGACCCTGAAGCTGCGCCGGGCCTTGGAGCGGGCGCCCGCGGGAGCCGTGGTTCGCTTGACGGCCGATGATCCCCTGGCGCGGATTGATGTTCCACATTTCGCCGGCCAGGTCGGCGCCACGGTGCTCGGCGTCTCGGAAGTCGACGGGGCGACGGTGTTCCGCGTGCGAAAGGCGACGCCCCCCTGAACGCATGCGGCGCGCCGCTCCGCTGGGAACGACGCGCCGTCAGGATGCTGTCCTGATCAACCTGTCGACGCTACGAGGGACGGGAGAGCGCGGCGACCGATCGACAATGCCAAACTAGAGACCCGCGCCTGAACCCAATCTGAACGAATTCGCCAGGATTCAAAGCGCGCCTTGCGTCCGCAGCGCGGCGATCTCGGCGCCTGAGAAACCCCAGTCGGAAAGCGCCGTCTCGTTGTGGGCGCCGATCGCCGGCGGTGGCCCTTGGATTTCTCCGGGCGTGCCAGAGAACCGCGGCGCCGGGGCGGGCTGAACGACACCGTCGATGTCGACAAAGGTCTGACGGGCGACGTTGTGTGGGTGTTTGGGCGCCTCGTCCATGGTCAGGACCGGGGCGAAGCAGACATCGGTGGCGTCCATCAGGGCGCACCACTCGTCCTGGGTCTTGGTGGCGATCACCGCGGCCAGCTTGTCGTGCAGGCTCGGCCACGCGCTGCGGTCCATCTGGGCCTTGAAGTCCGGATCGGTGATGCCGGTCTTCTCCAGCAGCAGGGCGTAGAACTGCGGCTCGATGGAGCCGATGGAGACCCAGCGGCCGCACGAGCATTGATAGGTGTCGTAGAAGTGCGCCCCGCCATCCAGCAGGTTGGTGCGGCGTCCGGCGTCCGACCACGCGCCCGCCGCCTTGAAGCCGTAGAACATGGACATCAGCGAGGCGGCGCCGTCGCTCATGGCGCAGTCGATCACCTGGCCCTTGCCGGTGGAGCGGGCGCTGATCACCCCCGCCAGAAGACCGAACGCCAGGTAGAGGGCGCCGCCGCCGAAATCGCCCACCAGGTTCAGGGGCGGGATCGGCTTTTCCGTGGTGCCGATGGCGTCCAGGGCGCCAGTGATGGCGATGTAGTTCATGTCGTGGCCAGCGGCCTTGGCGTAGGGGCCGAACTGACCCCAGCCGGTCATGCGGCCGTAGACGAGCTTGGGATTGCGCGCCAGGGCGACGTCGGGGCCAAGGCCCAGGCGCTCCATGACGCCGGGGCGAAACCCTTCCAGGATGGCGTCGGCGCCGTCCATCAGCTTGAGGCAGGCCTCGACGGCGGCCGGCTGCTTCAGGTCCAGGGCGACGGACCGGCGCCCCCGCGAGGTGATGTCGCTCTTGGCCCCGCCTCGCCCGCCCTTGCGGTCGATGCGCACCACGTCGGCGCCCAGATCGGACAGCAGCATGCCGCAGAAGGGGCCGGGACCGATGCCGGCAAACTCGACGACCTTGACGCCTGAAAGGGGGCCTTGGGCCATGGCTTGGTTTCCTCGTGTCTCAAAACGGTTTGGACCGACCTTAAGCGACGGCGCCGCGCCGTAAGGCAAGACCCCAGAAACGCCATTCGCCAAGGTCAGGCGCCTTGCAGCGTCTGGCCGTCGTCGAGGGTGATGACGCTGCCGGTGATGTGGCGAGCGCCCGGCCCCGTGAGCATCAGCAGCACTTGGTCGAGATCGGAGGCGTCCATCAACCGGCGCCGGGGCCAGCCGCGCAACTGGCGCTGCCCGCCCTCCTCGGCGAACCAACGGGCATTGAGCTCGGTCTCGATGTAACCGGGACAGAGGGCGTTGACGGCGATGTCCTGGCGCGCCCATTCCCGGGCCAGCACCCGCGTCATCTGGGTCACGGCGGCCTTTGAGGCGCAGTAGGCCGCGAGGCCCGGCAGGATCGAATGGGCGCCGATGGAGGCGATGTTCAGGATGCGGGCGTGGCCGGCCGCCGCCTCGCCGTTGTCCAGCATCCGCCGCGCGGCTTCTCGGGCGCCGAAGAAGACACCGCGCACGTTGACCGCGAAGGTGTCGTCCCAGACCTCGACCGGGATATCCAGGGCCGCCCCCTCCCCGCCCACGCCGGCGTTGTTGATCATGATCGAGATCGGCCCAAGGGCGGCCTGGGCCTTGTCCAGGGCGGGACCTATGGACTGGGCGTCCGCAACATCGAGCGCGAAGGCCTGGGCGGCGCCGCCGGCCGCCCGGATCTCCGCGACCGCGGATTCCAAGCGATCCACGCGCCGGGCCATCAAGGCCACGGAGGCGCCGGCCGCCGCCAGAACCCGTGAAAAATGCAGGCCAAGACCGCTCGACGCGCCGGTGACAACCGCGACACGTTGCTTCAGGGGCTGTTCCATCGTTTCCCTCCGCCTCGGCTAGGCCTATGAGCCTAGGGTGTTCTTCGGGCTCTGGTATGCTTACCGGAAACCGATTCTGATCTGGCGGACGGCTTATCGTGCGCCGGGCGGCATGGTCCATGGGGAGCCTTTGTCGATCAACGCCCGCATCCTGATCGTCGCCCGCGACGACACCCGCGCCGGCCCGCTGGCGGAAGGGCTTGACCGGCTCGGCTGGCGGACCATCACCGCGCGTGGTCCCTACGCCGCCATGGCCGCCCTCGCTGACCTGCAGATCGAAGCCGCCATCGTCGATGTGATCGGCGGGGGGCCCGAGTCCCTGAGCATGGCCAAGCGGCTGAAAGCCGCCTGCGCGCCGCGCCGCCTGCCAGTGATCGCCATCACCACCCCCAGCCCCGAGGTCGAGCAGGCCGGCTTCGACCTGACCTTGGCGCCGCCGCTGCATCCGTCCCAGGCAGCGCTTCGCCTGGAGTCGCTCGTGCGCCTGGCGATTTCCGAGGAAGAGTTCGAGCTGCGGCACGAGACCTTTGCCGAGCGCGGCCGGCGCCTGGACCAGCCGGACGAGGAGCCCGGTCCCTTCCGCGTCCTCGCGGTCGGCGAGCCGGCCCCGCAGTTCCTGGCCCTGTCCAATGCGCTCAGCGAGATCGGCGCCAATGTGGTCGGCGCCTTCACCGCCTACACCGCCTTCGACTACCTGCACGAGCGGCCCTTCGACGCCGTGGCCCTGTGGGCCGGCGACAACCAACAGGAGGCCCTGTCGATCTCGGCCGGGATGCGCCGCAATACCCGGCTGTTCCACCTGCCGACCCTGCTCTACCAGCGCTCCGACTCCTACGTCACCACGGCGGAGGCCTATAATAAGGGCATCTCCGACGTCGCCTCGCCCGACACGCCGGAGACGGAAACGGCGCGGCGGATCGTCGAGCTGGCCAGGGCCTATCGCCGTCAGAACGCCATCCGCACCGCCCTGGAGCGCGCCCGCAGTTCCGGGCTGATGGACGCCGCCACGGGGCTGTTCACCCGCGACCTGTTCGCCGCCCACCTGGTGCGCCTGGCGCAGGCGTCGCGGGCGCGAAACCGGCCGCTGTCGGTCTGTGTGCTCAAGGTGGCCGAGAAGCCAGAGGTCACCCGGGCCCGCGCCGGCGGCTGGCTGGACCGGGCCATCCCCCAGATCGGCTCGATGATCGGCCGCCTGGTGCGGGTGGAAGACACCGCCGCGCGCCTGGGGCCTGAGCTGTTCGCCCTGGCCCTGCCCGCTACCGGCCTGACCGCGGCCCGCGCGGCGGGCGAGCGCATCGCCGCGGTGATCGCCTGCACCGCCTTCGACGCCGGCGACAACCGGCCGCCTTTCGTGGCCGAGTTCGACATCGGCGTTTCCGAACTGCAGCCCGGCGAGAGCGCCGCCCGCGCCCTGGAAATCGCCGCGGCCAAGGCGATGCAGCGGCAAGCCAGCTAGCGGCCGCACAGCCCCTATCCCCGTGCTACCCGGGCCAGCTCGCTGAGGATCCGCTCGGCGGCGGCCAGGCGTTGGTTGGGGGTTTCCCATTCGCCCTTGACCACCACCTTCTGGTCGGGACGCAGGCGCCAGGCGACCTGGTTCTTCTGGATGAAGGGGATCAGGCCGGCGGGGTTGGCGAAGTGGTCGTTGCGGAAGCTGACCACGGCGCCCTTGGGCCCGACATCGATCTTCGAGACATTGGCCTCGCGGCACAGACCCTTGATGGCGACGACCTTGAGCAGCTGGTCGGCTTCCGAGGGCAGCGGCCCGAAGCGGTCGATCAGTTCGGCGGCCAGGGCTTCGCGGTCCTCGGCCTTCTCGGCGTCGGACAGGCGGCGATATAGCGACAGGCGGACGTTGAGGTCCGGCACATAGGCCTCGGGGATCAGCACCGAAGCGCCGGTGTTGATCTGGGGCGACCAGCCGCGGTCCAGGGACAGGTCTTCAGGCCCGCCCTTGGCTCTCAGCTCGGCCACGGCGTCTTCGAGCATCTGCTGGTAAAGCTCGACGCCGATCTCCTTGATGTGCCCCGACTGCTCGTCGCCCAGCAGGTTGCCGCCGCCGCGGATGTCGAGATCGTGGCTGGCCAGCTGGAAGCCGGCGCCCAGGCTGTCGAGGGATTGCAGCACGTGCAGGCGCCGCTCGGCTGACAGGGTGATGGGCTTTTCGAAGGGGGTGGTGAGGTAGGCGTAGGCGCGGGCCTTGGAACGCCCCACCCGGCCGCGCAGTTGGTAGAGCTGGGCCAGGCCGAACATGTCGGCGCGGTGAATGATCAGGGTGTTGGCCGTGGGAATGTCCAGGCCGGACTCGACGATGGTGGTGGACAGTAGCACGTCATAGCGGCCCTCGTAGAAGGCGCTCATCACGTCTTCCAGCTGGGTGGGCGCCATCTGGCCGTGGCCGACCACGAACTTCACCTCAGGCACCTGCTCGCGCAGGAACCGCTCCAGGTCGGGCAGGTCGGAGATACGGGGGGCGACGTAGTAGGCTTGGCCGCCGCGATACTTCTCGCGCAGCAGGGCTTCGCGCAGGGTTACCGGATCCCAGGGCGTGACGTAGGTGCGCACGGCCAGCCGGTCCACCGGCGGAGTGGCGATGATCGACATCTCGCGGATGCCCGAAAGCGCCATCTGCAGGGTGCGCGGGATCGGGGTGGCGGTGAGGGTCATCACATTGACGTCGGCGCGCAGGGCCTTGAGGGCCTCCTTGTGCTTGACCCCGAAGTGCTGCTCCTCGTCGACGATCACCAGGCCGAGGTCCTTGAAGGCGACCAGTTTGGACAGCACCGCGTGGGTGCCAATGACGATCTCGATCTCGCCCTTCTTGAGGCCCTCGCGGGTTTCGTTGGCCTCGGCGTTGGGCACCAGGCGCGACAGGCGGCCGATGCGCACCGGCCAGCCCTGGAAGCGGGCCTTGAAGGTGGCGAAGTGCTGGCGGGCCAGCAGGGTCGTGGGGCCGATGATCGCCACCTGTCGGCCGCTCATGGCCATGACGAAGGCGGCGCGCAGGGCCACCTCGGTCTTGCCGAAGCCGACGTCGCCGCAGATCAGCCGGTCCATGGGCTTGCCGGAGCCCAGGTCTTCCAGGACGTCGCCGATGGCGGTGAGCTGATCCTCGGTTTCCTCGTAGGGGAAGCGGGCGCAGAATTCGTCGAACAAGCCATGCGGCGGATCGACGGGCTCGGATTCCTTCAGGGCGCGGGCGGCGGCGATGGCGATCAGGCCCTCGGCCATCTCGCGCAGCCGCTCCTTAGCGCGGGCCTTGCGGCCCTGCCAGGCGGCGCCGCCCAGGCGGTCCAGCTGCACGCCCTCGCTCTCCGAGCCATAGCGGGTGAGCAGGTCAATGTTCTCCACCGGCAGGTAGAGCTTGGAGTCGGCCGAATAGTGCAGTTCCAGGCAGTCGTGGGGCGCGTCTTGCACCACCAGGGTTTTCAGGCCGGCATAACGGCCGATACCGTGGTCGATGTGGACCACCAGATCGCCCGGCGTCAGGGCGGCGGCCTCGGCCAGGAAATTGGCGGCGCGGCGGCGTCGGCGCGGGCGGGCCAGGCGGTCGCCCAGGATGTCGGTCTCGGAAATGACCGCCAGATTCTCGGTCTCGAAGCCGTGCTCCAGGGGCAGGATCGCTCGCTGTGGCTTCTTTGGATCGGCCGCCTTGGCCGCCTGCCAGTAGGGCGCCAGGGAGACGCCGCGCATGCCGTGGTCGGCCAGCATGGCGCTGAGCCGCTCGGAGGAGCCTTCGGACCAAGAGGCGAACAGCACCCGCTTGCCGGCGGCTGCCAGGCGCTTGGCGTGGTCGGCGGTGGCTTCGAACAGGTTGACGCTGTCCTGGGCCCGTTCGGCGGAGAAGCTGCGGCCCAGCTTGGCGCCCATGTCGACGATCTGTTCGCCGCCCTCGCGGGACAGGGGCTCGAACTGGCGGGAGGCGAAGTGGTCGAGGTAGCCGTCCCACTCGTCGGTGGAGAGATAGAGCAGGTCCGGTGCGATGGCGCGGTAGTGGGCCTTGCGGTCGGCCTGGTCGCGGGCCTCGAAGGCGTCGGCGATCATTGCCAGGCGCTCGTCGCGGGCCTCGGCGGCCAGGTGGTCGACGCCGATCAGGGCGCCGGCCGGCAGGTAGTCGAACAGGGTCTCCATCCGCTCGTAGAATAGCGGCAGCCAGTGCTCGAGACCGGCGCGGCGCACCCCATCGGTGACGGCGGCGTACAGCGGATCGTCCCCCGGGGCGCCGAAGTTGGAAAGATAGCCGCTTCGGAAGCGGGAGATGGCGTCGGCGTCCAGCAGGGCCTCGCTCACCGGCGGCAGGTCGATGGCGGTGAGCTGGCGGGTGGAGCGCTGGGTCTCGCGGTCGAAGCCGCGGATGGATTCCAGGATGTCGCCAAACAGGTCCAGGCGCACCGGCTCCTCGGCGCCCGGCGGGAAGACGTCGATGACCCCGCCGCGAACGGCGAACTCGCCGTGATCGGAGACGGTGGAGGCGCGGTGGTAACCGTTGACGGTGAAGTAGCGCTCCACCTGGGCGATATCGACGCTGGCGCCGACCTTAGCCGAATAGCCGGCGCGGCCGACCAGGGCGCGGGTGGGAACCCGCTGCAGCAGGGCCGCGGCCGTGGTCACCAGCAGCACCGGCGCCTTGGTGTCCATGCCCCGCGCCAGCCGGGTCAGGGTCGCCATGCGCTGAGCCGAGACGGTGGCCGAGGGGCCGACGCGGTCGTAGGGCAGGCAGTCCCAGGCCGGGAACTGGATCAGCTCCGTCTCCGGGGCGAAGAAGGCCATGGCGTCCATGAACGCCGAGGCGCGCGAACCGTCCCGGGCCACGAACACCGACACCCCGCCGCGCGCGCGGACCAGGTCGCCCATGACCAGGGCGTCGAAACCCTCCGGCGCGCCGGTGAGCTCCAGGCGGCCCGGCGCCTGGGCGACGCGTTTCAGATCACTGGGAGAGGTCGCGGTGGTGGTCACGTGATGTCGCCGATTGGGAGATCAGAGGGGCGAAAGGCGCAAAGGCGGCGCATCACGTCGTGATCGAATTGGGGAGGGATAGGCTCCGCGCCGGTGATCCAGGCGTAGAGGTCATGGTCGAGCTGATCGAGGAGGTCTTCGAACTGGACCATCTCGGCTTCCGAGAAGGTCGAGACATGGCTGTCCGCGAACGGCCCCAGAATGAGGTCCGCTTCCCGAAAGCCCCGCCGCCAGGCGCGGAACCTAGCCCTGTTCAACCTCGTCTGATCCATCGGAAGGCGCGCCTATAGGACGCCGAACGCGCGAACGCCAGCCAAAGGGTGTCAGGAGGGTGGGTTCGTCCCGGATTTTGGTGGGGCGGGTGGTTAGGGCGGATCGTCGTCGGGGCCGGGCTCGGGGGCCTCGGACCAGACCAGGCCCTTGGGTGGGGCGGTGCGGCGCCAGGCGGTGAAGGGGGAACCGCGGGGACGGTCGGCGAGTTCATCGTTGGCCCAGTCCTGGCCTTCCCAGAACCGCAGGTCCATGGGCAGGCCCAGGTCCTGGCAAGCCCGCCAGACGGTGGCGCCGATCGGGAGGGCATTGAACACCTCCTGATCCTGGCGTTCGATCCAGTCGTCGAGGTCGTCCAGCAGCCGTTCGGTATCAGCCTTGGGGCGGGAGGCATCCGCCCCGATGACCTCGATCAGGCCGTCGCGGATTTCGTAGCTGGTTATCACCGCCTGCTTGTCGCGCTCGGCGGCCTTTTCGGCGCGATGTTCGCGGCGCTTCAGATCGGCGGCGAAGTCATCGGCGGCCATGCGGCGGCGCAGGGCCAGGGTCTGGCGGACCATCTTGGCGGCGCGGGTGAAGGGCAGCACCTGGGCCTGGGCCTGTTCCAGTGTGGCGTCCTCGGCGAGCTCCTGACTGACGTTGCGGGCCAGGCGCATGCCCATCTCCGCCAGTTCCTTCAGCAGGCCAAGCTCCCAGATCCGGTCTTCATCGAGATCGGTGGGCGTGTCCGGGTCCTGAGGCAGGGGCGGCGGGCTGTGGAACATAAGGCGAACATGACAATGGATTCGCACTTTGGGCAAGTGTATGAGCGCGATAGGCCCCTCGTTCCTCGCCGGGCGGCCGGCCGCCGGGACGCCCTAGTTCAGCTTGGCGCGGAGGATGTCGTTGATCACGGCGGGGTTGGCCTTGCCGCCGGTCTCGCGCATCACTTGGCCGACGAACCAGCCGAGGGCCTGGGGCTTTTCCTTGACCTGGGCGGCCTGGCCGGGATTGGCGGCGATCAGCTTGTCGATCATCGCTTCCAGGGCGCCGGTATCGCTGACCTGGGTGAGGCCGCGCGCCGCGACGATGGCGGCGGGAGTCCCCTCCCCGGCCCACATCTGCTCGAACACCTCCTTGGCGATCTTCGAGGAGATGACGCCGTCTTCCAGCAGCTTGACCAGTCCGGCCACGTCGTCGGAAGGGATCGGGCTGTGGTCGATCTCCAGACCATCCTTGGCCAGGCGGGCCAGCAGTTCGTTGGTGACCCAGTTGGCCACCAACTTGGCGTCGCGGCCCTTGGCGGCGCGTTCGAAATAGTCGGCGCGGGCCTGGTCGATGATCAGCACGCCAGCGTCGTAGTGCGACAGGCCGTACTGGCTTTCCAGACGCTTGCGTTTTTCGTCCGGCAGTTCGGGCAGGCTGTCTTCAATGGCCTTGATCCAGGCCGGATCGAGCACCAGGGGCAGCAGGTCCGGGTCGGGGAAGTAGCGGTAGTCGTGCGCCTCTTCCTTGGATCGCATGGACCGGGTCTCGCCCTTGTTGGGGTCGAACAGGCGGGTTTCCTGATGGATCGTGCCGCCGTCCTCGAGGATCTCGACCTGGCGGCGGGCCTCGTACTCGATAGCTTGCTGGATGTAGCGGTAGGAATTGACGTTCTTGATCTCGCAGCGGGTGCCCAGGTGGGTGAAACTGCCCGTCTCGCGGAACTTCTCGTAGGCGCCGGGGCGGCATACCGAGACGTTGACGTCGGCGCGCAGGTTGCCCTTCTCCAGGTCGCCGTCGCAGGTGCCCAGGTAGATCAGGATGGTGCGCACCTTTTTCACATAGGCGGCGGCTTCTTCGGCGCTGCGCATGTCGGGATAGGAGACGATTTCCATCAGGGCAGTGCCGGCGCGGTTCAGGTCGACATAGGTGGCGTGGGGATCCATGTCGTGGATCGACTTGCCCGCGTCCTGTTCCAGGTGCAGGCGCTCGATGCGCACGCTGAAGGTCGAGCCGTCGTCGCGTTCGACCTCGATCAGGCCCTCGCCAACGATGGGGTCCTTGTACTGGCTGATCTGATAGCCCTGCGGCAGGTCCGGGTAGAAGTAGTTCTTCCGGTCGAAGCGCGACCAGGTGTTGATCTTGGCCTTGAGGCCCAGGCCCGTCCTCACCGCCTGCTCGACGCAGCGGCGGTTGATCACCGGCAGCATGCCAGGCATGGCGGCGTCGACCAGGCTGACCTGTTCGTTGGGGCCCGCGCCGAATCCCACGGCGGCGCCGGAGAACAGCTTGGCGTTGGAGGCGACCTGGGCATGGACCTCGAGGCCCAGAACGATTTCCCAGGAGCCGGTGCGGCCTTCGATAAGCTTGGAAACGGTGTCGGTCATGACAGCGTCTTACACCGCTCCCGCCCCTCAACGGAAGGCCGGCGGACCCGCGGTTTCCTGTCAGGTCTGTAATGTAAACCCTCTCGCCAAACTTTCGCTTTCGTTGTTAGACGTAGCTGGCGTTAGGGACGCCAATTTTCCAGGATTCGATCATGAAGCTCATCGCCGCCGGCCTTTCCGGCCTGATCCTCGCTCTCGCCGCCGCGCCGGTGGCGTTTGCCGCGGACGCACCGACCGCCGCCATGGCCGCCGCCACCCCGTCCGTGGACTCCAAGATCGGCGCCCTGCTCGCCGTTCCGGCGACCAAGGCGATCGTCGACAAGTACATGCCTGGCCTCGAGACCTCGCCCTACCTGGATATGGCCAAGGGCATGTCGGTGCGGGATGCGTCGAAGTATCCGCAGGCCGGCCTGGACGACGCCAAGCTGGCGGCGATGGATACTGAGCTGAAGGCGGCGAAGTAAGTTCGACACGGTGAGGGCTTCAGCGGAGCGCCAAGCTGGAGCCCCCTTCCCCCGCTTCGCGGGTACTTCCCCCAGGGGGGAAGAGACCTTTTTCTAGGTATGCAGAACCCGGCCGAAGGCGTCCAACGACGCCTCGTGCATCGCCTCGCTCATGGTCGGGTGGGGGTAGACGGTGGCGAACAGTTCCGCCTCGGTGGCTTCCATGGTGATGGCCAGGGTGAAGCCCTGGATCATTTCGGTGACCTCCGCCCCGATCATGTGGGCGCCGATCAGGGCGCCGGTCTTGCCGTCGAAGACGGTCTTGACGAAACCCTCGGTCTCGCCCGACGCGATCGCCTTGCCGTTCACGCGGAAGGGGAAGCGGCCGACCTTGACCTCCAGCCCCTTGTCCTTGGCCTGGGCCTCCGTCAGGCCCACCGAGGCGATCTGGGGATTGGAGTAGGTGCAGCCGGGGATCGGCGACGTCAGGTTCGAGGACGGGACGCCGGCGATGTGCTCGACACAGTGAACCCCCTCGTGGCTGGCCTTGTGCGCCAGCCACGGTGGGCCGGCCACGTCGCCGATGGCGTAGAGGCCGGGCACATTGGTGGCGCCGTGGGCGTCGATGACCACATGGCCGCGGTCCAGCTTCACGCCCAGAGCTTCGAGCCCCAGGTTTTCGACATTGCCGTCGATGCCCACGGCGACGATGGCGACATCGGCGGTGAGGGTTTCGGCCTTGCCGGCGGATTCCAGGTCCAGGGTGACGCCGGTCTTGGCCTTGGCCAGTTTGGTGACCTTGGCGCCGATGCGGAACTTCAGGCCGCGCTTCTCGAAGGCCTTCTGGGCGGCCTTGGAGACCTCCTCGTCCTCCACCGGCAGGATGCGCGGCAGGGCTTCGATGACTGTAACTTCTGAGCCCAAGGCCCGGTAGAAACTGGCGAATTCGATGCCGATGGCGCCGGAGCCGACCACCAGCAGGGTCTTGGGCGCGGTCTTGGGGACCATGGCCTCGCGATAGGTCCAGATGCGCTCGCCATCTGGGACCAGGCCGACGGCGGGGATCACCCGGGCGCGGGCGCCGGTGGCCAGGATCACCGACTTGGCTTTCAACACCGCGCCGCTGGCGGTGTGCACTTCGATCAGCTTGCCCGGCACCAGCTTGGCGGCGCGCTGGGTGTTCATGATGTCGACTTCGTATTCCTTGACGTGCTGCTCCAAGGCCACGGCGAATTTCGGGCCGTCGGTGGCCTGGACCGAGATGAAGTTCTCGATCGCCAGGGTGTCGAGCACC
>JBBROW010000055.1:0-18772 GCA_038228945.1 Caulobacterales bacterium
CCAACCGCGCCAGCTGATCTCCGCGCGAAGCTGGGCCTTGAACGTCTCCGGCTGAACGCCCTGGGCCTGTAGCTGGCCCACCAGGGCGTCGGCGCTGGTGTTGTTGCTGCGGGCGATGTCGTTGATTTCGTCGTTCACCTCATCGTCCGAGGCGATCAGGTCGAATTTCTGTTCCTTGCCTTCGCGCCGCAGCTCCTGGAGCTCCAAACGCTCGTCGACCAAGGAACGCAGGGCTTCGCTCTGAAGCTCGGGCAGATTCTGATTGTTGACCTGGATGCCGGAGGTGACGATCAGCAGGCGCATCCGCTGGACGACGTCGTAGGTGGAGATGATGTCGTCGTTGACCGAGGCGACGACGGCCTCGGTGAGCCCCTGGGGCTGTTGCGGCGCGGCGGCCGGCGGGGCCGCGTCCTGCGACGCCGCCTGCTGGACACCTAGGGGAGAGGCCGCAATCATCAAGCCGAGAACAGCGCCGCTCGCGCCTGCGATCTTACCAAGCCAGCGCATAGATATTGAGTGTCCTCGTACGACTAGGCCCGCCCATCCTAGCGAAGGGCGAGGCGATTGATCAGGGCCTGTAGCCTGAATTGCCTAATGTGGCGAGCGTTAGGCGCAGCACCACGGACTTGGAGGGACCAAGTGTCCCATTCGTCGTTTCGTCGTTGCGATAGATCACCTCAACCCGCACGCAATCGTCGCGGTAGACGATACCGACGTCCCGCCGCAGCCATTTGTCGGTGTCGAAGTTGCGGGTGCCGTAGAGGGACAAGCCCCAGTGCTCTGTGGCCCAGAGGTTACCGCGGAAGTCGAGGCCGCGGAAATTGCCGCCGGTGGGGGCCTGAATCTCGTCCAGATAACGGATGTAGCCGGTGACCCGTTTGGTGGCGAAGTTGCCACCGATTTCCAGCCGGTGGATGGAGAAATCGTCCGCGCCAAGGCGCCACCGGGAAAACAGGTGCACCCCCTGGATCGGCGTCACTTCCGCGGCCAGAACGTAGTCGGAGGACTGGGTGTCGAGGCTGGTGTTGGCGGGAAGGGCGGGGTCCGAATTGGCGCGGAAGCTGCGTCCCAACATGACGCTGGCGCTGCGTCCGTCGGCCACGAAGGCCGTGGCGCGGCCGCCGACGGTGAGGCGCTGGCCGCTCTCATAGAGATCATAGCCGGGCGAGCGGTTGACCTGGAACAGGTTGGTTTCGTCCAGCTCCCAGACCTGGCTGTCCTCGTTGGGGATGCGGGGGTCGAGGGTGGCGTTGGGCGAGATGGCGATCTGGGCCAGGGGCTCAAGGACGTAGGTGATGTCGCCCGATTGCTTGATCAGCGGGTAGCTGAAGTCGGCGCCGCCGGTGACAAAGCCGCGTCCAAGCGTGGCGGAAGGCCCGTAGGGCGCTTTCAGGCCACTGATGCCGTAGACGTCGCCGCGCGCCTTCAGGAAGGGCTCTACGCGCAGGCCGTTGGCAAGGGTGAAGGCTCCGCGCCAGTCCACCTGCAGGGTGGCGCGGCGGCTGTCGATCCCGTCCTGTAGCGGGTCGGTGGGCGAACGGTTACGGTCCAGAACCACGGCGCTGCCGTCGAGGCGCAGACGTCCGCCCAGGATCGATCGCGGCGCTTCCCAGCGCGCCTCGATCACCGGCGCGATGATCGGGAAAGTGCTGTTGACGTCGCCCTGGCGCAGGCCCTGAACGCTGATCGCGGCGGCCGAGACGTAGGACAAGGGGGCCTGGCGGGTGATGTAGAGCTGGGAGATCAGGCGCCGGTCGTCAGCGGCATAGAGCCCGCGCTCAACGAAGACGTTGGAGATGTCGTACTTGTCGAACACCAGGGGCTCTGAGGCCCGCTCGGCGGTGAAACCCCAGCGCCAGTACTGGTTGATGTCGAAGGCGCCCTTGGCGAGGATGTAACTGCGCGAGGTTAGATCGCCGAACAGGTGGCCGTGGGAGTCGAAGTCCCTCTCGTAGGTATAGCCGGCACGGACGTCGATCGTGCCGGAGTAGAACCGCCGCCGCCAGTCGACACTCAGGAAGGGGTTCACCTTGGTGTTGATCTGCGGCGTGATGGTGATGTCCTGGGAGGGACTGATCACCTGGTACCAGGACTGCGAATAGGAGACGCCGCGCTTCTGGGAATAGGTGGCGAAGGGGGTCAAGAAACCGGACTTGCGCGGGGCGGCCGGGTCGGCGGTCCACATGGCCGGCAGGTAGAAGATGCCGACGCCCAGCACCTGAATGACGGCATGCTGGTAGTAGACAGTCTGCTTGGTCTTGTCCTCGATCACCCGGCTGGCGCGGATCGACCACGTTGGCTGCTTGTGGGCGCCGCTGTCGGCGCAGACCGCACAGGGGGTGTAGACCGCGTTGCGCAACTCGGTGATCTGATCGTCGTGGCGGGTGGCGCTGGCCGCGGCGATCTTCACCCCGCCCTGTAGGCGGGTGGAGAAGCCCAGGGCGACGCCGTCGCTGAAGTCCTTGTCCAGGGTGATGGCGTCTGAGAATTCGGCCGTACCGTCGGCGTTGAGGATCTGGACCTCGCCGCGCGCGGTGACCACGCCGGTGGTGCTGTCGTACTCCAGGCTGTGGGCGCGCAGGGTGCGGCCGTTGTAACGGGCCTCGACGGCGCCGGTGGCGGTGTAGTGGTGGCTGGCATTGTCCTGGGTGAGTTGGTCGGCCTCGAGATAGAAACCGCCGCCGGTCAGGCCGTCATCCGCCGGGGGCGGGGTGATCAGGGTGGTGGGCGATCCGGCGTTGCTCGCGACCGCCGGATCGGCGGCGGCTTTCGCCGAGGCTGAGCCGAGCACCGCCAGAGCCGCGCCGGCTAGCAGGGCCTTCCTCGCATGCCCATTCGTCGAATGGCTGAAGTTCATTCGAAACCGACCCTCATACACTTCTACGCCGCCCGTTCGCCGCCATCGCGAGTCAGCCGTCCTCGGTATAGCAAAGCACGGTGACCCCCGACAGGAAGGCCAGCACCGGTGGCGACCAAGCCGCGATCGCCGGGGGAATCACCCCCGCCGATCCCAGGGCGCCACAGATCTGATTGAAGAAGAAGACCGCGAAGCCCACCGCCAAACCCATTACCGCCAAGCCCGCCAGGCCGCCAAGCCGCATCAGCCTCATGGAGAAGGCCGCCGCAAGCACTGACATGGCGGAAAAAAGCAGTGGTGTCGCCAGGAGTTGGTGCAGGCGCAGTTGATAGCCGGCCACGGCGTAACCCGCCGACCGGGCCCGTTCTATAGTGGTCGGCAAGCGCCAGAAGGCGATCGAGTCCGGCGAGGCGTACTTTTCCAGGGCGGTGCGCAGGTCCAGACTGGAGGGCAGGTCGAGACGCTCGGCGCGCACGGAATCCGCGCCGGGCAGGGCCTCCCGCGCGTCGGTGAGCCGCCAGGCGCCGGGGATCAAGACCGCTTGCGCCGCTTCGATCCGGCGGGAAAACACGAAACCGCCGTTCGGGCTTACGGTCTGGATGTAGATCGAAACGCCGGTCAGGCGGATGGTCTCGTTCACCAGATCGTGCGAGGCGGCGTGGATCACCATCTGGCCCCGCTCGTCCCCCTGCCGCAGCCACAGTCCGCGGGCGGCGCCACCGCGGTCATGGGCCAGGTCCGAGCGACGGTCCTCGAATCGGGCGCTCAGCCAGGCGGCGGCGGGATTGAGGGCGCCGATGGTCAGTATGCCGAGCAGGAAGGCGGCGGCGGCCGCGGGCAGGACGAACCGCCAGGCCGACATGCCCGCCGCTCGCATGGCCACCAGCTCGCTGCGCCGGTTCAGGGTGACGAAAGCGCCCATCACCCCGAACAGAAAGATGAAGGGCAGTAGCTTGAGGATCACCGAGGGGGACTTGAGGAGAGTCAGACCGATGAGCTGCACAAAGCTGAGTTCGACCACGCCTCCCAGGGTGCGCGACAACTCCACGAAGTCCACCAGCATGATCACCGCGGCAATCACCGCCAAGGCGGCGCCGACCCCGATCAGGGTGCGCGCCAGAACATAGCGCTGGATGCGGCTGACGGCGGAGGTCATGCGGGCTGGCCGTGCGGGATCGGACCAACCGGCTCGGACCGCGCCGCGGGCCGCCGCAGGGGCGCGAACAGGACCCCCAGCGCCAGCGCCGTGGCCGCCGCGGGCAACAGGTACTGCAGCAGGTTGAACACCGGCGCCCCGCCGGCGGCGGCCTGGGCGGCGAATCCGAGGGTCCGTAGCACCAGGGCCGCCACCGCCGTGGCGGCAATACGCTGGCCATAGCCCAGGCGGCTGAACGACCCACCCAACACCCCGGCCAGGGCCATGGCCATGAAGGCGATGTTGTAGAGCGCGCCGGCCAGGCGGGCGTGGCCCTCGGCAAGCAGCTTTTTGCGATTGGCCTGTTCCCAGGTCAGCCGCAGGTCTGGAAAGAACAGCTCGTGCAGGAAGCGATCTGAGAGCTTGTAGTGCACCCCTTGGCGGGAAGGCATGAAGGCGCGCAGATCAAAGGCGTACTCGTCGAAGGCCAGGAAATTCAGCACGCCGGTCCTGGAGAACTCCTGGTTCGCGCCGTGACGCATCAACAGGATCGGATAGTTCCCCCGCGCCTCGAAGCGGCCTTCCTGGGCGGTGACGGTGATGTCGTGTCCCTTGCCGGTGTTCTGGTTGATGAACAGGTTGTGGATCAGGCCGTCGTCGTCCACCGACTGGGCATAGACGGTCAGGCCCTGGGCGGGATGGCTGAATTGGCCCGGCTTGACCAGGGTGGCGGCCAGATCGCTGCGTAAGTCCTGGAGGACGGCGCGCATGGCGCGGTAGCTGAGTGGCTGAATCCACAGCGACAGGACCAGGGAGGCCAGGGCGACCAGGGCGGCCAGGCGCAGGGCCGGGGAGGCGACGCGCCAACGGCTCATGCCGCCGGCGAAGCAGATCACGATCTCCTGTTCGGTGTGCAGACGGTTCAGGGCGGCCAGGGCTGCCACCAGCACCGCCACCGGCAGGATCATCACCACCAGCTGGGGCATGGCCAGCAGGGTGATTTGCGCGAACACCAGCGGGCTTTGGCGGTCGTTCACCAGGATATCGAGGCCCGACAGGGTCTGGGTCAGGATCGCCACCCCCGACAGCGCCGCGCTCGCCAGCAGGGTCGGCCCCAGCAATTGGCGATAGAGGTAGCGTTCGATGAGGCGCATGCGGGGCGGTAGAGCTCTGGAAAAGGGCTTGGCGAGTGCGCGGCAGGCCCCGGATCGGGCTGAGCAGTTGTAACCACGCGGGCGCGGCGGAGACAACTGGAGGTCACCTAGGGCGAGTCACCCGATGAAACAGCCTGGCCGCGAA
Source organism: Caulobacterales bacterium (assembly GCA_038228945.1). Classification (GTDB taxonomy): domain Bacteria; phylum Pseudomonadota; class Alphaproteobacteria; order Caulobacterales; family Caulobacteraceae; genus Acaudatibacter. Next base: position 5,292 of record JBBROW010000055.1, read on the forward strand.
GGAAATACGAGACGTTCTGGATCGTGGCGGTGGTGTTCCTCCCGGATCTGCCTCTGTCCGTGGCGCTGGGCTTCCGCGCCTACGCCCGCCTGGCGTGGTGGCCAATCTAGAGGCGATGCCGAATTAGGGCGCTGTGACCTCTGCAACGGGGCCAAAGATATCCACGAATGCGGCCCTGAGGGCGGCGTCGGCCTCGTCCATGCTCACCGGCAGGCCCAGGTCCACCAGGCTGGTGACGCCATGCTGGGTGACGCCGCACGGGACGATGCCGTCGAAATGGCTCAGGTCCGGCTCGACGTTGAGACTGACGCCGTGGAAGCTGACCCATTTGCGCAGTTTCACGCCGATGGCGGCGATCTTGTCCTCCCGAGGGAGGCGGCCCGGAGCCTCGCGTTCGACCCAGACCCCAACCCGGTCCTGGCGAATCTGGCCCTCGACGTTGAACCTGGCCAGGGCGCCGATCAGCCAGGCCTCCAGCGCCGCGACGAAGGCGCGCACGTCACGCTCCCGAGCCCTCAGATCAAGCATCACATAGGCCACCCTCTGGCCGGGGCCATGATAGGTGTACTGGCCCCCGCGACCGCTCTGAAAGACCGGAAACCGGTCCGGCGCCAGAAGATCGCCCGCCTTGGCCGAAACCCCGCCGGTGTAGAGGGGCGGGTGTTCCAGCAACCAAACCAACTCGCTGGCCCGGCCCTCGGCGATGGCCTCGGCTCTGGCCTCCATGGCGGCCACCGCGTCGAGATAGGGGACGCGTCCAGGCGAAACCTTCCATTCGACGGGAATGTCATCCTGTCGCTGGAACGATCGGCCGGTATTTAACGCGCGGTCAAGCATAGGGCCTCAATGTGGGGCCAGGCGGCGTCCACGCAAAGTGTGGTCTGGGCGATCCGTCGGCCGTTTCGGGGGTTTGTGCGTTCGTGAGTCAGGTCAACGCCGTCAATGTCGAGATCTCCGTGGTCTTGGGCCGTTCAACCCTGCCCATGCAGCAATTGCTGCGCATGGGCCGTGGCGCGGTGATCCCCCTGGACGCCAAGGCCAACGACGAGGTCTGGATCCTGGCCAACAACCATCCGGTCGCCCGCGGCGAAATCCTGATCAGCGACGACAAGATTTCCATCTCCGTGACACGGGCCGCCGATGTCTACGATTTCATGGCTGGCGCGGCATACTAACCGAATAGGCGCGCGCCCTTCACAAGAGGCGCGGCGTTTGCTAACCCCCCCGCCTCACCACGATGCGGTCGTGGCGGAATTGGTAGACGCGCAGCGTTGAGGTCGCTGTGGGGTAACCCGTGGAAGTTCGAGTCTTCTCGACCGCACCAGTGAACTCAAGGGACGACACAGTCGTAGCAACACGCCGATAAAGCGCCAGTTCGGGAGGAGGGGCTATGAGCCACGACGCCGCCGATTCCGCCGAACTGGAGCTCAAGGCCCCCCTTGAGGATTTGGAAGACCTCGCCCTGGGCGAGGACTACGCGCTGAACGCCGACTTCGTGGACATGGTCATCGACGCCGCCGACCGCAGCGACGGCGCCCGCGTGCGCGAGCTGATCGCGGCCCTGCACCCCGCCGATGTCGCCGACCTGATGGGCTTCCTCTCGTCGGACTATCGCGAAGAGATCATCCCGCACATCGCGCCGGAGGCCTTGGCCGACATCCTTTCGGAGCTGGACGGCAAGATCCGCGAAGAGGTGCTGCAGTTTGTCCCGCCATCAACCCTGGCCGCGGCCTTGGGCGATCTGGACAGCGACGACGCCGCCGACGTGGTCGACGACCTTGAGGACGACAAGCGCGCCGCCGTTCTGGCCGCCATGCCCGCCATCGAGCGGACGGCCATCGAGACCACCCTGGCCTATGAGGAAGAGACGGCCGGCCGGCTCATGCAGCGCGAGGTGCTGGCGGCGCCGCAGTTCTGGACCGTCGGCCAGACCATCGACTATGTCGGCAGCACCGGCGACGACATTCCCGAGCTGTTCTTCGACATCTATGTGGTCGATCCCGCCAACCGGCCCCTGGGCGCGGCCTCGGTGAGCCGGCTGCTGCGCGCCAAGCGCGAGGCGCTGCTCTCGGACATCATGGAGTCGGTGACCGAAATCCCGGTCGACATGGACCAGGAAGAGGTCGCCTACATCTTCGACAAGTACCACCTGATTTCCGCCCCGGTGGTGGAGCCGGGTGGGCGGTTGGTGGGCCAGATCACCGTCGACGACGTTGTCGGCGTCATCCAGGAAGAAAGCGAAGAGGACATGCTGGCCCTGGCCGGTGTGTCAGACGCGGGCCGTGACGCGACCCTGTTCGGCATCGTCCGTTCACGCCTGCTGTGGCTGGTGCTGAACCTGGCCACCGAGGCCGTGGCGGTGGGCGCGATCGCCTTCTACCAGGACGAGATCGCCAAGATCGTCGCCCTGGCGGTGCTGATGCCCATCGTCTCGTCGGTGGGCGGCAACGCCGGCACCCAGACCCTGGCGGTGGCCGTGCGAGCCCTGGCGGGGCGCGAGCTGAATGCGTCGAACAGCGCGCGGATAATCTGGCGCGAACTCGGGGCGGGGATCATCAACGGCGTCATTGTCGCCATCGCCATGGCCGCGGCGGTGATTGTCTTCTACCACAATTGGAAGCTGGCACTTACCGTGGCCCTGGCCCTGGTGGCCAACATCTTCACCGCGGCGGTGGGCGGCATATTGGTGCCTTTGGCGCTGGAGAAGATGGGGCGCGACCCGGCGGTCTCTTCGTCGATTTTCATCACCTTCCTGACCGACTTCATGGGATTCTTCGCGGTGCTCGCCATCGCCGCCATGATTCTGCTCTAGCTAACGCCAATGTGGTTCTGGCCCGGCCTTTGCGGGGTTGGGGCGGGCAGGTAGGCCCAGTGTTCCATTCCGGGTCAAAAGGGCGATGATAGCCAGGCACCAGATCTCCCGCGCGGCGATCCTCCTGATCAAGCGCTTCGAGGGCTTCCGCGCCAAGGCGGCGGAGCTCGATGATGGTCGCTGGACCATCGGCTACGGCCACACCAAGACCGCCAGGGCCGGCACGGAGGTGGCCGAACCCGACGCCGAGGCCCTGCTGCTCTATGACCTGATCAATGTGGCCCACGCCGTGAACGAGTGGACCTTTGCGCCCCTGAACCAGAACCAGTTCGATGCCCTGGTCTCCTTTGCCTTCAACATCGGGCTGGAGAACTTCCGCCGCTCGACGACGCTGCGCCGGATCAACGAAGGCCGGATGCTGGAAGCGGCCCTGACCATGGAGCTGTGGCGGCGGGCGGACTTCGATGGCGAACGCATCGTCATCGACGCCCTGGTGCGCCGCCGGGCGTTCGAAAAGAGCCTGTTCCTTAAGCCGGTGGACGCCTGGGCCCCCGCGCCGAGCCCTGTGCTGCCCCCCAAGATCGATTACGACGTGGCGCCCTTCACCCTGACCAGCACCCCGGCGGTGCTACGGGCGGATCTGCTGGGCGAGCGCGCCATTGCCGAGCGCGCCACGCCGACGCCGTTCGTGCCATTTGAAGACACCGGTCCCACCGCCAGCGAGGCGGCCGCGGCGGCCGTGAGCGCCAGGCTGGGGGCGTTGCTGCGGGATTCGGAGCCTGCGCCGAAAGCGCTTGAAACGCCGGCGGAGACCGCGCCCAACGCGCCGGCCACTGACGCCGAAGCCGAGGCGGCGGGCCAGCCCCTTCCCGAGGATGAATCGACGCCGGACGAGGCCGTTGGAACGACCCAGACCGCCCCAGCGGAGTTGGCTTCCGAGGACCCGATCTCTGGGGACATGCCGCTTGGGGACGCGCTCCCCGGGGACACCCTCATCGAAGCGGAGGGCCAGGAAGTTCCCCGCGATATCGACGTGGTCTCCACCGACCCCAAGCCGGTGATCGAGGATACGGAGAACACTTCCCACGAGGCCGAGTTGGTGTTCACCCCCAAGGTCGTCGCCAAGCCGAAGCCCATCAGCGTCCTGGTCTGGGCGGGACTGGGCTTCCTCGGCCTGACGCTGTTCGCAGCGGCCGTGAAATTCGGCTTCAGAGCTCCGTCCGCCGGCAGCATCGCCGGCATCGACCCCCTGGTGATGGGTTTCGGTCTCGGCGTCATCGGCATCGGTTGCACCGCCGTCGCGGTCTATCAGCTGCTGATGCGCCTCGCTGGACCCGAAGCGCCGGCCGCCTAGATCACTTCGCCTTTGGACTGAGTGAGTCTGAAGGCAGGAAACGTCATCGCTTCCATACATCGAGAGTTGGGCGCGGGTGGAAAACCGGCTCCCGTTTTTCGCACCCTACTCTTGCTGTGCCGCTGCCCGCTCGCGGTGGATCGAGGGCCGTGATAATCCTCCGGCATGATCCCGAACCACGGCCCCCTGATGGATTTTGGTCTCGGCGAGACCGCCGACGCCATCCGCGACACCACCGCCCGCTTTGCCGCCGACCGCATCGCCCCCCTGGCGGCGGAGATCGACGCGTCGAACAATTTTCCGCGGCAGCTCTGGCCGGAAATGGGCGAACTGGGTCTGCACGGCATCACTGTCGAGGAAGATTTCGGCGGCCTTGGCCTGGGCTATCTCGAGCACGTGGTGGCCATGGAAGAAGTCTCGCGCGCCTCGGCGTCGGTGGGCCTCAGCTACGGGGCGCACTCAAACCTCTGCGTGAATCAGATCCGCCGTTGGGGATCGGACGAGCAGAAGCGCAAATACCTGCCTGGCCTGATCAGCGGCGAGCATGTCGGCGCCCTGGCCATGAGCGAGGCGGGGTCCGGATCGGACGTGATCAGCATGCAGCTGCGGGCCGATCATCGCGGCGACCGCTATGTGCTGAACGGAACCAAGTTCTGGATCACCAACGCGCCGCACGCCGACACCCTGGTAGTCTATGCCAAGACCGACCCGGAGGGGGCGAGCAGGGGCGTCACGGCCTTCCTGGTGGAGAAGGGCTTCAAGGGTTTCAGCGTCAGCCGCAAGCTGGACAAGATCGGCATGCGGGGCTCCGACACCGGTGAACTGGTGTTCGAGGACTGCGAGATTCCGGAAGAGAATGTTCTCGGCCCTGAGAACGGCGGGGCCGGGGTGCTGATGAGCGGCCTGGACTACGAGCGCACCGTGCTGGCCGCCGGGCCGCTGGGCATCATGCAAGCGTGTCTGGACGTGGTGTTGCCCTACGTGCGCGAGCGGCGCCAGTTCGGCAAACCGATCGGAACCTTCCAGCTGATGCAGGGCAAGATCGCCGACATGTACGTCGCCCTCAATTCAGCGCGGGCCTACGTCTACGCGGTGGCCAGGGCTTGCGATGCGGGGCGCACCACGCGGTTCGACGCGGCGGGCGCGATCCTGATGGCGTCCGAGAACGCGGTCCAGGTGTCCCTGGAGGCGATTCAGGCCCTGGGCGGCGCCGGCTATACCAAGGACTTCCCCGTGGAACGCTTCCTGCGTGACGCCAAGCTTTACGACATCGGCGCCGGGACCAACGAGATCCGCCGTTTCCTGATCGGCCGCGAATTGGTGGGGGCCGGTTAGGCCGTGGCTGAGCAGCCTGAACGCAGCCCCTGCGACGCCGGCGAGCTGGCGACCATCGATTTCGAGGCCTCTTGCCTGCCGGACTATGGTCGAAGCTTTCCCGTGGAGGTGGGCGTAACCTGCGTGGCCACGGGCGAGACCACGTCGTGGCTGATCCGCCCCACCGACACCTGGCTGACCTGGGGTTGGGACCCCGGGGCGGAGGCGATGCACGGGATCAGCCTGGACGAGGCCCGGCAGAGGGGGCGTCCGGCGGACGAGGTTCTGCGCGAAATGAGCGCCGCGACCCGCGGGCTGAGGGTGGTTTCCGACAGTGGCCTGGACGCTGTCTGGCTGGGTGTGTTGGCCGAAGCGGCCCGGCGCGGCGTGCCCTTCGAGGTCCAGCCCGTGCAGCCTGTGCTGCTGGAGCTGGCCATGGCGCCCTACGAGATCGAGTCGGCGGAGGAACGGGCCACGCGGGCCTTTCCGCACCGGCACCGCGCCGGGCCGGACGCACGGCATCTGGCCGAGGTCATCCGCATGCTGGCTGGCTTTGATCGGGTGGATGGGTGAAAGTTGCGCGGCGGCGGCGCGGCCCGAGCTTTGCTAGCCTGGAACGATACGTCGCGATTCGGAGCATTCCGGCATGACCCCCTTCAAGTTTGCCCTCGCCCTGGCGCTGCTCGCCGGACCGGTCGCCGCCAAGGCGCCGTCGATCGTCTGTCCCGCCAACCTGCGTGCGGCCACCAGCGCCGAACTGGTCTTTGCCGGGGCCGATGGCGCAAGGTCGCCGGTGAACGAGGCCGACTGGCGCGCCTTCGTCAGCCGCGAGGTGAAACCCAGGTTCCCCGACAGCCTGGCGGTTTCGGACGTCTATGGTCAAGGCGGCCAGGGCCCGTTCGCGCGGCAGCCGGCCAAGGCGGTGCTGCTGGTGTTCACCGGCGCTGAACGCGAGCGTGACAAGGTCCACGCCATCCGCGACGCCTACCGCGACCTCAATCGCGGGGACCGAGTGATGCTGTTCGAAACCCCGGCCTGCGTCTCGTTCTGACCTTCCGCCGACACGCTGCGTGAACCGCCGCCGCCGTATCCCGCGGCGGAACATCCGCCCTTGGCCGGGGTTCTGGTGGCTCCCCAACCGAAATGAAAAGGGCCGCCCGGTTTCCCGGACGGCCCTCCATCGTCGTACCGCGGGTCCAGCCGGCGTGCCGGCGTTCCGCGACCTTAAAACCTTCGAGCGTCAGACGCTGTCAGGCGAAAACCTCGGTCTTGAGGCTCCAGGTCACGTAGGACCTCGGTTGGAGACAATGAGACACTGGGTCACCTCCTTTCAGCTGTTGAACAGGACCCTCAATATGGCCCCATTTTCGAGAGTCGCAAATGGTGCAATAGCGCGGGCGGTGGATAAGCCGCCTTTGCCTTGACAATGGGCAGGGGTCATGCGCCCTTCCGCGCCTCCAAAAACCCCATCTTTTTCAGAGAAACAACGATGCACGCCTATCGCACCCATACCTGCGGCGCCCTCCGGCTCGCGGACAAGGGCGCGAATGTGCGCGTCTCGGGCTGGGTCCACCGCAAGCGCGATCTGGGCGGCCTGCTGTTCGTCGACCTTCGCGACCACTACGGCATCACCCAGCTGGTGTTCAGCCCGGAGTCGCAGGGCTTTGCGGTGATCGAGCGCCTGCGCGCCGAAAGCGTCGTGCAGATCGATGGTGATGTGGTGGAGCGCTCCGCCGACACCATCAACTCGAACCTCGCGACCGGCGAGATCGAGGTGCGCGTGCGTGAACTGGTGGTGCTGTCGGAAGCTTCCGAGTTGCCGCTGCCGGTGTTCGGCGAGCCGGACTATCCCGAAGACATCCGCCTGAAGTACCGCTTCCTGGACTTGCGCCGCGAGAGCCTGCACCGCAACATCGTGCTGCGCGCCAAGGTCATCAACTCCATCCGCCAACGGATGGTGGGGGCTGGCTTCACCGAGTTCCAGACCCCGATCCTGACGGCGTCGAGCCCCGAGGGCGCGCGCGACTACCTGGTGCCCTCGCGGGTCCACCCCGGCAAGTTCTACGCCCTGCCGCAGGCGCCCCAGCAGTTCAAGCAACTGCTGATGGTGGCCGGCTTCGATCGTTACTTCCAGATCGCACCCTGCTTCCGCGACGAGGACGCCCGCGCCGACCGTTCGCCCGGCGAGTTCTACCAGCTGGATCTGGAGATGAGCTTCGTCACCCAGGAAGACGTGTTCTCGACCATGGAGCCGGTGCTGCACGGCCTGTTCGAGGAGTTCGCCGACGGCAAGTCGGTGACGCCCTATCCGTTCCCGCGCATCCCCTATCGCGAGTCCATCGCCAAGTACGGCACCGACAAGCCGGACCTGCGCAACCCATTGGAGATGCAGGACGTGTCCGAGCACTTCCGGGGCGGCGGCTTCGGCGTGTTCGCGCGGATGCTGGAGAACCCCAAGAACGCAATCTGGGCCCTGCCGGCGCCGGCCGGTGGGTCACGCGCCTTCTGCGACCGCATGAACAGCTGGGCGCAGGGCGAGGGTCAGCCTGGGCTGGGCTATGTGTTCTGGCGCCAGGAAGAGGGCCAGGCCGAGGAGGCCGCCGGTCCGATCGCGCGGAACCTGGGTCCGGAGCGCACGGAGGCGATCCGCCAGCAACTGGGCCTGAAGGTCGGGGATGCTGCCTTCTTCGTGGGCGGCGATCCGGCGAGCTTTTACAAGTTTGCCGGCCTGGCGCGGACCAAGGTCGGGACCGAGCTTGGCCTGGTGGCGGAGGGGCGGTTCGACTTCTGCTGGATCGTCGACTTCCCGATGTACGAGTTCAACGACGAGACCAACCACGTCGACTTCACGCACAACCCGTTCTCGATGCCGCAGGGCGAGATGGAGGCGCTGAACACCAAGGATCCGCTGGATATCCTGGCGTACCAGTACGACATCGTCGTCAACGGCGTGGAGCTGTGCTCGGGCGGGGTGCGGAACCACAAGCCGGAGATCATGATCCGCGCCTTCGAAATCGCCGGCTATTCGGCCAGCGAAGTCGAGCGCCAGTTCGGCGGCATGCTGAACGCCTTCCGCTATGGCGCCCCGCCGCACGCCGGCATGGCGCCGGGGGTGGACCGGATCGTCATGCTGCTGGCGGGCCAGCAGAACATCCGCGAGGTCATCGCCTTCCCGCTGAACCAGCAGGCGCAGGACCTGATGATGAATGCGCCGTCTGACGTGTCGGACAAGCAGCTCAAGGATCTGCACATCCGCCTGGCTCCGCAGATCAAGGTCTAGCGCGGCGGCGCTGGCGGATGGGGCGGCGCGCGTAGGACCATTATGCGGCCGCTCCGGCAGGCGTGGCCGGTTAGGCCCGGCGGCAGGCGCGTGCCCGCGTCGGAGCAGGCGCCGTCGATCTGCTCCTGGGTCAGGCCGCGCACGGTGGTGAGGTCCACGCCCGCCAGGTAGGTATGGGTCAGGGTGGCGCCGCGGAAGTCCGCGCCGGACACCACCGCGCCGGTGAAATTGGCGCCGACCAGATTGGCGTCCTTGAATGAGGCGTGGTCGAAATCCCCGCCGCTGAGATTCACGCCGATCAGGGACGCGCTGGTGAACGAGACCCCCCGCGCGGTGACGTGGGTCAGGTTGGAGCCCTGCAGGTCGCTGGCCTCGAACCGGGCGCGAGAGAGGTTGGAGTTGGCCAGGGTGGCGCCCTTGGCTTGCAAGCCGTCGAGGGTGGCTTCGGTGAAGTTGGCGGTGAGGAAGGTGGCCCCGATCATCGAGGCGCCGCGCAGGTCGGCGCGGGTGAGGTCGGCGCCGGAGAAGTTGGAGCCGAAGAACGAGGCGCCGCGCAGGTCGGAACCCACCAGGGCGGCCCCGGCGAAGTTGGCCCCCATGAACCGTGCGCCGGTGAGCTTGCGGCCGGAGAGTTCGCAGTTGGCGCACATGCCGCCGAACGACACCAGGCGCGGCACGTCGCGGTCTTCCACCAGGGCGTAGGCCCGGCCGACGACCGTCAGGGCCATCAGGCTGGACAGGCTGAAAGCCAGGGTCAGGCGCGAAATGAGGGTGGAAGACGACAACGACAAAGAAGGTGTCCCGCGGCGAAGAAGAAGTCCCTGTGCCTTCCTAGTGCGGCCATCCCCACCAGGGCGCCACTTAAATCCTTGTAATAGCTTCTAGTCGCAGCGGCGCAGGCGCAGGCCGCGCGGCAGGGTGGTGGCTTCGTCGCCGCAGGCGCCGCGCAGCTGGCCCTGGCTGAGGCCCACGGCGTGGTCCATCTCGGCGCCGGAGAAGTTCACCCCGTCCAGGGTGGCGCCGCGGAAGTTGGCGCCCTGGAGGTAGGCGCCGACGAAGGTGGCGTTGGTCAGGTTGGCGCCGGCGAAGTTGGCGCTGGAGAAGACGCCGCCATAGCCGTTGACGTCGCGCAGGTCGCCGCCGGCGAAGCTGGTGTGGTTCATCACCGAGGCGCTGAGGTCGGCCTGGCGCAGGCGGGCGCCGGCGAAGTTGCGGCCCTTCATCTCCTGGCTGCCGAAATCGGCCTGGAACAGATTGCAGCGCGGGCAGCTGGCGCCGGCCCGGGCGTGGGCGATCTGGCCGGCATTCTGGGCGCTGGCGGGCAGGGCGCCCAGCAGCAGGGCGAAGGCGGCGATAGCAGCAAACGGTTTCATTTCGGCACAGGTCTCCGCAAAACGGGTCTAGCGGGACCTACACTGGCAAGCTTAAGGCCAGATGATTGGGAACGCCTGCCGCGACTAGCCATCCGCGCCGCCGGTGCGGGGCTGGCGCACATGGCAGGTCTCGCAGATCAGGCTCTGGCCCTTGCGCACCAGGGCCAGGTCGCCGCAGGCGGGGCAGACGTCGGCGGTGGCGAGCAGGGAGCCGTTCGCCCCGCCCTTGGAGGCGAAGGGCAGGAACACCAGGTTGTCCGGCGCCGCCCCCCGGGAGAAGCCCTTGGAGATGAAACGGGAGGCCGGTTGCGGGACCGGTTCGGCGAACTGGCCCTCGTCACCCTCACCGGTTTCGCCAGCCTCGTCCGCCTTGCCCCGCCCCAGGCCGTCGGCGTTGAGCTCGCCCGGGTCGCCGTTGGCCAGGTCGCGGCGGTCCAGATACGACACCCCAAGCTCGCGGAAGATGTAGTCCAGGATCGAGGTGCTCGACCGGATGGAGTCGTTGCCGGTGACCGGGCCGGCGGGCTCGAACCGGGTGAAGACAAAGGCGTCGACGAACTCGTCCAACGGCACGCCGTATTGCAGACCGATGGAGATCGAGACGGCGAAGTTGTTCATCAGCGAGCGGAAGGCGGCGCCTTCCTTGTGCATGTCGATGAAGATCTCGCCCAGCTCGCCGTCGTCGTATTCGCCGGTGTGCAGATAGACCTTGTGACCGCCGACGGCGGCCTTCTGGATATAGCCCTTGCGGCGGTCGGGCAGTTTGCGGCGGGTACGGTCGACCTCGACGATGCGTTCAATGACCCGCTCGGCCCCCCGGTCGAATTGCGGTTCCGCATCCGGCGCGGCGCGGGCCGGGCGTTCGGCGGCGGGCTCGGGAATCTCCAGGGCGAAGTCGGCGGCGGGCCAGGCGCGGGCGAGGCGCAGGGCGCGCACCCCGGAGGCGGCGACCTGGGCTTGCAGGCGGATGGCGTCGGCCACGGGGGCGTCGAAGGCCAGGGGGACGGCCAGGGTCGCCGGGGCGCCCAGGAACGGCTCCAGCGCCAGGGTCATGGCGATACGGGCGTCCAGGCCGGTCTCGGCGGCGGAACGGAACACCTCGCGCGCGGCGGCGGGCAGGGCGGCGGCGTCCAGCAGGCTGGGTGAACCGCAGGCGTGGGCGCGGGCGGCGGCGACCTCGACGCTGGTGAAGCCGGCGAAGGCCAGGGTGTCGAAGGCGGCGGCCAGGGCGGCCTCCTCCGGCGCGCCCAGCACGTCGCAGACGAAGCCGACCCCGATCACCGCCGGGGCGAAGGCGGCGTCCAGGTCGGCGCCCTGGGCCAGGGCGGCCTCGGCGGTGGCGATCTCGTGGGCGGTGAAGCCCTTGGCCATCAGGGCATGGTGGTCCACGGCCGGGGCGTCGAGAAGGGTGCGATGGCCCAGGATGTGGGCGCGGGCCGCCGCGGTGTCGAGATCGAGGCGCTCAAGGCCGGCCAGGGCAGCCTGGGCCAAGGTGGGCAGGCAGACGCCATCGGCGGTCTCCGCGACGCTGGCCGGTCCGGTCCAGGGCGACGCGCCCAGGGACAGGGCGCCCAGTTTCAGGGCGATCTCCGGATCGGTGAGGGCGGCGGTGAGCTGGACGTTGCGGGCGCCGGACTTGACCAGGGCCTTGCGCGCGGCGGCCAGCAGGACCTTGGCGCGGGCGGCGGCGGGGTCGCCCTTCAGGGGCGCCAGGGCGGCGATCTGGGCGTCCAGGGCCGCAAGGTCGGCCTCGCCGGCAGCGGCGACGGCGGCCAGTTCGGCCGAGGCGGCGAGGGCGGCGGCGTTCACCAGCGCCTGCAGGGCGGCGGCGCGGGCGCGGCCGACGTCGCTGTCATAGGCCAAGCCCTCGGCCGCCAGCCGTTCGGCCAGGCCCGCGACGCACAGCGCCAGGGGGCGGTGCTCGCGGCGGCGATAGGCCGCCTCGGCTGTGGCGCAGAAGCCGGCGGAGACCTCGATGTCCAGGGCCACGGTGAGCAGGCGGACGGCGGCCTCGATGTCGGCGGTTTCGTCCAGGGCGAACAGGTTGAGGCCGGCCGCCGGGGCGATCTGGGCGCGGGCCAGGGCCACGGCGTCCGGGGAACCAAAGGCCAGGGTCAGGCGCCGCGAGCGCCAGCCCAGGGCGGCGGCCGTGGCGGCGACGCCGTCGCCCTTGGCGATCAGGGCGCGGTCGGCTCGAACCGGGGGGCTGTCCAGGCCGACTTCCAGGGCGGCGGCGGACGCCGCGGCCAGGATGGCGGGGTCATCGAACAGGGCCATGGCGTCGGCGATGTCGGCGTCATCGCACCCGGCGGCGCGGGCGGCCAGGGCGGCGCGGGCCAGGGAGGGATTGGCGGCCGGGTCGGCGCAGGCGTCGCGGTCGCCCTCGCAGCGGGCGATGGCGTCGGCCACCGCTTCCAGGCGCGCCAGGATGTGCGCCATGACGGGGGACTGAGAAGGGGATAGCTGGACCGGGGTGGCGAAGTCCCGCGAGGCGACATCGGCGATGCGCAGCGGCGGGGCCTTGGCGCTGTCCTCCGCCAGGGGGTGCGCGCGGGCGCCGAAGGCCAGGCTGGCGCCGGGGGCGGCGTGGCCCAGCGCGATGAGGGCGAACAGGTCTTCGGCGAAGGCCTCCGCATCGGCGGGCTTGTCGAACAGGCCCAGCGCCCAGCCCCAGGCGGCCAGGCGGTGGGCATAGCGGTCCGGCCCTTGCGCCAGCAGGCCCTTGAAGCGGCCGCTGGGGGCCAGGCGACCCGGCAGGTCCACGGGGGGATAGTCGGTGGGCAGGCTGTCGGCCCAGTCCACCCAGGCCTCGACGCGCGCGGTGGTCCAGGCGCGGGGCGCCAGCACCTCGGCCAGTTCGTGGGCGCGCTCGATCCAGCGCAGCTCGGCCTCCGGAAGAGGGGCCTGACCGGCGAACCGTTTCTGAAAACGCATGGACTCGCTCCGGCGTACATCGCCGATGTCACGCTAGGAGTCGGGCGCGCCGGGGGCAATAGATGTTGGGGGTCAGCAGCCGGTCATCCACAAGATATGGACTGCGGTGTGGCGACGCACCTTCAAAGCCGCCGCCCGTTCATCCCGGCTCGGGCCGGGATTCAGGCACAGGCGTACGCCTCTGGGCGCCCGTATTTTACGGTGGTTCGTTGTCCGGCGGGCGGAAGCCTTCAGGCAGGAGCGGGACCGGGGGCGGGACCGTGGGCTGTTGGGTCCAGATCATCTCACCGAAGGAGGCCGGGTTGGCGGGTCGGGTGACGCGCCAGGCGGCGTAGGGGGAGCCGGGGGTATCCTGGGTCATCTCGTCGTCGGCCCAGCCCTCGCAGTCCCAGACCCCCAGGTCGACGGGCAGGC
>JBBROW010000056.1:0-18467 GCA_038228945.1 Caulobacterales bacterium
GTTGCCGGTGTCGGGGGCGGCGCAGTTCATGGCCTCGGAGGCCAGACGGTTCTTGCCCAGTTCGACGGCGATATAGGCGTAGTCGAGGTTGGACAGGCCCTCGCCGGTCTCGGCGTTGGGCAGGAAGAAGTTCCACAGGCCTTCGGCCTTGGCCTTGTCCTTGGCCGCTTCGAGGCATTCCAGCTGGCCGGGGGCGTATTGCCACGGATCGGGGCGGCCCTCGCCGAGGCGATGGAACTCGGCCGACATCGGCTCGACGGTTTCCTTGATGAAGCGCTTGACGTGCGCCAGCAGCGGCATCGCCTTTTGCGACATGCGCAGGTCGTTGAGTTCGTCGGTCGGGTCCAGCTTGAAGGCCGACTGCGGCTTGTCCATGGTCTCGCTCATCTGGTGTCTCCCATTGTCGCTTGTTCGCGGTGGTTCGGCATCGCCTGGCGACGCCCGTGGATCATGCTCGCGAGGCAGCCGCCTCGCGTCGAAGGATAGCGCGGGCCATCTTTGACGCATATCGGCGCGGTTTTCAAACGGGCGTTTCAATCTTACGGCTGTTCACCCACGATGCGGGCGCGCGCATCGCCGCGCATGCGCGTCAGCCGGCCATGCCGCCGCTGAAGCGGCGGCGCACCAGGATGGGCAGGCCGTCGGGGGTTTCGCCGACGATCTCGTGGGTGGCGCCGCACGGCAGGACGCCGTCCGGACCCAGGTGCGCAGCGTGGCCGGTGGCCACCAGGCCCTTCTCGACCGAGATCGACTCCTGACGCGCTTGAGCAGCTTGACCGTGATAGGGGAAGCGATCGCCGCCGGAGCCTGAATTCCCTGTCCGATTCCCCCGCCCAGACCGCAGAACCGGACGCGCGCTATGGCGTGCGGGACCTGGCGCCGCTGGCGGTGTGCAGCCTGATCTGGGGCAGCACCTGGTTCGCCATCACCTTCCAGCTGGGCGTCGTGCCGCCGGCGGTGTCGATCGCCTATCGCTTCGGCCTGGCGGCGGTGTTGCTGTTCGGCTGGCTGGCGGCCACGGGGCGGTTGGCGCGATTGAGCCCGGCGCAGCACCTGGCCACCTTCGCCCAGGGGGTGCTGACCTTTGGGATCAACTACCTGTTCGTCTATCTGGCCGAAACGCGGCTGACCTCGGCGGTGGTAGCGGTGCTTTTCGCGGCCATGGCCTTTCTCAACCTGACCCTGTTCCGCCTGGTCCTGGGCCTGAAGGCGCCGCGCGCGGCTTGGGCGGGGGCGGCGCTGGGGGTGGCCGGCGTGACGGTGCTGTTCCTGGGGCAGCTGGTGCGGGCGCACATGGATGGGCGGGCGTTGACCGGCCTGGGGTTCGCCGTGGCCTCCCTGGTCTGCGCCACCGCCGGCAACCTGGCCGCCCGTCACGCCCAGGCCCTGAGGGTCGAGGTCGGGGCCAACACCGCCTGGAGCATGGCCTATGGCGCGGGGCTGGTGGCCCTGTGGGCCTTGGTCACCCGCCAGCCCTGGCGGTTCGAGGCCACGCCGGCCTATGTCGGCTCGCTGCTCTATCTGTCGGTGTTCGGTTCGGTGACCGCCTTCCTGCTGTACTTCGGCCTGGCCCGGCGGCGCGGCTACACCCTGGCCTCCTACATCTCAGCCATGACCCCGGCGGTGGCCATGCTGATCTCGGCGGTGTTCGAGCATGTGCGGTGGGGACCCGAGGCCCTGGTGGGACTGGGCCTGGTCATGGGCGGCCAGCTGCTGCTGATCCGGGCGCCCAGGGGCGAGTGAGCGGCGCCCGGTGCAAGGGCGCGGCGCGCAAAGTCGGCTCGCCTTGGCGCCCGCCCTGGGCCAGAGTGGCGGCAAGAGCAAACACATCGGAGCCGACGCCCCCGCGGGGCCGGCCGGACGGAGGGGAACGGAAATGTCGGATCTGGTGAAGGTCGAGGATGTCGGCCACGTGCGGACCATCACCCTCAACCGCCCCGAAAAGAAGAACGCGCTGAGCACCGAGCTGGCCTGGGGCGTGATCGAGGCGGTGGACGCGGCCGCCAAGGTCGATAACGTCTGGGTGGTGGCGATCACCGGCAGTGGCGACAGCTTCTGCGCCGGGCTGGATCTGTCAGGCAGCGAGCGCTATTCGCCGCTCAGTCCCCAGACCGCACAGCTGGACGACATCAGCTGGGTCGGCAACTTCCTGCTGGCGATCCGCAAGCGCTGCGACAAGCCGGTGGTGGGCGGGATCAACGGCGTGGCGGTGGGGGCGGGCCTCGGCCTGGCGATGGCTACCGACGTGCGTATCGTGGCGCGCAGCGCGCGGCTGATGGCCGGTTACACCCGCATCGGCGGATCGCCGGACGCGGGCCTGACCATCACCCTGCCCCAGGCCATGGGCTATGAGCGGGCCATGCGCTTCATGATGGAGAACCGCACCGTCAGCGGCGAGGAGGCGGTGGCGCTGGGCATGGCCGGCGAGGTGGTGCACGACGCCCAGTTCGCCGCGCGCCTGGCGGAATATTGCCAGGAGCTGTGTCAGTGGTCGCCGATCACCCTGCGGCTGTTAAAGCGCGGCATGGTCAAGTCGCTGGAAAGCACCGACATGGAGCAGCAGCTGCGCTATGAGGTCGGCAATATCCGCATCGCCTTTGGCAGCGACGACGGCAAGGAGGCCCGCAAGGCGTTCTTCGAAAAGCGCAAGCCGGTGTTCTCGGGAAAGTAGGACGTTACCGGGGACGTCGGGTGAAATGGACCGCCCGGCGCCCCATCTGTGAAACTCAATCTACAGCGTGCGAGAGACCATGCCCAAGCCCATGAAGATAGACTTCGTGTCGGATGTCGTCTGCCCCTGGTGCATCATCGGCCTTGGCGGGCTGGAGGAGGCGTTGCGGCGGGTGGGCGACCTGGTGGAGGCGGACATCCACTTCCAACCCTTCGAGCTGAACCCGGCCATGCCGGCCGAGGGGCAGAACATCGCCGAGCACGTGGCGCAGAAATACGGGGCCAGCCGCGAGCAGTCGGCCAAGAACCGCGAGGCGATCCGGGCGCGGGCTGCCGAGGTGGGCTTCACCATGAACGGCAATGAGAACAGCCGCATCTACAACACCTTCGACGCCCACCGGCTGTTGCACTGGGCGGGGCTGGAGGGAACCCCGGCCGGCGCGCAGGCGGCGCTGAAGCACGCCCTGTTCGACGCCTATTTCACCAGGGGCGAGAACCTCGCGGATGCCGATGTTTTGGTGGCGGCGGCGGAGCAGGCTGGGCTGGACGGGCCGGCGGCGCGCGAGGTGCTGACGTCGGGGCTTTATGCGCAGGACGTGCGGGCCGCCGAGCAGGAATGGCATCGGGCCGGGATCAGCGCGGTGCCGGCGGTGGTTATCAACGACCGCTATCTGATCTCCGGCGGCCAGCCGGCGGAGGCCTTCGAGAAGGCGTTGCGCAGCATCGCGCTGGAGATGGCGTAGGCAGCCAAGGCTGGTGCGGCGGCCTTGCGCCCCCTCCGTCACGGCGTGCGGTGCACGCCGCGCCACCTCCCCCGCCTCGTTGAGCGATGGAGGAGAAGTACTCGCTGAACCCTACTCCTCCATCGCGAGCGAAGCGATGCGGGGGAGGTGGCGCGCCTTGCGTAGCAAGGCGTGACGGAGGGGCGCAAGGCCACCACGCCCACCCTATCCCAGCCAGTCCAGCATCGCCGGGTTCATCTCGCGCGGGTAAGTGTGGCTGAGGTCGGCGAGTTCGCGGTAGGTGACGCGGGCGCCGGCGGCGGTCAGGTCGCGCTGCGCCTGGCGGGCCAGGTCGACATCGAACATCCAGTCCAGGGCGCCGTGGGTGATGTGGATCGGCAGGCCGTGCAGGCGGTCCGGGTCGGCCATGTGGGCCAGCATCGGGTGGAAGGCCGCCGCGATGGGGGCCAGGTGGGTGAAGGGTGAGGCGCCCTCCAGGCCGCTGACATAGCTGAAGGTGCCGCCGTCGCTCATGCCAGTGAGCAACAGGCGGGTTGGGTCGATGCGCCAGCGGCCGTTCACCTCCGCCAGGATGCGGTTCAGGTTCGGGGTGTCGGTGTCGGCGCCGCTGAGGGCCCAGGTGTCGCCGGTGGCGGTGGGAGCCACCAGGATGGCGCCGCGGCTGCGGGCGTCGCGCAGCCAGCTCCAGATGAAGCCGCGGCCGTTGCCGGCCCCGCCATGCAGGGCCATGACCAGGGGCATGGGGCGGTCCGGTGAATAGTCCTCCGGTACATAGAGGGAATAGCCGCCCCGGGAGCCCGGCTCATTGTCGATATGGAAGAGGCCGGTGTCGGGACCAGGCTGGGCCTGGGCGAGGCGTTGCTGCAGATCGGCGTCATCGCGGGCGGCGGGGTCCAGGAAGAAGCGGCTGACCGGCGGCAGGTTGGCGGCCAGGGGATAGAGCGCTTCCTGGGCGCGGGGCAGGCGGCCCAGGGCGCGGAAGATGGCGCGCAGGCCCTCGGCCTCGTCCGGGTCCCGCAGGCCGGCGAAGGCGGCCAGGGTCTCGTCGCAGGCGGTGGCGAGCTGGCCGCGAACCTCGGCCAGTCGCTCCGGCCACGCGTCCAGGCGCGGTCGGGCCTCGCGCAGCAGAGCGTCCGGTTCACCGACGGCCTGCATCACGGCGGCGAACCTGGGCGGATGCAGATGCCGGGCGACAAAGCCCAGGGCCTCCAGCGACTGCAGCAGGGGTGGCAGGAGGGCCATGAGATCGGTCAGTTCCTGGTCGTCCATATCCGGTGTCCCTGGCGTCGGCGGGGCGCGCGGACCCAGCCTAGGAGATAGAGTCTGACGCACTGCGCCGACCGCCTTGCGCCCCTATGGCTCGTGGAAGACCAGCGCGGCCCGATCTGGAAGCGGACGTTCCCAGGGCTTTGGGAGGGTGCGGAGCAGACTTGCTAAGGCGCCTCTCTCTCTGGGGCGACAAGATGTGTGAGCCGCGCGTCTCGCAGGGGCGTCAAGCTCAGCGATAGCGCCGCCAGAACGAAACCTCCAGCCGCCAGACTCAGGGTCTGGCGGTATCCGATCGTATCGGCCAGTAATCCGCCGAGCGGAGCGGCGAAGACCACCATGGTTCGATTGATCGAACGCATGGTCGCGTTCATTCGGCCCTGGAGGGCGTCAGGCGTTACCGACTGTCGGTAGCCGAGGGAGTTGGAGTTCTCAGCCCCCATAGCAAGGCCGAGCGTGAACTGACCGAGACCGAGGCAGAGCCAAGCGAGCCAGCCGTTCAGCGCCAGGGCTACGATGGCAAAAGCGAGCCCGCTCAGCATCTGGCAGACGATCATCACTCGGCCAGCCCCGAAACGCTCGCCGAGCCGCGTTGCAAGCAGGCTGCCGACCAGGCTGCCGACGCCGGCGGCCGACAGGGCGAGGCCGACTGCAAAGGCGGGCAGGCGCAATGACCGCAGTACGAACGGTACGAAGACCGCACCGGCCACCCCGTTGCAGATGAACCAGGCGTGAGTGCCGATCGCAAGTGGCGCCAGCGTACGGTGGCGATAGACGAAGGCTAAGCCCTCTCTAACCTCACGCCATATCGAACGCCGTTCGACCGGCGCTGACTTCGGTTCATCGAGCCGAATGCCAGCCAGCATAGCGGCCGAGAACAGATAACTGGCCGCATCAACGATCACCGCCCACGGCGCGCCGACCAAACTGACCAATCCGCCCGCAAGCGCCGGACCGCCGGTCTGCGCCACGGCCGAACTCTGGTCGATCCGTGCGTGTGCTTGAGTTAGCAATGGCCGACGCACGACTCTCGGTACGAAAGCCTGGGTGGCGGCATCTCCCAGCAATGAGAACAGCCCGAACACCGCCATGAAGCCGGCTAGCGCACCGATCGACAGATGATGGGTGAACGCCAACGCAGGCACCATCACAAGCAGCGCCGCACGAACCAGATCGGCGACGATCATCACCGGTCGCCGGCGCAGCCGATCAACCATTGCCCCCGCGACTAGGCCGAACAGCATGTAGGGCAGCCAGCGCGCGCCGTTCACCAGACCCACGTCCAATGCCGTGCCGGCCAGCGTGGTGACGATCATCACTTGGATCGCTAGGCCGGTGAAGTAGTCTCCGAACGACGAGACCGACGATGCCCACCAGAATTTCCCGTATCCGGGCGTGTCGCGCAGGGTTGCGGGTGACGCATTAGCCATCAGTGCAGCTTACCGGCGGTTGGCCCGGAAAAGCAAAATACCCAGCCTCTCGTGCAAAGGCCGCATGGCCTTCAACGCGCGGTGCGCTCACCTAACTCAATTTGCGGTAGGCTGATCGAAAAAGCTGCCGTCTCCGCCCGTGTCGTGAGACGCGTCTTGAGGCCCCCGAAAGCGCTGTAGAGATTCATATGGTCTGCGCCGTATCGCGGGTGCGCTTCTGCCCAGGCCGTTAAGTTGATGGGATCGGCCGGATCGTACCCATAGTGCGGCCCGCGCTGGAGCAGCCCATCACGGCATGCCTCCCAGCTGAGGTCGAGCCACACAAGCGCCGTTGCACGGCTCAGGGCCAACGGCGCCAGTTCACCGTAGTTCCCGACGCCCTCGATCACCCAGCCGGGGCCGGCCGCTATGCCGACAGTGAGCGCCTTGACCGCGCCCTCGCCCAGCAATTTGCCGTCACTCCGCCGGTAAACATCGTCGAGGTGGTGGATAGGAACGCCAAGGGCCGCGCCGACACGCCGGGCGAGGGTGCTCTTGCCCGATCCGCCGGCGCCGATCACCCACCAGCGCGTCTGGCCACCCCAGTCTGATTTCTCAGGCACGTCGCCTCCCAGCGGGACAGGATAGCTCACGCCACACGGCGCCACTACCCGCACGCCGACGCAGGCCGGATAAGCGAACTCCCTAGCGGCGGCAACGAGGCACACCAGTCACTCGCGGACGGGTCGCCGAATGTCGGGAATGGGCCGCGGACTGCCCGCGCCTCCAGGCGGGAGACCGGACAGTCGGCAGACCCATGTGTCGACGTCAATCCAATAGGTTAGGCAGGGAACGGATTGCCATCCGGCGCCGCTCGAAATGGAGCGCGCGACCTATTGCGGGGTGGCCGGCGCGGTAGGTTTTTTGGCATGGCCGGGCGTCTTCGGGGCGCTGACTTCGACCTGGGTCGAAGGCGTCGGACCCTCATCGTAGTGTGTGGTGAGGCTGACGGGCGCGACCTGGCTGGGGGGCAGGGGCGTCTTCCAGGGGTTCATGCCGATGCAGTAGCCCGTGAGGTCGCCGCAGGAACGGATGTTGCCGGTGTGGCTATCGTCCACGACGATCACCCCCGGATCAGGTGAGTGACTGGCCCTTCGAGCCGCGGCCAGGCGATGGCGGCGGCGAGCACGGCCGTCGCCAAGATCATCGTGACCAGGGTCGACCGCGCTGGGCGCTTCCGGGTCCGTAAGCTCTGCCAACCGATCCACGCCCAGCTGCCCATCACCGCGGCCACCGCGATCAGCGTCATCCAATGATACAGGCCGCTGAACCACGCCAGAGCGCCGCCTGACACGGCGAGCACGGCCGCCGGCAAGGCGAACGGCAAGACGCAGCAAACGCCGCAGGCCAGTGCGCCCGTGGCGACGACGGCCGCCGTCGCGCCGGCGACGCGGCCTGGGCCACGCGAGGCCTGGGCGGTCTTGATCTCGCTCATGCCGCCGCTCCACCGCAGCAGCCGCAAGACGAAACGGTCTTTGCCGATACCTTTGCCGCGAAGGGACCGAAGACCAGTTCAGCGGCCTCGCGCGCTTTCTCCGGTGCGGTAATGGTCACCTGCAGCCCAGCGGCGTCTTCGCGGACGGCGAAGTCCAGAAAGGCGCAGCAGGCCTGCTCCTTGGCGACCATCTCGCGCACGTCGCGCGCCGCGTCGGGCGCGTAGGTCAGGTGCAGGACGAGGTCATCCCGACGGTGGCTGCGCAGGGCTCGGGTGTTGAGCGCGGCTATCCAGGCCACGCGGGCCCAGAAGTCTCCAGCGCCGAGCGAGCAAGCGATGGGTGGGGGGGCGAGGTCTTTCATCGGAATCTCCAGGCGACGGGGCAACTGGCGACAAGATGGTTCTTCAAGTAACTTGAGGTTCAAGCCCCTATGAGGAGTATTTCAATGGCGCTCAGAATTGGCGGCCTGGCGGCGCGGACCGGCACGAATGCGCCGACGATCCGCTACTATGAAGAGATCGGCCTTTTGCCACCGGCCGGCCGGCGCGAGGGCGGCCAGCGCTGCTTCGACGAGGACGACGTTAAGCGTCTGACGTTTATCCGACGGTGCCGGGAGTTCGGCTTCCCTATCGAGCAGATTCGGACCCTGGTTTCGCTCATGCACGATCCGGCCCGGTCATGCCTTGAGGCGCGCGAGCTGGCGCAAGATCACCTTGACGCCGTGCGCGCCAAGGTGATCGAGCTCAAGGCGTTGGAGCGGAGCATCGCCGCCTTTGTGCAGACCTGCGATGCGACTTGCGCCGGAGGTCCCGGCCCGGACTGTTCGATCCTGGAGGACTTGGCCGAGTCCGGCGGCTTCGCGGTTGTACGCCGCGGTAGTTCGGCCCGCCCGTGACCAAGACAGCCCTGGTCTATTCCTTAGCCGCGCTCGCTGAGATTGGCGGCTGGCCATTGCTAGGCACAGACGTTCGGCCAGCGCCCCTCTCGGAGACGTGAGGTTGACAACGAGAGCAGTTTACCCTGTCGGCGCTTGCTGTCTTCTGGCGTTCATGGGAGCGTCGCTCGCCACAGGGGCGGGATACAGCACCCATGCTAAATCGCGTTATGGCGCATGTCAGCGGTTCGTTGAAGGCCAAGACAGCGGAGGCGGCGAGCGCCCAGTTCTATGAGGGACTTGCGCCGCTTGGTGCTTCCTATCTGCAGACGCGTGTCTATCGGCGTCCCTTAGCGCGGCTAACGTCAGAGACCCACTTCGCCGCTGGCGGCCTGATCTCCCGCATCTCGCCTTCAAACTGGCCAGGCAGCGAGGCTTTCAACTACATCTGTTTCGAATGCAATCCGCTTCTGACGGCGATCCGAGAGGGCCGCACGTGCTACCGGTTCAGCGACTTCGCCCCGCACGACGATCCCATTTTCGGCGACTATTGGGACGCGCTAAAAGAGGCGGACGTTCACGACGCACTCTGCGCCACATCGTACGGCGCCGGTGGCCTCATCGCGTCGCTGCACCTTGGCTTCTCGCGGCGGGTGTTCGCAACCGAGGAGGCGTTTGCCATCCAGATGGCGGGCTTGGTGTTGACCGAACGGCTGATGCGCCTCGTCGAACCGCCGCCCAGCGCACCCAAACCGCTAACACGGCGAGAGCTCGACAGCCTCGCGTTCGTGGCCGAGGGCAAGACGGATTGGGAAATATCGGTGATCCTTGGCATCTCCGAGGCGACCGCTCGCTTCCACGTCGACAACGCGCGACGCAAGCTGGGGGCGGTCAATCGCGCCCAGGCGGTGGCGTGTATGATCGACCAACGTCTGGTCTGAACGCCATCCTTGGAATTCAGGCTACGAGGCGCGGGCTCGAATTGGAGCGCGCAACCTATTAGGGGGCGGCCGGGGCCGTAGGTTTATTGGCATGGCCGGGCTTCTTCGGGGCGCTGACTTCGACCTGGGTCGAAGGCGTCGGAGGCTCGTCGTAATGCGTGGTGAGGCTGACGGGCGCGACCTGGCTGGGGGGCAGGGGCGTCTTCCAGGGGTTCATGCCGATGCAGTAGCCCGTGAGGTCGCCGCAGGAACGAATATTGCCAGTGTGGCTATCGACCACGACGATCACCGCCTGATCGTCCACCAGCCTGGCCGCGGCGGGGGATGTGGCGGCGCCCTTTGCCGCCTGGGCCTGCACCAGCTTGGTCCACATGGTTCCGGGCGAATAGATGCCCACGCCCACATAGCGGGCGCTGTGACCGCCGCCGAAGATGCCGCCCGGCGGGTCCGCGGACATCTTGTTGCAGCCGCCGAGGCTCGCCGCCAGCAAGGCTAGAACGCCGATTGTGATAACCTTCATCTGCTTCTCCCAGGCCCGGACGTCGCGGCGGATCGGCCGCGAAGATCACGGGTCTGTGAAGATTGCTCTCGTTGCCGTGATCACACAAGCGTGATGAGCGGAGCGCTACGCCGCCGCATGCGAACTTCAGCCCGCGACGGCGTCCGACGTCAGCGTGAACCCCTCATAACCCTTGGCGGCGACGTCCTGGCAGATGTCGCGATAGGCGGGGAAGCCGCCGATGTAGGGCATGAAGATCCGGGGTTTTCCGGGGATGTTGGCCCCCATGTACCAGGAGTTGGCCTGGGGATAGAGGGTCGTGCCGGCGACGTCGTTGACGTGGGCCACCCAGGCGTCCTGGGCCGCGAGGGTGGCCTCGATGGCGCCGATCTGACGCTCGCGGGCATAGGCGATGCAGTCGCTGATCCACTCCACGTGCTGCTCGATGGCCACGACCATATTGCACAGCACCGAGGGGCTGCCAGGACCGGTGACGATGAACAGGTTGGGGAAGCCGGCGATCATCAGGCCCAGATAGGTGCGCGGCCCCTCGGCCCAGCGATCCTTCAGGCGCGCGCCGCCGCGGCCCTGGATATCGATCTTGCCCAGCGCTCCGGTCATGGCGTCGAAGCCGATGGCATAGACGATGCTGTCCAGCGCGTAGTCGGCCTTGGCGGTGCGAAGGCCGGTGGGGGTGATCGCCTCGAGGGCCTCGTCCTGCAGGTCCACCAGGGTGACGTTGTCGCGGTTGAAGGTGTCGTAGTAGCCGGTGTCGACGCACAGGCGCTTGGTGACGATGGGAAAGGTCTTGGGCACCAGTTTCTCGGCCACCATGGGGTCCTTGACGATCGAGCGGATCTTGTCGGCCACGAAGTCGACGCAGGTGTCGTTGGCCGCCTTGTCGACAATGATGTCGGCGAAGGCCCCGGCCAGGGCGAAACCACCGCGTGCCCAGCGCGCTTCGTAGGCGGCGCTGCGTTCTTCCTGCGTCGCCTCCAGGGCCGGCTGTTCTGACTGTTCGACCATCAAGATGCCAAAGCCGGCCTCCCGCGCCTGTTTGCGGTACTGGGCGCGGTTGACCCGCCAGTCTTCCACGACCTTGGGATCGGTGGGGCCGTTGTGGGCGGGGACGCTGAAGTTGGGGGTGCGCTGAAAGACGAAGACCCGCGAGGCCTGGGCGGCGATCTGCGGGATCGACTGGATGGCCGAGGAGCCGGTGCCGATGACCCCGACCCTCTGGCCGGTGAAGTCGACCCCTTCGTGGGGCCAGCGGCCGGTGTGGTAGGTCTTGCCCTGGAAGGTCTCCATGCCAGGGAAGGCCGGTTCGTTGGCCACCGACAGGCAGCCGGTGGCCATGATGCAGAACCGAGCCGAGAGGGTCTCGCCCTGGTCGGTGCGGACGGTCCAGCGGTTGGTCCTTTCATCGAAGGCGGCGGCGGTGACCTTGGTCTCGAACTGGATGTCGGGCCGCAGGTCGAACCGGTCGGCCACATGGTTGAGGTAACGCAGCAGTTCGGGCTGGGAGGCATAGCGCTCGCTCCACGCCCATTCCTCGTCCAGCTCCGGCGAGAAGGAATAGGAGTATTCCTGGCTTTCGATATCCACCCGCGCGCCGGGATAGCGGTTCCAATACCAGGTGCCGCCGACCCCGGTTCCGGCCTCATAGACCCGCGCCGACAGGCCCAGGCCCCGCAGCCTGTGCAGCATGTAGAGGCCGGAGAAGCCGGCCCCGACGATGACGGCGTCGCAGGTTCGTGTGGCGTCGCCGCGTACGGGGGTCTGGGGGGCCGCTTGGGTCATGGGGCGTTTCCGGCGCTTGTCGTTCTTTGAGCGAACGATAGCGCAAATCCGCCCTGCGCAAATCCTTAAACCTTAACGACTTAGTCGCCGCGGCGGCGCCTCAGAAGCGCCAGCGCAGGCCCTGTTCGGCGATGATGAAGCGGACGCCCAGGTCATTGCCCGCTTCCAGCTCGCGCTTGATCTGGGCCTGGACGGGCGGGCCCTTCTTCAGGGTGTACTTGATGTGGCCGACGACCACCGGCAGGCCCTTGAGCGTGTCCTTGCCGCCGGCCTGGGCGGCCAGGTCATGCAGTTCCTCGAGCAGCTGGGCGGGGGTCATGTGGCCGAAGAGCTGGCTATCCGGCTGGGCGTTGGGGAAGGAGGCCTCGATGATGATGGCCTTGAGCCGGTGGTCGCGGACGCGCTGGGCCACGGCGGCCCAGACCTCGTGCAGCCGGGTGGAACGCTCGATGCGGTCCGAGCCGGTGTCGCCAAAGCAGAGCATCGCATCGCGCCCGCTCTCCACCAGGAAGGCGGTGGACTCCACGTGGCCGTGGGCCAGGGGGAAGCCGGTGAGGGTCATGGCGGTGTCGGCCATGGCGACGGGATGGCCGGGGATCAGGTCCTCGAAATGGTATTTGCCCAGGCGCGGCTCGGCGCCGGTGTCGGCGAAATTGGCCCAGGCCTCGCCGTTGAAATAGGAGCGGGCGATGCGCTCATGCACCGAGGGCAGGACGTAGATCGGCTTGGCGCTGTCTTCCGGCGAGGCCAGCAGCAGGCCGGCGATGTGGTCCAGGTGGGCGTGGCTGATCAGGTAGCCCTTGACCTTCTGGGTGAGGATGTAGCCGGCGCGGCCCTGCGGCGAGGCGGCGGGCGGGCGGACATCGGCGAAGGCCCCCTTGGCGTCGGCGGCCAGCAGGCCGTTGACCAGGGTCCCGGCGTCGCAGGCCACGTAGCGGTCGTCGTTGGTCGGGCGGATCAGGTAGCTGGACAGGTTGCCATCGACGATGCCGCCGCGCGCGCCCATGACGACGACGTCGAAGCCGGCCGCGGCCGCGAGGGTTGGGGTCAGGGCGGCGCAGAGGCCAAGGGCGGCGAACAGGCGTCTCAAGGTCGATGTCCTCGCGGCCGGATGTGGCCGCAGCCAGTCTAGCCGCGACTCGCCCGGCGGGTCAGGCCGCTTCGACAACGGCGCCAAGCGCTGGCGCGGCGACGCGGGCCTTCGCGGGCGCCGATTCCTGCAGGCAGATCATGGCGGCCAAGCCCATGAGCGAGGCGGCCAGGCGGTAGTACGCTGGGGCCATGGGCTGGCCGGTGGCGTGCAACAGCCAGGCGACCACGAACTGGGTGGTGCCGCCGAAAATCGCGATGGCCACGGCGTAGATCGTGCCCACGGCGAAGGATCGCATGCGAGACGGAAAGGACTCGGTGATCGACACCAGGATGGCCGCCGAGGCTATGCCACCCGGGATCGCCGTCGCCGCCATCCCGCCGTAGAGCATCAGCGGCGTGGGATGGCGGAGCAACATCCAGAAGGCGGGCAGGATGGCCAGGGCGGAAAGCGTGGCCGCGGGGATCATGATGGCCCGCCGCCCGAAGCGGTCGGAAAGCCAGCCGCCGATGGGGACGAAGATCAGGGTGCAGACGCCGTTGACGACGCCAACGCCGAAGGCCGCGTGGGCCGACAGGTGCATGGTGTCCATGGCGAAGGTGGTCATGTAGGTGGCGACGTAGGAGTTGATGGTGCCGCTGGCCAGCAGCATGACGCTGAGCGCCACCAGGATCCAAAGGGGGCGCGGCGGCACCGGGCGCTGATCTGGAAGCGGCGCGGTTCGCGGCGAATCCGGTTGGCCAGGGTCGGCCACGAGCGGTCCGTCGGCGTGGGCGATGTCCGGCAGGCCGCCGCGTAACCACAGGCCGAACGGCACGATCACCAGGCCCAGCAGGAAGGCCACGCGCCAGCCCCAGCGTTCCAGATCATGGGGGCTGAGCGCAAAGGACAGGGCCAGGGCGGCGGCCGAGGCGGCGAGGATGGCGACGCCCTGGCTGGCGCCCTGCATGCTGCCGATGAAGCCGCGGCGGTGGGGTGGGGCGGCCTCGACCAGGTAGGCGGTGGTCGGCCCGACCTCGCCGCCCAGGGCAAAGCCCTGGATCAGGCGGAAGATCACCACCAGGGCCGGGGCGGCGAGCCCGATCTGGGCGTAGGAGGGGGTGACCGCCAGACCCAGCAGCCCCACCGCCATCAGGGCGAAGGAAATCAGCATGGCCGGCTTGCGCCCGATCCGATCCCCCAGCCGTCCCAGCACAATGCCGCCCAGCGGCCGGGTGGCGAAGCCGATGCCGAAGGTGGCCAGGGACAGCAGCAGGCTCATCGCCGGGCCGTGGGCGGGGAAATAGGCCTTGCCGATGTAGAGGGCGAAGGTGGCGTAGATCAGGAAGTCGTAGAATTCGAGGCCGTTGCCGGCGGCCACGGCCGCCACATGACTGATCTTCAGCTTGGGTGGCGCCGCGGGCGTCATTGGGCGGTCGCCGCGAGGGCCGGGACCTTGCGGTCAGAGGCGAGCCGCCCCGGCGCGGTCTCGGGCAGGAACTGCATGGCCAGCAGGCCGACGAAGATGCCGCCGGTCATGTACCAGGCTGGCGCCAGGGGGCTGTGGGTGAGGTTGGTGAGCCAGGCGACGTTGAACTGGGTGGAGCCGCCAAAGATGGAGATGGCGAAGGCGTAGATCAGGCCCAGCGCCCCGGCGCGGATGCGGGCGGGCACGGACTCGGTGATCGACACGAACACCGCCGCGCTGCCGATCGAGGCCAGGACGGTAAGCAGGACGGTCAGCCCTACCAGGGCCGGGGCTGTACGGCTGTGCGAGGCGAACCAGAACCCCGGGATCGTCACGAAGAGAAGCAGGACCCAGGGCGCCATCATCACCGGCTTGCGGCCAAAGCGGTCGGACAGCCAGCCGCCGATCGGATCGAAGATGACGCCGACCAGGCCGGTGGCGATGGTGGCCAGGAAGCCGACCTTGGTGGCCAGGTGCAGGGTCGAGGTGGCGTAGGTGGTGAGGTAATCTAGGACATAGGAAACGGTGGTGCCGCCGGCGAGCATGGCCAGGGCGATGAGGGTGATGCGGAGGAAACCCACCGGCGGTTTTTCCTGGGCGGCCTTGGTCTCTGGCGCGGGCAGGCTCTCCACCAGCTGGCGGCGCATGATCAGGCCGAAGGGGACAATGGCGCAGCCAATCAGGAAGGCGACCCGCCAGCCCCAGGCGTCAAGGGAAGCTTCAGTGAGATAGCTGGAGAGCATGAAGCCGACCAGGCCGGAAACCAGGATCGAGAGGTCCTGGCTCATATATTGGAAGGAGACGTAGAGGCCGCGCCGGTTCGGCGGCGCCGATTCCACCAGATAGGCGGTGTTGGGCCCGATCTCACCGCCCAGGGCGAAGCCTTGGATCAGGCGGAACAGGATGGCCAGGGCCGGCGCCGCCACGCCGATCATGCGGTAGGACGGGGTCAGGGCCAGGCCGATCATGGCCACGCCCATCAGGCCAAACGAGATCAGCATGGCCGGCTTGCGTCCCACCCGGTCGCCGATGCGCCCGATCACCAGGGCGCCGACGGGACGCATCAGGAAGCCGGCGCCGAAGGTGGCCAGGGAGGCCAGCAGGCTGGAGGCCGGATCGGCGGCGGGAAAGAAGGTGCGGCCGATCTGGGCGGCGAAGAAGGCGTAGGTCAGGAAGTCATAGAACTCGAGCGCATTGCCCGCCGTCACCGCCGCCACATGGCGCGCTTTTGGCCGGGCCTGGACCGGCGGGATCAGCAGCCCGTCCGCGGCAATGTCCAACGCCATCCAAACTCCCCGGAGATACCGCGTTCGGTGAACATAGAGGGCGCCTTGCGGGTTGTAAGCAACCGCACATTCTTGATGCCAGCCGATGGCGCGGCCCAGCGGCCCCATCGCCCGGGGGCGCGACAGGCCTGCACCGCTGAAGTCAGGAAGCGCCAGGCCGGCGTTCGCCCCATCCCATCGGATTCCGCGTGCTCTGAATCATGCTGACATTATACTGACAGTCGGGTGTGTAGGACGGCGTCCAGGACATCAGGAAGGATCGGCCATGACCCTCAAGGCAAGCTGCCATTGCGGCGCGACACAGTTCACCGTGGAGACGGCGCCCGAGCAGGTGGCCAGCTGCAACTGTTCGTTCTGCTCCAAGCGCGGGGCGCTGTGGGCCTATTACACCCCGGCCCAGTTCAAGCTGACCACGGCCCGCGACCGGCTGTCGACCTACCAGTGGGGCAGCTACACGGTGCAGCACCACTATTGCGGGGTCTGCGGCTGCGGCGCCTATAGCGAGAGCCCCGACTGGTCGACCGGCAAGCCGGACTTCAGCAACCCGCGCATCGGGGTGAACGCCAGGCTGTTCGATGACTTCGCCCTGGACGCCGTGCCCGTGCAACACATGAACGGCAAGGCCTACGGAGAGTCCAAAACCCCGGGCTGAGGCGCCGGCGACGGCCTAGAGCCGTTCAGGGCGTCGGCTTGGCGGGGGGCCAAGGTCGGAGGGCGGCTTCGGCGATGGGGCCTTCGAACTGGTCGACGAACGCCCCGGCCACCGGGACGAGGTTGCCATCTTTGAGGTCGTACAGGCCCAGGATCAGCCGCGCGTAGATGCGCCAGCCGATGTGGCTGTGGCTGATCACCGCCAGGTAGGCGTGGCCGCCCAGCACCACGACCGCGGCGGAGCGGCGTTCGCCGAAGGTGTCGGACTGGTCGTCGGCCTGTCCGATGTCCGGCGCCGGCAGGCTGGGCAAGCCGTCGGCGATGATGGCGCGCAGGCGCACGGCCTTGGCGCGGTCGCGAGCGGGAACCGGCGGTCCCCAGGCGAAGGCGGCGGTATCCTCGGCGCCTGGATGCAGCCGGGCCTGGTCGTCGAAGCTGGCGCCGATGGCGGGGGCCGCCGCGCGCAGGGGGCCGCACACAGCGCCTTGGCAGTGGATGTCCGCCAGGCTGTAGCGGCGGCTGTAGATCACCTTGATCGCGCAAGGCCGAGTCCAGCGCCCAGCCGCCCAGGTGGAGACGCTGATGTCGTAGTCGGGGAAAGCCGGTGGGTAGTTTTCCTCGATGAAGGCCGGCTGGCCGGCGACGACGCCGACAAAGGCGGTGTCGGTGTAGCAGAAGGCGGTGGGCTCATCGCCATCGTCGATCATGGCCTGGGCCTGGGGCGGCTGGGGAAGCTGATGGACTGGGCCGGTGGCGGGGGCGTCGAGAATGACGAAATCTTGGCAGTGCATCGTGCCCTGGTCTTCGGAGATGGCGTAGAGCGACGAGGCGCCGGCGCGCATGAGCTGCAGGGTTCCCGCGCTGGGATCCATGGCCTTCATGGCCTTGAGGACGTCGTCTGGCGTGCCACGCCTTTCGGCCGCGGCAATGAATTGACGCACGGCCAGGGCGTCGGCCTGGGCCGATCCGCCGCTGGCGGCGTCGATGCGCAGATAGGGGTCGGGCAGGCTGGCGAGGCGCTGGACCGGGTCTTGCCAGCCCTGACTGGGCGTCAGCGGCGGCAGGACGCGGATGCGGGCCAGGATGTTGCGGCAGAGGGAGTCGCCGCCGGGAGCGGCTGCCAGGGGACCGGCCCAGCTCAGGGCGGCAAGGGCCAGTACGGCGGGGGTGAGGGCGGCGGTGTTGCGGTGAGCGGTCATACGCTGGGACCTCGCGAAGGCGGCCGACAACCCCGGCGCCGCCCCGGTGGGCGGATCGGCTGATGGTAGAATGAGC
The DNA here is from genome assembly GCA_038228945.1 of Caulobacterales bacterium. Taxonomy (GTDB): domain Bacteria; phylum Pseudomonadota; class Alphaproteobacteria; order Caulobacterales; family Caulobacteraceae; genus Acaudatibacter. Next base: position 17,448 of record JBBROW010000056.1, read on the forward strand.
GGGGGTGTTCAATCCAGTGCTTGCTGGCGTGGGCGCCTTTCGCTTCGCGCGGCCAGAAGACTTGCCTGGGGTCAAATCCAGCCCTTGAGTCCCGCACGGCTCAACCGATCACCGACGCCGAGGGGGCCGGTGGCGGCTTTGCGGCGGCGGGGTAGTTTCCGCGCTCGACCCGTAGCGGACGAAGCCCGATAGCGGCTATTCTCACCGCCGGGGTGACGATTATGCAATTTGAAGACGATGCTGTGGTCGGGGTTCTCGGAGGAGTCGAGACTATTCGGGACGGCTATCTTGAGAGCGTGATCGCCCGAGAGATTGAATACCGCCTTGTCGTGGAATTGGGCTTTTATGTACCGAGAAGCACACTGGGCAACTACTATGCCCTACGACTAGATGATGTACAGGATATTGACTACTCCTTCACGCTCAGCAACACAGCGAGTCAGTTGGCCTTCGTAAAATGCATCTGGACTCAAGAGGCACAATTCTACTTGTCGCTCGATCCGTGGCTGGAGAGTGAAGCGTTCGCTTCCGACAAGGACGCAGACTACTTCACGGCGAGGCACGCCCGGCTAGTTGTCAGCAGCAGGCCAGAGCCCGAAGGCGCTACGTTCAGCTAACCACCGCGAATGGCCTTCGGTGATGTCAGCTATGGGCCAGAGGCTGGCCGGCTCGGCCCAACGCCTGGCCGCGACCCCAGACGAACTCCGGGCTTCGCCGCGAGAGCTTGTGGTCCAATTCGAGGTCACGGCTCCCCGCGTCGCCAGAAGAACGGCCTTGGGGAAGCTGGCGCCCCTTTTTTCAGAGCATTGTCGGCGACTTTCCGGAGCGCCTTGTCGGAAACCCTGTCCGTCAAATCGGAGGCAAGGTCGGCATCTATTGTGACGTGACCCCCTGAAACTCCTCCAGGAATAATTAGAGTCCGCCCCAAGGAAGGGACGGACAGATGAAACGATCAAGGTTCACGGAAGAGCAGATCATCGCGATCCTGCGGGAGCAGGAGACCGGCGTGCCGGTGGCGGA
>JBBROW010000057.1:0-17789 GCA_038228945.1 Caulobacterales bacterium
GACCGCGGATCTCGGCCTCGTCCCGCACCCCGCCCAGGCTCAGGCGCACGAACTCGCGGCCGGTCGCCTTGGCGATGGAGCGGCCGAGCGAGGTCTTACCGACGCCGGGAGGACCCACCAGGCAAAGGATCGGGCCCTTCAGGGCGCCGGTCCGGGCCTGCACGGCAAGGTACTCCAGGATCCGTTCCTTGACCTTTTCCAGGCCGTAGTGGTCCTCCTCGAGGATCTCCTCGGCCCGGACCACGTCGATGGGCTTGGTCTTGGATTTGCCCCACGGGATCGACAGCAGCCAATCCAGGTAGTTGCGCACCACGGTGCTTTCCGCGGACATCGGGCTCATGTTGCGGAGCTTCTTCATCTCCGACTCAGCCTTGGTCCGGGCTTCCTTCGACAGCTTGGTCTTCTTGATCCGCTTTTCCAGCTCGATCAGTTCGTCGCGAGCGTCGTCCTGTTCGCCCAACTCCCGCTGGATCGCCTTCATCTGTTCGTTGAGGTAGTACTCGCGCTGGGTCATCTCCATCTGGCGCTTCACGCGTGAGCGGATTTTCTTCTCCACCTGCAGGACGGAGATTTCCCCTTCCATCAGGGCGAAGACCTTCTCAAGGCGCTTCACGACATTGAAGATTTCCAGCAGCTGCTGCCGATCGTTGATCTTCACCGCCAGGTGGGCGGCGATATTGTCGGCCAGCTTGCCGGGCTCGGTGATCTGCGGGATCGCCGCCAGGGCTTCGGGCGGGACCTTCTTGTTGAGTTTCACATAGTTTTCGAACTGCTCGATCACCGCGCGGGACAGGGCCTAGGCCTCATGCACCTCGCCGCCGTCTTCCTCGATGGGGGTGATGGAGGCTTCGTAGAACTCCTCGCGAGGGGTGAACTTCAACACCGCGGCGCGTGACTTGCCTTCCACCAGCACCTTCACGGTGCCATCGGGCAGCTTCAGCAATTGCAGGACGGTGGCTAGGACGCCGACTTCGAAGATGTCTTCAGGCGACGGATCGTCCTCGTCGCGGTCTTTCTGCGTGACCAATAGGATCTGCTTGTCGGTCTTCATCACCTCTTCGAGGGCCTTCACCGATTTCTCGCGGCCAACAAACAGGGGCACGACCATGTGCGGGAAGACGACGATGTCCCGCAACGGCAGCACTGGCAGGGTCTTGATCTCGGACATGATGCTTACTCTCCTTGCCGGCGCGCGGTCACAGCAGCGCGCCTGGCTTATGTCGGACCGCGGTCACACGACGATGCGTCGAGTCGGACGGTCCACCCGCATTTCATGAAGCGGTTTTCAGGCGGATTATGTGGATGCTTTTGCGCCACATTCAAGCAAGGCCTTGATACGGGCGGCAAGCGGTCGCGCCACGCCGGCCAAGGTCGAAAAAATACATCGTCAAACCGGCCTTCCTGGCAACTTCATTGCGCCGGGTCGGCTCAACACGAAACACCTTGCCATCCACTTCTGTGACCTGGTTGCTACTGCACCGTCCAAACGCAACGCGGGCGTCCGTCAAGGCCGGACGCCCGCGCGCATGTCGACGGGATGGAGCGATCAGGCCGAGGCCTGGCCACCCTTCTTTTCCGCATAGATCATCAGTGGCTGGCCGCGGCCCTCCACGACCTCCGGATTGACGACGACTTCCTCGACGCCCTGCATGGTGGGCAGGTCGAACATGGTCTCAAGCAGGATCGCTTCCAGGATCGAGCGCAGGCCGCGAGCGCCGGTCTTGCGCAGGATGGCCTTGCGGGCCACCGCCTTGAGCGCGTCGTCGGTGAAGGTGAGGCCGACATTCTCCATGTCGAACAGACGCTGGTACTGCTTGACCAGGGCGTTCTTCGGCTCGGTGAGGATCTTCACCAGGGCTTCTTCGTCCAGGTCGTCCAGGGTGGCGATCACCGGCAGACGGCCGATGAATTCCGGGATCAGGCCAAAGCGCTGCAGATCGTCGGGCTCCACCTGGCGCAGGATTTCGCCCGTGCGCCGGTCGTCCGGATCGGAGACCTTGGCGGAGAAACCGATGGAGGTGCCCTTGCCGCGTCCGGAGATGATCTTCTCCAGGCCCGCGAAGGCGCCGCCGCAGATGAACAGCATGTTGGTCGTGTCGACCTGCAGGAATTCCTGCTGGGGATGCTTGCGCCCGCCTTGCGGCGGCACGGAGGCGACAGTGCCTTCCATGATCTTCAGCAGGGCCTGCTGCACGCCCTCACCCGACACGTCGCGGGTGATCGACGGGTTGTCCGACTTGCGGCTGATCTTGTCGACTTCGTCGATATAGACGATGCCGCGCTGAGCCCGCTCGACGTTGTAGTCGGCGGCCTGAAGCAGTTTCAGGATGATGTTTTCGACGTCTTCACCCACGTAACCGGCTTCGGTCAGGGTCGTGGCGTCGGCCATCGTGAACGGCACGTCGATGATTCGCGCCAACGTCTGGGCAAGGAGGGTCTTGCCAACGCCGGTTGGGCCGACCAGCAGGATGTTCGACTTGGCCAGTTCGACGTCGTTGTTTTTCTGGGCGTGGTTCAGGCGCTTGTAGTGGTTATGCACCGCTACGCTCAGCACCTTCTTGGCGTGATCCTGCCCGATCACGTAATCGTCGAGGACTTCGCGGATTTCGCGTGGCGTCGGCACGCCGTCCTTAGATTTGACGAAGGCGATCTTGTGCTCTTCGCGGATGATATCCATGCACAGTTCCACGCACTCATCACAGATGAACACGGTGGGACCGGCAATAAGCTTACGCACTTCGTGCTGGCTCTTCCCGCAGAAAGAGCAATACAAGGTGCTCTTACTGTCGCCGCTGGCGGCTTTGGTCATAGTCGCTTCTCACTCTCCGACGAGGGCCCAGGAGTCGAACCGTCGCCATTGCCCCGGCTTCTCAGAACTCGAACCATGCACGATAGGCGCCGCGGGTTGTCTAATTCTTGACATTCCCCGATCCGATTGCGGATCACAAGCCTGTCAGGGGGAATCGAGCGCATTCGCCGCTGGGGTGTCGCATTTCAGGCGCCCCCAACAATTGGGGCTGTCCTAAAATGGGAGACGTGGTGGCCAAGCGCCAGTCGCCAAATCAGCCGTCGGCAATATTCCGTCCCCTGGTGGCTTTTGACTTCGATGGCACTCTGACCTGGAAGGACAGTTTCATGGCCTTCCTGCGGTGGCGGGCGGGCGGACGCCGCTATGCCGCCGGAATGGCCCGCCTGGCTCCCTCCGCCTTTGCCTACTTGGGCCACCGCGATCGCGAGCGCCTGAAGACGCGGGCCGTTCGCGAGTTCCTGGCTGGGGTTCCCAGGGCCGAACTGGAAGCCGACGCCCAGCGTTTCGCCTCGCAGCGGGCGCGCCGCCTGCTCCGCCCCGACGCCACCCAGGTGTGGAAGCGCTGGCAGGGCCAGGGCGCCCGGCTGGTGATCGTCACCGCCAGTCCGGAGATCATTGTCGCTCCCTTCGCCCGCGGCCTGGGGGCTGAACGGCTGATCGGCACGCGCCTGGCCTACGATGAACACGATTGCGTCACTGGCGACTTCATCGGCCCCAATTGCCGCGGGCCGGAGAAGGTGGTGCGCCTGCGCGAGGCCTATGGCGAGGATATGGTGCTGGAGGCCGCCTATGGCGACACGGACGGCGACCGCGAGATGTTAGCCATAGCCCTGGAGCCCGGCCTGAAGGTGTTCGGCGGACGCCCCTGACTGGACTGGAGCCGTTGTGCCCGCGATCCTGCGTTTCCGCGTCGAGAAGCTGATCCGCGACAAGCTGCCGGCCATGATGCGCGCCCAGGGCTTGACGACCTTTGAACGCGCTCTGTCCGACCCTGAATTCGCCAACGCCCTGGCCGCTAAGCTGATCGAGGAAGCGCGTGAGGTCGCGGCGGCCAGATCCCGCGAAGACATCCGGGAGGAGCTGGCCGACGTGAGCGAGGTGATCCTGGCCCTGGCCGCCGTCCACGGCCTGAGCCTGGCCGAGATCGAGGCGGCGCGACTGGCAAAGCGCGAGGCGCGGGGCGGTTTCGACGATCGGATATGGAACGCCGCCGTGGCCGTCGCCCAGGGGACACACGCCCTGGACTACTACCTGGCCCGCCCGGACCTTTATCCCCAGGAAGAGACAGCGCCGTGAAACACGCCACCGCCGCTGCCCTCGACCGCCTTGAGCCGCTGATCGAGCGTGTCCGCAGCCTGGGCGGGCTGAAAGAGAAGTCCCGCGGGGTATTCTATTTCAAGTCCAAGGCCTTCCTGCACTTCCACGAAGACCCGGCCGGCGACTTCGCCGACATTCGCGCCGGCGACGGGCCTGACTTCGACCGGGTCCGGGTGGATGAGGCCGAGGGAGCGGATAGGCTGGTGGAGATGACGCGGGCGGCGCTTGGCCTCGCCCCATCCCCATAACGAATGAAGGGGCTCCAGCGTCACGCTGGAACCCCCTCATCACTTTGCAATTCCGCTTCCCGCGCCTAGAGGGGCGGGAAAGCCATCCCTATTTCTTCTCGGCTTCCTCGGCCGCTTCGCGGCTGGAGTAGATGTGGTCGACGATGCCCCATTCCTTGGCCTCGTCGGCGCTCATGAAATAGTCGCGGTCCAGGGTGCGCTCAACCTCTTCGTAGGTGCGGCCGCAGTGCTTGGCGTAGAGCTCGTTGAGCCGGCGCTTGGTCTTGATGATGTCCTCGGCGTGGCGCTCGATGTCCGAGACCTTGCCGGAGAAGCCGCCCGACGGCTGGTGCACCATAATGCGGGCGTTGGGCAGGGCGACGCGCAGGTCCTTCTGGCCGGCCATCAGCAGGAAACTGCCCATGGAGGCGGCCATGCCCATGCAGGTGGTGGCCACGGGGCTGCGGATGTATTGCATGGTGTCGTAGATCGCCAGGCCGGACGTAACGATGCCGCCCGGCGAGTTGATGTACATGTCGATCTGTTTCTTGGGGTTCTCGGACTCCAGGTACAGCAGCTGGGCACAGATCAGCGCCGACATGCCGTCATCCACCGGACCGTTCAGGAACACCACGCGCTCGCGCAACAGGCGCGAGAATATATCGAACGCCCGCTCCCCGCGGCTGGATTGCTCCACAACCATCGGCACGAGACCCAGGGAGGTGGTGAACGTATCTGACATAAAGCATCCTTCTCGAAGCAGCCGCACGCGCCGCGCCAGCCTTGACCTCCGATATCGCGTGCGGGCCGTCCGGTTGCAAGGAGGCAGTAGAGCGCGGGCGCCCAAACGGTGAGGGGATGCGGCGCCGCCGCAGAGCCCCTGCCCGTTCCTCAGGCCTTCGGCTTGGCGGCCTTCTTCGCCGGCTTGGCGGCGGCTTCCTTCGCGGCGGGCTCAGCCTTGGCCTTTGCCGCCGTGGGCGCGGCGGCCTTGGGGGCGGCGGCCTTGGTCGGCTTGACGGCCGGCGCCGCTTCAGCTGCGGGTTCAGCCTTGACCTTGGCCGGCTTGGCGGCCGGCGCCGCTTCAGCGGCGGGCTCAGCCTTCGACTTGGCCGCCTTTGGGGCGGCGGCCTTCGTCGGCTTGGCCGGAGCGGCTTCCTCGGCGGGAGCGGCTTCGACCTTGTCGGCCTTGGCCGCCTTCTTGGCCTTGGCCGGCTTAGCTTTTGCCGCCTCGTCGCCATAGCCCTCGGGCATGTCGTCCTCGGCCATGAGCTCGTCCTTGCTCACGGACTTGTCGTCCACCTTGGCGCGACCCAGGATCAGGTCGACGACCTTTTCCTCATAGATCGGCGCGCGCATCTGGGCCTTGGCGTTGTTGTTGGCGCGCAGCATGTCAAAGATCTGCTGAGCCTGGGCGCCATATCGCATGGCTTCCTGACGCATGGCGTCGGTCAGCTCCTGGTCGCTGACGGTGATGTTGTTGCGCTGGCCGATCTCGGCCAGGATCAGGCCAAGGCGGACGCGGCGTTCGGCGATCTTGCGGTATTCGCCCTTCAGCTCGTCATCGCTCTTGCCCTCGTCCTCCGGGGCGGTTCCGCCCTGAGCACGGTCCTGCTCGACCTGTTGCCAGATAACCTCGAACTCGGCGTCCACCATCCGCGGCGGCAAGGGAAAATCGTGAGCGGTGTCCAGCTTGTCCAGCAGGGCGCGCTTGAGCTTGAAGCGCGAGGTCTCGCTGTACTGCTGTTCCAGGTTCGACTGCAGCGCCGCCTTCAGCGCGTCCAGGTCGCCCAAGCCCAGGCGTTGCGCGAGTGCGTCGTCGGCCTTGCCTTCCTTCGGTTCGCGGACTTCCTTGACGGTGATCTCGAACTCGGCCGGCTGGCCCTTCAGGCGCTCCACCGAATACTCCTCGGGGAAGTTCACCTTGACGATCTTATGGTCGCCGGGGGCCACGCCCACCAACTGCTCTTCGAAGCCGGGGATGAACTGGCCCGAGCCCAGCACCAGGGGCGCATCCTCGGCCGTGCCGCCGTCGAAGGCCTCGCCATCGATGCGGCCGATGAAGTCGATCACCACTTGATCGCCGTCCTTGGCCTTGGGCGACTTGCCGCCGCGGGGCTCGAAGGTACGGTTCTGCTTGACCAGCTCGTCCAGGGCCTCGCCGACTTCAGCGGCCGTGGGGGTGTAGACCGGCCGGGTCAGCGACAGGCTGGCCACGTCCATCGGCTCGAAGTCCGGCATCACCTCAACGTTAAGTTCGAAGTGCAGGTCTTCCTTGCCGGCCAGCACCTGCTCCATGTCGCCTTGCGGCTGCAGGTCCGGCTGGGCGGCGACGCGCAGCTTGTGGTCGTCGAGGACCTGTTGCGAGCTCTCGTTGAGGGTTTGCTCGATCACCTCGCCCATCAGCGACTTGCCGTAGATGCGCTTGACGTGGGCGGGCGGCACCTTGCCGGGGCGGAAACCCTTCAGGTTCATCCGCGGAGTGAGCTCGGCGATCTTGGCGTCCAGCTTGGCGCCCAGATCAGCGAGCGGCACCGTAACGCCATAGACGCGGCTCAGACCGCCGCCAGACTTTTCAACGACTTGCATGGACATTCCAGGTGTTCTCGCGGCGGAAAAAGCCCGCTCTCCTATGAAGACGCCGCCGCCGGGGCATACCAATCCCGATCGGCGGCGCGAAACGAACGGGCCATATGCCACGCGCGCCCCCGGGCCTCAAGACACAAGCGCGAATGGGGGACTGCGGCCGAATTCCAAGGGTCGCTCAGGACCGGGCCACAATCCTCGACATCCGACATATTGCAGTCGCCCGCTCTGCGCCCCGCGAACAGGCGATGGCGGCGCTCTGGACGTCGAAGGACGCCAAGTGGCGACCGCGCTGAGACAAAGGACTCAGGTGACAGGGGTCTAGTCGCCCGCCTGCACGGCCGCGCCTGATTGTAGAAGCTCGGTGATCTGGGAAGCGGTAAGTCCCGCGGCCTGAAGAACCTCGCGGGTGTGTTCGCCGAGCTTGGGCGCGGCCATGCCGACGCTGGGCGCGCCTTCAGGGAAGCGAGCGGGCGCGGCGGCGATCCTGAAGGCGCCGCCCCATCCGTCTTCCACGGTTTGAAAGCAGCCCGCCTCCTCCGCGAAAGGCGCCTGGACCAGTTCTTCGAGCGTGCCAAGCGGCGCGTGGGCGACGTCCAGTTCCGTAAGCTGTGCGCAAGCTTCCTCGAGCGTGAGCTGCAGGAACCCCGCGTCGCAAACCTCGCGAAGCTCGGCGATGGCGTCAGGATCGGTCACCGGGGGCGCATATCGCGGGTCCGCCAGGAGCTCCGGCCGACCCACCAACAGCAGGGTATTGGTAAAGTCGTCGAGCGTACGCGGCATGAGATAAACCCATCGGTCGTCCTTCGTGCGAAAGAAACCAGCATGGGCCACCAGCCGCTCCGACCGCGGCCGCGCCGTAGTCACCTGGCCGAAACGTAAGAGGGCGCTGAGGTCCCAACTGACCGCATAGGCGCCAGCCCGGATCAGGCTGGTTTCCACCAACCGGCCCCGGCCCGTCTGGTGGCGTTCATGGACGGCGGCCAGGATCGCGGACACCGTGGCCAGGGCGGTGACGTGGTCGCCAAAGCCGGGGCGACAGCCGAACGGGGTCTGATTTGGCGGGATCGTGGCATGCGCCACCCCTGACCGAGCCCAGAAGGCCGTGAGATCGAACGCCGCCGTATCGGCCTCGGGGCCGGTGAGGCCATACCCCGTGACGGCGGCATAGATCAGGCGAGGCATCTCGCTTTTCAGACTGTCGTAGTCGAGGCCCTGGCGCTTCATACCGCCTGGACGGACGTTGGTGATGAAGATGTCCGCCTGGCGCAAAAGCGTCTTCAGCGCGTCGGCGGCGCCTGGCTGGGCCAAGTCCAGCACGACACCCTTTTTGCCACGGTTCTCGTTGGTGAAAATTGGATTGCCCGGGCTTTCCGCCGTGTCGGGGTGGTAGACGCGGGTCGCATCGCCGATCGGACGCTCGATCTTGATGACATCAGCGCCCCAGTCGGCGAGGACGGCGGCGGTGCTGGGCCCAGCCACCCAAGTGGACATCTCAACGACTTTCAAGCCTTCAAGCAGCATGTCGCCTCCCAGCGCACTGTTCGTTTTAGCCACTGCCGCGCCAGCGACTTCACGGGCGTCGCGCGTTCATGGCTATTGCACGGTTGGCGCGCGCCGAGTAGCGCGACGCCCAACGCTGGAACGGTGCTCTTCGTTTGAAAACTCTGGCGCGTTCCAGGAAGCCCGATTGGTCGGCGCCGCCTTGGATCAGGCCGGCGGAAGCTCCGCGGAAAAGAACCCTTCGACCCTCTGGGTCCGCGGGTTCTCGCGTGAGATTCTGCTACCTGGTGCGGCTAGAGGGACTCGAACCCCCACGGTTGCCCGACGGTACCTAAAACCGTTGCGTCTACCAATTCCGCCATAGCCGCGGGTAGAGCAGTCCTCCTAGCGCGTCGAAGGCGACCACGGCAAGCGAGTGCGCGTAAATGGCCCGCCCTGCGTTCGACCGCCTTTCCCTTGACCGCTTCCCAAGGCGGTCAAAGCGGGAGAGGCTGGCCCTCAGAGTTGGGGGATTCCATGAGTTTCATCACGCGGCGAAAATCCATCGACGCCCCCGCCTCGGCGGAGGCTCATCACCAGCTTCGCCGCACCCTGTCCTGGCCTCACCTGGTGGCGCTAGGGGTCGGCGCTATCGTCGGTACTGGGATCTACACCCTTACCGGCGTCGGAGCCGGGATGGCCGGGCCTGGGGTCATGCTGTCCTTCGTCATCGCCGGGGCGGTGTGCGCCTTCGCGGCCCTGGCCTATGCCGAGATGGCGACGATGATGCCCCAGGCCGGCAGCGCCTATACCTACAGCTACCATGGGATCGGCGAAGGCTTCGCCTGGGTGGTCGGCTGGAGCCTGATCCTGGAATACACAGTAGTCGCTGGGGCGGTGAGCGCCGGCTGGTCAGGCTATGCCATCGGCCTGATCCAACAGGCCCATTGGCCCATCCCCGCCGCCCTGCTGGCGACGCCTGGGGTTGGGGGCCTGGTGAATTTGCCGGGCGTGGTCGTGGCCCTGGCCGTGACGGCCATGCTGCTCGTGGGCACGCGGGAGAGCGCCACCGTCAACTTCATCCTGGTGCTGGTGAAGCTGACGGCCCTGGCCGGCTTCATCGCCCTGTGCCTGCCCGCTTTCCAGGCCAGCCATTTCCACCCGTTCATGCCCTTCGGGTTCGCCTCGCACACCGGGCCGGACGGGGTGACGCGCGGGGTGATGGCCGCCGCGGCCCTGGTGTTCTTCGCCTTCTATGGCTTCGACGCCATCTCCACAGCCGCCGAGGAGGTCAAGAACCCAGCCCGGGACCTGACCATCGGCATCATCGGCTCCATGGCCCTCTGCACCGCCATCTACATGGTGGTAGCGGCCGTCGCCCTCGGAGCATCGCCATCTGAGGTCTTTTCCAAGAGCGGCGAGCCCCTGGCCTTTATCCTGCGCGCCCTGAACCATCCCGTGGCGGCCGGCCTGATCGCCGGGGCGGCGGTGCTGGCCCTGCCGACGGTGATCATGGTTTTCATGTACGGCCAGACGAGGATCTTCTTCGCCATGGCGCGGGACGGCCTGCTGCCCATGGCCCTGGCCCGGATCGGGCCACGCGGCGTGCCTGGCGCGGTGACTATCTTCACCGGTCTGATCGCGGCCCTGATCGCCGGCTTCCTGCCGCTCAAAAACATCGTCGAACTGGCCAATGCCGGCACCCTGCTGGCGTTCATCGCCACCGCCCTGTGCATGATGGTCCTGCGCCGCACCGACCCGGACCGCGCACGCCCTTTCCGCTGCCCGGCGCCGTGGGTGGTTGGTCCCCTGGCTATAGCCGGCTGCCTGTATCTGTTCGCCAGCCTGCCCCTGGCGACCATGGGACGGTTCGCGGTCTGGAACCTGGGCGGCGTGGCCGTCTATCTCGCCTATGGCCGGGTTAAGAGCCGACTGGCCGCGCCCTGAAGACGGCAGCGATCGAAGGCCTGGGCCGGCGGCGCGGGATCGCTATGATGCGGGCGAGCCCCCTCCCCTCGCCCCTCCAGTCCGAGTTCCGTCCATGACCCGTTCCGCCGCCGACAACCCCGTCCTTGCGTCCTGGGACGGGCCCCACGGCGGATCACCAGCCTTCGACGGCGTCACCCCGGCGCACTTCGAACCGGCGCTGGAGGAGGCGATGGATCTCTACCGGGCAGAGATCGCCGCCATCGCCGGCAATCCTGAACCCCCGACCTTCGCCAACACCCTGGAGGCCCTGGAGCGGGCCGGCGGCGTCTATCGCCGGGTGACATCGCTGATGTCGATCTTCACCTCGACCCTGAACGACGCGCCCATGCAGGCTGTGCAGCGCAAGGCCGCGCCGGTGCTGGCCGCCTTCCGCGACGAGATCGTCCACAACCGCGCCCTGTTCGACCGCATCGACGCGGTGTTCCAGGCGCGCCAGACCAGCGGCCTGACCGCCGAGCAGCAGCGCCTCACCGACGTCGTTCACACCCGTTACGCGCGCCAGGGCGCCGCCCTGCCGGACGCCGACAAGCGCCGTTTGGGTGAGATCAACCAGACCCTGGCCAGCCTCTACACCGCCTTCAGCCAGAACATCCTGGCCGATGAGGAAGGCATGGCGCTGGTGTTGGACAGTCCCGCTGACCTGACCGGCCTGCCCACCGACATGGTCGAGGCCGCCGCGACGCTCGCCAAGGCTAAGGGCGAAACGGTCAAGTGGGTGATCGCCAACACCCGCTCGTCCATGGAGCCCTTCATCACCTTTTCCGCCCGCCGCGACCTGCGGGAGAAGGCTCTGAAGATGTGGGCCAGCCGCGGCGACAACGGCGGGGTGAATGACAACAACGCCAACATCGCCCAGATCCTGAAGCTGCGTGTGGAAAAGGCCCGCTTGCTGGGCTTCGAGACCTTTGCCCACTGGATCGCCGACGGCCAGATGGCCAAGACCCCGGACGCCGCCATGGGCCTGTTGCGCCAGGTCTGGACGCCCGCCGTGGCCAGGGCCTTGGAAGAGGTTGCGGATCTTGAGGAAGCCTCGGCCGCCGAGGGTTCTAACGAGCCTATCGAGGCCTGGGATTACCGCTACTATTCAGAGAAGGTCCGCAAGGCGAAGTACGACCTCAGCGACGACGAGGTGAAGCCGTATCTGCAGCTGGGCAAGCTGCGGGAGGGGATGTTCTGGGCAGCCGGCCGGCTGTTCGGCCTGACCTTCACCCAGGTCCGCGACCTGCCCGTCTATCACCCCGACGTCGATGTCTTCGAGATCACCAAGGATGGCCAGCGCGTCGGCCTCTGGTACTTCGACCTCTACGCCCGGCCGGGCAAGAGTTCCGGGGCCTGGATGAGCGAGTATCGCACCCAGCAACGGTTGGCCGGCGTCACCCCGATCATCTCCAACAATTCCAACTTCATCCCGGCGGCGCCGGGAGAGCCGGTGCTGATCTCCTGGACCGACGCGGTGACCCTGTTCCACGAGTTCGGCCATGGCCTGCATGGCCTGACCTCCAACGTCACCTACCCGTCCCTGGCCGGCACCAGCGTGCTGCGCGATTTCGTCGAGCTGCCCAGCCAATTGAATGAGCGGTGGCTGCCGACGCCGGAACTGCTGTCCCGCTTCGCCGTGCACTACGAGACCGGTGAACCGATGCCCGACGCCCTCACCGAGAAGGTGCTCAAGGCCCAGACCTTCCGCCAGGGCTTCAACACCGTGGAATACCTCGCCTGCGCCATACTGGACCTGGAGGCGCACCTCGGGGCGGACGAGGCGCTGGACGCCAGGGCGTTCGAACGCGAGGCGCTGGAGCGGCTGGGCATGCCCAGGGAAATCATCCTGCGCCACCGCCTGCCGCATTTCTCCCACGCCTTCTCTGGTGAGGGATACGCCGCCGGCTACTACAACTACATCTGGGCCGACACCCTGACCGCCGACGCCGCAGAGGCCTTCGCGGAGGCGCCAGACGGCTTCTACGACAAGGCCCTGGCCAAGAAGCTGCTGGACGAGGTGTTGAGCGTCGGCAACACGGTCGAGCCCGCCGAAGCCTATCGGCGGTTTCGCGGACGCGACCACAGCCTCGGCCCGCTGTTGCGTAGCCGAGGCTTCGAAGAGGCTAAGAACTAGGCCGCAACTAGCAGCGCTTCGCCCAGTGGTGGTGCGTCAGGACCATCTTGCAGCCGCCGCCATGGGTCGCCGCGCCGTGATGATGCCGCCCGTGATGACGACCCGTGCTGGTCGCCGGGGCGGCATGGTGATGACCGTGATGGCGCCCCCTGGCGACCATGGGCGCGGCGTGGTGATGACGGCCACGGTGGTGATGGGCGGCGCCCTTGGCTGGGGCGGCGGCGTGATGGTGATGATGGTGGCGGTGATGCGCCACCGCCGGCTTGGCTGCCGCGGGCGCCGCGGCGTGGTGGTGATGCCGCGCCTGCGCGGGCGAAGCGGCCAGGGACACGCTGGCCAACGCGAACGCCGCGGCCAAAGCCACCTTGAAGGTCTTGATCATTCGTTTCTCCCTGCGCGCCCGCGACCATAGCGCGGCGGGCGCCGCGTCAAAAAGCCAGGTCCCACAGACCTTTCAATACCTGAGGCGCCCGCCCCGGCAAGTCCTCACTGATCAGCCCAGGGCCGAATGTCGCGCCCGCCTCGGCGTGGATCCACGCCCCAGCGCAGGCGGCTTCGAAGCTGTCCATGCCCTGGGCGAGTAGGCCGCCGATGAACCCGGCCAGCACATCGCCCGATCCCGCCGTGGCCAGCCAGGCCGCGCCGTTCAGATTCACCGCGGCCCGACCGTCCGGCGAGGCCACCACGGTGTCGGGGCCTTTGAGCAGCACCGTCGCCTGCGCCCGCTTGGCCGCGGCGCGCGCGGCGCTGATCCGCTCGGGTGTGGTTTTCAGCAGACCGGGGAATATGCGCTCGAACTCGCCCACGTGCGGGGTCAGCACATCGTCGCGGTCCAAGGCCGAGAACAGCTCCTGGGGGTCATCGCGGAAGACGCTGAGCGCATCGGCGTCCAGCACCAGGGCCGCGCCGGTGCGCGCCAGCCCCAGGACGTTAGCCAGGGTCGCCTCGGTGATGCCCGCGGCCGGTCCGATCACCGCCGCTTCGGCGTCCGAGGCGGCGGATTCCAGCTCCAGATCATTCTCGAAGGGCTGCAGCATCACCGCTTCTAGGTGCACGGCATTGACCCGCAAAGCCTCCGGCGGCGACATCAGCGTCACCAAACCAGCCCCGATCCGCAGGCCCGCCCGGGCCGCCAGCCGCGCGGCGCCGGTGCTCCAGGTTTCGCCGCTGACCACGATCAGGCGCCCACGGCTGTGTTTGTGGGCGTTGACCGACGGCCAGGGGAACTTGCCCAGCCAAAGGTCCGGGGTGTTCTCCCAAAGCTGGGTCGACGTCGGAACCGAGCCCCCCTGAGACAGGCCGATGTCCGCCACCACCACCTCGCCGCAATAGCTCAGGCCCGGCTGCAACACATGCGCCGGCTTGCGGCGGTGGAAGGTGACGGTCAGGGCGGCGTTGAAGCATTCGTCCCCCACCTTGCGGCCGGTGTCGCCAGACAAGCCGCTGGGAACGTCGATGGCCACCACCTTGTGCGACCAACGCTCTGATGCCCGCGCCAAGCGCTGGATCTCCGCGGTCAGGGGGCGGTCCAGCCCGGCGCCAAACAGGGCGTCCACCACCAGGTCGGCATCCGCCGCCTTGGCGCTCATCAACTCAACCGGCCCGGTCCAACGCGCCGCCGCGGCGATGGCGTCCGGCGAACGGGGCGGGGCGGCGACCTGGACGCCGACAATCCAGCCCAACTCCGCCAGCTTGCGCGCCGCCACATAGCCGTCGCCGCCATTGTTACCCGGCCCGCAGACCACCACCGTGCGCCGGGGCGTGAATCGCGCGGCGATGGCTTCCGCCACCGCCGCCCCGGCCCGCTCCATCAACTCCGTCCCCGGCGTTCCGGCCGCGGTCGCCGCCTTGTCCGCGGCCGTCATCTCCGCAACGGTGAGGATTTCCCTGGGTGACAAGCTCGATCTTCCTTCGCTACCGCAAGAGAGCCTACAGAACGCCCGTCTGGGCTTCAGGTCCCCGCTTCACCAATCGCAAAGCGCCCTCCACCAGGGTCAACGTTGTGATCGAGGTATGGTCGGGGCGGAAGCTGATCACTCGGTCCTCGCCGGACAACACCGACACCACCGCATTGATGGCGACGAAGTGGCTGAACACCGCCGTCGCCGGCAGCTTGGCCACGGCCGCCGCCACCTCGCGTCGCCACAGTTCATAGTCCAGGTCACCCTTGATCTGGGCCCAGGTTCCACCGAAAGCCTCGCGCAGCCAGATCGGGCGCTCGGCCAGGGTCAGGTGCGCCGGGGTCGGGATCTCGCCCACCGCCGGAATGATATCCACCGCCACGCCCAGGGCGTCGGCAAAGGGTTGGGCGGTTTCGCGGCAGCGTTTGAGCGGCGAGCTGACGACCTTCGTCGGGCGTTCCGAGTTCGGCAGGGCCAGCAACGCCTGGGCGGCGGCGCGCGCCTGGGCGTGGCCGGTTTCATCCAGGCCGGGATCGTCGTCCTCGCCGAACGCCGCCGCCGGCTTACCGTGCCTGATCAAATAGATGTTGGTCATATGCTAATCCGCGATGAATAGATTTCGGACACCGTCGCCCATCGGCCCCACGCTCCCAGTGCGACCGATCTGCTCGGCCGCCTCCATGGCCCGCAGGGTAGCCTCGTCGTTTGGCGTATTCGCGACAAAGCGTCGTCCGTGGGCGTCACGTCCCACCACGATCCCCAGGCGAAAACCGTCACGGCTGTGGACGACAGTGTAGGTCTCCACGGTTCCGGGCCCCTCGGGCTGCTCGATCACCTCCGGATGCGGCAGGGCGTTGATCTGGCGCTGTAGAACGGCGGGGTCCTCCCGGCGCCATTCCCCTTCCGGCGGGCGCGTCGAATAGACGCCCACCGATTGCTTGGTCAGGTACCAGCCGTTGGCGGTGGTCATGCCGAACGAACCGGGCGCCGCGCGTAGCCGTTGCACCATCGTCGCCACGGCGTGCATGGCGTAATTGTTCCCCGGCCCGCCGAAATAGGGCAAGCCGCCAGTAACCGTCAGGCCCCGCGGATCGTCCAGCGCCAGGCCAAGCTCCTCTGCCCCCACCTGCACCGCCGAGGGGAAGCAGGAGTAGAGATCAAACGCCGACACCTCATCCAGGCCAACGCCGGCCATCTCCAGCGCCCGCTTGCCGGTCCAGCGCATGGCCGGGCTGGAATGGAAGTCCTGACGCTCCAATACATTCCAGATGTCGTGGCCGTCGGCGCAGCCGTGCAGAAAAACCCAACGATCCTGGGGCACGCCCAACGCCCGGGCCGCCTTGACGCTGCAGATCAGCACCCCGGCCGCCTGGTCCACCTGCATGATGGCGTTCAGATACTTCGGGTAGGGCCAGCTCACCATGCGATTGTCGGCCGTTACCGACACCAGGTCATCGGCTGTCCGCGCGATCGGGAACCAGGCATGGGGATTGGCGGCGGCCACCTGGGTGAACGGCGCGAACAGCTCGCCCAGCCGGTCCTGGTGCGCCTCCAGGCTGCGGCCATCACGCGCCCGCAAGGCGTTCTCGAACAAGGGATAGGTGTTCACCGGCATGCCCAAGCCGTGGGCGTCCTCGTGGCGAGAGGTTCCCGGCCGCCCGTCGCCCACCCGCATGGGCGCCTCGGCGGCATCTTCGCCATAGCCGTCGAAGTCCAGCCCGGCCTTCATTCGCTTCATTACCGAGCCCAGGTATTCGCCGCCCACCGCCAGGGCGAGGTCGGCCTCGCCGTCGGCGATGCGGGCACAGATGGTATTGATGAGATGCTGCGGGCTGTTGCCGCCCATCTGGGTATAGGCGCTCCAGCGCGGCGCAGCCCCCAGCCTGCGCGCCAAGCTGGCCGGCGGGTTGGCCAGGCGGGGGACCGGCAGGCGGGCCAGGGCGCCCTCCGCGTCGATAGCGAAGCCGATGACCCCCAGGGCATCCAGCCCGGCCAGGGCGTCAGGCGCCAGGCCAGCGTCCGCCGCCGCCTCTTTCGCCACAATTTCAATCATCGACAGCGGCGTGGGGACATCGACCAGAGGACCCCGAAAGGTCCTTTGCGCCGCGCCGATCAGCACCGGAGTGGTTTCAAGCACGTTATAGACCCCCACTCGACGCTCCTGCCCCCGATCCTTAAGGCTGCGAACGCCGTTCACAAGCGCTTTGCACCCCTGCCCTCATCTTGGGCGCCCGGCGCCGGAGAAATAGGCGCCGATCTGGCCGCCTCCCGATTGACGCGAGCGCTCCAGGTGTGGCCCTTGTGCCCTTCAAGCCGGCCATGCTGGGTCGCGGCGAGATGGAAACGGCGCCCGCCTGGGTACCGCCAACACGTGTCTGGTCAGTGAATGAAGAAGATCGAAGCGATCATCAAACCCTTCAAGCTGGACGAGGTTAAGGAGGCGCTCCAGGAACTGGGCGTCCAGGGCATGACCGTGCTCGAAGCCAAGGGCTACGGCCGTCAGAAGGGCCACACCGAGCTTTACCGCGGCGCCGAGTACGTTGTGGACTTCCTGCCCAAGATCAAGATCGAGATCGTGGTGTCCGACGACCAGGCAGGCGCGGCCGTCGAGGCCATCCAAACCGCCGCGCGCACCGGCCGCATCGGCGACGGCAAGATCTTCATCTCGGAAGTCACCGAGGTGGTGCGTATCCGAACTGGCGAAACCGGGGCGACGGCCATCTAGCCGCCGCGCCGCTCTAATCGTTGCTATCGAGCTCTAGAAGGGGATCATCAAGACCATGCCTACGCCTAAGGACATCCTGAATGAAATCAAGGAGAAGGAGGTCAAATACGTTGACGTCCGCTTCACCGACATCCGCGGCAAGCTGCAGCACGTGACCTTCGACCTGGGCCTGGTGGACGAGGAATTCCTGTCCGACGGCACCATGTTCGACGGCTCCTCGATCGCCGGCTGGAAGGCGATCAATGAAAGCGACATGAAGCTGCGGCCGGATCTGAACACGGCCTATATCGACCCCTTCTACCAGCAGACCACGCTGTGCCTGACCTGCGATGTGCTCAACCCGGACACCAACGAGCCCTACAACCGCGACCCGCGCTCCATGGCCAAGAAGGCCCTGGCTTACACGGCGGCTTCGGGCGTGGGCGACACGGTGTTCTTCGGCCCTGAAGCCGAGTTCTTCGTGTTCGACGACGTCCGCTACCAGACCACCCCCTACCACACCGGATTCAAGCTGGATTCGTCGGAACTGCCGACCAACTCCGACACCGAATATGAGGGCGGCAACCTCGGCCACCGGATCCGCACCAAGGGCGGTTACTTCCCCGTGCCGCCGCAGGATTCGGTGCAGGACATGCGCTCCGAA
>JBBROW010000058.1:0-17466 GCA_038228945.1 Caulobacterales bacterium
CTCGGCCCCGAACAGGGCCACGCGCAGGGTGCGCCGGGGCGGATGGCCGGCGGCGGCCAGCTTGGCGGCAGCCACGGTGATGGCCATGCCCGTGCCATCGTCGATGGCCCCCGTGCCCGGATCCCAGGAATCCAGGTGGCCGCCGATGATGATCGATTCATCGGACCCGGTCCCCGGGATGTCGCCCATCACCGTCCAGGCCGTTGCCGGATGGCTATTGGACTCCAGCTTCAGCCGGATGCGGATCGGTTGGCCCCGGGCCGCCATGTGGTCCAACAGCTCGGCGTCAATCACCGACAGCGCCGCCGCCGGGATCTTTGGCGCGCCTTCCTCATAGTTCAGCGCCCCGGTGTGCGGCGCCCGGCTCTCGCCGGTGGCCAGGGACCGGTGCAGATAGGCCACCGCCCCGCGCTTGGCCGCCTCCGACGCCCCGGCGCGGCGCACCGCGTTGCCAGCGCCGTAGCCCGAGCCGTCCTGGGCCCGAACCATCGGCTGGGTGACCACGGCGATCTTGCCGGCCAGCGAGCCCACGGGCGCGGCCAGCAGGTCGTTGTAGGTGGCGAACACCACGATCTCCGCCTCGATCCCCTCCGGCGGGGTGGCGACCGAGCCGCCAAGGCCCAGGATCGCCAGCTTCTGCGGATGCGGCGAAACCACCTCGGCCGACTCCGCCCCCCTCGCCCAGGCGGTGATCGGGAAAGCCTCGGCGTGGACGTTCTTGAAGCCCAGGGCCGTCAGCTTGGCCAGGCCCCAGTCCCGCGCCCGCGCCGTGGCCTCGCTGCCCGCCAGTCGCGGCCCCACCTCGGTGGTCAGGGACTCAACGAAATCGTAGGCGGTGGGATCGTTCAAAGCCCGGTCCCGCGCGGCCTCCGCCCCGGCGCGCAAGGGATCGGACGGGGGTGCGGCGTTGGAAGACATCGGCATGGCCAGGACCCCAAGGGCGGCGGCAATCAGGATAGGACGCAAGACTAACTCCTCAGACGCGCGGGCGGCTCACGCATCCGCCGAAATGATCTCGAAGCTCTGGCCGTCGGGCGCCATCACCACGGCGCTGGGCAAGGCCAAGCCGCGCCACAGAGGCATGGGATCGTCGTCGAGTCGACGGCTGAGCCACAGGCTGATGACAGTTCCGTGGCTGGCGACGATGAGAGTCTCATCCGGATGCGCCGAACCGTGTCGATCCAGGGCGCCCGCGAACCGGCCGAACGCATGGTCGCCGGTCTCCTCGCCGTAGGTCAGCTTGTCCGGCGCCCGGAACAGCCCCTCAACGCCCGCCTCCACCCGCGCCCTGGGCAACCAGCCCACGGTTTCGCGGTGGGTCTCCACGAGGTCGCCGTCGAAGGCGATGGGCGCGCCGAGGCGCTCGGCTACGATGCGCCCGGTGTCGGCGGCCTTGGGTTCGGTGCTGGCGATCACATAGGCCGGAACGTACGGCGCCAACTTTTCCGCCAGTCGCGCGGCGGCGACCCGCCCCTCCGGCGAGATCGGCCAGTCCTTGGACGGCGCCGCCTCGTCGATGGCCGGCATGGCGTGCTTGATCAGGATCAGGCGGAGCACTAGGCCCGCCCGATCCGCTTGATCTCCCAGTTCAGCTCAACGCCGGTCTTGGCCTTCACGTCCGCCCGCACCGCCTCGCCCAGGCCCTCGATATCGGCGGCCGTGGCCTCGCCGGTGTTGATCATGAAGTTCGAATGCAGGGGCGAGAACATCGCCCCGCCGAACGGCTTGCCGCGCCAGCCGGCCTCGTCCACCAGTTTCCAGGCGCTGGCCCGCTCCGGGTCCTTGCCGCCCGGGTTCTTGAAGGTCGAGCCGCCGGTCTTCTCGCGGATCGGCTGGGTGGTTTCCCGCCGCGCCGTGATCTCCGCCATCCGCGCCTTCACCGCCTCGGGGTCGTCCGGCTTGCCCTGAAAGATCGCCTGCATCCAGATCACCTCGCCGTCGGGCAAGGCGTTGTGGCGATAGGTGTAGCCCAGGTCCTTGACCCGGTAGCTGCGCAGCTCGCCGGTGCGGTCAAAGCCCCAGGCGGACACCAGCACGTCCTTGGTCTCGCTGCCGTAGCAGCCGGCGTTCATGGTCAGGGCGCCGCCGATGGTCCCCGGTATGCCGGCGTAGAACTCCAGCCCCGCCAGCCCGGCGCCGGCCGCCGTGCGAGCCACCGCGGCGTCCAAGGCGCCGGCGTCGGCGATCACCTGGTTCTCCGCCTTGTCCGCTTCCACCTCGCCGAACGCCTTGCCAGCCAGGCGGATCACCACCCCCTCGACCCCGCCGTCCCGCACGATGACGTTGGAGCCTACCCCCAGGACCGTCAGCGGAACCTCGGGTGAGAGGCCGCCGAGGAACTCGGACAGGTCCTCCATGTCCGCGGGGATGAACAGCACGTCGGCCTTGCCCCCCACCCGGAACCAGGTGAACGGCGCCAGCGGCTCATCGAACAGCAGCTTGCCCTCGACCTTGGGCAGATCGTCACGCCAGCCGTTTGAACCTTGGCCGCTCATGCCTTGGCCATCGCCTCGAGCTGGCCCGGAAGGGCATAGGCCCAGGCGGTGATGTCGCCGGCGCCCAGGCAGACCACCAGGTCGCCATCCTTGGCCTCCTCGGCGATCAGCAGCGGCAGGGCGGCGGCGTTCTCCAGGGGGATGGCCCGGCGGTGGCCGAAGCGTTGCAGCCCCGCCACGAGCCCGTCCTTGTCCGCCCCCGCGATGGGTGGCTCGCCAGCGGCATAGACGTCGGCCACGATCACCGTGTCGGCGTCGTTGAAACAGCGGCAGAACTCGCTGAACAGGTCGTGCAGGCGGCTGTAGCGGTGCGGCTGCACCACCGCGATTACCTTGCCCTTGGTCACCGCCCGCGCCGCCTTCAGCACCGCGGAGATCTCCACCGGATGGTGGCCGTAGTCGTCGATGATCCGCACGCCGCCGGCCACGCCGACGGTGGTGAACCGCCGCCGCACCCCGCCAAAGCCGGCCAGGCCCTTGCGGATCGCCTTCTCCGACACCCCCAGCTCCCGCGCCACGGCGATGGCCGCCAGGGAATTGAGCACATTGTGCTGGCCGGCCATGGGCATGTGCAGCTCGCCCAGCACCGTCACCGCATTGTCCGGGCCGTTGATGGTCACGTCGTAGGTGGCGCCTTCCGGCCCCATGCCGATGTTGGTGGCGCGGACCTCGGCCTGTGGGTTGGTGCCATAGGTGATCAGGCGGCGGTTCTGCACCAGGGCCACCATCTCCTGCACGTCCGGGTCATCGATGCAGACCGCGGCGAAGCCGTAGAAGGGGATGTTCTCCACGAAGTCGCGGAACGCCTTCTTCACCGCGTCGAAGGTGACGTAGTGGTCCAGGTGTTCCGGATCGATGTTGGTCACCACCGCCACGGTGGAGCGCAGCTTCAGGAAGGTGCCGTCGCTCTCGTCGGCCTCCACCACGATCCACTCGCCCTCGCCCACCTTGGCGTTGGTGCCATAGGCGTTGATGATGCCGCCGTTGACCACCGTCGGGTCCAGGCCGCCGGCGTCCAGGATCGCGGCGACCATGGAGGTGGTGGTGGTCTTGCCGTGTGTGCCGCCCACGGCCACGGAAAACTGCAGCCGCATCAGTTCGGCCAACATCTCGGCCCGCCGCACCAGGGGCAGGCGCCGCGCCGAGGCGGCGGCCATCTCCGGATTGTCCATCTTCACGGCGCTGGAATAGATCACCGCCGAGGCGCCCTCGATGTGGCTGGCGTCATGGCCGACGTAGATCTTCGCCCCTAGCTTCTCCAGCCGCTCTGTGTTGGCGCTGGCGCGGGCGTCGGAGCCCTGCACCACATAGCCGATGCGCAGCATGATCTCGGCAATGCCGCTCATGCCGATGCCGCCGATGCCGATGAAATGCACGGGGCCAAGGTCGAAGGGGACGGGACGTCGGTTCATCGGGTGTGATTAGCCCAAGCGGGGGCGCGGGGAAACGGGCGGAAATTCAGGCGATTGCGAACCGCCCCATGCCAAACGCCCGAAAGTCCGCCGGGATGTCCCCACCGTCCGCCATGTCCGCCAGCACCTCGCCGAACACGCTGGCGAATTTGAAGCCGTGGCCCGAACAGGCGGAGCAGACGATGATCCCTGGATGGCGCGGATGCCGGTCGATGATGAATTCCTCGTCCGGCGTCGAGGTGTAGATACAGGTCTTCACCGACCGCAGCGGCCCCGCGGCGCCGGGGATCAGCCGCGCCATGGCCGCCGCCACCCCCGCCAGGTCGTCCGCCGCCGCGTCCTGCCGGGCATCCGACGCCGACGCCAGGCTCCGGCCCAGGCGGTGCGAGGCGGCCTTGACCCCGCCGCCGTCGAAATCGGGAAAACCGTAGATGGCGTCCGTCTCGTCTTCGATGACGAACACCGGCAT
The DNA here is from genome assembly GCA_038228945.1 of Caulobacterales bacterium. Lineage (GTDB taxonomy): Bacteria > Pseudomonadota > Alphaproteobacteria > Caulobacterales > Caulobacteraceae > Acaudatibacter. The sequence continues at coordinate 4,377 of JBBROW010000058.1, forward strand.
CCGGTCTGGCCCGGTCTCCGCCGGCCGGACGGGGGCGAACCAGCCCACCGGCTGGCGCGTCATGCGGAGAGCGGACGCCAGTTCCGGAACCAGTTCCCCGATCCAGGGTCCCGCCGTCACCACCGCTGAACCCGCCGCGATGACCTCCCCGTCGGCCAGCCGCACGCGCACCCCGTCCCCCGCCGGCTCGATGGCCTCGACCACGGTCCGCTCGCGAACCTCCGCCCCCGCCGTCCGCGCCCCGGCCATATGCAGCCGCATCGCCGCGTCGGCCCGCACGATGCCGGCCTGCGGCTGAAACACCACCGTCCAGTCCCCTGGCAGGTCGAATGCCGGGAACCGTTGGCGCGCCGCCGAGCGGGTCAGAATCTCGTGGCTCAGATCGTTCTGCCGCGCCGCCTTCAGCGAGCCTTCGACGATCGGCGAGCCCGCCGGCCCCGCCTCCAGTATGCCGGTGTCCACCAGCACGGTCTCGCCGCCCTCCCGCTCCAAGGCGCGCCAATGCTCATAGGCCCGGCGCACCAGGGGCGTGTAGGCGGGGTTCTCGAACTGGGCCAGGCGGATGATCCGGCTCTCACCGTGCGAGGAACCGCCTTCGTGCCCTGGCGCGGTCCGCTCGATCCCCACCACGCGCCGCCCCCGCCGCGCCAGGTGATAGAGCGCCGCGGCGCCCATGGCCCCCAGGCCGATCACCGCGACATCATAGGACTGCATCGGCCGGCTCCTTCCCGCGCAGGGGAAGGCGGATTCGTTTCAGGACGAAAGCGCCTTCTTTTCCGCTTCCAGTGATCCCACGTGGACCGGAAAGGTTCTAGTTCGGGCCGGCCGCGCCGACCTCACCGCGGTCACAATGCCGAAGCCATCACCCCGCGGTCTGTTCCACCAGGTCCGCCAGCCGGTCGGCGGCGTCGGGCTTGGCCACCGAACGGGCGGCGGCGGCCATCTTGGCCAGGCGCGCGGGGTTGCCCAGCAGGGCCTTCAGCGCGGCGGTCATGGCCGGCTGGGTAAGTTCGTTCTCGCGGGCCACCTCGGCGGCGCCAACGTCGAACAGCAGCCGGGCGTTCTGGCCCTGGTCGTCGTCCAGCGCGATCTGCAGGGGGATCAGGATCGAGGGCCGGCCCGCCACCGCGATCTCGCACACCGTGCCGGCGCCGGCCCGCCCAACCACAAGATGGGCCTGCCCAAGTCTGCCGGCCATGTCGCGGAAGAAGGGGGCGACCTCGGCCTGGACCATGGCGTCGGCATAGACCTTGCGGGCGTTCTCCATGGATTCCACCCTGGCCTGTTGCTGCACCTTCAACCGCAGCCGCATCTCTTCGGGCAGCTTGCGCACGGCGGCGGGCAGCATTTCGGAGAGCAGACGCGCGCCCTGGCTGCCGCCGGTGACCAGCAGGCGGATCTCGTCGGTGGGAGGATCATAGGGCTTGTCGGCCAGGGCCCGGATTTCCGGCCGCACCGGATTGCCCACCACCACGGCGCGGGCCTGCACCTTGGCCGTGGCCTTCAGCAGCGTTGGGAAGGCGCAGCCCACGGCCGTCACATAGGGCGACAACAGCCTGTTGGCGCGGCCGGACACCGCGTTCTGTTCGTGGATCACCGTGCGGCGGCCCTGGGTGATTCCGGCGATCAGGGCCGGCAGGGAGGGATAGCCGCCAAAGCCGACGATGATGTCCGGCTCGAATTCGCGGAAGGCCTTCTGCGCCTGCAGCACCCCGGCCAGGATCTTGAACGCCGCGCGGATCACGCTCAGCGGATTGCGCCCCGAGGCCGTGGCCGAAGACAGCGATATCCGCCGCTCGCAGGGGAAGCTGTCGGCGTGGCCGGCCACCCGCTCATCGGTGGCCAGGACGATGCGCCAGCCGCGGGCGATCAGGGCCTCGGCCAGGGCCTGGGCGGGAAACAGATGTCCCCCCGTTCCCCCCGCCGCCAGCACCGCCACCCGTCCAGAAGGGCGGGCGGGCTCAGTCAATGGGGCCGGACCCCGGGTTGCTCTGACCAAAATTGCCCTTGCGGCCCAAGCCATCGTTGGCGTAGGCGCCCGGCCGCTTGCGCGTCAGCGCCAGGGCCATGCCCATGGTCAGTCCCATGGCCAGCATCGATGAGCCTCCGTACGAGATGAACGGCAGGGTCATGCCCTTTGTCGGGATCAGGTTCAAGTTCACGGCCACATTGATGAAGGCCTGCATGCCCACCAGCACGAACAGCCCCGCCGCCGCCACCTGCTCGAAGGGGTCCGACAGCTTCATCGACTTGTAGAGGCCGCGCACCACCAGCAGCATGAACAGGGCGATCAGGATCAGGGAGAACCACAGGCCGTACTCTTCGGCCGCGGCGGAATAGGCGAAGTCGGTGTGCATGTCGGGCACCGAGCGCTTCATGATCCCCTCGCCCGGACCCTGGCCGAACAGGCCGCCGTGGGCGATGGCCTCGGCGGCGCGGTCCACTTGATGGGTGTCGGTCTTCTCGTGGCTGAAGAACCGGTCGACGCGGCTGGCCACGTGGTCGAACAGGAAATAGGTGCTGGAAAGCCCGGCGATGGCGGCCCCGCCCAGGACCATGATCCAACTCATCGGCACCCCGGCCATCCAGAAGGCGGCCCCGAAGGCGACGGTGATGAGCACCGTCTGGCCGACGTCGGGCTCGATCAGCAGCAGGCCTACCGCGAGGATATAGAGGCAGAAGGCGATGGAGACGCCGGGCACCCCCTGTCCCTTCTGACCCTCGGAGAACATCCAGGCCACCAGCACGATCAGAGCCGGCTTCATGAATTCAGAAGGCTGCAGGGAAAAGCCGCCGAACTCCACCCAGCGAGTGGCGCCCTTGGCCGCGTGGCCGAGGAACGGCAGGATGCCCATGGCCAGGATCGCGGCCAGATATATGAAGAACGCCGCCCGCCGGATGCCCTTGGGCGACAGCATCGACATGCCCAGCAGGATCGCCGTGCCGCCGGCGGCGAACACGCACTGGCGCACCGCGAAGTGGAACGGCCAGTCGATGTTCAGCCGCGCGGCCGCCGCCGGGCTGGTGCCGAACTGCAGCAGCACCCCCAGCGCGATCAGGGCCGCCGTGGCTCCCAGCAACCAGCGGTCGGTTGTCCACCACCACAGGCCCAGGGCCGAGCGGTCGGTGCGGGCGAAGGCGTGATGCTGCGCGGTCATCGACGGGCCTCCTTGGCGACCGGGATCGTCAGCGAATGCACCGCCGCGCGGAACGCCTCGCCGCGCTCCTCGAAATCCGCGAACTGGTCGAAGGAAGCGCAGGCGGGGGACAGAAGCACGATGGCGTCCTCGCCGCTGGCGCGGGCGTCGGCGAAGGCGGCGCGCGTGGCGCTCTCGAGGTCGCCGCTGATCACGAAGGGGGCTTTGCCCTCCAGCACCCCGGAAAACTCGCTCGCCGCCTCGCCCACCAGATAGGCCTTGGCGATGCCGCCGAAGAGGTCGGTCAGGTCGTCGATGCCGCCAGCCTTGGCCCGGCCGCCGGCGATCCAGTAGAATTTCGGATAGGAGCTCATCGCCTGGCGCGCGGCGTCGGCGTTGGTGGCCTTGCTGTCATTGACGAACCGCACGCGGCCGATGGTCCCCACCGTCTCCATGCGGTGGGCCAGGCCCGGGAAGCTCATCAGCCCATCGACGGCGTCCTGTACGGTCAGGCCCAGGGCGCGGACGGCGGCATAGGCGGCCGAGGCGTTCTGCCAGTTGTGGCGGCCGGGCAGGGAGCGGGCGCGGGTCAGGTCCGCCACCTCGTTCACCCGGCCGTCGGTGGCGTCATAGAGCATGCCCTGCAGGGAATAGACCCCGCGGCCCATGGCCCGGCGGGCGCTCACCGGCCAGATGGTGCGGCGGTTGGCGGCGGTGATCTCGGTGCAGATCTGCTGGCACCATGGATCATCGACCCCGATGATGGCGAAATCGCCCTTGCCCTGGTTCAGCAGGATCCGCTTCTTGGCGGCCACATAGCCTTCCATGTCGCCGTGCCGTTCCAGGTGGTCGGGCGAGATATTGAGGATGATCGAGACGTCGGGCTTGAGGCTGGAGGTCAGGTCCAGCTGGTAGGACGACAGCTCAAGCACATAGACCGCGCCGCCGTGCATGTCCTCCAGGCCCAGCACCCCGTAGCCGATGTTGCCGCCGACGCGGATGTCGCGGCCGGCCTGGGCTAGGACGTGGGCGATCAGGGCGGTGGTGGTGGACTTGCCGTTGGTGCCGGTGATGGCGACGATCTTAGGCCGCTTGTGCGCCGGAGCGGCGGCCACGGTGCGGGCGAACAGTTCGATGTCGCCGAAAATCTCTACTCCGGCGTCGCGGGCCTTTTCCACCACCCAGTGGGGCTTGGGATGAGTCAGGGGCACGCCCGGCGACAGCATCAGGGCCGACAAGGAATACCAGTCGGCATTGGCCAGATCGACCAGGGTGAAGCCCTCGGCCGCGGCCGCCTCGCGGCTGGCCTCGTTCTCGTCCCACAGCACGACCTTGGCGCCCCCCGCCTGCAGCGCGCGGGCAGCCGTGAGCCCGGTGCGGCCAAGGCCGAACACCGCCACCGTCTTGCCCACGAAGCCACGGACCGGAATCATGATGCGATCTGGCCCTCCCTACCGCAGCTTCAGGGTGGAGAGGCCGAGCATCGCCAGCATCACGGCGATGATCCAGAAACGGATGACGATGGTGGGCTCGGCCCAGCCAAGGCGCTCGAAGTGGTGGTGGATCGGGGCCATGCGGAACACCCGCTTGCCGGTCAGCTTGAACGACACGACCTGGACCATCACCGAGACGGTCTCCAGGACGAACAGCCCGCCGACGATGGCCAGGACGATCTCGTGCTTGGTGGCCACGGCCACGGCGCCAAGGCCGCCGCCCAAGGCCAGGGCGCCGCTGTCGCCCATGAAGATCTTGGCCGGCGGGGCGTTGTACCAGAGGAAGCCCAGCCCCGACCCGACCATGGCCCCGCAGAACACCGCCACCTCCCCCACCCCGGCGACGAAGTGGAGCTGCAGGTAGTTGGCGAAGACGTAGTTGCCGACCAGGTAGGCGATCAGGCCGAAGGTCGCCGCGGCGATCATCACCGGCACCGTGGCTAGCCCGTCCAGCCCGTCGGTGAAGTTCACGGCGTTGGAGGCGCCGATGATCACGAAGGCTCCGAACGCCAGGTAGAACCAGCTGAGGTCGACCACCGCGCGCTTCAGGATCGGGAAGGTCACCGAGGTCGACAGGTGGGCGTCTTCGGCCATTGGCGAGGGCGCGCCGAAGCGGATCAGCAGGAACACCGCGGCGATGGCCACCAGCATCTCCACCAGCAGACGGAAGCGCCCGGAGATGCCGGCCGTGTTCTGCTTGGTGACCTTGGCGTAGTCGTCCAGGAACCCCAGGCCGCCGAACGACAGGGTGACGAACAGCACCACCCAGACATAGACATTGGTCAGGTCCGCCCACAGCAGGGTCGCCACCGTGATCCCGGCCAGGAACATCAGCCCCCCCATGGTCGGGGTGCCGGCCTTCTCCACCACGTGGCGTTCGATGCCGTCGGTGCGGATCGGCTGGCCCTTGCCCTGCTTGGACTGCATCCAGCGGATGAAGCGCGAGCCCATCAGGACCACCACCAGCTGCGAGGTGGCCACCGCCATCCCGCCCCGGAACGTCAGGTAGCGCAGCAGGTTGAGCACCGGCACATAGTGATGGTGCTCGGCCAGGCGCTGGTACAGCAGATACAGCATCAGGCGCCCCTTCCAGCCACGGGTTCGAGCGCCGCCAAGGCTTCCGCCAAGGCCTTGGCCTTCGAGTCCCGCGACCCTTTCACCATCACCACATCGCCAGGCTCTACGGCCTGGACGACCAGCGGCTGAAGCCCCGCCGCATCCACGGCGTAGCCGCCCCGGCGAGTCGGAGGAAGCGCTTCCCAAAGGTATTTCATCAGCGGCCCGGCCCCGAAGACCAGGTCGATCCCGGCCGCCTCTATGGGTTCGGCCAGGCCAGCGTGATAGGCGGGCGACTGCTCGCCAAGCTCCAGCATGTCGGTGAGCACGGCGATCCGGCGGCCCTTGGCCGGGCGGCTGCCGAGGGTCCTCAAAGCCGCGCCAACCGAGATGGGATTGGCGTTGTAGCTGTCGTCCACCAGGGTGAAGGAGCCGCCGGGCAGGCGCACGGCCCGCTCGGCGCCGCGGCCGGCCAGGGGGGCGAATTGCGACAGGGCCGACAGCGCCGTGCGCATGTCCACGTCCAGGGCGCGCAGCATCAATATTGCGCAGAGGCTCATCGCGCCCCAGTGCGAGCCGGTCTGCAGCAGGGGAAAGCTGATCGGCTGGCCATCGACCACCGCCTCGACGCGGGCGGCGCCATCGGTGACGGCGAAATCGCGGAGCTGGGCGTTGGCGCCGGCCGCCAGGCCAAAGGTGCGAACGGTCGCGCCGGCCTTGCGGGCTTCGGCGGACAGATAGTCGAACCAGGTGCTGTCGGCGTTCAGCACCGCCGTCCCGCCCGGCTCCAGCCCGGAGAAGATCTCGGCCTTGGCCTTGGCGACCCCGGCCTCGCCTTCGGGGAAGTTCTCGACGTGAACGGCGCCCACCGTGGTGATCGCCACCGCGTGGGGCCGCACCATCCGGGTCAGGGGGATGATCTCGTCGGCGTGGTTCATGCCGATCTCGAAGATCGCGCGCTGGGTGTCGGCCGGCATGCGCGCCAGGGTCAGGGGCACGCCGATGTGGTTGTTGTAGGACTTCACCGAGCTGTGGGCCCGGCCGGCGCGCTCCAGGCCGGCGCGGATCGCCTGGGTGACGCTGGTCTTGCCCACCGAGCCGGTGACCGCCCCGCGACGTGCGCTGCCAGCCCGAATGCGGGCCGCTTCTCCCAGTCTTTCCAGAGCCTTGAGCGTATCATCGACGACGACACAGGAACCGGGCAGAGGCCGGGTGGTCAGGGAGGCGACGGCGCCCTCTGCCAAGGCCCCGGCAACGAAATCATGTCCGTCCCGCTCACCGGCCAGGGCGACGAACATGTCGCCCGCGGTGATATCGCGGCTGTCGATGGAGACCCCGTTCACGGCGAACGGCGCCCCACCCAGGCGCCCGCCGGTGGCCGCAACGATGGCTTCGGAGGTCCACAGAGGCTCAGCCATGGGCCGCCTCCAGACCCAGCGCCCGGCGGGTCTCTTGAACGTCGTCGAAGGGATGCACGACACCGGCGATGCTCAGGCCCTGTTCGTGACCCTTGCCGGCCACCACAAGGACGTCGCCTGATTCCAACAGTTCCGCCCCGGCGCGGATCGCCGCATGCCGGTCGCCAACTTCCATCAGGCTGGGCGCCCCCGCCTTGATCTCGGCGCGGATCGCCGCCGGGTCCTCGAAGCGGGGGTTGTCGTCGGTGACGATGGCGATGTCGGCCAGGTCGGCGGCGATGGCGCCCATCAGCGGCCGCTTGCCCCGGTCCCGGTCGCCGCCGGCGCCGAACACCACGATCAGCCGGCCCTTGGCGTGCGGACGCAGGGCCGCCAGCACCGTCGCCAGCCCGTCGGGGGTATGGGCGAAGTCCACATAGGCCTCGCCGCCGCGCGGGCCGGTCCCGACTCGCTGCAGGCGGCCAGGCGCCCCCTCGATATGTTCCAGGGCGGCGAACACCGTGTCCGGGTTCTCGCCCGCCGCCACGCAAAGACCCGCCGCCACCAGGGCGTTGGAGGCCTGGAAGGCGCCGGCCAGCGGCAGTCGCACATCATAGGCTTCGCCCCAGGCGGCGATCTTCAGGCGCTGGCCGTCCGGCGTCAGGACCCGCTCGGTAAGGGTGATCCCCTGGCCCATGGCCCCGACGCTCATCAGGGTGTGGCCGGTGGTCACGGCGGCCGCGGCGAAGGCCCCGAAGGCGTCGGAGTCGGCGTTCAGCACCGCCGTCCCGCCCCGCGGCAGCAAGGTCTCGAACAGGCGCAGCTTGGCGGCCCGGTAGGCGCCCATGGTGCCGTGATAGTCCAGGTGATCCTGGGTCAGGTTCAGGAAGCCGGCGGCGGTGATCTTCACCCCGTCCAGGCGCCGCTGGTCCACCCCGTGCGACGAGGCCTCCAGCGCCAGATGGGTGACGCCCTTGCCGGCCAGCACCGCCAGCAGCTCGGCCACGTCGGCGGCGTCCGGCGTGGTCAGGCCCGGCGGGGTGATCTGCTCGTCCCCGGCCCGCACGCCCAACGTGCCCATGCTGGCCGAGGAATGGCCGGCGAAGGCGAAGATCTGGCGGCAGAAGGTGGCGACGGAGGTCTTGCCGTTGGTTCCGGTTACCGCCACGCAGGTGGTCGGCTGGCGGCCCCAGAAGGCGGCGGCGGCCAGGGCGTAGGCCCGGCGCGGATCGGAGGCGCGCACCAGGGGCGCGGCCAGGCCGGGGATGTCCACCGCCGACAGCACCGCGGCGGCGCCAGACGCGATGGCGGCGTTGGCGAAGGCCTTGCCGTCGGCCTTGGCCCCCGGCAGGGCGGCGAACAGATAGCCCGGCTTGACCTTGCGGCTGTCGGCGGTGACGCCGCTGATTTCCGGATCGACCGCCAGGTCGCGGTGCACGAGGTCGGAGAGGCGCATCGCGGTCATCCCTCTTCTCCCGTCAGGGTCTTCGGATCCACCGGCGGCTTGGCGCCGGTCTCTTCGGGCATCACCACCCGGCGCACCCCCAGCAGCGGGGCGATGCGCTCGATCACCCGCCCGGCCGCCGGCGCCGCCGTCCAACCGCCGGTGGCGAAGCCGAAGGTGTCGGCGGTGGCGTTGGGCTGGTCCAGCATGATCAGGACAAAATAGCGGTCGGCGTCCAGCGGCCCGTCGGTGGGGAAGATCGCCGCGAAGGACGAGATCAGCTTCTTGCGCTCATAGTGACCGCCCATGGCCTTCTCGGCTGAGCCAGTCTTTCCGCCGACCCGGTAGCCGGCGACATTGGCCTTGCCGCCGGTGCCATTGGTGACGTTCAGGCGCATCAGGTTGAGCATGGTGCGCGAGGTCGACGCCTGGATCACCCGCCGCCCGGCCGCCGGCGTCTGACCGGCCTCCAGCTTGCGGATGGTCAGGGGCCGATAGACCCCGCCGTTGAGGATCGAGCTCATGCCCGTGGCGATGCTCAGCGGCGTCAGGGCGATGGCGTGGCCGAAGCTCATCGAGGCGACGACGTTGTCGCTGAGCTTGCTGTTGATGATCGGCCGGGTGGATTCCGCCAGTTCGCTGGGGGCGGCGGCGAACAGGCCGAAGCTGCGGAAATACTTGTCCATACGGTCGGCGCCGCACATCAGCCCCAGCCGCGCCGAGCCGATGTTGGAGGAGTGGGTGAACACCTCCCACAGGGGCAACATGGCGTTGTCCTTGTCGTAGTCGTGGATCGTCTGGCCGCCCAGGGCCAGGGGCGTGCGGGCGTCCAGCATGGTGTTGACGTTGGCCACCCCTGAATCGATGCCCATGGCCAGGGTGAACACCTTGAACACCGAGCCCGGCTCATAGTCGGTGGCCGCCACGTGGTTGATCATCCTCGCCGGGTCTTCCGTCCCGGCCAGGTTGGGGTCGTAGTCGGGATAGCTGGACATCCCCAGCACCTCGCCGGTGCGGACATTGACCACGATCCCCACCCCGCCGATGGCGCCGAACTTTGTCGCCGCGGCGTTGAGCTCATCCTGCAGGGCGCCCTGGACGCGCAGGTCGATGGAGAGCGCCACCGGTCCCTTGCCGGCGGCGGCCCGGATGTCGCCGTCCAGAGCCTTCTCGGCCCCGGCCAGGCCCTGGCCGTCCTTGCCGGCGAAGCCGATCACGTGGGCGGCGGTATTGGCCAGGGGATAGGCGCGGGCGCTCTCCTCCTCGAAACCGACGCCGGGCAGGGCCAGGTCGTGCACGCGCGCGCGCATCTCCGGGGTCAGGCCGCCGATGACGAACTCGCGGCGGTCCCCGGTCAGGGTCTTTTCCAGCCGGGCCGGGACGATGCCCGGCAGCACCGACATCAGCGCCGCCTCGGTGCCCTTGGCGTCGGAGACGTCGTGCGGGTCGAGGTAGACGCCATAGTGGACCAGGTCCATGGCCAGGATCTGGCCGTTGCGATCCACCAGGTCGGCGCGGGCGCCGGGCTCCACCTGGACGAAATCGGCGCCGTGGCCCAGGCCGGAGAACAGGGCCGCCTTGGAGGCGCCCAGGCCCAGGGTCACGAAGCCGGCCCCGAACAGGGCCATGACGAAGAAGATGCGGATCCGCGCGTCGTCCTCGACCTTGCCCGAGGCGCGGGCCCGCTCGAAGGCGTGCTCCATCCACCACAGGCGCGCGGAGAACCAGCGCCACACGGGGATCAGGATGTTGGGAACGGCGCTGGTCGGGGTCACGGCTTCACCCCCGTGGCCGGTGTTGTGGCTGGCGCCGCGGCGGGCGGCTGAACCGGGGCCTGTGGCTTCTCCACCAGGGACGCCACCTGCGGCAGGGCCTCGATGCTGGACTCCCGCTTGGGGTCCACCGGCTTGAAGCCCAGATACTGGGTCGACAGGCGTTCGATCCGGCTGGGGTCTTCCAGGTGGGCGATCTCGGCATGCAGCAGGCGAACCCGCTTCTGTTCCTGGACGATCTGGGTCTGGACGTCGGCGATGTCGGCGCTCTCGGCCCCAGCCAGGGTCTTGAAGGCATAGACCCCCAGCGCCAGGGCCAGCAGCACGATCAAGGCCCCCAGGTCGATGACCCGAAAGCCCCGCACGCGCTGGGTGAACAGGGACGATACGCCGGACAGGTTCATGCGGCGCTCCTCCAGGCCGGCGCCTCGGTGCGCACCGCGGCGCGCAGCTTGGCCGAGCGGGCGCGGGGGTTCTCGAACACCTCGATGTCGCCCGGCGCCCGGGCGCCGTTGTGCAGCAGTTGGAAGCTCGGCTCGGGCCCGCCGACCTTCGGCGGCAGGTGCCGCGAGCCGCCGGCTTCACGGCCGGCGCGCGCGGTGAGGAAGGCTTTGACGATGCGATCTTCCAACGAGTGGAAGGTGACCACGGCCAGGCGACCGCCGGCCTTCAGGGTCAGTTCGGCGGCCTCCAGCCCAGCCTCAAGCTCGGACAGCTCCTCGTTGACGGCGATGCGCAGGGCCTGGAACACCCGGGTGGCGGGGTGAACCTTGGCGCCCCGGCGTCCGCCCAAGGACCGCTCGACCACCTCGGCTAGGTCCAGGGTGCGCTCGAAGCGGCGCTCGGCGCGGCGGCGGACGATGAACGACACCACCCGGCGCGCCTGGCGCTCCTCGCCATAGGCGCGGAAAATGCGGGCCAGTTCCCCGGGATCGCCGTCATTGACCAGGTCGGCGGCGGTGGGGCCGTCGGCGCCCATCCTCATGTCCAGCGGACCATCGCGCATCAGGGAAAAGCCGCGCTCGGCCTCGTCCAGCTGCATGGACGAGACGCCCAGGTCCAAGGCGACACCGTCGACGCTCCCCTCCCCCAGGATCCGCGTCATGCTTGAAAAGGTGGCCTCCACCAGGCGGAACCGCCCCGCGCTCGCCATGTCAGCTCCCAGGTCTTTCGCGAACCGCGCCGCGCTGGGATCGCGGTCGAACGCCACAACGCTCGCGCCGGTGGCCAGGATGGCGCGGCTGTAGCCGCCGGCGCCGAAGGTCCCGTCGACAATGGTTTCACCCGGACCGGCGGCCAGGGCGTCCAGCACCTCGGCCATCAGCACCGGGACGTGAGGCGCGGGCGCGGATGCTTCGGGGGCCGCTTCAGGGGCGCTCATTCGGCCGCCCCCAGCCGCGCCGTGCGCTGCTGCGCCCGCAAATTGGCCAGGCCGTCGCGGGCGATCTGGCGTTGCTGGACGCGATGGGCTTCGAAGGCGGCCTTGGGCCAGATCTGGAACCGGTCGCCCAGGCCCACGACGCTGACCCACTCGGACGCGCCCAGGCCGAACATGTCGCACAGGGCCTCGGGCAGGGTCACCCGCCCGGCGGTGTCAAAGGAAAGCTGGGAGGCGCCGCCCAGGACGCTGGTTTCCAGGGCCGAACGCAGGGGATCGCCAAAGGGCATCTCATCGATCACCCCCATGTAACGATCGAATAGGGCTTTTCCGCCACCCTCGATGCAGTCGGCCTCAATGGAGGGGAAGCAGAACACGCCGTCGAAGAAGGCGCCCACCGAGGCGCGGAACTCCTGCGGCACAACGATGCGCCGCTTTGCGTCCAGTTGCTTCTCGAAGGTCGAGAGAAACACGGCCTGCCCAATCCCCTGCCAACATCGCCTGATCCGCATCCGCCCTCCCCAGGACGGACGCCCCCAATCAAGGCGGCGCGACGCAATTGGGTTAACATGGGCTTAGCTGGGATACAATGACACCCAGCGCCATTTTCTCGGCGAATCAAAGATGTCGCAGCCCAGAATCTTTCTCAATTCGAAGTTATCCACAGAACATAGTAAGAACTGTTAAGTATATGGGCTTCCGCGCCCGACCCAGAGGCAAGCCGGAGGCAGGGCGGAATCGGTTTGCGGGGAAGAGAGATCAGACGGCCTGTAAGCCGGGTTCTGTGCCGCCCGCATTGCTGCGGACGCGGCGGCCATTCCTCTGGACCGCCCGTTGCCGGACGGTTCTCGCGACCTACCCGGACGCCTCGGGCCTGCGACAGCCCTACCAGCCCGAAAGCTGGCGCGACGTCCCTATTCGGTCTTGCTCCAAGCGGGGCTTGCCATGCCGTCCCGGTCACCCGGTCCGCGGTGGGCTCTTACCCCACCCTTTCACCCTTACCGGGCTCCGAGGAGCCAGGCGGTTTGCTTTCTGTGGCGCTATCCCTCGGGTCACCCCGGGCGGGCGTTACCCGCCGCCTTGTCGCCGTGGAGCCCGGACTTTCCTCCCCTCCCCTTGCGGGAAAGGGCGACCGCCCGGCCGTCTGATCGCCGCGACAGGTGGACGTTCAAGGGCTTGGCGTCAAGCCGGAGGTCGGAGGTCGGGGCTTTGCGCCCCCTCCGTCAGCCCGCTTTGGCGGTCTGCCACCTCCCCCGCATCGCCATCGGCTCGCATGGGAGGAGAAAGCGTCCCCGATCTCCCTCCTCCACCGTGTATCAAGGCGGAACGGGGGAGGTGGCGCGGGGCCAGCGGCGACTTGACGGTGGGGGCGCAGGTTCGACGCTCGGGTAGCTAGGCCCGCGCTGTCTTGGC
>JBBROW010000059.1:0-17001 GCA_038228945.1 Caulobacterales bacterium
CGCGCCATATCCGGAGACGCCGGCCGGCACGCTGCGCAACCTGACGGCTCCGCGCACCGGCCTCTTGCAACACCAGCCGACCCAGGCTCAGATCAACCCAGGACTCTCGTTATGGCTGGATGAGAAACGGGGGTCACGTCAGTACGGACCACCCATCACGTGTCAGCAATATCGACTGCGCCAAGCGAACAGTTTGGTGGATGTCGCCGCGAGGGGGAGGTCGGCCTCGCGGCGCGACTTGCCCCCGCCCTCGGGCCGAAGACAGGACATTCGGCGATCCGGACGGCTTCGGGCCGCATCCGGCCACCGCCATGGTCAGCTCGTGTTGGAAAGACGACCAGCCCGCATGACCGGGCCGTGGTCGCGTCCGTGGATGAACTCGAAAATCATTGCCGCTTGGTGGATCGCTGGCGCGGATGAGCCTCCACATCCTCGCCTACAATCTCAAGCGGTTGATCGCGATCCTCGGCGTCCAGCCCCTCATGGCATCAGGGCTCTAGGGGGAATCTCGTCTCTTCGTCGCCTGCCCACTCGTCAGATCAGCCGCCACGACGAACCACAGGCGTCCGACCCGTCAGCCCTCCGGGCCGGCGCGGGGGTCGATCCGAGCAAAAGCCTTCCCGGCCCAGGAATGAACCGCCCCGTTGGATATCAACCCCCGTGGAAATCCCCCAGCGCCGCCAGGACGCGCTCGTGCACCGGCGGCGCGGGCCTGGGCGGTTCGAACGCGCGCCCGGTGATCCGCTGGTGGGCCTCGACATAGGTCAGGGCGGTCTTCCAGATCAACTCGGGCGGGATTTCCGGGACATCATCCTTGTACGGATCGCACCGCGCGGCGACCCAGGCGCGGATCACGTCCTTGTCGAAACTGTCCGGGCGTTCGCCAGCGGCCAGGCGCTGCGGATAGGTGTCCGCCCGCCAGTAGCGGCTGGAGTCGGGGGTGTGGATCTCGTCGGCGAGGCGGAGGGTTCCCTCGGCATCGACGCCGAACTCATACTTTGTGTCGGCCAGGATCAGGTCTCGCTCGGCGGCCAGCGTCTGGCCCCGGGCGAACAGGGCCAGGGCGGTTTCGCTCACCTGCCGCCACTGGGCCTGGCTGAGCAGACCACGGCTGAGGATCTCAGCCTCGGTCAACGGCTCGTCATGGGCGCCGTCGGCGGCCTTGCTGGTGGGGGTGATGATCGGCGTCTCCAGCACCTGGTTGTCGGCCAGGCCGTCGGGCAGCCGTTGCCCGTACATCTGGCGGTGACCGGCCCGGTACATCGTCAGGATCGAGGTGCTGGTCGCGCCGGCCAGATAGCCGCGCACGACGATCTCCACCGGCAGGATCTCCAGGCGCCGGCCGACGACTATGTTCGGGTCCGGATAGTCCAGCACATGGTTGGGGCAGAGGTCGGCGGTCTGCTCGAAGGCCCAGCGGGCGACGCTGTTCAGCACCTGGCCCTTGAACGGGATGCAACACAGCACCCGGTCGAAGGCCGACAAGCGGTCGGAGGTGACCAGGATGCGCCGCCCGTCCGGCAGGTCGTAGTTGTCGCGCACCTTGCCGCGGTAGAGGCCGGGAAGGCGCGGGTCGATGGCGTCGCGCAGCACCTGGTGCGCGCTGGCCGCCAGCCTGGTTTCATCCATCGTCGTCATGGTCGTCTCCCTAACGAGGTCAATGAGGTCTTCCAGGGAGAGGCGGCTGTCACGCAAGACCTTCGCGCGGGCCGCCTGAACCGACTTGCGCGCGCGCCGCAGGTCGTTGATGCGCGTGGTCAGCACATCCTCCTGCAGGGCGAGGAGGGCGGGCAGGTCCGCGACTCGCCCGCCAATAAGCTGGGTGATGCGGGCCAATGACAACCCCAGCGACTTCAGCGTCAGCACCTGGTGCAGGCGCTCGATATCGTTTGGACCGTAGACGCGCCACCCCGCCTGCGTCCGCCCCGGGCAGACCAGACCTCTCCGCTCATACAGGCGCAAGGCCCGCACCCCGACGCCGAGGCGGTGGGCGGTCTCGCTGGGACTGAGGAAGCGGTCGCTCATCCTGTTTGGCGTCTCCACTGGATGCGCCCCTTATGAGGCCGGACCCAGGTTCCGGCTCAAGCCCTATTTTCCAGCGTCTCGCATCCGCGCCGAGTTGATCTGGGCGCCCAGGCCAGGCGCGGATCAAGCGTTGCACGCGAACGGCCTGACTTCCGCCAACAGCGCCTGAAAGACCCCTCCACCGCGCAGACGATCTGATCCAGCCCCTTGGTTTTGCCCGCCTTGAGGATGCTGCGAGCGGCAGGTAGTCGATCAGGCCGCGCTGTCCAGTAGAACTGGTGAACGGCGCATCGCGGCGCGGACCCTTCCGTGAGGCAAGCGATACCCTGATCTACGGCCGAGGCCGCGGTATGGTCCCTCATCCTGAGAAACCCGGCGCTGTCGCCAAATACAAAATCGGCTGATGCGCCAACGCGCTCGCCACTTTCCCACTTCACCGGGACGACCACCCAATTTGGCACGGGACTCTCCCGCGGAAGCTCTCCCGGCTTGAGTCGAAACGTCCGCGCCAATGCAACCGTCGCGTTGCCGAAATCCAAACCGGCCGGCCTCTCGCCGTAGATTTGGCAGGCTGACAAGGTCCCGTTGGGCAAGGCCGAACACCCCATCAATACCGCCCCGGACACGCCTTGCTCGAGGGCGTCTTGGGGATAGAGGCGCGCGAAGTCCGCGCCGGTCGGCAGGGTCATCCAGGCGTCGGCTCCGCTATGTGAAGCCGGGTCGCCGCGCGCGAAGGCGCCGGTTGCCAGCACGACAAACACGGACAATAAGAGGCCTTTAGCCAAGACCATGCGTACCCCCTGACGGCGGCCAAGCGATCCGACCCTGGCGCGCATCCGTCCCAATTTCAATCAATGCGCCACCGTTCGGCGACTTCCAGCAACGACCGTGGCGACTCAAAGCTAGCATTGACTTTGCGACCAAATGTTCCTATTTTGTTCCGTTTATGGTGAGTGCGCGGCGGGCGCCGGCTACCGCGGCGAGTTGGGCGTTCTCACCGTTAAATACGGTGATTTACGGTGCTGGCGCTCGCTGGGGCGGCCAGGGGGGGGCGGAGCATGCAGAGCGGGCACCCAGTTTCACCGCCTATCGCGGCGCCCAGTACCGGGCCGCTGGACGCTCCTCGGAAACCGCCTTATCCAAGGAACACTGCATGGAGGCATGATGTCTGAGATTGCGCGTGGGGTTCGGGCCTAGCTCGACCTGACCCCGATCCGGATCGGACCGGACAGACTTCGAGAGAGGCTCTTCGCCGTCGGCGCTCGCGACACAATCGCGGGGCGCCGATGCGTCCTGTCACGCCTCACTCGGACATCCCCATTGAACATCTCCAAACCGCAGCAAAGGACGCTGCACGCCCTGGCCCGTGGCGGCCAGATCACCCTGGAACGCGATGAGCGCGGCAATATCGTCGAGGTGGAATGCTGGACCCGCGAGGGCTGGCGGCTCGGTGATTGCACGCTGGAGGTCTTCAAGGCCCTCAAGCGCCGCCGCCTGATCGCCAGCCACAACAGCGGACCCTATCAGATCACCCGCGATGGCCTGGTCCGGCTGCGCCCCCAAGGCGACAACCGCACCTCAAGTCGCCAGCTCTAGGGGGCGCCAGCTAAAGGGTCTTCAGGAAGTGGACGCGCGCGGCCCCCCAGTCGCGCGCGTCCAGGACCTCGAACCCTGGCGCGAGCGGATCGGGCTCGGCCACGCCCCGCTCGAACACCAGCAGGGCGCCCGGCGCCAGCCAGCCGCCCTGCGCCAGCCCCGCCAGCGCCAGCTCACCCAGGCCCTTGGCATAGGGCGGATCCAGGAAGGCCAGGTTGAACGCCGCCCCGTCCCCCGCCGGCTTGGCGCCCAGGTTGGTCGCATCCCGCCGATGCACCCGGGTCTGGCCAAACAGGTTCAAGGTCTCGACGTTCTCCCGGATCGCCCCGCGCGCGCCCTCGTCGGTCTCCACGAACAGGCAGAAGGCCGCGCCGCGCGACAGGGCCTCGAACCCCAAGGCCCCCGATCCGGCGAACAGATCGATCACCCGCGCGCCGTCCAGCCCCGGCGCCCAGGGGGCGTGGTCCAGCACGTTGAACAGGGCCTGGCGCGTGCGATCGGCCGTCGGCCGGGTGGAGTGTCCCTTTGGCGCCACAAGTGAGCGCCCTCGAAAGGCTCCAGCAACGATCCGCATGCATTTGTCCTTTGGAAACGGCGTTCCCTACCCGATGTAGAGACCACGAGGCAAAGCAGGCGTCGATGAACGCGAGAGAGATAGTCGCCGGGCTTTCAGAGTCGTCGTTCCTCACGAACGTCGACGAGCGGGACCGTAAGCCCTGGCGCATCGCCATCACCGTTGTGGCCGGCCTGACCGTCGGCTTCATCGCCGCCATGGCCGCCTTCCTGGTCGTCGCCATCGCCTTCATGGTCAGCCGGGGCGGCGTCGCCCAGGGCGCCTCGGCCTTCGGCGCCTTCATGGCAGGCCTGGCCAGCGCCGATGGCCACGACCTTGGTCAGGCGATCCTGCTGCTGGTGATGCCCACCTTCGCCAACGGCCCCCTGGTCCTGACCTTCATCGTCCTGGCCGCGGCCCTGTCGCACCACCAGATGCGCGACTACCTCACCTCGGCGCCCCGATTCCGCTGGCGGCTGCTGCTGGCGGGGATGGTCATGTCCATGCTGGCGATCGGCCCCCTGCTGGGCCTGGACGCCCTGGTCACCGGCCAGACCACGCCCATGCCGGTGCTGACGGTCTCGGCCACGCCGCAGGGGCGTCTCACCTATGCCGTCTGCGCCATCGTCCTGTTGATCCCGGCCGCCCTGATCGAGGAGGTGCTGTTCCGCGGCTGGTTGCTGCGCCAGGCGGCGGCGTTCCAGCGCAATCCCTGGTTCCTGATGATCTTCACCGGCGTGGCCTTTTCCGCCGTGCACCTGGACTTCAACCCCGACGCCTTCCTGGCCCGCGCGGTGATGGGCGCCGGCTTCGCCTACATGACCCTGCGCCTGGGCGGGCTGGAGTTCAGCACCGGGGCCCACGCCGCCAACAACATCCTGATCGTCATCTTCCTGGAGCCCCTGACCCTGAAGACACCCCCAGCCAGCGGCATGTCGCTGGAATCCCTGGTTCAGGATGTCCTGCTCGCCGTGGGCTATGTGCTGATCACCGAAGCGGTGGTGCGCATCCCCTGGCTGCGGCGCTGGGCCGAGGTGCGCGACGAGGAACTGGGCGGCCATCACGGCCAGCCGGCGGCGCTGTTCAGCTAGGGTCGACCGGGTCTTCTTCCTCGATCCAGTGCTGCGGCGGGGCCTTGGCCTTCAGGTCCAGCAGGGCGCCGCGCAGGCGGTCGATGAAGGTGGTGCGCTCGCCGCACCACAGCATCGGCTCGCCCACAAGCACGGTGCAGTTCATCGGCACCGGCACCAGCGTGCCCTTGGGCAGCACCCGCCCGGCCCCCTCCAGCCAGATCGGGATCACCGGCGCCTCGGGAAAGGCTTCCGCCAGCCGCGCCACCCCGGCCTTCAGCCGACCCATGGCGTCCGACGAGTCACCGCGCGTGCCTTCGGGAAAGATCAGGATGATGTCGCCCCGCTCCAGGGCCTCCCGCGCCGGCGCCAGCACGTCCTGGTTGGTCGGACCGCCGGCGCGGGCGATGGGGACGATGCCGATCACCCGGCGCGAGAACCAGCTGATCATCGGTCCGCGGAGAAAATAGTCCGCCGCCGCCACGGGCCGCAGCCGCCCCATGGCCAGCAGCGGGAACACCGTCAGTAGCAACAGGGTGTCCACATGGCTGTTGTGGTTGGCGGCGATGATCGCCGGGCCTTTCTTGGGCAACCGGTGGCGGTCGATCACGTCGGCGCCGGTGAAGATCCGGGCCACCGGGATGGCGAACAGCAGCAGGAACGCCAACCGTAGGAACCCCATCAGAACCGTTCCAGGGCGAAGAAGGCCAGCAGGTGGAAATACAGCGGCGCCGTGAAAGTCAGGCTGTCGGCCCGGTCCAGCATGCCGCCGTGGCCCGGGATCAGGGCGCTGGTGTCCTTGACCCCGATGTCGCGCTTCACCGCCGACATAGTTACGTCGCCGGCGAACCCGGCCAGGGGCAAGGCGAAGGCCATCCACGCCCGCCCCCAGGCCGCCAGGGGCGCCAGGTACGGCCCCAGGAACCAGATCACCGCCGCGGTGGAGACCCAGCCGCCCAGGAAACCCTCCCAGGTCTTGTTGGGGCTGACCCTGGGCGTGATCTTGTGGCGTCCGAACAACTTGCCCCAGACGTACTGCGCCACGTCGTTGAACTCGGTGACGAAGAGCAGCAGGAACACCATCCCCGCCGGCCCCGCCGGCAGGTGCTCCTTCAGGGGCGTGCGCATCAGGAAGGCCACGAAGCCCAGGCTGTAGACGCAGGTCACCAGTCCCCAGTGCAGGGTGGCCGCCCGGGAAAGGTAGTGCTGCGTCTGGCCGATGCAGGCCATCAGGAACGGCGCCACCATGAAGCAGTAGACCGGGATGAACACCAGGTAGATGCCGTACTGATCAATGGCCACGAAGGCGTAGTTGATCGGAATGACCAGGTAGGCGGCCAGGAACACCAGCCGGTCCTCGCGCCGCGACGGCGCCAGGGACAGGAACTCGCGCAGGGCGATGAAGGAGATCACGGCGAACAGCGCCGTGGTGGTCTGCCACCCCAGCAGCACCGCCGCCGCCAGCAGGGCGACCATCACCCACCAGGAGTTCACCCTCTGCCGCAGATTAGTGTAGTCCTTGCCTGGGCGAACCAGGGGTAGCAGGGCGGCCGCCACGGCGCCCAGCGTCAGGATCGCCAGCACGGCGCCAAGGCCCCATAGCAGGGCCGGGGTCGCCGGGGGCGTATGCCAGGCCGCGGGCAGCGGTAGGGGGATGGGGGACGTCATGAGCGAAACAAGCTTGTCCCTTGCCCGGCTCGCGCGTGCAACCTCCGTTCACGTGTGCTTCGCCTTCCTCTGCATGGGCGGCTGGGCCCTGTTCGCCAACCGCGCCCATGGCCTGGGCGCCCTCTTGCCGGCCCTGGCCCAGGGGGTGATGTCGGGCCTGATCACCCTGGTGCTGAAGCGTTCCCTGGAGGCGATCAGCCGGCGGATGCTTGGGGTCGGCGCCTATGTGCTGCCGCCGGTGATCTCGGCCACCACCATCGCGGCCCTGCTGATTACCGTGCACGGCCTGATCGGCACGCCGGAGATCGCCGCCACCATCGCCGTGCCGTGGTCGGTCTCCACCCTCTATGCCATCGTCTATGCCGCCGCCCTGGCGCGGGGCCATCTAGTGCGGCGGCGTCAAGGGGTGGAGGCTGACCCTGGCTGATCTCGACAACCGCCGGCCGATCGCCAGCCGCGGCAGCGGCTGGGCCAAGGGCCTGGCGGCCCTGCTGGCCCGCATGGGCGTCAGCCCCAACGCCATCTCCGCCATGAGCGTGGCCTTCGCCATCCTGGGCGCCGCCTGCTTCCTGCGCTCGGCCTCGACCCAGGGCTGGGCCCATTCGATCGACCTGGTCCTGGCGGGCCTGTGCATTCAACTTCGGCTGGTCTGCAACCTGCTCGACGGCCTGGTGGCGGTAGAGCACGGCAAGGGATCCACCGCCGGGCCGATCTGGAACGAGCTGCCCGATCGCTTCGCCGACGTGTTCTTCCTGGCTTCGGCCGGCTATGCGGCCGGGCTGGTGGGCATGGGCGAGCTGTCCCTGCTGGCCGGCTGGATCGCCGCCGCCGCCGCCGTCACCACCGCCTATGTCCGTGAGCTGGGCCGAGGCCTGGGTTTCCCCGCCGACTTCTCCGGCCCCTTCGCCAAGCCCCAGCGCATGGCCGCCCTGACCCTTACCGCCGTGGTCGCCGCCGTCGAAGGTTTCTGGGGCTGGGAGGGCCAGAGCCTGGTGATCGGTCTGGGGATCATCGCGCTGGGAACCCTGGTCACCGTGGCCCGCCGGACGATGACCCTGGCCCGCCGCCTGCGGGAGCGCGCCGGCTAGAGCCTTTCCCGTTTTGATGGAACCATCAAAGCGGGAAAGACAGGCTCGGTTCTTTGGTTGGCGAGCACGATTCAGCGCCTTGTCGATTCCGGCAAGACCCATCGTGCTCTACGCGCTTGCGCCAGCCGCCACGCCGCCGCCAAATGCGGCCAACGACAAGATCAGGGAGAGATCCTCATGGCGCTCGTCAGCGTGGAGCGTCGCGGTGGCGCGGCGGTGATCACCTATGCCAACCCGCCCCACGGCACCATGACCGCGCCTGGCTCGGCGGAGATGCTGGCGGCGGTAACGGCTGCATCCGAAGACCCCGCCGTCCGCGCCATCGTCCTCACCGGCGGCTTGCCGGGCATCTTCATCCGCCACTACGACATCGGCGAGCTGGCGCAGCTGGGCGAGGCCCTGGCCCCCGGCGCTCCGCCACCCCCGTCCCCGCCCGCGGGACAGCCCGCCGCCCGCGCGGGCGGGACCTTCGGCGAACTGGTGGACGCCCTGGCCGCCGCCCCCAAGCCGGTGATCGCGGCCATCAATGGCCTGTGCATGGGCGGCGGTTTCTAGATCGCCCTGGCCTGCGACATCCGCATCGCCGCCAAGGACGCGGCGGCCATCGGCCTGCCGGAGACCCGCATCGGCATCTTCCCCGGCGGCGGCGGCACCCAGCGCCTGCCCCGGGTGATCGGCGAGGCGCGGGCCCTGGAGATGATTCTGCGCGGGCGCACGGTCACCGGCGCGGAGGCCGCCGCCATCGGCATGGCGCACGAGGCCGTCGATGAAGCCCTGGATCGGGCGCTTGAGATCGCGGCGGAATTCGAGACGCGGGGGGCGGAGGGCCTAGCTCACGCCAAGCGTCTTACCCGCGCCGCCCTGGACCGCCCGCTGGACGAGGGCCTGGCGGACGAGCGGCGGAGCTTTGTCGCGGTGATGCGGACCGAGGCCGCGCGCCAGGGCCTGAAGAGCGGGATGCCGCCGAACCAGATCCAGGAGCTTTGACGATCTTCTTGCGGATTTTCGGCTTGGCCCAGCCGGCCTTGTAGACCTTCTTGGCCGGCGGCTCGGCGGCGATCAGGGCAGCTTCCTGCTTGGCCGCCTCGACCTTGCGCCGTTCGGATTGGGCGCTGGCCGGCGCCCTGTAGAGCGCCCGCTCGCCGGTGGGCAT
Source organism: Caulobacterales bacterium (assembly GCA_038228945.1). Classification (GTDB taxonomy): domain Bacteria; phylum Pseudomonadota; class Alphaproteobacteria; order Caulobacterales; family Caulobacteraceae; genus Acaudatibacter. The sequence continues at coordinate 9,154 of JBBROW010000059.1, forward strand.
GTTGCCAGGATCAATGAAGTCGGCCAGTTGCTCGCGCACTACGCGCGGCCCAACCTCTTCCACCGCCCCAACCGCCAGGGTTCCCAGGGCGAAGGGGCCATAGGACAGGCGGATCAGGCGGTTGACGGTGACCCCCAGGGCCTCCAGCACCCGCCGGACTTCGCGGTTCTTGCCCTCGGACAAGGTCACCGTGATCCACAGATTGGCCGCGCCCTGGCCTTCCTTGACCTTGTCCAGCGTCGCCTCGATGGCGCCATAGCGCACGCCCTCGACGGTGATACCGTCCTTCAGCTTGTCCAGCCGGGCCTGGTCGATCCGGCCCCGCGCCCTAGCCCGATAGCGACGGGTCCAGGCGTTGGACGGCAGTTCCAGCGCCCGCGCCAGTTCGCCGTCATTGGTCAGCAGCAGCAGCCCTTCGGAATTCAGGTCAAGCCGGCCAATGGAAATCAGCCGCGGCAGGCCCTCGGGCAGGGTGTCGAACACCGTATGGCGCCCCTTGGGGTCGTTGTGGGTGGTCACCAGGCCGGGGGGCTTGTGATAGCGGAACAGCCGCGCCGGCTCCGGCTCGGCCACCACCTCGCCGTCCACCGTGACAATATCGCCCTGCGCCACCTTCACCGCCGGGGTGGTCAGGAGCTGGCCGTTGATCGCCACCCGGCCGGCCTCGATCAGCCGTTCCACCTCGCGGCGGGAGGCCACGCCCGCCCGGGCCAGGATCTTGGCGACGCGCTCGCCGCCGGCGTCCGGATCGGCGCCTTCGACGATATCGTCCTCGTCCACTGACCAGCCGGTGGCGGGTCCGGGCTTCGGCGGCGCGACCTGGCTTTCGGGAGCTTTGTCCGCCGGTGCTTGACGGGGCCGCGCGGGGCGGTTTCGGTGTTTGGGATGGCCGACCATGATCTCCGCACCATGCGCATCGCCCTTGAGGAGGCGCAAGCCGCCGCCGATCGCGGGGAGGCCCCGATCGGTGCGGTGATCATCGATCCGCTGACGGGGGAGGTGGTGGCCCGCGCCGCCAACAGCCCCATCGCCAGCCACGACCCCACCGCCCACGCCGAGATCCTGGCCCTGCGCCAGGCCGCGGCCAAGCGGGGTAATTACCGCCTCACCGGCCTGACCCTGGTGGTGACGCTGGAGCCTTGCGCCATGTGCGCCGGCGCCATCAGCCACGCCCGTATCGGCCGCCTGGTGTTCGGCGCGCCTGACGCCAAGGGCGGCGCCGTGATTCACGGCCCGCAATTCTTCGCCCAGCCCACCTGCCATTGGCGCCCGGAGGTAGAGGGCGGCGTGCTGGCCGACGAAAGCGCGGCCCTGCTGCGCGGGTTCTTCAAAGCCCGGCGCGGCTGAGGCTTGCCCACGCGGCCTTCCAGTCGGATGATCGCGGGACAAGACCAGAAGAATTTCAAACAGGGAGTTTTCAACATGGGATTGCTCGAAGGAAAGGTCGCCATCGTCACCGGCGGCGGCAACGGCCTGGGTGAGGCCTATTGCAAGCTGTTCGCCCAGGAAGGCGCGTCCGTGGTGGTCAATGACCTGGGCGGCGCGCGGGACGGTACGGGGGGCAATATTTCCGCCGCCCAAACGGTGGTGAACGCCATCGAGGCGGCCGGCGGCAAGGCCGTGGCCAACGGCGACGACGTCTCCACCATGGAGGGCGGCCAGCGTATCTTCCAGACAGCGATGGACGCTTTTGGCCGGGTGGATATCCTGGTCAACAACGCGGGCATTCTGCGCGACAAGACCTTCGCCAACACCTCCGAAGCCGATTGGGACACGGTGGTGAAAGTGCACCTCAAGGGCGCCTACTGCGTCACCATGCCGGTGTGGAACCACTTCAAGGACAATGGCGTGAAGGGGGTCATCGTCATGACCTCCTCGACCTCGGGCCTGTACGGCAACTTTGGCCAATCCAACTACGGCGCGGCCAAGGCCGGGATCTATGGTTTCATGCGCGTGCTCTCCATCGAGGGGCGCAAGTACGGCATCCGCGTCTGGGGCCTGGCGCCGGGCGCCTTCACCCGCATGACCTCCGACCTGCCGGGCCGCAAGGACAAGGAGCCGGATCCCATGAGCCTGCCCGATCGCATCGCGCCGGGCGTACTCTACATGGTCTCCGACCTGTCGGGCGACCAGTCGGGCAAGGTGCTGGGGGTCTCGTCCCGCGGCGTGCGCGAGATCAAGATGATGCAGACCAAGGGCTTTGCGCCCACCGCACCCTGGACCGCGCAGGACGTGGCCGACCACGCAACGGACGTGTTCTTCCCTGAAGAGCCTGCCCGGGTTCCGGCCTAGCCTGTTCAGTGTCGCGGGCGGTCAGCCGTCCGCGACGTTTCAAGGATACTCGGCATGTCGGACGGCATCGTTCTGAGCGAAGAAATTCGCGACCACATCAACGGCGCCCTGGGCGCCGGCAATCCGCTCATCGTCGCCACGGTGGATGAGGCCGGCCAACCGCGGCTGTCTTACCGAGGCTCGGTGGCGGTCTATTCCGACAGCCAGCTGGGCTTCTGGGCGCGCAATCCCGAAGGCCTGACCGTGGGCGGCATCGGCGCCAATCCCCATGTGGCCGTGATGTACCGCTCGCCGGCCCTTCGAGTGTTGTTGCAGTTCGCCGGTCGCGCCCGCCTGGCGGTGGACGAGGAGCGCGATCGGGTGTTCGAAAACGCCCCGGAATTCGAGCGCAACGCCGATCCTGAACGCCGGGGCGTCGGGGTGATCATCGACCTGGACAAGGTCGAGGGCATGCTGGGCCTCGACGCTGACGGCAAGCGCCGCGGCGTGCGGATGCTCCGTCAAGCCCAGAGCAACCTCTAGCCCTTCCGGGCCAGGGCGAACCAGTTGGCCAGGGACTGGGTGACATAGTCCACCAGCCGGCCTTCACGGCTGACGCCCCACTGGATCAGGGCGCCGTTCCACTGCGCCTCGACCAGCAAGGCCGCCTTGTCGGCGGGCAGATGCAGTCTCGGCATGCGGGCCGCCACGGCCCCGCGCAGGTGCGCGAAGCGCGCCTTGGCCAGGGCGTTGAGATCCGGGTCGCGCATGTCCTGATGCAGCCACAGCAATTGGTCGGCGAACCGGTCGGCGTCGACCACATCCGGGGTGATCAGGCGGAAGACGGCGATCACCGCCGCCGCCCCTTGGGTGTCCGGCAGGCGGTCCAGCATGCGGAAGAAAGCCTGATTGTCGCGGGCGACGGCGGCGACAACCAGCCGGCGCTTGTCGCCAAAGCGCTGCAGCAGGGTGGCCGGGGCGATGCCGATCTTCGCCGAGACGTCCGCCAGGGTGAAATCCGCCGGCCCATGCTTGAACATCACCTCCAGGGCGGCGTCCAAAACAGCGTCATCGTCAATGGTCTTGCGCCTGGGCATGATCAATGTAAATCATGGTTCACTTATCGGAGTCCAGTCCCGGGAGGATGGTCCATGAGTGGAGAGTCGAAGTCCCTCGGCGGGCAGGTGGCCCTGGTGGCCGGCGCCACGCGCGGGGCGGGTCGGGGCATCGCCCTGGAGCTCGCCGCCGCCGGCGCCAAGGTCTATTGCACCGGCCGCAGCACCCGCGGCCACCCCGCCACGCCCGGCCGTCCCGAGACCATTGAGGAAACCGCCGAGCTGATCGCCGCCGCGGGTGGCGAGGCCGTCTGCATCCAAGTCGATCACACCGACGAGCCCCAGGTCGCGGCGCTGGCGGAGCGCCTGCGCGCCGACGGCGGACGCCTCGATATCCTGGTCAACGACATCTGGGGCGGCGACGAGCTGATCGACTGGGGGGCCAAGTTCTGGACCCTGGATATCGCCCGCGCCCGCGCCGTCGCCGACCAGGCGATCTTCAGCCACCTGATCACCGCTCGCCACCTGGCGCCGTTGATGGTCGCGGCCAAACGCGGGCTGATCGTGGAAGTCACCGACGGCGAATTAGGCGGCTACCGCGGCCACCTGACCTATGACCTAGCCAAGGCTTGCGCGATCCGCCTGGCCTACGCCATGGCCTGGGACCTGGCGGCCACCGGGGTCACCGCCCTGGCCATCTCGCCGGGCTTCCTGCGTTCGGAAGCCATGCTCGAACGCTTTGGCGTCAACGAGGCCAACTGGCGCGATGCGGTGAAACAGGAGGCCGAATTCGCCTTCTCCGAAACGCCCCGCTATATCGGCCGCGCCATCGCCGCCCTGGCCGCCGACCCCGAGGTGCGGCGCCGCTCCGGCCAGGCCCTGTCCGTCGCCGACCTGGCCGAGACCTGCGACTTCACCGATCTGGACGGAACCCGTCCCAATTTCTGGCGCGGCGTCGAGGCCGAGTTGGCGGGCGAAATGGCGGGGACTGGCGAGCTCAGCCCCCACGCCCGCCGCATGGCCTCGGCCCGCTACTGCGCCATCCATACCTCTCCCGCCCATGCCGACCAAGCGCGGGCCTATGCCGCCAGGCTGGGGTTCGAGAGGCTAGGCGCCGGTCTCGCGCCGGTGGGCGGACCGGGCTGATGCCCGCCGCCCCGTCCTTCGCGGTCCTGGGATTCCGGCCCCACACCTACTGGACCGCGGTGGTGGCCCTGGCCGGACGCCCAAGGTCAGCACGGGTCCTCGAGCGGCGATGCATCGTCTTCGCCGACGGGGATGAGCGCTTTGTCTTTCACCAGGCCGCGGAAACGGATCCCGACCGCCGCAAGGCCCTGATCGAGGCGGTGCGCACGGCCACGGTCGCCAACGCCGCGCGTGAGATCGCCACCCTCATTGCCGACCTGCAGCGCGACGGCCTGCACGTCCGTCTCGCCGCCACCGCGGCAGCCACTGCCAAACGGCCTGAGACACTGGAGGACATCCTGCGGGCTCACTCTCGCATCCACGCCGCCGAAGGGAATTTCTACCGCGATGTCGTCGCCTCGGCGTGCGAAGTCACCGGACTGGAGGTGCGCCGGGTCATTGAGCGGGACTTGCCGGCCCATGTCGCCGCCCTGCTGGGTGTGGCGGCGCCGGCCTTGGACGCCCGCCTGAAAAGCATGGGCGCCGCGCTGGGCCCGCCCTGGAGCGAGGACTACAAGCTAGCGACCCAGGCGGCGTGGACCTGCCTGCCGGAGGCCGACCCGGCGCACGCAATCTGAGCCGCTGCTATTCGGCCAGGTGGCAGACCGGGTTTCGCTTCAAGCGGCGCCTGTCAGCATCAACTATGGCGGCGGTGACGGCGGCCTTTGTGGGCCGGGGCCTTTACCGGTGTGGCCGAGGCCAGCACCACATGCGGCGGCGGGGCGTAGCGGTTGGGCGAGGCGGTCACCGCGGCGGCGACGCACTGGCCGGTGTCGATCAGGGCGTGCTGGCCCAGGCAGAAGACGTTCTCATAGTTGGGCTCGGCCACCGCCATGCACTGGTAGAGGTTGAGCTTGGCCATGTGCAGGCAGTCAGCGCTGAAATACTCACTGAGCAGGGGCTGTATCCGGGGCAGATCTTCGGGCTTGGCTTCTCCCAGGATCGCCACGGCCGCCAGGGCCAGGGAGCGCGCCACCGCCGGCGAGACCGCCGGTGTGCCCGGTCCAGGCTGCGATAGTTGCAGCATCGCCCGCGACAGCCGCGCGCCGTCGCCGTCCGCACCGGCGTAACGCGCCGCCGAAAGGGTCTTCACCTCGCGCAAACGGTCCTTCAGATTGGCAACCCGGTCCTTGGACCAGGCCTCGTGCTGCATGTCATAGGCGGCCTGTTTCACCGCCTTGCCGGCGGCGGAAACCGGGCTGGCCCGGTCCAGCAGGGCGGTTTCCACCCCGCGGGCGGTTTCGCCTGTGTCGTCGAAGCGCAGGGCCCGGGTGGGATCGGCCTCCAGCGCCGCGGCCAGGGCCTGGCGCTCCTCGAGGCTGCGAGCGGCGCGGGAGACGGCGTTGGTGAACGGGGTGTCCTGCAGCGCCACCAGGGCGCCATAGGCGATCATGCCTTCCTCGAACTGGATCGGCTCATACGAGACGCCGGTCTTCAGGCGCTGGTGCACGCTGTCGGCGTCATGGAAATCGGCCCGCACTCCGCCGGCCTGGTCCATGTAGGCGGCGAACGCGGTCGCGGCGGAGACCATTTCGACGGGCAGGGCGATGCTGCCGGAGCCCCGGTCGGAGGCTGAGGCCAGGCCTACGGAGGCAGCCAGAGCCGCCGCGGCCAACAGGGCATATTTGTAGAGTTGTCGCTGAATCATGGTCGCCCCCGGAAGCGAACATGGGACCATCGTCAAGATTTACGCAATGATAACAAGCGTCTCTATGGTCAAGATCGCACCCGCCCGGCGATCACAATCGTCTGATCACCGAGGATCTAGCCGACGGCGAACCACGATCAAGTGAGCCGCCAACGCTTGACTCTCGGGCCCAGCGGACCTACCTGCCGCCCGTTGGCACTCACCGGGGTCGACTGCTAACGATCGGCCCCGGGGCGTGCGACAGCACCAATCAACCGTAGCACTACGGAGACTTATCCATGGCGTTTCGTCCACTCGGCGACCGCGTCCTCGTCCGCCGCGTCGAGGAAGAAGCTAAGACCAAGGGCGGGATCATCATTCCCGACACCGCGAAGGAAAAGCCCCAGGAAGGCCAAGTGGTCTCCGTCGGCCCCGGCGCGCGCGATGACACCGGCAAGATCCAGGCGCTCGACGTCAAGGCCGGCGACCGCATCCTGTTCGGCAAGTGGTCTGGCACCGAAATCAAGCTCGAAGGCGAAGATCTCCTGATCATGAAGGAGAGCGACGTCCTGGGTGTGCTGGACTAGTCCAGCGCCCGAGTCTCTGAGCTTCCCCCCTCAAAACCTTTTTCAGAAAGAGCAGGAAAATGGCCGCTAAAGACGTCTATTTCTCCTCCGACGCCCGTGATCGCATGCTTCGCGGCGTCAACATCCTCGCCAACGCGGTGAAGGTGACCCTCGGCCCCAAGGGCCGCAACGTGGTGATCGAAAAGTCCTTCGGCGCCCCCCGGTCGACCAAGGACGGCGTCACCGTCGCCAAGGAAATCGAACTGACCGATCGGTTCGAGAACCTCGGCGCCCAGCTGATCCGCGAGGTCGCCTCCAAGACCAACGACAAGGCCGGCGACGGCACCACCACGGCCACCATTCTGGCCCAGGCCATCGTCTCCGAGGGCACCAAGTCGGTGGCCGCCGGCATGAACCCGATGGACCTGCGCCGCGGCGTCGATAAGGCCGTCCTCAAGGTGGTCGAACATATCAAGGCGACTTCCAAGAAGGTCACCACCAATCAGGAAATCGCCCAGGTCGGTTCGATCAGCGCCAACGGCGACAAGGAAATCGGCGACATGATCGCCAGGGCCATGGAAAAGGTCGGCAACGAGGGCGTGATCACGGTGGAAGAGGCCAAGAGCCTGGAAACCGAACTCGACGTTGTCGAAGGGATGCAGTTCGACCGCGGCTATCTCTCGCCCTACTTCATCACCAACGCCGACAAGATGGAGGCGGTGCTTGAAGATCCGCTGATCCTGCTGCACGAGAAGAAGCTCTCTTCGCTGCAGGCTCTGCTGCCGGTGCTCGAAGCGGTGGTTCAGTCGACCCGTCCGCTGCTCATCGTGGCCGAGGACATCGAAGGCGAGGCCCTGGCCACCCTGGTGGTCAACAAACTGCGCGGCGGCCTGCGTGTGGCGGCGGTGAAAGCCCCGGGCTTCGGCGATCGCCGCAAGGCCATGCTGGAAGACATCGCCGTTCTCACCGGTGGCCAGCTGATCAGCGAAGACCTCGGCATCAAGCTCGAGAACGTCACCGTCGAGATGCTCGGCAAGGCCAAGAAGGTCACCATCACCAAGGACGACACCACGATCGTCGATGGCGGCGGCGTCAAAGCCGACATCGAAGGGCGCATCGCCCAGATCAAGCGTCAGATCGAGGA
>JBBROW010000060.1:0-16662 GCA_038228945.1 Caulobacterales bacterium
AGGAGGTGGAGAGCATCACCGAGTTCGACCCCCTCACCGGCAAGAAGACCGCCGACCTAACCTCGGTGAAGATCTACGCCAACAGCCACTACGTCACCCCGCGCCCGACCCTTCGCCAGGCGGTCAATTCCATCAAGTCGGAGCTGAAGGAACGCCTCGACTGGATGGTCAAGAACGGCAAGCTCCTCGAGGCCCAGCGCCTGGAACAGCGCACCACCTTCGACATCGAGATGATCGAGGCCACCGGCTCCTGCGCCGGCATCGAGAACTACAGCCGCTACCTCACCGGCCGTCGCCCCGGCGAGCCGCCCCCCACCTTCTTCGAATACATCCCCGACAACGCCCTGCTGTTCGTCGACGAGAGCCACCAGAGCGTCCCGCAGATCGGGGCCATGTACAAAGGCGACTACAACCGCAAATTCACCCTGGCGGAGTACGGCTTCCGCCTCCCCTCCTGCCTGGACAACCGCCCGCTGAAGTTCGACGAGTGGGAGGCCATGCGCCCCGACAGCGTCTTCGTCTCCGCCACCCCCGCCAAGTGGGAGCTGGAGAAGACCGGCGGCGTCTTCACTGAACAGGTCATCCGCCCCACCGGCCTGATCGACCCCCCGGTGATCATCCGCCCGGTCTCCAAATCCTCCGACGGTTCCTTCTTCAGCCAGGTGGACGACGTCATCGCCGAGTGCCGCGACGTGGCCCTCACCGGCTACCGCACCCTGGTCACGGTGCTGACCAAGAAGATGGCCGAGGACCTCACCGAGTACATGCACGAGCAGGGCCTGCGCGTTCGCTACATGCACTCCGACATCGACACCCTGGAGCGCATCGAGATCATCCGCGACCTGCGCCTGGGCGCCTTCGACGTCCTGGTGGGCATCAACCTGCTGCGGGAAGGCCTGGACATTCCGGAGTGCGGCCTGGTCGCCATCCTCGATGCCGACAAGGAGGGCTTCCTCCGCTCGGAAACCAGCCTGATCCAGACCATCGGCCGGGCGGCCAGAAACGTTGACGGCCGCGTCATCCTCTACGCCGACCAGATGACCGGCTCCATGGAGCGGGCCATCGCCGAAACCGACCGCCGCCGCTCAAAGCAGGAGGAGTACAACCTCGAGCACGGCATCACGCCGGAGAGCATCAAGTCCCAGATCAAGGACATCCTCGCCAGCCCCTACGAGCGCGCCGACCGCGTCAACGTCGACGCCGGCGTCTCCGAAGGCGGCGCCACCCCGTTCCTGGGCGACAACTTCAAGACCACCCTGCGCGACCTCGAAAGCCGCATGAAGACCGCCGCCAGCAACCTGGAATTCGAGGAAGCCGCCAGACTGCGCGACGAGATCAAGCGCCTCAAACTCCTCGACCTCGAATTCGCCAACGACGTCCTGACCGCCGACGGCGAGACCGCGGACCGGGGGGTGGTGAAGCGGCTGAAGGGCGAGGTGCGGGCGGAGGACGCGGAGCGGTTCCGGACGCACGGGCGGGCGAAGCGGTAGGGATGAAGCCCATCCAGACCACCCCACCTCACCCGCTCATCCCGGCGAAGGCCGGGACCCAGTCAACACCCTCAACACCAATGCGCGATGGCGTTGCCGCACCGTCCGCCGTTCACGACGGTGTATACTTAACCAGTCGCCGTATTTCGCGGCACCATCGCCATGGACGCCAACGCCGCCAACATTGTGCCCTGTGTCCGCATCACTCACCAGCCTCGCTCACGGCCACAGCGCCTGGCCGCGCCCTAGTTCGCGGTCGGTGAAGCGACCGGCGCGGCCGCCGGCAGCGCAGCGACAGCCGGCGCCACCGGGGCGGTCGGCTGCACGACAGGGGTCGTCGCCCCCACGGGCGCCGCCGCCATCGCCGCCCCGGCCACCGCCGAGCCCAGCGCATAGCCCTCCCGGAATGGCGCCCCCTTGATCTCAAAGGCATAGAGATAGCTGGGCGCCGTGCCCGTCGCCTCCTGGATGGCGACGCCGCACTGGTTCACCGAGCCGTTGACGTAGCGCGCCAACTTCAGGCGCGCCGCCAGGGCCGGGGTCGCCGCCAGCAGGGCCTTGGCCGTGTCCGGGTTCAGGTCGGGGGCCAGAGTCTCCGCTCCCATGTCGAAGTCGCCGGCGAACACCACCTCGCCGGCCGCAACGTCGAAGGCGGGCGCGCCAAGGCAGAAGTCGAGCGTCATCAGCAGGTCGCCGATCTCCGCCAGCCGCCAATGTCCGGGCGGGACCACGTAGGCATAGACGTCGCCACCCTTGGCCTTGAACAGCAATCCCTTGCCGGCGTTCAGGAAATAGGGCTGGGCGTCGGTCCGCCAGGCGGGCTCGTCCGGCTTGGCGCCTTCGCGCTGGAAGCCCAACTGCAGGGGCGAGTGGAAGCTGGTGCCCTTGACCCGGAAGAAGATCACCGCCGAGCCGGCGGGCGGCTCGCCGAGCTTGGCCAGGCTGACGGACTTGGACCCTGCCGTGGGCGGGCGTTTGGGCGGCTTGGGGGCTGGCGGGTCGGCGGGCGCGCCGGGGGCGGATTTGGGCGGCGGGGCCAGGCTCATCAGGCTTACCGAGCCGTGGCCGACCCGTCCGGCGTTGCCCAGCCTCACCGTGCGGGCCGAGGCGGCGTCGTTGCCCCAGACCCGGGCGATGGACCCCTCCGGCGGTTCGCGCCCCACCAGCGGCGCCAGGCGCGCCGCGCGGCCCGGCTGGTCCAGGGCGGCGATGGCGGCCCCGTCGGCGTCCGACAACCGCACCACCCGCCAGCCCTTGACCACCATGCAGTTCTCGACATTGGCCTGCGCGCCGCGCTTATCGGCGATGTACTCTATCCCGGCCTCTACCGCCGCGGCGACCATCGCACCCAGAAAGCTGCCGCCGCCATAGACATAGGTGTCCGGTTGGCTGGCGTTAGCGGCGTCGGCGACACAGTCTTTCAACGCTGCGTCATGGGCGGCGGCGTCGGCGCCCTGGCGGTTGAAATAGGTATAGCCGCCGATCTTGCGGGTCAGGTTCACCGCCGCCGCCGGATCATAGAGATCGGGGTCGACCGCGCCCGGCTTGGCGGCGGTGGGCTTGGCCGCCTCGGGCTTGTTCAGCGCGGGGGCAGGATCCGCATGCGCGACCACCGCGCCACTCGCAAGGGCGAGCGCCGCCAACAGGACTCGTAACATCACTGGAATTGCCCCCGGACCCGATCAACAAGCGGTACCGCACCGAATCCGTACCGCCAAGCGGGAATGCGCGTCCGTCACCACGAGAGGGCGAGGCGCCTCGGCGGCGGGGGGGGGGCTTTGCGGAAGCAGGGACCCAATCCCGCCCCGCCCAACGCCAATGCCCCCACCCCGCAGGCCCCTTGATTAACCGCCGAATCCGCGTTGGAATGTCGTCACCCGTTGAGCCGGATTTCACCGGCGCCCGCCCGGGTCCAACCCCATCCAACACCGCCTCGCCACCGTTAAATACGGTGATTTACGGTGATCTCGTCTTGGAGCCATCCTGACAAACACGCCGAACGAAACGCCCCTCGGGCCTGGGCCGGCCCCCCGGGCCAAGCCACTTGATCGGGCGGCGAATCCGCGTTGAAATGTCGTCACGGATTTGGTCGGCCTCACCGGGGCGCGGCCGGACCAAGCCCCACCGCATCACCGGTCCGTCTACCGTAAAAGACGGTGATTTGCGGTGATCGGAGCGTTGAAGGAGCCCCAAGACAGACCCAGGGACACGCCGCCCGCCCCCCGTCACGCCTTCCGGAAAAAGTCGTGGATCCTCTGCGCCAATGCTTCGCTGACCCCCTCCACCTTCAGCAGGTCGTCCACCGACGCCCGGCTGACCCCGCGCGCGGAGCCAAAGGCATGCAGCAGCGACTTCTTGCGGCCCGGCCCCACCCCGTCGATCTCGTCCAGGGGGTTCTTGCGCACGTCCATGGCGCGGCGGGTGCGGTGGGCGCCGATGGCGAAGCGGTGCGCCTCGTCGCGCAGCCGCTGCAGATAGTAGAGCACCGGGCTCTTGGGCTCGAGCATGAACGACGTCTTGCCCGGCATGAAGAACCGCTCCAGCCCCGCGTCCCGGTCCGGCCCCTTGGCCACCCCCACCACGGCGATGTCGTCGACGCCAAGGTCGGCCATCACCTCCAGGGCCGCGGCGAGCTGGCCGGCGCCGCCGTCCACCAGGATCAGGTCGGGGCGCGGCGGGTTGTCCCCAGCCTCCTCCTCCTTGGCCAGCCGGGCGAAGCGGCGGCGCAGCACCTCGTTCATCATCCCGTAGTCGTCGCCGGGGGTCAGCTCGGTGCTCTTGATGTTGAACTTGCGGTACTGGTTCTTCTGGAAGCCGTCCGGCCCGGCGACGATCATGCCGCCCACGGCGTTGGTGCCCATGATGTGGGAGTTGTCGTAGGTCTCGATCCGCTCCGGCGCGCTTTCCAGGCCGAACACCTCGCCCACCCCGGTGAGCAGCTTCGACTGGGCCGAGCTCTCGGCCATCTTGCGGCCCAGGGCCTCGCGGGCGTTGGTGTGGGCGTGGGCCACCAGCCCGGCCTTCTCGCCGCGCTTGGGCTTGGAAATCTCCACCTTGCGCCCGGCCTTGATGGCGAAGGCCTCGGCCAGCAGATCGCGCTCGTTGGGCTCGACACTGACCAGGATCAGCCTCGGGATCGGCTTGTCCTCATAGAACTGGCCCAGGAAGGCGGACATGATCTCCACGTCCTCGTCGGCCTTGTCCACGCGCGGGAAATAGGCGCGGTTGCCCCAGTTCTGGCCGGCGCGGAAGAAGAACACCTGCACACAGGCCTGGCCGCCCTCCGAATGCAGGGCGAAGACGTCGGCCTCGTCCACCGTCTCGGGATTGACCTGGGTTTCCTGGGCCACGGAGGACAGGGCGCGGATGCGGTCGCGCAGGCGCGCGGCGCGCTCGAACTCCAGGTCCTCGGCGGCGGCCTGCATTTCCTTGGCGATGCCCTCCATCACCGAGCGGCTCTTGCCCTTCAGAAAGGCCTCGGCCTCGCCCACCAGCTTTTCATAGTCCTCCAGGCTGATCAGGCCGGTGCAGGGCGCGGAGCAGCGGCGGATCTGGTGCAACATGCAGGGCCGCGTGCGGCTCTCGTAGACGCTGTCGGAGCACGACCGCAGCAGGAACGACTTCTGCAGCGTATTCAAGGTCTTGGTCACCGCGAAGGCGCTGGCGAAGGGGCCGAAGTAGTCGCCCTTGATGGAATGGGCGCCGCGGTGCTTGCGCAGCTGCGCCGCGGGGTGCTCGCGCCGGATGACGATCTCGGGGAAGGACTTGTCGTCCCGCAGCAGCACATTGAACCGCGGCTTCAGCTGCTTGATCAGATTGATCTCCAGCAGCAGGGCGTCGGTCTCGGTCTTGGTGCTGGTGAACTCCATCGACCGGGTCAGGTCGACCATCAGGGCGATGCGCTGGGTGTGGAAGCGGCCCTGGGCGTACTGGATCACCCGCTTTTTCAGGCTACGCGCCTTGCCCACGTACAGGGCTTCGCCGTCGTCGCCGAACATGCGGTACACGCCCGGCGCATCGGGCAGGCGGCGAACCTCGTCCTTGATCAGGGCGGCGCCGATAAGTTTGTCAGGGGCCAGATCGTCGGGCATGGCCTTGATATAGTCGAGTCCGTGGGCAAGCTCACGGGGGTGCGTTAAAGGTGCTGACATGCCGGTCTTTCCACGCGCCATTCTGTTCGACCTGGACGACACCATCGTCTCCGCCTATTCGCGCCCCGAGCTGGCCTGGCTGAGCGTGACCACGGAGCTGGCCGAGCACATCGCGCCCCTGTCGCCGGAGGACGCCACCAAGGCGGTGGCTGACTACGCCCAGGAATTCTGGTCCGACGCCGACCGGCACAAGGCTCATCGCCAGGACATGACCTCGGCGCGGCGCATGATCGTCGCCGGCGCCCTGGCCCGCCTCGGCCTGGACGGCAATCAGCCCCTGGCCGCCGACATCGCCGTGCGTCTGGCCGACCGCTTCACCGCCTATCGCGAAGAGCAGATGAAGCTGTTCGAGGGCGCCCACGAGACCCTGGACGAATTGAAGTCTCACGGCGTCCTGCTGGGCCTGGTCACCAACGGTTCGGCGGAGGCGCAGCGGGCCAAGGTCGAGCGCTTCGACCTCGCCCGCCGCTTCGACCATATCCAGATCGAGGGCGAACAAGGCTTCGGCAAGCCCGAGGACCGCGCCTATCTCCACGCCATGGAAGCCCTGAAGGTGGCGCCGCACGAGACCTGGATGGTGGGTGACAATCTGGAATGGGAAGTCGCCGCCCCGCAGCGGCTGGGCATCTTCGCCATCTGGCACGATCACGTCGGCGACGGCCTGCCCCACAACGCCATCGTCCAGCCCGACCGCATCATCTGCCGCCTGAACGAACTGCTGGACGACTAAAGCCGCAGCTTGCCCGACTGGATGTCGGCGAAGACCTCAGGCGTGATCGGCTGGTAGCCCTTTAGGCCATCGCGCACATAGAGCGGGTCCTTGACCTTGGCCGGGTCGAAGCCCTCGGCGACCAGGTCGACCTTGCGGTACTTGAAGGTGCCGGTGGTCTCGATCTGCGGCAGCAGGCGCACGAACAGCGGCTGCTCATAGGCCGGCAGCTCCCTGGCCACATAGTCGGCGAAGGCCTTCAGGTCGAAGCCAGGCTCCACCACCAGACCGGCCATGCCCGCCCGGCCCTCCAGCGCGCCAACGGTGACGCCAAACACATTGGCCTCGGCGACGTCGGGCGCCCCCAGCAGACGCTCGGAGACCTCGCCGGTGGAGACGTTCTCCCCCTTCCAGCGGAAGGTGTCCCCCACCCGGTCGACGAAGTAGAAATAGCCGTCAGCGTCCCGGGTCATCAGGTCGCCGGTGCGGAACCAGCTGTCGCCCTTGGCCAGGACGTCGTGCAGCACCTTCTTCTCGCTGGCCGCCTTGTCGGCATAGCCGCTGTAGGAGCTGCGGACGTCGTCGTGGATCTGCCCCAGGCATTCGCCAACCTCGCCGGGCGACGCCTCGATGCAGAAGCCGTCGGGACCGCGGACCGGCGCCTCCTGCTCCACATCGAACCGCGCCAGGCGGATGTTGAAGGCGCCGCGCAGGTACCTGGGCGCCCGGCCGATGGCGCCGCGGCGGCCGTCGAAGTTGAACATCGACACATTGCCCTCGGTGGAGCCGTAGAACTCCAGCACATTGGGCACCTTGAACCGGTCGACCAGCTGGTCCCAGGCGTCGGGCCGCAGGCCGTTGCCAAAGGCCAGCCGCAGCTTGTGCCGGGTTTCCTCCGGGGTGACCGGCAGGTGGGTCAGGTAGCGGCACAGCTCGCCGATATAGACGAACTGGGTGCACCCCTCCTCGACGATGTCGCGCCAGAAGTGGGTGGCGGAGAACTTGCGCTTCAGGGCCACCGAGCCGCCGTTCAGCAGGGCCGCGCCGACCCCGCAGAGACCGCCGGTGGCGTGGTACAGCGGCAGGGTGACGTAGATCCGGTCCTCGGCCGTGGCCCCCGTCGCCCCGGCGAACCCGCGCATATAGAGCTGGGCTCGGGCATGGGTGATACGCGCCGCCTTGGGCAGGCCGGTGGTGCCGCTGGTGAAGATGAACAGCGCGGTGTCCCTGGCCGTCATGCCCTCGCGGGCGGACCGGTCCGGACGCAGGTTGCTGACCCCCTTCATGGCTTGGCCCAGGTCGCGCTGGCCGTCGTGCGCCACCGCCAGGGTCCATTCCTGCATGTCATGGACCAGCAAGGACCGCGCCGCTTCGAATGCCGGCCAGGTTTCAGCGTCCACCAGACAGTGCCGGGCGCCGGAGATGTTCAGGCAATGGGCCAGGGTCTGGCCGGTGAGCTGGTTGTTGATCAGGGCCGTAGCCACCCCGACCTTCGAAAGGCCGTACCAGATCGACAGGTATTCCAGGCGGTTGGGCATCAGCAGCGCCACCACCTCGCCGCGGTGAATGCCCTGCTCCTGGGCCCAGTGGGCATAGCGGTTGGCCATGGCGTCCAGTTCGCCATAGGTCAGTTGCTCGCCCTCGAAGGTCATGGCGAGGCGGTCGCGCCAGCGGTCGACGGCGGCCTCCAGGTCGTCACAGATTAGGTTGGCCGACTCGCCGGCGATGCCGCGCACGCGGCCCAGGGTGCGCAGCAACCCCTGCAGGAATCGCCACTCGCGTGTCAGACGGGCCCACAAACTCAAACCAAACCCTCCAGCGCGAGGCATAGCTTCGCGGATAGGCCGTCGGCGGGTCAAGCGATTGAACGGAAACGGCGAAGCCTGGATCAGCCGCGTGAC
Organism: Caulobacterales bacterium; assembly: GCA_038228945.1. Lineage (GTDB taxonomy): Bacteria > Pseudomonadota > Alphaproteobacteria > Caulobacterales > Caulobacteraceae > Acaudatibacter. The sequence continues at coordinate 8,252 of JBBROW010000060.1, forward strand.
CGCAAAGACGCAGCTTAGCTGCCGGTGGAGGTATAGTGCCGAACCCCGAAACCCCACACCGACAACGACACGCCCAGGAACACCAGCCCCGCCGCCGGGGTCAGGGGCAGGACCCAGTCCGGCGTCCCCAGCGGGTCGTGCCGGCCCATGGCCGCCACCAGGGGAAAGTAGGCCACGCAGCCGATGGGCCCGACATAGATCAGGAAGTCCCGGAACCAGCCGGCGTAGACGCTGAGCGGATACTCGGTCGCCGCCACCCCGCCATAGGTCAGCACATTCATCGCTTCCAGGCTTTCCACCGTCCAGAACGACAGGGTGGCCTGCAGGACGAACAGCCCGGAGAACAACGCCGCCCCGCCCACCACCGCCCAGGCCAGGATCGCCGCCACCGCCGGGGTCCAGTGGAAATGGCTAAGATGGACGCCGATGGCGAACACGGCCACGCCCTGCGCCATCCGCCCGATCCGCGTCAGCCTCAGCTCGTGCCCCAGAAGTTGCAGGGCCGTGGTGCGTGGACGCAGCAGCAGCCGGTCGAAGGCGCCGGTCCTCACATAAGTCGAACCGAACACATCGAAGCCGCGGGTGATGGCGTCGGCGAACGAGAAGGTCACGTTCACCAGGCCATAGAACAGCGCCACTTCTCCCACCGTCCAGCCCTGGATGTGCCCGAACCGTTTGAACAGCGCCCAGATGCCGATGAACTCGATCACCGTTACCAGGAACTGGCCCACGGTCATGGTGATGAACGAGCCGGGATAGGCCAGCTGCGCGCGGATCGAGGTGGCGGCATAGCGGCCATAGAGGCGGATGGCGTTCATCGCTCAGCCCCCCTGGATCTGCAGGCGGGCCATTGCCCCGCCCAACTGCCAGCGGCCGACCAGGATCAGCACCGCTGTCCAGGCGAACTGCAGGCCAACGCCGGCCCAGGCCTGCGCCCCGGTCAGGCCGCCGAAATAGATCGAAAAGGGGATGTCCGCCAAGCCGGCGATCGGCTGGGCGCGCAGGATCGGCGTCAGCCAGCCGGGGAAAAACGCCAGGGGCACCACCATCCCCGACAGCACGTTCACCAACGGCGCCGCCAGGGTGTTTACCCCCCGGTCGTTGAGGCTGGATACCATGACGATGTTGATGGCCATGGTCAGGGACGCCGACAGCACGATCATTCCGGCGACGGAAAGACAGAACATCAACCCCGCTTCGATCGTCGGCGGCGGCGCCAGGCCCCACTTCCCCAGGCCGACAAGCGGCAGGACCACGGCAGCAAAGCCGAACATCAGCAGCGCTCGGGGCGCCACCCGCGCCATCGACCAGGCCAGGGCGCGGACATACCACCAAGCATAGGTGTCCACTGGCCGCAGCCGCTCATAGGCCACGGCGCCGGAGCGGACCATGTCGGCGACTTCCGGGTCAGCACTCCAGGGCAGGAAGGCCAGGAAGGCCTGGCCCAGCCAGGTGTAGGCCACGGCGTTGCCCAGGCTCATGGGCAGGTGACCCTGCCCCGCCGCGACGCCGGCGTAGAAGGCCGCGAAGATCATGATCCGGATGACGCCAAACCACAGCTGGGTGGCGAACCCCGCCAGCGCGGCGGTCCTGTATTGCAGCGTCAGCTGAAGGCGGCCGGCAAAGACCGCGAGGTAGGGGCGAAGGGCGTCCACGGCTCACGCCTCCCCCGCCCCGTGCAGGTCATAGAAGCGGGCGATGACCTCCTCGATGGCCGGCTCGTCCACGTGGATGTCGGCGACCGCGTGGGCGGCGGTGATGCGGCTGATCAGCTGCGGCGCAGGCGCCACGCGCGGGTCGAAGTCCAGTTCCAGCGATCGGCCATCGCGGCGGCGGATGGTGACCCCCGCCATCTCCAGCACCGGCGCCTCGTCCTCGAAGTCGATGAACATGCGGCGCTCGGCCAGCACCCCCTGGCGCAGGGCCTCGAAGGGGCTGTCGGCCAGGATGGTCCCGTTGCCGATGACGATCACCCGCTCCGCCAGGGCTTCGATGTCGTGCATGTCGTGGGTGGTCAGGATGACGGTGACACCGCGCTCCTTGTTCAGCACCCGAACGAAGTCGCGCACCGCCAGCTTGGAGGGGGCGTCCAGGCCGATGGTGGGTTCGTCCAGGAACAGGATCCGCGGCTCGTGCAGCATGGCCGCGGCGATCTCGCAGCGCATGCGCTGACCCAGGGACAACTGCCGCACCGGCTGGTCCAGCAAGCGGGTCAGGCGCATCAGGTGCACCAGTTCGTCGCGGATGCGCACATAGCGGTCCTGGGGCACGCGATAGATGTCGCGCAGCAGGTCGAAGCCCTCGATTACAGGCAGGTCCCACCACAGCTGCGTGCGCTGGCCGAACACCACGCCAATGCCGGCCACGTGCTGGATGCGGTCGCGCCAGGGCGTCAGGCCGTTGATCTCGCAGCGCCCTTCGCTGGGCTGCAGGATACCCGACAGTATCTTGATGGTGGTGGACTTGCCGGCGCCGTTGGGGCCGATGAAGCCCAGCAGTTCACCCTGCTCCAGGCTGAAACTGACGCCCTTAAGGGCCTCGATGGTCCGCCAGCGCCGGCGCACAAGGCCGCGCACCGCGCCCCAGGCGCCGGGGTCACGCTCAGCCACGCGATAGGTCTTTGCCAGACCTTCGACAAGAATCTGGGGCATGCGGAACTTCCGCGAAGCTTTGGAGGGGCGCGGAACCTAGGGAAGTGGCGCCGGGCGGTCAATGACCGATCAGCGTTCGCCGGGAGGCGCCCTTAATCCGGCCGCTTAGTCTGGATCAACATCGATGCCGACGGCGTCCAGCAGCCGGTATTGCTGGTCCGGATTGATCTTCATGTCCTGATAGGAGCCAAGGCGGCGGATATCCAGGCCGCTGACCTCGGCCCCGCGCAGGTCAGCGCCGGCCAGGCGGGTCTCGTCGACGATGGCGCCGAACAGATCGGCCCCTCGCATCTGGGCGCCCTCCAGATCGGCCCTGGACAGATCCGCCTCGCGGAAGCGGGACCGCGACAGGTCGCAGCCCGGAAGCCGCACCGTGCTCAGGTCGGCGAGGTCGAAGCTGCAGTCGGTCAGGGTGGCGGCGGCGCGCACCACGTTGCGGCCGAAGGCGCGGCTGAAACTGGACCTCGGAAAGGCCGTGCCCAGCAGGTTGCACGCCTCCATGACCACCGCGTAGAGGTCGGTCCCGTCGAACCTGGCATGAGTGAAATCGCAGCGCACGAAGCGCGCCTCATCCAGGCGGCAGAAGGCGAAGACGACGCCCTGTTGGCGTTCAGTGTCGGCAAAGACGCAGTCCTCGAACACCGCCTCGCGCAGGTCGGCGTGGCTGAACCGGCAGCGCACGAACCGGCATTTCTGAAACCGCGCCCCCTGCAGGACGGTATTCGACAGGGCGGCGTCCTCGATGACGCACTGAACAAACACCGCATCGGTGAGGTCGGCGTCGGCCCAGTCGGCGGCGGACAGATCTTGGCCCTCGACCTGGCTTGCGGCTTTCAAGTTCACCGCCACGTCAGGAGAACCGTTCCCACGCCGACTGGCGCGAGACGCCCAGCGCCGCCCCGATCAGCGCCCAGCTCACCTCGCGGCCACGCAGGGTGTCCACCACCCATCGCAGCTGGTTGCCCTTGCCCTGCAGCATGTCCTCGATGGGCTTGAGCTGGGCCAGCAGACGTTCCGTCGGAAGCATCGCGGGCGCGGTGACCTGGGAAAGATCGGGCGTCCGTCCGGCCATGTACTCGCCGGACAGGAAGACGCAGCCGTCGCAGATAAAGATGCGGCCGGGGCCGGCCATCAGCTTCTGAACCTCGGCCTGGGACTTCAGGCAAAAGGAGCAATAGAGTCGTTCTTCGGTCTCAGGCGCTGCGACGGTAGCCACGAGGCGGTCCCTTCTCGACGTCCAATCGTCAGGAGGTGCCTGACGCCAGGCCGAGTCAAGGCCCTTGGCCTCACTCCCTCTCTCCAGCGCATTTACGAAAAAGCCCCGCCCGCTCGTTGGAGCGGACGGGGCCAGTCCTGTTCTCACAAAACCGATCAGAAGGCGAAGCGAATACCCACGCGAGCGCCGCCGCCACCGGTTCCGCGGGCGAAGTCGATGTCGCCCTGCAGGTATCCATCCACGCCGCGCGCCGAGATCAGGTTCAGGCCCGCCGTGGCGTGTCCGAACGTCCCGCGACGATCGTCGGCATAGTTCAGGGCGAAGCCACCGTTGGAGAAGGTAAAGCCGTTCTGACCGCGATACTCGTGCTCCGCGAGAATGGCGAAGTACGGTGCGACCGTGGCGCCCCCAAACGTCCCCATGCGGCCGCCGAACCGAACCCCGGCCTTGCCTAGTTCACTGTCATAGTTGCGGAAATTGAACGTCGAGTTGAACGCTCCGAAGTTGTCGAGAGTGGTGCGCTGGTAGTCGATGCTGGCGATCGGCTCGACAAAGAAGCTCTCGCCGCCAAACCGGTACCCCGCCTCGACCACGCCGCTATAGGTATGGGCCGACAGGTTCGTCACCGAGACCGGCAGGATGCTGCCCATCTGGATCTTGTCCCCATTGTACTTGACCAACGCGTTGACGAAGAGACCGCCCATCACGACCCCGGCGTAGCCGCCGACGTTGTAGCCCTGGATAAAGGTCTTATCGCCCGTGGCCAGGAAGTGCTGGTCGGCGCCGGCATAGCCCGCCGTCAGACCAAGGGTAAGCGGCCCGCGCACGCCATCGATGCCGCCCTGGAAGCCATAGTAGTTGGTGTCATAGGAGGTGTTGAACGCCTGGGTGACGCCGAAGTTCGTCACCGAGCGACCGGACTGCCGGTCCTGGGCGCCGCCGAAGAACTGGCCCCAGCCGCGGATGCCGTCGATGCCAGCCCCCGCCCAGTGGGCGTCGCGCGACTGGGCCATGTGGCTGGACCAGGCGTCGCTGGAGTAGCGCGAGAAATTGCTCACCAACTCCTCAACCTTCAGCGTCTCATAGACCGCCGCATTTGGCGCGCCGACGACAGCGTAGGTGTTGGCGGTCGGGTCGTAGACCACCTGATAGCCGACGTAGCCAAGGTTGGTTGAGCCCGGCGCCAAGGTGAAGGCCCCGCTGCTGGACCCTGCCCCGCCACGGACGATCACCAGATTATTGGTCAGCAGACCGCCATTGGTGTTGTTCAGGGTCACGGCTGTCGACCCGGTCGTCGCCCCGGTGACCACCAGGGTGTCGGCCAGGGGCGTAAAGCCACCGGCGAAGTCCAGCGCCAGGGCGCTGCCGGTCCCGCCGTTGAACGTTCCTGGCAGGTTCAAGGTGTCGCCCGCATGACCATTGGCCAGGGAGACCGTTCCCTTGTTGCTAAAGGTCTCCAAGCCGGTGAAGGTCACCGACCCTGCCGTCGTGGCGGTGGGCAGGACGCTGACCGTGCCTGTGTTGTTGAACACATCAGCGCCGGCGCCAAAGTCGCTGTTCTTAAGGGCCGCGAACGTCCCGCTGTTATTGAAGGTATCGGCGCCCGCCGTGAGGCTGACAGCACCGGTGATCGTTCCGGCATTGTTGACCGTGGCCGGACCTCCGCTGGCCTGGACGGCGAAACCTCCGCTGGAGGCGACCGACCCATTGTTGGTCAGGGTCGAGCCGGTGGTGGACACCAGATTGATCCCGGCCGTGGCGCCCGATACGGAGGCCTTGGAGCCAATAACGGCGGTCGAGGTCTGGCCTGAGAGGCTAAGACCAACGTCCTTGGCGGAGCTGATGGCGCCACCCGTCACGTTCACGGTCGTGGCGCCGCCGGTGCTGGTGGCCGTGATCCCCGGCGCCGCGGCCCCGGTGGTGGTGACATTGCCCGAGCTGGTGATCGAGGCGGCGCCTGGCGTGTTCACCCGAATGCCGGCCGAGTTATCACCCGTGGTCGTCACCGTGCCGCTGACGATGGTGGCGGTCTGGGTGGGAAAGAAGGCGAAGGGCGTGGTGACGCTGATCCCGTCGGCGTTCTTGCCCGAGGTCTGGACGCTGGTGCTGGTGATGTTGACCGTGCCGAAGGTTGAGGCGCCGGTGATGCCCGTGGCGCCGTCGCCCGTGGTCTTCACCTGGTTACTAGTGATCGTCACCCCGGCCGTCGGTGAGTTGGCGCTGATGCCGACAGCGCCGCTGCCGCTGGTCTGCACCAGCCCGGTGTTGACGATGGTGATCGCCCCCTTGGCGCCGTTGCTGCTTGACGTAACGCCGGCAGCGCCCGCTCCAGTGGTGGTTACATTGCCCACGGTGACGCCGATCGCGGCCGTATCACTCTGGGCCGACACGCCATTTCCGGTGGTCGTCACGGTCCCCGCGTTGATGGTGATCGCGCCGGTATTGGTCAGGACCACGACGCCATCGGATCCCGCACCCGTCGTCTTAACCATGCCCAAGGTCAGTTTCACCGCGCCATCGGCGGAACTGCCGTCCACCCCCGTGGCGCCGACGCCATGGGTGGTCACACTGGCGATGTTGGCGGTCAGGGCGCCGCTGTTCGTGGCGAGCAAGGCGCCGAAATCGCTGTCGCCCTCCGTGGTGATGCTGACGCCCGTGGGGCCATCGATGGTGACGATGTTAGTCGCGCCGCCGGTCAGGGCCAGCAGGCCGATATTGGGGTCCAGCGCATCGACGACAACACCATTTTGCAGATGAATGATCTGATCGCCGCCGCTCACGTAGAAGATACCGTTGGCGTAGGTGTTACCGCTGGGTGTGCACGTCACCTCCGTCCCCACGCCGCACTCGTTGTCGGCCCAGGCTGTCTGCGGCAAAATTGCGGCGAAAACAGCCAGTATTAGACCTGAACTAGCGAGTCTTTCCCGCAATCTCCTGGCCTTCAAAGCTATACCTTGCGGCGCGTGGCGCAGCGGGGCAGACGATACTTGGTAACGGGTGCGTGGGAACACTTTGCCCATCCTCTGAGGAATTAATGCGTCGGAAACCGGCAGCCAGCCTTATTGTTCCGGACACTTATCGTGCCGACGACAATAGGCCCATGCTGTGGCGCAAACGCCTCACATGAGGCTAGGTTTCAGCGCGGTATTTCAGGGGATCGTGGCGGTCCACAGGAAGCGACGCTTTCGAACGCTCACCGCGCCCAGCTTGGCGAAAAGCCGCTCCAGCATTGGGCGCGCGGCCTCCAGGGAGGGCGTATCGTCCCCGAACCGCAACCAGGTGAGAAACCGGTAGAGCTGATCGGGCGCGTCGAAGGTTTCGCCGACATCGAAGGTCCAGGCCTGGTCGATGACCAGGCCCACGGCGGCGAGGCTGGCGGCAATCTCGCCGGGCAGGTCTTCGGGGATGGCGTTGGCCGGGTTGGCGGCGAGCCGCAGGTCCGGCGGCAGCGCCGCGTTCCAGTCCGGCGGCCGGCAGACACGGCGGGCGTCGCCGATCCAGTTGGACGGGCCGCGGCGCGAGACAATCAGGTCCACGCAGCCATCCTCGGCGGGCAGGCGAGGCGCCCCGCCGTTGAACAGGGCGCTGGAATTCACATTCACCAGCTCGACATGGGCCAGACCGGCGCGATCAGCCGCCGCCCGAGCCAGGGCGATGAACTGCGCCACGGCGTCATAAGCGATGTAGCGCGCCACCCGCGGGGCGAAGGCCAGCACGTCCGGCCCATGGCCACATCCGGCCTCGAGCACCGTGGCAACAGGGGTCAAATGGGCTTCCACCAGCCTGGTGTAGGCCCCCTCCCCGTCCTCGCCGTCGAGCCGCGAGACCCAGGGATAGAAATAGCCGCCCTGCTCGTCCGCCAGGGCGGCCATCTGTTCGAAGTAGTTCACCGCGCCGCGCCCTTTTCTGTTCCCGTGGCTTGGCGTGAGGAGGAGAAACTACCCCTTCGCGCCCACGTAAATCTCCCCGCCGCTTTCCTTGAACTTCTCGGCCATCTCCGCCAGGCCGGTGGCCACGGCGTTCTGGCCGGCGGCGGCTTCGCGGATCTCCTGGCTGATCTTCATGGAGCAGAACTTCGGCCCACACATCGAGCAGAAGTGCGCCACCTTGTGCGCCTCCTTGGGCAGGGTCTCGTCGTGGTATTGGCGAGCGGTTTCTGGATCGAGGCCGAGGTTGAACTGGTCTTCCCAGCGAAACTCGAACCGGGCGCGGCTGAGCGCGTCATCCCAGGCGCGGGCCGTGGGATGGCCCTTGGCCAGGTCGGCGGCGTGGGCGGCGATCTTGTAGGCGATCACCCCGTCCTTGACGTCCTGGCGGTCCGGCAGACCCAGGTGCTCCTTAGGCGTGACGTAACAGAGCATGGCGGTGCCGAACCAGCCGATCATGGCCGCGCCGATGCCCGACGTGATGTGGTCATAGCCCGGTGCGATGTCGGTGGTCAGAGGCCCGAGGGTATAGAACGGCGCTTCGCCGCACTCCCTGAGCTGCTTGTCCATGTTGATCTTGATCTTGTGCAGCGGCACGTGGCCGGGGCCTTCGATCAT
>JBBROW010000061.1:0-16247 GCA_038228945.1 Caulobacterales bacterium
GCACGTCACCGACGAGATCAAGAAGTTCGTCCTGGCCGATCCGGGCGAGGGGGTGGACTTCGTGCTGGTGGAGATCGGCGGCACCGTCGGCGACATCGAGGGCCTGCCGTTCTTCGAGGCCATCCGCCAGTTGGGCCAGGAGCTACCGCGCCAGCACGCCTGCTTCGTGCACCTGACCCTGCTGCCCTACATCAAGACCGCCGGCGAGATGAAGACCAAGCCGACGCAGCACTCGGTCAAGGAACTGCGCTCCATCGGCATCCAGCCGGATATCCTGCTGTGCCGCTGCGAGCAGCCGATCCCACCGGACGAAAAACGCAAGATCGGCCTCTTCTGCAACGTGCGACCCACCGCCGTCATCCAGGCCATGGACGCGCCGAACATCTACGCCGTGCCCCTGGAATATCACGCTCAGGGCCTGGACACCGAAGTCCTGGACGTGTTCGGCATGAGCGACGCCCCGGCCCCGGACCTGTCCCGCTGGGAAGGCATCTCCGACCGCATCATCCACCCCGACGGGGAGGTGACCATCGCTGTCGTCGGCAAGTACACGGTGCTCAAGGACGCCTACAAATCCCTGATCGAGGCCCTGGTGCATGGCGGCGTCGCCAACCGGGTCAAGGTCAACTTCGACTGGGTCGAGAGCGAGGTCTTCGAGGGCGAGGACGGCGTCGCCGCGACTCGCCTGGAAGGCGCGCACGGCATCCTGGTGCCCGGAGGCTTTGGCGAGCGCGGGGCCGAGGGCAAGATCCTGGCGGCCAAGTTCGCCCGCGAGCGCTCGGTGCCCTATTTCGGCGTCTGCTTCGGCATGCAGATGGCGGTGATCGAGGCCATCCGCAACGTGGCCGGCATCAAGTGTGCCTCCTCCACCGAGTTTGGCCCCACTGCGGAACCGGTCGTGGGCCTGATGACCGAATGGGTGCGCGGCAACCAGCGCGAAACCCGTGCGGTGGGCGAAGATCTGGGTGGCACCATGCGCGTGGGCGCCTATGAGGCGCACCTGACCCCTGGTTCCAAGGTGGCCGAGATCTACGGGTCCACGGTGATTAGCGAGCGCCACCGGCACCGCTATGAGGTCAACATCGGCTACCGCGAGGCCTTCGAGGCCGCGGGGCTGAAGATGACCGGCGTCTCGCCCGACGGCATCCTGCCGGAGATCGTCGAGCGCACGGACCACCCCTGGTTCATCGGCGTGCAGTACCACCCCGAACTCAGGAGCCGCCCCTTCGCGCCGCACCCCCTGTTCGCCAGCTTCATCCACGCGGCCGTGGAGCAGAGCCGCCTCGTCTAGAGGCGCCGCGCGTCCCCCCCTTCTAAGGCTTGCGCGATCGGCTCCGATTGCCCTTCCTGGCGTCCAGGCGGTGACACGGGTCGCCAGCGTGGAGTGCGACCCCCTTGCCGAGGCCTTGGCCCCTCGTACCGATCCTGGCCGCCGCCGGCCTGCTCGCCTCGTCGGCGCATGCCGCCGGCCTGCGGCCCATTGCCGGCGGCGGCTCGCTCTACGTCGACTGCCGTGGCGAGAAGACCGCCGGGCCGACGGTGATCCTGGAATCCGGCGCCTTCGGCATGTCCGCCGACTGGGACCGGCTGCTAGAGGACCTGTCGCGCGACGGCCGCGTCTGCGCCTACGACCGTGCGGGCCTGGGCCGCTCACCGCCCCGCGCCGGCGGCGAGGACGTGATCTCCATTGCCCAGGAGCTGAACAATCTGCTGGACGGCCTGGGCGAGACCGGGCCGGTGATCCTGGTCGGCCACTCCAACGGCGCCCTCTACGCTGAAACCTTCGCCGCCAAGTGGCCGGGCCGGGTGGCGGGGCTGGTCTATGTCAACGGCGTCGGCAGCGACGACCTGGACCACAAGGTGCTGATGCAGGCTCTGGACGACGAGCGGCGGGTGGCGGGCCTGGCGGTGCTGGCCGCGCACCTGGGCCTGGCCCCCATCGTCGCCTGTTTCGTCATCCGCCACGAAGACCTGACGAGCGAAGCCGCCGCGCGCAAGCGGGAGTCCCTGACCTCCCTGGCCAGCCTGCGCGTGGGACGGGACGAGGACCGCGCCATCACGCCGGGGCTCACCATCGCCCGCGACCTGGGCGGATCGCCGCCGCAGATCCCCACCGTGGTGGTGGTCGAATCCGGCAAGGCGGACCTGTTGGCCACGTTCGGCTGGCGCGCCGCCGAGATCGCGCCGGCGGAGCGGGCCAAGACCGGCTGGACCCTGCGCATCATCGGCGCCACCCACGTCTCGCCCCTGAACCAGGATCGGCGTTACGTCATCGCCGCTGTGACCTGGCTGCGGTCCCTGACGCCGGCGCCTGATCCAACGCCCAGTCCGACCCCCAGTCCGACCCCATGACCGACCGCGATCAGATCCGTTGCCTTGCCCTGGCCCTGCCTGAAGCGGTTGAAGCCGATCATCACGGCATGCCGTCCTTCCGCGTCGCCGGGAAGATCTTCGCCACCCTCCATGTGGACCTGCCGCGAATGATGGTGAAGCTCGACAGCGACGACCAGGCCAACCTCTCGGAAGGCTATCCGGGCGTCGTCGAGCCCGTGCCCGGCTACTGGGGTCGCAAGGGCTCGACCTTCGTCTGGTATGAGCGCACCGACCTGGCCCTGATCGAATCACTGCTGAAGCTGGCCTGGTCCGGCGTGGCGCCCAGGCGGCTGCTGAAATGATCGCGCCAGCCGCCAGCCAGGCCGGCGACGGCCTCGCGCCCACAACGGCCCGCGCGCCAACGGCCCCTTGCGGGAAACCGCGTCTCGAAGCCCCCTCTTGAAGCAGCCGGGGTTTTGCGGCATACACCCGCGCTCCGTCGGCGGCCCTCCTTGCGGCCGCCGCATTCCTTTGAACTCAGAAGACCAAGACCATGGCCGTTCCCAAGCGCAAAGTATCTCCCTCGCGGCGCAACATGCGCCGCTCGCACCATGCGCTGGAGGCCAACAGCTTCATCGAAGACAAGGACACTGGCGAGCTGCGCCGTCCGCACCACGTCGATCTGAAGACCGGCATGTACCGCGGCCGCCAGATCCTGACGCCCAAGGAAGACTAGGTCTTCCGTTGATCCCGGCCCTTTCGGGGCCGGGACCCCAACACTCCTAACCTATTGAGCCCGCCCGCGCGCCTGAATGGCCGCGCGGCGGGTTTCGACCATTTCGGGGGTCACCGATCGATTGTGCGGGGCCGAGACGTCCGTCTCGTGCTTCAGGGCCGCGCCGAAGGGCAGGGCGTAGCCATCGTCGATGATCTTCTTGTACAGGGCCAGGGTGTCGGCCGGGATCGTGGCCATGTCCGCCGCCAGCTTCAGCGCCGTGGGCATCAGCTCCTCGGGTGAGACCACCCGGTTCACCAGCCCCCAGTCGCACGCCGTCTGGGCGTCCAGGAAATTGCCGGTCAGCGACAGTTCCTTGGCCCGGTAGGGTCCGATCACTCGCGACAGCCGCTGTGACAGGCCCCAGCCCGGCATGATTCCCACCCGCGCATGGGTGTCGGCGAATCGGGCGTTGGTCGAGGCGATCAGCACATCGCAGGCCAGGGCGACCTCGAAGCCGCCGGTGATCGCCACGCCGTTGATGGCACCGATGATCGGCTTGGGACATTGCAGGATCGCCAGCACCGGGTTCTCCGACGCCCCGGTGGCGTTGGCCGCCGCCATGCCATTGGGATCGCTGCCCAGCTCCTTCAGGTCCAGTCCCGCGGTAAAGGCGCGGCCTGAGCCGGTGAGCACCAGGACGCTGACCGCCTCGTCGTGGGTCAGCTCGACAATGGCGTCGTGCAGGGCGGCCCGCAGGGCGCGCGACAGGGCGTTCATCGCCTCGGGACGGTTCAGGGTCACCGTGGCGACGCCGGCGTTCTTCTCGATCAACAGCATGGGATTGGACTCCTTCACGGTCCGAAGGACCCTCTTGCCCATGCGTCCGTCAAGGCGCCGGTGGTTGGGTTGCTTGGCGCCGTCCCGGCGGGCTAAAGCCTGCCGCGCGCGATCGCGCGATGCAGCAGGATCTCCAATGACTCAGATCGTCGACATCACAGCCCGGGAAATCCTGGACAGCCGCGGCAATCCGACGGTGGAAGTCGACGTCACCCTGGAAGACGGCGCCTTCGGCCGCGCCGGCGTGCCCTCGGGGGCCTCCACGGGGGCGCACGAGGCGGTGGAGAAGCGGGATGGCGACAAGTCCCGCTACGGCGGCAAGGGCGTCCTGCAGGCCGTGGACGCGGTCAACGGCGAGATCTTCGATGCCCTCAGCGGCGTCGACGCAGAGGACCAGCGCCGGCTGGACAGCCTGCTCATCGAGCTGGACGGTACGGCCAACAAGAGCCGCCTGGGCGCCAACGCCATCCTTGGCGTCAGCCTTGCGGCGGCCAAGGCGGCGGCGATCTCCGCCGACCTGCCGCTCTACAAATATGTCGGCGGTGTCTCGGCCCGTGTCCTGCCGGTGCCGATGATGAACATCATCAATGGCGGCGCGCACGCCGACAACCCCATCGACATCCAGGAATTCATGATCCTGCCCACCGGGGCGGACACCTTTTCCGAAGCCCTGCGCATGGGCGCCGAGATCTTCCACGCCTTGAAGAAGGCCCTGCACGACGCCGGCCACAACACCAACGTCGGCGATGAGGGCGGCTTCGCCCCCAACCTTTCCAGCGCCGACGAAGCCCTGGCGTTCATCGTCAAGGCCGGGGAGGCGGCCGGCTACCGCGCCGGCGAGGACTTCCACCTGGGCCTCGACGCCGCCGCCACCGAGTTCTTCAAGAACGGCCGCTATGAGATGACCGGCGAGGGCAAGTCCCTGGACCAGCACGGCATGGTCGACTACCTGGCCGGCCTGGTCGCCAAGTTCCCCATCGTCTCCATCGAGGACGGCTGCGCCGAGGACGACATGGCCGGCTGGGCGGAGCTGACCAAGAGCCTGGGCCAAAAGATCCAGATCGTCGGCGACGACCTCTTCGTCACCAATCCCAAGCGCCTGGCCATGGGCATCAAGGACGGTCTGGCCAACTCGATCCTGGTCAAGGTCAACCAGATCGGCACCCTGTCGGAAACCTTGGACGCCGTGGACATGGCCCATCGCGCCGCCTACACCGCGGTGATGAGCCACCGCTCCGGCGAGACCGAGGACTGCACCATCGCCGACCTGGCCGTGGCTACCAACTGCGGTCAGATCAAGACTGGCTCCCTGTCACGCTCCGATCGCCTGGCCAAGTACAACCAACTCCTGCGTATCGAGGAACAACTGGGCGACCAGGCCGTCTATGCAGGTCGCGCGGCGCTGCGTCAGCTGTAGGCGCGGAGAACCCCGCCACTTAAAACGACCGCGAAACCTCCAGCCCGGCCGTGCGTGGCCGTTGCGGCGTCACCTGCGGGGCGGATCGCAGGGTGAAGGGGTTGCCGTAGGCGAAGGTGTTGCCGACGGAATTGGCCGGGTTGTCCACGAACGCGGTGGCGCTCCAGCGGCCGGCGTTGAGCCCCAGGCTGATCTTGCCGGTGGAGAACCCGCCCTGCGAGGGGGCGGTGCTGGCGTCGAAGGTCAGGCGGGAGATGCCGACATAGGCGTACTGCGCGTTGAACACCGCCGTCATGTTTCGCCCCACGGCGTGGACGTAACGCACGTCCACCCCAACCGACAGGCGGGGCACCCCCGGCAGGCCGCTGTGCTGGATCGTCGGGAAGCCAGGGTTCAGCCGCACCAGCTGCGGGCGGTCGAACATGGCGTTGCCGCGCAGGCGCAAGCCATTCACCGAATAGGACGCTTCCACCTCCAGCCCGACGTTGCGGCCATCGCCGATATTGGCGGTGAACGGCAGGCCCGAGCGCAGGGGCAGGTCGCTCTGGATGTTCTTCCACACGGTATAGAAACCGGCGGCGCGGACATTGATCCGGTCGTCCAGGAAGCGCGCCTTCAACCCGGTCTCGAAGATCCAGAGGTTGTCGCCGGTGAACCGCCGATAGGGCTGCGCCGCCGCCAGGTTGCTGGTGAAGGTCTGGCCCACCGGGCCGCTGGTGTTGAACCCCCCCGCCCGATAGCCCTCCGCCGCCTGAACGTAGGTCATGACATGGCCGCCCAGCTGGTACTGCACGGCCACCCTGGGGGCCACGCCGGTGTCGACCAACGCGCCCTTGAAGGCGTCGGCGGCGTGGATGATAGGCTGGCTGGTGGCGGCGTCGGTGGAAATACGGGTGCCATAGACCCGCAGTCCTAGGGTCACGCTCAGGCGTGAGGTCAGGCTGTAGGTTCCCTCGCCGAACACGGCCAGTTCCAGGGTGTTGTCGGTCCGCGCCTCGTCATAGACGGTGCGGGCCGCCCGGCCCGGCGCGCCCGGGGTGGTCAGGGTCGATCGTAGCCGCTGGCGGCCCACTGAAACGAATCCGCCCGCCAGCCACTGGAACCGGCCGGCGCCAGGGGACACCAGGCTGATCTCGTCCACCACCAGGCTGGTGTTGCTGTGATCGTCGTAGGGACTGGGTCGAAACGGCAGGCCGGGGGCGAACTGGCGAAGGGCCGTGGTGGCGTCGTAGCGGGCGTCGATCTCATGCTGGATCACTGCCGTGGCGTTTTTGAACCGCCCCAGCGGCGTCTCGCCCTCCAGGGTCGCATAGCCCTCGGTGAACTGGTTGTCGTTGGGCTCCATCAGCCGCACCGCGCGCTGCAGGCCGTTGACGCCTCCGGTGGCGTACTGGGCGTCGCCGGAATAGAGCCCCTGGCGGATGAAACCGGCGCTCAGCGTCCAGTCGTCGGAGATCCGGTACCGAATCGCCAGGCGCCCGCCGGTTCGATCGGTAAAGTTGGTGTTGTGGCGGCGGATCAGGAAGTCATCCAGATACCCCCCCTCGTGCTCGCGATAGACCACCGCCCTGACCGCCAGGCGGCCAGAGATCAGGGGCGCGTTGAACACAGCCTCGACCTCCCGCGATTCCTCGCCGCCGGTGATGTCCGACCCGCTGGCGGTGATTATGCCCGAGACGTGGTCCAGGTCCGGCTGCCGCGTCACGACCCGCAGCAGGCCGCTGATCGACCCCGCGCCATAAAGGCTGCCTTGCGGACCGCGCAGGATCTCCACCCGGTCCACGTCCACCAGCTTCAGGTCCGGATCGGGGGCGTTGTAGGCCAGTCGGACGTCGTCGAAATAGAGCCCGACGGCGGCTTGGGTGTGCCCCGTCAGGGGGCCGTCGGACAGGCCGCGGATGATGAACTTGTTCCGGCCAGGGCCTAGGTTGGTCACGGTCAGGCCGGTGGCTTGGCCGGTCAGGTCGCCGATGCCCCCGGCGCGGTCTTCCCCCAGGTCGGCGGCGGAAATAGTGCTCATCGCCAGGGGCAGGCTGTCGGCCAGGGCGTTGCGACGGGTGGCGGTGACCACCACCTCGGAGATCGGCTGGTCCGGCGGCCGCACGGTCAGGATAGGGGGTGGCGTGACGCTGATCGGGGGCGCCGGACGCACGGTGGGCGCGGCTGGCGCCGGCGAGGGTGGCGCCAGCCGGAAGATGCGCACCGCGCCGACATCCACCATTCGGTAGCCGCAGCCGGTGCCCGCCAGCAGGTGGCTCAGCCCCTCGGTCACGGTGTAGGCGCCCGACAGGCGATTGCTGACGGCTCGGCAGGCCCCGGGCGCATCCAGGCTCACGGAAACATTGGCCTGGACCGCGAAGTCGAACAGCGCCGCGGTCAGCGGCTCGGCGGGCAGATTGAAAATGTGGCGCGTGGCGGCATGCGCGTTCGTGGCGATCAGCGCCACGCTCGCAAGTCCGCAACCCACCAGGCGTTTCCGCGCTGCCACCAAACTCCCAATGCCCCCCGGCGTAACCTTACCGAGAGGAGCTTAGGGCAATCCGGCCCGAGGAGCGATCCGCCTTGATCGGCAAGAACTCGCCCAGGCGTTTGACCACGGCGTCTTCGTCGTCGAGCACCAGGACCCCGGTGAAGGTCAGGAGGCGGGCCGAGGCGTCGACATCGACGGGGATGGCAAAGGTGCGGTTCAGGTCGCCGGCCACGCCGCCCAGGGTGCAGGCGTGGCAGATCAGGCGATGTTGGCGCCAGGCGAAGGCGTCGGCGGCGGCCACATGGCTGACCATCGAACCCGCGTCGCCGTCGCGATGGGCCAGTTGATCGCCCGCGAAAAGCCGGACAGCCTGCGATTCGCCAGCCAGGGGGCGAACTTCGACCACGCCCCGGCTGACCGTCAGGGTCAGGCCCGCGTCGCGGCGGCGGACATTGAATTGGGTGCCGACCACGCGAATCTGTTGGTCACCGACGGAGATCAGGAACGGTCGGGCGCTGTCGTGGGCGACATCGAAGGAGGCCTCGGCGTCTTCAACCTTCACGCGCCGGGCGTGGCCATCGAAGCTGACGGCGATCCGCGAGCCGCTGTTGAGGTCGATCTGGGTGCCGTCCTGCAACATGATATGCCGGGTTTCACCCCTGCCGGTGGCGTAGGCCGTCGGCGCGACGGGGGCCAAGGTCAGGACCGCCACGGCGGCGGCCGCGGCGACGGCGCCGGCCGATCCCCAGACAGCCCAGGCGCGGGAGCGCAGACTTCGCGCCGGCGGGGCCACCAGGGCGCGGGCGGGGGCGAAGGGCAGGATTTGAGCTTCGTGCAGGTCGTCGGGCGCCAGGCGCGCCGCCACCTCCACCGCCCGGTCGCCCAGTTCAGCCCACAGGCTCTCAACCCGTTCGAAGGCGTCCAGATGGGCGGGGTCCTCGGAAAGCCAGGCTTCGAGATCGGTCCAGGCCGTGTCGGTCTCAGCCTCCGCGCCGGCATGGAGCCGCACAAGCCAGGCGATCGCCTGCTCGTCCAAGATCCCGCGCTCGCCGCCCACCGCCGTCATGCCATCCCCGTCCGTCGACGCGGGCCAGATGGCCCCGTCGACTCCAAAGACGACACCAGGGCGCGACTCCCCCAATGGGCGAGCGGACCGGTCATCGGTCCACGGTCCTGAGCAAATGCTTCAGCGCCGCGCTGATGTGCTTTTCCACCGAGCTCTTGGAAACCCCCATGGCCGCGGCGGTCTCTGCGTGGCTGAGGCCCTCGAACTTGTGCAGGCGGAAGGCGCGGCGCACCGAGGCGGGCAGGTCGTTCAGCGCTTCGACGATCATCGCCAGCCTTTGCCGCGCCTCGACGGCGTCATCCGCGGCCGGCTCGTCCGTCACGTCCTGGCCGCCAAAGCTGCTCACCGTCACCACCCGCCAGCCCGTTTCCCGCGCCGCCGTGCGCCGCTGCGCCTTCAGCCGGTCCAGCATCAGGTTGGATCCCAGGCGATAGAGAAAGGCGCCCGGATTGCCAATCTCCGCCGGCGCCGCGCTGGTGATCTTCAGATAGATGTCCTGCACCAGATCCTCGGCCGCCTCCGACGAGCGGAGCCGCAGCGTGAAGTACCGCTTCAATTCTTCCCGCTTGGCCAGGTAGTGGGCCAGCAGAGGCGAGGGGTTGTTGGCGTCCAAATGCGATTTCCGAAGCGCGCCGTCGTCCAGGCTGTGTTTCGCGCCTATTCACCCTAACCACGGCCTCTGGCAACCGGGAATCACCGCCCGGGGGAAAGTGGCCCGCCCGCCGCGCGACAAACCCGCCCAGAGGCTTGAATTCAAAGGAAACTGGCAGCCCAAACGGCATACGGTTAGCGTGGTGTTAAGCCTCCAGGGGCGATGAGAAGACTTCGCTGTCAAACACTTGAGTCGTCTGTGCTCTCTCGCCTCCAGACCTATATTCCGACCGCCGCCCTGGCCGTCCTGATCTTCTACTTCGCCTTCCACGCCCTGACCGGCGATCGGGGGCTTCTGCTGTCGCATCAGCGTGAAGCCACCCTGGCGGAGAAGCAGTCGGAGCTTAAGGCGTTGCATGCCGAGCGCATGGACCTGGAGGCGCGCGCCCGATTCCTACGCGATGAGAGCCTTTCCGCCGATTTGCTGGAGGAAAGGGCGCATGTCCTTCTAGGCTTCACCGACCCGAGGGACTATGTGATCCGCACGCCCAGGGATCGTGGTTGAGGCCAATCGGCCGCTCCTGAAGGCGCGTTCATCGCGACGATTCGGGAGAAAGCCATGGCGCGACCTAGCGCCGCCAAGACGACCGCCGGAAAATCATCCGGAAAGGCCGCGGGCGCATCGAAGGCCACGGACCTGAACGCCGACAAGGCTCAGCTTCTGGAATTCTATCGGGACATGCTGCTGATCCGCCGCTTCGAGGAGCGAGCCGGCCAGTTGTACGGCATGGGTCTGATCGGCGGCTTCTGCCATCTCTACATCGGCCAGGAAGCCATCGCTGTGGGCATGCAGTCGGTGAAGCGCCCCGGCGACCAGGTGATCACCGGCTATCGCGAGCACGGCCACATGCTGGCCGCCGGCATGGACCCCAAGTCGGTGATGTCCGAACTCACTGGCCGCGCCGCCGGCGCCTCCAAGGGCAAGGGCGGTTCGATGCATATGTTCTCCACCGAGGCGGAGTTCTATGGCGGCCACGGCATTGTCGGCGCCCAGGTCAGCCTGGGCACCGGCCTGGGCCTAGCCAACCGCTACCGCGACAACGGCAATGTCGCCTTCGTCTATTTCGGCGACGGCGCCGCCAACCAGGGCCAGGTGTACGAGAGCTTCAACATGGCCGAGCTCTGGAGCCTGCCGGTGGTCTATCTGGTGGAGAACAACCAGTACGCCATGGGCACCTCCATCGAGCGGTCTTCCTCCGAAACCCATCTCTACAAACGCGGCGTCAGCTTCAACATTCCCGGCCAAGAAGTTGATGGCATGGATGTTTCGGCCGTGCGCGAGGCCGGCCTCGCCGCCGCCGAGCACGCCCGCTCCGGCAAGGGCCCCTTCATCCTGGAGATGAAGACCTATCGCTACCGCGGTCACTCCATGAGTGACCCTGGCAAGTACCGCACGCGGGAAGAGATCGACGAGGTGCGCAAGAACCGCGATCCCATCGACCACCTGCAGGACCGCCTCCAACAGGCCGGCTGGGCCGACGAAGCGGCGCTCAAGGCCATCGACTCCGAGGTCAAGGCTATCGTCGCCGACGCCGCCGAATTCGCCCGCACCACGCCCGAGCCGGACCCCTCCGAACTCTATACCGACGTCTACACGGAGAGCGCGGCGTGACCGACGTATTGATGCCGGCCCTGTCGCCCACCATGGAGGAGGGGACCCTCGCCAAGTGGCACATCAAGGCCGGCGACACCGTGAAATCCGGCGACGTCATCGCCGAGATCGAAACGGACAAGGCCACCATGGAGGTGGAAGCCGTCGACGAAGGCGTGGTGGACGAGATCCTGGTTCCGGAAGGGACCGAAGAGGTCAAGGTCAACACCCCGATCGCGCGGCTGAAAGGCGAGGGCGAAACCGCGTCGCCGACGCCCGCCAAACCCGCGCCAAAACCTGAATCCAAACCCGCTGCTGATCCCGCGCCCGTCCAGGCCGAAACGCCGGCGCCAGCCGCCCCACCAGCGTCCAAGCCCGCCCTCGCCGACCCCGAAATCCCCGCCGGAACCAAGCTGATCAAGACCACGGTCCGCGACGCCCTGCGCGACGCCATGGCCGAGGAGATGCGCCGCGACCCCGACGTCTTCCTGATGGGCGAGGAGGTCGCCCAGTACCAGGGCGCCTACAAGGTCAGCCGCGACCTGCTGCAGGAGTTCGGCGACAAGCGGGTGATCGACACCCCGATCACCGAATACGGCTTTACCGGCTTGGGCGTCGGCGCCGCCATGGCCGGATTGAAGCCGATCATCGAGTTCATGACCTTCAACTTCGCCATGCAAGCCATTGATCATATTATCAATTCTGCCGCCAAGACGCTCTATATGTCTGGCGGCCAGATCAAGTGCCCGGTGGTCTTCCGCGGCCCCAACGGCGCCGCCGCCCGCGTTGGCGCCCAGCACAGCCAGGACTACGCCAGCTGGTACGGCCATGTGCCGGGCCTGAAGGTCGTCGCCCCCTATGACGCCGCCGACGCCAAGGGCCTGCTGAAAGCCGCCATCCGCGACCCCAACCCGGTGGTCTTCCTGGAGCACGAGATGCTCTATGGCCACGAATTCGACGTGCCCGAGGGCGACGACTGGCTGGTCCCCATCGGCAAGGCCAAGGTTCGGCGGCAAGGTGCGGACGTCACCCTGGTCACCTATTCGCGCATGGTCGGCTTCGCCCTGGAAGCCGCTGAGCTCCTGGCCAAGGACGGCATTGAGGCGGAGGTCGTCGACCTGCGCACCATCCGACCCATGGACCACGAAACCATCGTCGCCAGCGTCAAGAAGACCAACCGCATCGTCACTATCGAGGAGGGATGGGGCCCCATGGGCATCGGCGCCGAGATCGCCGCCCGCGTGGTTGAGCACGCCTTCGACTACCTGGACGCCCCGCCGCTGCGGGTGCACCAGGAAGACGTGCCGCTGCCCTACGCCGCCAACCTGGAGGCGCTCAGCCTTCCATCGGTGGACAAGATCGTGAAGGCCGCCAAGGCGGTCTGCTACCGATGAGCGGCGCCGACGTCTCCTGGCGCCCCGGCGGCTGCCACTGCGGCGACGTGCGGTTCGAGGTCATGACCGCCGAAACCGTCGAGGCGCAGACCTGCAATTGCTCGGTTTGCGCCAAGACCGGCTTCATCCATGTGATCGTCCCCGACAGCCGGTTCCGCATCACCAAGGGCGCCGAACGCCTGACCACCTACACTTTCAACACCCACACCGCGCGGCACACCTTCTGCTCCACCTGCGGCGTCAAGGCCTTCTATCGGCCCCGCTCCAACCCGGACGGCTGGTCGATCAACGCCCGCTGCCTGGACGACACCGCCGGGCTGGAGATCACCGTCGAACCCTTCGACGGCCGCAACTGGGAACTCCACGCCGACACCTTGGCGCACCTGTCGCAGGAGGCGTCTTGACCCGCCTCACTGGAGCCTGCCACTGCGGGGCCTTCACCGCCGCCTTCGACACCGTCGATCCGGCCGCCCTGCAGGTGCGCGCCTGCCAATGCGGCTTCTGCCGGCGCCAAGGGGCCAGGACGGTGAGCGACCCTGCCGGCCACCTGCGCCTGGCCTTCGCCGACAGCGCCACTCGGCGCTATCGTTTCGCTGGCCGCTCAGCCGACTTCCTGATCTGCCAGGGCTGCGGTGACTACATGGCGGCGGTGATGGATGGTGTCGCGGTACTGAACATTGTCGCCGCCGATATCGGCGCCTTCGCCGATCGCAAGCCCGAACCAATGGTCTATGACTCTGAAACCCCCGAGGAAAAGCGCGCCCGCCGCCTGGCCCGCTGGACCCCCGTGACCCTGGAGGTGCGTCCTTGAGCATCGATATCCTGATGCCGGCGCTGTCGCCCACCATGGAGGAG
This sequence comes from Caulobacterales bacterium, assembly GCA_038228945.1. Classification (GTDB taxonomy): domain Bacteria; phylum Pseudomonadota; class Alphaproteobacteria; order Caulobacterales; family Caulobacteraceae; genus Acaudatibacter. The sequence goes on from JBBROW010000061.1 coordinate 13,313, forward strand.
GGCACCCTGGCCAAGTGGCACGTCAAGGTCGGCGACACCGTCAAGAGCGGCGACGTCATCGCCGAGATCGAGACCGACAAGGCGACCATGGAGGTCGAGGCCGTCGACGAGGGCGTGGTGGAGTCTCTCCTGGTTCCGGAAGGGACCGAAGAGGTCAAGGTCAACACCCCCATCGCCACGCTGAGGGCGGAGGGAGAAGCGACGTCGGCCCCGCCTGCCAAGGCCGATCCACTCCCGGCCGCGCCGGCGCCCGCCCGACAGCAGTCCGTTGCCGAGCCGACGCCGCAGCCCGCCCCGGCCCCAACAGCCGCCGCGCCGCCCGCCGCCGCCAAGGCCGAAGGTGAACGCATCTTCGCCAGCCCACTGGCCCGCCGCCTGGCGCAGCAGGCCAATCTCGATCTGTCCCAGGTGCAGGGTTCTGGCCCACACGGCCGCATCATCCGCCGCGACGTGGAAGGCCAGCAGGGCCAGCCCGCCGCCGGGCCCGCCAAGGCCCAGCCGGTGTCCGCTTCAGCCACCACTTCGCCCGCCGCGGCGCCGCGCCAGGTCCAGTCCCTGGAGCAGATGGGCATCGCCCCCGGCTCCTACGACTTGATCCCCCTGGACGGGATGAAGAAGATCATCGCCCGGCGGATGACCGAGAGCTTCCGCGACGTGCCGCACTTCCCGCTGACCGTGGACCTGGAGATCGACCAGCTGCTGGCCGCCCGGGGCAAGATCAACGCCATGCTGTGGAACAACGGCAAGGAAGGCGGCATCAAGGTCAGCGTCAACGACATGGTCATCAAGGCCGCCGCCGCCGCCCTGATGCGCGTGCCGGAGGCCAACGCCAGCTACACCCCCGAAGGCATCGCCATGCACCACCACGCCGATGTGGCGGTGGCGGTGGCCATCGAGGGCGGCCTGATCACCCCCATCGTCCGCGCCGCCGAAACCAAGGGCCTGGCCAGGATCGCCGGCGAGATGAAGGACCTGGCCGAACGGGCCCGGGGCAAAAAGCTGAAGCCCGAGGAATTCCAGGGCGGCACCTTCTCGATCTCCAATCTCGGCATGTTCGGCATCAAGAGCTTCGCCTCCATCGTCAACGAGCCGCAGGGCTGCATCCTGTCGGTGGGGGCCGGCGAGAAGCGGCCCGTGGTGCGCGGCGACCAGATTGCCATCGCCACGGTGATGACCGTCACCCTGACCTGCGATCACCGGGTCGTGGACGGCGCCATCGGCGCCCGCTGGCTGCAGGCGTTCAAGGCCATGATCGAAGATCCGATAACAATGATCGTCTGAATCGTTGCCGCCATGAACCCTAGCTGACATCGTCTGTGGGATTCCAAACCAAGAGGAAACCGCCATGCAACGAGCCACGATCACCGCCAGAACCGCTGCCCGATCTGCCGTATTGACCGTCGCCGCCGTCTCCGTCCTTGCCCTGTCCAGCCTTGGCCTGGGCGCCTGTTCCAAGGGCGGTGACCTGAACCACGGCGGCTCGGTCAGCCTGAACGGCGGCAAGATGACGCTCAGCAAGCAGGTTCCCGACAGCCTTCCCAGCTATGTGAAGGTCTATCCGGGCGCGGTCATCACCGCGGTCATGGACAACAAGGAACAGGGCGGCGTCATCGCCTTCGACGTCACCGATCCGCCCGAGACGGTGATGGACTTCTACAAGAAGGCCGCCGCCGACGCGAAATTCAGCGACACCCTGGATTCCTGGGCCCTGAACCAGGACCACAGCGGTAGTCACGTGCTCATGTGGAGCGAAAAGGGCGGCAAGCGCTCCCTGAGCGCCACGGTCGAGGTCAAGGACGGCAAGACCCACGTCGGCCTGCTTTACGGCGCTTCATAGGGGATCTTTGTGAGCATCTACGATTTCACGGCCCAGACCCTGGAGGGGGCGCCCGCGCCCCTCTCCGACTTCCGCGGCCAGGTGCTGCTGATCGTCAACACGGCCAGCAAGTGCGGCTTCACCCCACAATATGAGGGGCTGGAGAAGCTGTACCGCGACTACAAGGACCGTGGCTTCGCCGTGGTGGGCTTCCCGTGCAATCAGTTCGGCGCGCAGGAGCCTGGCGATGCGGCGGAGATCGCCAACTTCTGCTCCCTGACCTATGACGTCAGCTTCCCGATGATGGGCAAGATTGACGTCAACGGGCCCGCCACCCATCCGCTCTACGCCTGGCTGAAACACCAGAAGAAGGGCTTGTTGGGCACCGAGGGGATCAAGTGGAACTTCACCAAGTTCCTGATCGGCCGTGACGGTGAGGTTAAGGCCCGCTTCGCCCCCACCGACAAGCCCGAAGCCCTGGCCTCCGCCGTCACATCCGCGCTTGGGCCATCAGCGCTTGAGCCATCAGCGCTTGGGACGCCGTCCTAGTGGCCGATAGCTTCGACGTTATCGTCATCGGCGCCGGCCCCGGCGGCTATGTCACCGCCATCCGCGCCAGCCAGCTTGGCCTGAAGACCGCCATCGTCGAGCGGGAGAACCTGGGCGGGGTGTGCCTCAACTGGGGCTGCATCCCCACCAAGGCCCTGCTGAAGTCCGGCGAACTCTACGAGCAGCTCGGCCACCTGGACGCCTATGGCCTGTCGGTACAGGGCCGGGCCTATGACTTCAGCAAGGTGATCGAACGCTCCCGCGCGGTGGCCAAGCAGCTTTCCAGCGGCGTCGCCTTCCTGATGAAGAAGCATAAGATCGAGGTCGTCGACGGCGACGCCACCCTTGAAAAGGGCCAGGGCGCCCCCGCCGTCACCGTCGCCCTGAAAGCCGGCGGCAGCCGCAAGCTCACCGCCAAGTCGGTGATCCTGGCCACCGGCGCCCGCGCCCGGGTGATCCCCGCCGTCGGCCTGGTCCCAGATGGCGAGCGCATCTGGACCGATCGCGAGGCCATGGTCCCCAAGACCGCGCCCACGACCCGGGTGGTGGTCGGCTCCGGCGCCATCGGCA
>JBBROW010000062.1:0-16057 GCA_038228945.1 Caulobacterales bacterium
CGGGCAACGCGGCGAGGGCTGGAGTGTCGCCAACGCCACCCTCAAGCACGAGCGCGGCATGCTGGGCGACCCCAACGCCGCCGAGTCCCGCCTGGCCGCCATCATGGACCTGATGCGCGAGGAAACCGCCGGCGGCGAGCGCCTGATCGACAACCCGCTGATGCGCGACCGGGTGATGAAGATGCAGGCCCGTGTCCTGGCCATGAAGTTCAACGGCCTGCGCCTGATCAGCGCCCAGCTCAACGGCGAGAACGCCGGCCTGGCCGCCCTGATCGTCAAGCTGCAGGGCTGCGACATCAACCACGAGCTGGCCGCCCTGGCCATCGACGCCCTGGGCGAACTGGGGGTGCTCTACGAGGACAGCCCGCACCTGCGCGCCGGCGGTAGCTGGCAACAACGCTACATGTTCGACCTGGGCCTGATCATCGGTGGCGGCACCGCCCAGATCCAGAAGAACATCATCGCTGAGCGGGGCCTTGGCATGCCGCGTGAACCCAAGCTGGCGGGGGTCTGAACCATGGATTTCGGATTGTCCCAGGACCAGCGGATGATGGTCGACAGCCTGGAAAAGGCCTTGACCCAGCTCTGCCCCCTCGAGCGCGTCCGCGCCTTCGCCGACGGCAAGGAAGCGGTGGCTCGCGACCTATGGGCTGGCTTGGCTGACGTCGGCGTGCCCGGCCTGTTGATCGCCGAGGAGCATGGCGGCCTGGACCTGACCCTACTGGACGCCGCCCTGGCCGCCGAAGCCTTCGGCCGGCACGTCGCCCCTACCCCGTTCCTGGGCGCCGCCCTGGCCGCCATCGCCCTGAAGGACGGCGGCTCGCCCGCGCAGCAGTCCCACTGGCTGCCCAGGCTGGCGGCGGGCGAGGTCCTGGCCGGCGTGGCCATCTCCGAGGCGGTGGCCGGCGCCCGTGACGGCGCGGGGGTGACCGCGGCCGGCGGCCGGCTCACCGGAACCAGCCTGTTCGTCATCGACGCCGCCGAGGCGGACCTGTTCATTGTCGCGGACAGGGCCGGCGCCTTGCATCTGGCGCCCGGCGACGCCCCCGGGATCACCCGCGTCGCCCTGACCACCATCGACCTGACCCGCCGCCTGGGCGAGGTCCGGTTCGATGACACCCCCGCCGAGCCCTTGGCCGCCGGCGATCCGGCGGCCAACCTGGCCCGCCTGCGCGACGCCGGCTGGGTGCTGTTGGCGGCGGACACCCTGGGCGCCGGCCAGCGGATGATCGAGAAATCCGTGGCCTACGCCGCCGAACGCAAGCAGTTCGGCCGGGTGATCGGCTCCTTCCAGGCGGTGAAACACCTCTGCGCCGAGATGGCCGCCGAGCTGGAACCCTGTCGGTCCCTGATCTGGTACGCCGCCCATGCCTGGGACGCGGTCCCGGACGAGGCCTCCCTCACCGCGGCCCATGCCAAGGCGCACCTGTCGGAGGTCGGCCGCTTCGTAGCCCGCACCGCCACCGAGGTGCACGGCGGCATCGGCATCACCGACCTGCTGGGCCTGCATTACTGGTTCAAGCGGATCGGCCTGGATCGCCAGCTCCTGGGCGGTCCCGAACGCGTACGCCACCTCGCCGCCGTGCTTCAAGGACTTGCGGCGGCTTAAGGCGGCGGGAACAAAGTTGCGGTCAAAAGGACCAGTAGAGACCGTCCAGGTCAGTTTTCGGGAAGGAACACCATGCCTCTGGATTTCACCGGCAACCTGGACGAGGCCATCGCGGCCGCCCACCTTCCCGCCCTGATGGTCGCCCTGGTCCACCTCACCGGCAACACCCACCATCTCAAGCCCGAGTGGCGACCCTCCTATGTCCCCATGGACCGCAACAACATCGGCGTGCCGGACGAGGAACAGGCGATTATGCGCGCCTTCGCCAAGGGTGTGATCACCGACTACCTGGAGGGACGCCGCGAGCCGGTGGGCGACCTGGCTATCGAGGCCCTGCGCCCGATGATGGACTTCGTCACCGGCGTCGACATCCCGTCCAACTATCTCGACTACCTGGAAGACGAGCTGGCCATCACCGGCGACAATTCCAAATCGCCCAAATGGGAGGAGCCTAAGCTCAAGGCCGCCGCCGCCAAGATGAAGGTGCTGGTGATCGGCGCTGGCATGTCGGGCCTGCTGGCCGGCATCCGCCTTGGCCAAGCCGGCATCGGCTACACCATCGTCGAGAAGAACGCCGACGTCGGCGGCACCTGGCTGGAAAACACCTATCCGGGCTGCCGGGTCGACAGCTCCAACCATATGTATTCCTACTCCTTCGAGCCCAACCACCTGTGGCCGCAGCACTTCTCCACCCAGCCGGTGCTGCTGGACTATTTCCAGGGGGTCGCCGACCGCTATGCGCTGAAGGACCACATCCGCTTCGAGACCGAGGTGCTGTCGCTGAGCTTCGACGAGGGCGCCGGCCTCTGGCGCGCCCGCCTGAAGACCGCCAAGGGCGAGGAGACCCTGGAGTTCAGCGCGGTGATCACTGCAGTGGGCCAGCTCAACCGCCCTCGCCTGCCGGATATCAAAGGCCGCGACAGCTTCAAGGGCGCCGCCTTCCACTCCGCCCGCTGGGACCACGGGGTGGACCTGACCGACAAGCGCGTAGCCGTGATCGGCACCGGCGCCAGCGCCTTCCAGTTCGTCCCCGAGATCGTCGGTAAGGTCGCCAGCCTGGAGGTCTTCCAGCGCACGCCGCCCTGGTGCTTCCCCACCCCGCACTATCATGACGATGTGCTGGACGGGAAAAAGTGGGTGCTGGAGACCGTGCCCTACTACGACCGCTGGTACCGCTTCTGGCTGCTGTGGATGGCCACCGATGGCCTGCTGCCCGCCGTGCGCAGCGACCCCGACTGGACCGGCCCCGACACCGCCGTCAGCGAAGCCAACATGGCCTTCCGCGACATGGTCGCCGAGATGCTCAAGAGCCAGGTCGCGGGCCGCGACGACCTGGCCGCAAAGGTCATCCCCACCTACCCCCTGGGCGGCAAGCGCGCCCTGCTGGACAACGGCGTCTGGCTCAAGGCCCTGCAACAGCCCAACGTCGAGCTGGTCACCACCCCGATCAGCGAGATCACGCCACAGGGCGTCGTTACCGGCGACGGGGCCGTGCATGAGGCCGACGTGATCATCTATGGCACCGGTTTCACGGCAAGCAAATTCCTGTCGCCCATCAAGATCACCGGCAAGGGCGGCGCCGACCTGCACCAGCAGTGGGACGGCGACGCCCGCGCCTACCTGGGCATGACCGCGCCAAATTTCCCCAATCTTTTCATGATCTACGGGCCGAATACCAACATCGTCGTCAACGGCTCGATCATCTTCTTTTCCGAGTGTTCGGTGCGCTACATCCTCGGCTGCCTGGAATTGCTGGCCCAGACCGGGGCCAAGTCGCTAGAGGTCAAGCAGGACGTCCACGACGCCTTCAATGAGCGCGTCGACGCCGGCAACAAGCTGATGGCCTGGGGCGCCCCCAACGTCACCAGCTGGTACAAGAACGAAAAAGGCCGCGTCACCCAGAACTGGCCCTTCGCCCTGGTGGACTACTGGCGTGCGACCCTGAAGCCGGAGCCGGCGGATTTCGTGCTCAAGGAGACGGTGGAGGCCTAGCAGCCACCGTCTTTCAAAGCCATTTCACCGTAAATCACCGTATTTACCGGTGGCTGAGCGGCGTCTTGGGCGCGGCGCGCAGCTAGGCGTCGAACATGGGTGACGGTCCTTTGTTGCAGAATGAACAACCGGAACATATACGGAACATTCGCGGCGACATCAAGGGACGTGTTGGCCCGGGCCCGCTCCGGTCGATGACGTCCGATATGCGCCAGCCATGCGGCGCATGCGATGGCATCCTGGTCTCCTCATCACATCAGGAGACGCCGTCATGGCCTCGATTCATAAGCAGATTTCTCTAAAAGCCTCCCCGCCGCCGTCTGGGATGTGGTTCGCGATGTTGGCGCCGTCCACACCCGGTTCGCCCCCGGCTTCGTCACGGACGTGGTCATGGAAGATGGGGCGCGAATGGTCACCTTCGCCAACGGCATGGTCGCCCGCGAGGTGATCGTCGACCTGGATGAGGCCGCCCAACGCCTGGTCTATTCGGTCCGCATCGAGCGGCTGACGCACCACAACGCCTCGTTCCAGGTCCTGCGCGAGGGCGAAGGCAGCCGCCTGGTCTGGATCGCCGATGTGCTGCCGCACGAGGCGGCGGTCGGCGTCGGCGAGATGATGGCCGCCGGCATGGTGGCGGCGAAGGCGGCAATGGACGGGCTGAGTGTCGCGAAAGCGGATCGCTGAGCGGCCTTGCGACCCCTCCCCTAGCGCCGCAGGAAGGACGGATCCCGCTTCTCGCGGAACGCGGTCACCGCCTCGGCATGGTCGGCGCTGCGGCGCAGGCGTAGCAGGTCGTCGGCCTGCAGGGCCTCGGCGTCGGCGGGGGACAGGTCCATGGCGCGGCCGGCCATGGCCTTGGTGGCCTCCACCGACAGGGGAGCGCGGCTGGCGATGCGTTCGGCCAGGCTCAGGGCCTGCGCCTGCAACGCGTCAGGCGCATGCACCGCCGTCACCAGCCCGAAACGCTCGGCGGCCGCGGCGTCGTGCGGCAGGCCGGTGAGCAGCATGGACTTGGCGCGGGACACGCCGATCAGGCGCGGCAGGCGATAGGCTGAGGCCATCAGCCCCATGTTGACCCCGGCGCAGACGAACTTGGCCTCCGTCGAGGCGACGCGAATGTCACAGCACAGGGCCAGCTCGAAGCCGCCGCCCACGCACCAGCCGTTGACCGCCGCGATCACGGGCGCCCGGGTCGCGTCCAGCCGCTCCAGCAACCGGCCGAAGCCGGCGATATCCTCGGCCTGGGCGGCGGCGTCCTTCAGATCGTCACCGCTACAGAAGGCCTGGCCCTTGCCGGTGACGATGATCGCCCGCAGGCTATCGTCGGCTTCCACCTCGTCCAGCACCGCCATGAAACTGGCGCGCATGGCCACGCCCAGGGGGTTCATCGGGGGATTGTCGATCACCAGGCGCACGATCGCCGGCGCCGGCTGCTCGATTTGGATGGTTCCGCTCATGGCCGCGACGATGGCGGTTGAATCCCGGGGCGGCAAGGGCGCCACGGTCGGCGGGGTATTGGCGATCGGTATGGTTCGCGACACACTGGCGAAACACCGGTGACGCCTGTTCGCGGGCGCGGGAACATCAGGGAGATGCGATGTGATCAGTCTGGCTACAGCCGCGCCGGTCGTCGGCGCCTCGTTCATCGCTTCCACGGTCGAGATCGTCGAGGCCTTCACCATCGTGCTGGCCGTCGCCGTGGTGCGCGGCCTGAGGCCGGCCATCCTGGGCGCGGCGGCGGCCCTGGCTGTCCTGGCCATAGCGGTGATCGCGTTTGGCCCGTTGCTGGCATCGGTTCCGGTGCACGGCCTGCAGCTTGTCATCGGTGTCCTGCTGCTGGTGTTCGGCCTGGGCTGGCTGCGCAAGGCGGTGCTGCGCGCCGGCGGCGCCTTGGCCCTGCATGACGAGGCGGCGGCCTATGCGAAGGAGACTGAGGGCCTGCGTAGGGAGGCCGCGGCCAATGAGACCGCGGCCGACTGGATGGCCGGGGTCGCGGCCTTCAAGGCCGTGTTGCTGGAGGGGACGGAGGTGGTGTTCATCGTCCTGGCCGTGGGGGCGCGGCCCGGCCTGTTGATCCCCTCGGCGATCGGCGCGGCGGCGGCCTGCGTCCTGGTCCTGGCGGCGGGCGTCATCGCCCACGCGCCACTCTCCAAGGTGCCGGAGAACACCTTGAAATTCCTGGTCGGCGGCCTGCTCACCGGCTTTGGCGTGTTCTGGTGCTGCGAGGGGCTGGGCGCCCCTTGGCCAGGAGGCGACTGGGCAATCCCCGGCTTGGTCGCGGTGTACCTGGCCGCCGGCCTGGCCATGGCCAGCCTGGTGCGCGGCCGCCAGGCGAGGGCCGCCTGATGGAGGTGCTCAAGGCGCTGCTGCAAACCATCGTCAAGATGTTCGCCGCTGACCTGTGGCTCAGCCTCACCGCCATCGCCGTGGTCACCGCGTGCGGCGCCGCCCTGTCGGCCGGGGTGCTTCCCGCCCCGATCCTGCCCTACCTGCTGGCCGCCGGCGTCATGGCCGCCCTGGTCATCGGCGTCGCGCGGGGGGCCAGGCCCAAGCGCTAACCACGGCCGCCGGTGATTTCGCCCGCTTGCCCCGGCGACAACCTTGCCACCGCCCCGCGCCCGCCGAACAATGCCCGCCAGGGAAACACTGGATCGGAGCGTGTTATGGCCAGGGCGAGAGCGAACGGCGTCGAGCTGGAGTATGAGAACTTCGGCGATCCGGCACGGGAGACCGTGCTGCTGATCAATGGCCTGGGCTCGCAGATGACCCGCTGGCCGGAGGATTTCTGCGCCCTGCTGGTGGAGAAGGGTTTCCGCGCCATCCGCTTCGACAACCGCGACGTGGGCAAGTCCGACTGGCTGGCCAAGGACGCCGCCTACCGGGTGGAGGACATGGCCGCCGACGCCATGGCGGTGCTGGACGCCGCCGGCGTCGCCAAGGCGCACATTGTCGGCATGTCCATGGGCGGGATGATCGCCCAGACGGTGGCCTCGGACTATCCGGGCCGCACCCTGTCGCTGACCAGCATCATGTCCAACACCGGCAACCCGGACCTGCCGCCGGCCACGCCCGCCGCCTGGGCCGTGATCAGCCAGCCGGCGCCCGACCCTAAGGACCGCGAAACCTTCCTGAACCACGCGGTGGAGAACGCCGAGGTCATCGGCAGCCCCGCCTACCCTTGGCCGCCCGGCGCCCTGCGCGCCCGCGCGGAGGCGGAGCTGGCCCGCGCTTTCAACCCCGCCGGGGTAGGCCGCCAGATGGCCGCCATCCGCGCCTCCGGCGACCGCCGCGCCAAGGTGGCGACCATCACCGCCCCCACCGTGGTGCTGCACGGCGAGGTCGATCCCCTGGTCCCGGTGGAGGGCGGCCGCGACACCGCCGCCCTGATCACTGGCGCGGAGCTGCGCGTCATCCCCGGCATGGGCCATGACATGCCCCCGGGGCTCTATCCCACCTTCATCCAGGCGATCCTGCGCGCGGTCGAACGCGCCCACGCCCCGGCGCATTGACCGGGAACCGTCGATGCCCGAACCGTTCAAGACCCTGCAGTGCGCCACCTGCGGCTTCATCTACGAAGAGGCCGAGGGCCTGCCCGCCGAGGGCTTGGCGCCGGGCGTCCGTTGGGCCGACATTCCCGACGCCTGGTGCTGCCCCGACTGCGGCATGTCCAAGAGCCAGTTCGAGATGGTGGAGATGTAACTCCACACATCGTCATCCTCGGCCGTCAGTGCCGAGGATCCATACGCGCTGTGGGAGTTGTCGCGCAGCGGCAGCGGGCGGCGCAGGGCGGTAGGAAGAGTCTGTCCACGAACCACACGAACACAGTGTTTTCATCGGAGGGAGCGGGGCCACCGCTCAGACGCGCGCTTCGCGCCTCTTGTTCGTGTGGTTCGTGAGGTTCGTGGACAAAAAGTCTTGGCCGACGCCGGCTCGCGGCTCGCCCTTCGGGACGAGCCGCTCGATCCCACGAGATCATGGGCCCTCGCCGTTTGGCAAATCAAGCGCGCCCCTCTTGCGGCGCCGCAAGGACAAGGTCCTAAGGTCGGCAAAATGGGAGAAACCGCCATGAACGACCGCGTCACCATGACCATCGACCGGGGCGTCGCCGACGTCCGCCTGGTCCGCGCCGACAAGATGAACGCCCTGGACGACGCCATGTTCGAGGCGCTGGTCACTACCGGCGAGGCGATCATCAAGGACAAGTCCATCCGCGCCGTGGTGCTGTCCGGCGACGGCCGCGCCTTCTGCGCCGGGCTGGACATGGGCAATTTCGGCAAGATGGCCGAGGGCTCGCGCGGCGGCGGTCGTTCGCCGGAGCAGGCCCAGGACCTTGGCCTTTCCAGCCGAACCCACGGCATCGCCAACCGGGCCCAATACGCGGTCTGGGTCTGGCGCGAGATTCCCGTGCCGGTGATCGCCGCCGTGCATGGCGTCGCCTACGGCGGCGGGTTCCAGCTCGCCCTGGGCGCGGACATGCGCTACGTGGCGCCCGACACCAAGATGTCGATCTTCGAGATCAAGTGGGGCCTGATCCCCGACATGGCCGGCACCCAGATCATGCGCCACCTGGCCCGCGAGGACGTGGTCCGCGAGTTGACCTACACCGGCCGCATCTTCTCGGGGGTAGAGGCCAAGGAATACGGCTTCGCCACCCGCGTCTGCGATGATCCCCGAGCCGAGGCCCTGGCCACCGCCCACGAGATCGCCGGCAAGAACCCCCACGCCATCCGCGCCGGCAAGCGCCTGCTCAACGAGGCGGTAGTCACCGATCCCCGCTCGGGCCTGATCCAGGAAACCGTCGAACAGGTCGCCCTGATCGGCAGCCCCAACCAGGTCGAGGCGGTGATGTCGAACCTGCAGAAGCGCGAGGCGGCCTACGCCGACCCGGAGTAGGGGCCTGCCGCCCTACTTCCCGACCCCCTGGCCGGTACCGGCGCTCGGGGTCGTTCCCGCCGCCTGGTAGGCGCGGGCCTGTTTCAGCAGATAGGCGCGGATCGACTCCACCTGGACCGGGGTCAGGAACTTGGCGAAGCTGACCATGCCGTTCTGCCGCCGCGCCCCGTCCAGCACCACCGACTTGAAGTCGGACGAGGTCAGGATCATCGGCGAGGTGCGCAGGTTGGGCAGGTACGTGCCGCTGGCGCTTGGCCCGTGACAGACCGCGCAGGTGGAGATGAACAGCGCACTGCCCTCCGCCTCATTGCCGGTGGAGGTGACGCCGGTCAGCTCGATCTTGATCGGCGCTGACTTGGGATAGGCCGGGGCCGCATCCTTGCCGCCGATCTTGAACACCAGCAGCCGCCCAGGCAGGCGCGGCCGGTCCGGCAGAGTCCAGCTGGCCGCCAGCGGCGCGGCGCCGCCGTAGCCGGCCATTACCGCCACATATTGCTCGCCGTCGATCTCATAGGTGGAGGGCGCCGCGACCACGCCATTGCCGACCTCGTAGGACCACAGCAGCTTGCCGTCCTTGGCCGAATAGGCGGCGAACTTGCCCTCGGCCGAGCCCTGGAACACCAGGTCACCCGCCGTCGCCAGCACGCCGGCGTTCCAGAAGTAGGGGTGTTGCACCGTCCAGCGCGCCTGTTGCTTCACCGGGTCCCAGGCGATCAGCATGCCCTTGAGCAAGGCCTTAGTGGCCGCCTGCTGCGCCGCCGGCGGCAGATCGGTCAGGCCCCAGTCGATGCCGACGTTCCAGCCGCCGTCGTGATAGGCGAACTTGGTGTCGTTGCCATAGCCGAACGGCACCTCCATGGCCGGGATGTACACCAGCCCTTCCTTAGGATCGTAGGCCATGGGCTGCCAGTTGTGGCCGCCATAGGGGGCGGGCAGGACAATGGCGGGCTTGTCGACGAACCGGGCCGCGGGGTTCTCGATCGGCCGGCCGGTCTTCATGTCGACGCCGGTGGCCCAGTTCATGGTGATGTAGTTCTTGGCCGAGATCAGCTGGCCGGTGGCCCGGTCCAGCACATAGAAGAAGCCGTTCTTGGGCGCCTGCATCAGCACCTTGCGCAGCTTACCGTCGATGGTCAGGTCGGCCAGGATGATGTGCTGGGTAGCGGTGTAGTCCCAGCTTTCGCCCGGCGTGGTCTGGTAGTGCCAGACATAGGCGCCGGTGTCGGGGTTCAGGGCCACGATGGACGACAGGAACAGGTCGTCGCCCTTGCCGCCGGAGCGCTTCACCGCGTTCCACGGCGCACCGTTGCCGGCCCCGACGTAGAGCAGGTTCAGTTCCGGATCATAGGCCATGGCGTCCCACGGCGTTCCACCGCCGCCGGAATGCTTCCACACCCCATCGCCCCAGGTCTTGCCGGCCTTCTCGGCCATGACCTTGTCGGAAGCCGCGCCGTCCGGTTTGCCGTCCGGATTGGGGGTCATGTAGAACCGCCAGGCCAGCTTGCCGTCCTGGGCGTCGTAGGCCGACAAATAGCCGCGCACGCCATATTCGGCGCCGCCATTGCCGATCAGGACCTTGCCCTTGATCACCCGGGGGGCGCCGGTGATGGTGTAGGGCTTGGACTGGTCCACGGTGACCACCGACCAGTCCACGGCGCCGGTCTTGGCGTCCAGGGCGATCAGGCGGCCGTCCAGGGCGCCGACAAACACCTTGCCGCCCCAGACCGCGACGCCCCGGTTGACCACGTCGCAGCAGGCGGAGAACCCGCGCTGGCCGTCCACCTTGGGATCGTAGGACCACAGCAACGCGCCGGTCTTGGCGTCGAAGGCGAACACCTTGGACCAGGCGGTGGTGGTGTAGAGCACCCCGTCGACCATCAGGGGCGTCGCCTCCTGACCCCGATCAGTGTCGAACTCATAGTGCCAGGCCAGGCCCAGCTGGCCCACCGTGCCGGTGTTGACCTTGGTCAGGGGGCTGAAGCGCTGTTCGGAATAGGTCCGCCCGGTGCTCATCCATTCGGACTGGTCGGCATCCGCGCCGTTCAGCCGCGCGGCGTCCACGCCCTTGGGGGCTGGATGGCAACTGGCCAGCAGCAGCCCGGCGGCCAGCGCAAATCCGGCCCAGATGGCGGCCCCAAACCTTGGCATCACGTTCTCCCCGACAGGTTTCCCCGGCACCGTCTGAAGCGGCGTCCGTGGGCGAAACTTCACCCTATTGGCGGGACTGTCAAAGCTATCGTGGCGGCAGGCCGGCCTGACCGCTGGCTGGATCCAGGGTCGCCGCCGTGTAGGTCTCGATCACGACGCTGAAGGCCGCGCCGTCGGCGGCGGTCAGCACCGCGCTGTTCTGGATCACCGCGTGCGGCAGGGCCAGCGTCGCCGCCGCCGCCCGCGCGCCGCCGGGCGCCGTGCCGGAAGGGTCGTCAAAGGGATGCAGCAGGACGCGCGCGTCCAGCCCCTGACGCTTGAAGCCCAGCGCCTTGACCACCACCCCGAACGGGGTGTCGGTCTGGTCCAGCTGCCGGTTCATCTCCGGCGTCAGTCTGGCCGGCAGGTACCAGTTGTCCGCCTCCGACAGCACCCGCTCGCCGCACATCAGCTTCACCCGCCGATAGCGAATTGGCGTGCGTGGCCCGGCGCCCAGCAGGTCGCGCACCTGCGGGCTGGGCGGCTTGACCGCAGTGGTGTCGCGGATCGCGCGGATCTGCGCCGGGTCGGCCCAGTGATGCTCGGCGCACCACAGCCGCAGGGTTTCGCTGGCGCTGTCGCGGCTCTGCAACTGGGTCTGCAATCGCTGCACCTGGGTCAGGGCGTCGAGCCGGCCAGCGTAGCTATCCGGGAAGGCCGAAACCGAAACGGGCGCGGCCAGAAGGCCGGAAGCGACCGCGATGAGCCGAAAACCGAACATGGCCGCCTCTTGCCCCACCACGGCCGTGGCGTCGAGCCCCCCGCATCCAACCGCCTGCCATACCGACTTTTCAGTTGTGTTCCGCCCGCTTTGGTTCTGAAATCCAGCCAAGGCGGAAAACGCGCGGAGGAAGACCATGGCCTATGTCGAAGGGCGCGTCGTGCACGACGCCGACTCCCACCTCATGGAACTGGGCGACTGCCTGGACGCCTACTTCGACCCGAGGTTCAAGGCCGCCTACCACGCCCTGCCCTATTACCAGAAGAAGATCGGCAACAACCGCTGGGCCGAGGTCGCCAAGGCCCGTCAGGAAGACCCGGCCTTCCGCGCCGGCGCGGATGAAAACATCCTGCTGCGCAAGAACTATGAGGCCCTGGGCTCGTTCCGCCGCGACGACCGGGCGCGCACGGTGGACCTGCTGGGCTTCGCCAGCCAGCTGGTGTTCACCACCTTCTGCCTGGGAAATTTCGGCCTCGACGACGGCCCGGACCTCGATCTCTGCTATGCGGCCGCCCAGGCCCACAACCGGATGATGACCGACTTTTGCGCCGTCGACCGGCGCCTGCTGGCCACCGCCTACATTCCCCTGAGCGACTTCGACCGCGCCAAGACCGCCGCCGCCGAGGCCATCGCGCTGGGCGCCAAGGCCCTGATGATCCCCTCCAAGGTTCCCAGGAACCACTCCCCCAGCCACGTGGGCTTTGATGCGGTGTGGGCCCACGCGCAGGAGGCCGGCATCCCGATCCTGTTCCACGTCGGCGGCGAGGAGAAGCTGGCGGCGCCCTATTTCGAGAATGGCATGCCGCGGGTGAAGGACTTCCACGGCGGCGAGGAGAACTTCACCTCGGTCAGCTTCATGGCCATCCCCAATGCCGTGCAGCAAACCCTGGCGGCGATGATCATCGACGGGGTGATGGATCGTTTCCCCCGCCTGAAGTTCGGCGCCATCGAACTGGGCGGCTCGTGGCTGCCCAGCTGGATGCGGTTCATGGACAGCGCCCATGCCGCCTTCTTCAAGAACGAGGATCGCCTGCACAAGCTCTCGGCCCGCCCCAGCGAGATCGTCCGTCGCCAAGTCCGCGTCACCCCCTACCCGCACGAGGACACCGGCTGGATCATCGCCAACAGCGGCGAGGAGGTCTGCCTGTTCTCTTCCGACTTCCCGCATGTGGAAGGTGGTCGCAATCCGCTCAAGCGGTTCGGGGATTCCCTGGTCGGCACGGCGCAACCCGCCCAGGACCGCTTCTACCGCGAGAATTTCATCGACCTGATGGGCGAGGGCCTGGCGCCGGATCTGCGCCACCCCAAGCATCTGATCGCGGCCTGATCCCATTCGCCCTTCGTCTGCGTGGGAAGGGCGCGGCGTTTGGCGCTGTCGGCGAACCGCGCTATCCAAGGCGCGTTACCCCCTGGCGCAACTCTCGCCGACTCAAAGCAGATTGGCCGCATGCCTGACTCGCCAGAGGGCGCCTCGCCGCCACCCGCCGACGCTGTTCCGCCGCCCGCCGTCGTGCGCGCGTCCCAATCGGACCATTTCGTGCGCAACGCCACGGTATTCATGGCCGTGGTTGTCGCCCTGGCCCTGGTGCGGTTTTTCCAGGTGATCCTGACGCCCCTGGTGGTGGCCACCTTCCTGTTGCTGCTCATCGACGCCGTGGCGCGCGGCCTGGAGCACCGCATGCCAAGCTGGCCCGACTGGGCGCGGGCGACCCTGGCCGGCACGGCGATCATTCTCAGTTTCGGCGCCATCGGCGGCCTGTTCGCGGTGGAAGCGCCGCCCTTCGCCAGCCAGATCGCGGGCCTGGAGCCACGCCTGAACGCCGTGCTTTCCCAGGTGATGACCTTGGCCGGTGTCCAGCCCAAGACTCTGGGCCAGTTGTTCAGCGGGACCGATCCGTCCCGGGTCCTGACCAGCACCTTCGCCACCGCCAGCAGCCTGCTGTCCTATGGCTTCCTGGTGATCATCTATTTCGGCTTCCTGGTCGCTTCGCGGGCCGCCTTCACCCAGAAGGTCAACAGCCTCTACGACACCGAGGGCCATCGCCAGGGCGCCCGCCGCATCGTGCTGAGCGTGCGCAACGCGGTCGAACAGTATGTGCGCCTGCAGACCCTGAAGGCGGGCATGATCGCCCTGGCCGCCTGGGGCATGATGATGCTGTTTGGCGTCAAGGACGCCCTGTTCATCTCGTTCGTGGTCTTTCTGTCGGCCTATGTGCCGATCGTCGGCGCCTTCGCCGGCTCGATCTTCCCCGGCCTGGTGGCGCTATCGCAGTTCAGCGACCTGACCCGGCCACTGATCATGGTGGCGGTGTTGGGGGCGGCGGTGTTCTTCATCGACAATATCGTCATGCCCAAGCTGCAGAGCGATGAGCTGAACATCGACCCCCTGCTGGTGCTGATCTCCATCGGCTTCTGGGGCGCTATCCTGGGCGTGCCGGGGGTGCTGCTCTCCACCCCCCTGACGGTGACGGTGATGGCCATCTCGGCTGAGTTCGAGTCCACGCGATGGCTGGCCGTCCTGATCTCCAAGGATGGCCACCCGATCAAGAACGCGAAAAGCTGAGTCTCCCTCCCCTTTGTGGGGAGCAACCGCCGTCATCGCCGGCGCCAACTGCGGCTACTGCAGCGGCGCTTTGAGCGCTTCCAGATAGGCCGAAAGGTCCACAACGCCCTGGCGCGAGGCGGCTGTGTCGCTGCGGCCCGCCGCTGCCTCTAGGACGGCGCCGAAGTCAGTGATCGCCTGGAAGCCGAAGCCGCCGCCGGAGCCGCGCATATTGTGCGCCAGCAGGGTGACGGTCTCGAAGTCGGCCAGGTCCAGAGCTTCATGCATCGTCAGGGCGTCCCGCCGGCAGCTTTGCAGGTAGGCTGGGGTGCGTTCCGCCAGCCGCTGGTTGGCTCGAGACGTCCTGTCCCGCCGCGCCCGATCGTCACCGAGCGGCGACGGCGGCGCGACCGCCGAGTGGTCCCGGATCGCCTGGCGCAGCACGTCCTGTTTGATCGGCTTGCTCAGATAGGCCGTGCACCCCGCCGCGAGGCAGGTTTCCCGGTCCCCTTTCAGGGCCGATGCCGTCAGGGCGATGATCGGCGTGGGCGCCCGGTGGTTGGCCTTCTCCCAGGCCCGGATCGTCCGCGTCGCGGTCAGGCCGTCCATAACCGGCATTTGCCGGTCCATCAGCACCAGGTCGTAGCGCGCGGCCTCGAACATCCTGCAGGCCGCCGCCCCGGTCTCGGCGATATCGATGCGATAGGGGGTGTCTTCCAGATAGGCCAGGGTGATGGTGCAATTGTCGGGGGAGTCCTCGGCCAGAAGGATCCGCAGCGGCGACAGCGGCGCCTCAGGCCCCTGGCCCACCGGCGCCGTCACCGGCCGGTTGGCGGCCGCCCAGACTTCGAACGGCACCTCAAAGGCGAAGACGCTACCCTCCCCGACCTCGCTAGAGACCCAGATCCGCCCGCCCATGAGCTCCACCAGGCGTTTGGAGATCGTCAGGCCCAGACCGGAGCCGCCGAAGCGGCGGGTGGTGGAGGAATCGGCCTGGGTGAACCGCTCGAACACCTGGTCCAGCTTGTCGCCGGCGATGCCGATGCCGGTGTCGGAAACCGTGAACCGTAAGGCCGTCGGCACGGAGAAATCCGCCGCCGGTTCGACCTTCAGCGACACCGTGCCGGCGTGGGTGAACTTGATGGCGTTGCCCAGCAGGTTCAGCAGCACCTGGCGCAGCCTCGTGGGATCGCCCACCAGCTCGACCGTCACCTCCGGCGCGATCTCGCAGACCAGGGTCAGTTCCTTCTCCCGGGCCTTCGGCGAGACCATTTCCATCACCTTTTCCAGGTGATCGGTCAGGGAAAAGCCGGTCTGTTCCAGGTCCAGCTGCGAGGCTTCCACCTTGGACAGGTCGAGGATGTCGTTGATCAGGTTCAGCAGGTTGTCGCCGGAGCGGCGGAATATCTGCACATAGTTGTCCTGCTCGGGCGTCAGGGCGGTCTTGGCCAGCAGGTCGGCGATGCCCATGATGGCGTTCATCGGCGTTCGGATTTCGTGACTCATGCTGGCCAGGAAGTCCGACTTGGTGCGGCTGGCGCTCTCGGCGGCGGCCTTGGCCTGCTGCAGTTCCGCCTCCACCCGCTTGCGCTCGGTGACGTCCCGCGCGGCGGCGAACACGCCCTGCAGGGTGCGGCTTCGGTCATAGAAGGTGGTGGCGTTGTAGGAGACCACGGTCTGCTTGCCGTCTCGGGCACGGACCGTCAGCTCGTCGTCGGTGACCGACTTCTCGCTCAACACCCGCTTGATCCCAGCCTCCGCCCGTTCCGGATCGGTGAAGCAGTCCTTGAACGGCGCGCCGATCAGTTCGTCGCGGGTGCAGCCGGTCAGCGCCTCGGTCTGTTTGTTGACGTCGGTGATGATCCCCGACGGGTCGGTGGTCATCAGGGCGTCGATGTTCGATTCGATCAGCGAGCGGGTGTAGAATTGCTGGTCGCGAAGGCGCTGGTCTGACTTCTTCTGCTCCTCCTCCACCAGCTTGCGGGCGGTGTTGTCGGTGCCGATCAGCAGGTAGCCGATGATGTCGTCGTGCGCGTTGCGCAGCGCCGTCACCGACACGATGGCCGGGAAGCGGCTGCCGTCCTGGCGGATGTAAGTGAGCTCGTAGATATCC
>JBBROW010000063.1:0-12824 GCA_038228945.1 Caulobacterales bacterium
CCGGCCAGGCCGGCGCTCTCGCCGGAAAGCCGCGCGCTGATCAGGCGCAGGCCGTTGTACTTCATGGCCAGGACCCGCGCCTGGAGGGCCATCAGGCGGTCGCGCATGACCGGATTGTCGATCACCCGCTCGGCGCCGACGCGCTCTGTGGTCATCAGATCGACAATGGCCGCCAGCCGCCCTTCGGCCGCGTTGGGATCGCCCAGCATGCCGCGCTCGTGCTTCAAGGTGGTGTTGGCCACCGCCCAGCCGGCCCCTCGCGCCCCCACCACCTGGCTTTTGGGCACCCGGACGTCGGTGAAGAACACCTCGTTGAATTCGGCGTGGCCGGTCATGGTCTTCAACGGCCGGACCTCAATGCCCGGGGTCTTCATGGAGAAGATCAGATAGCTGATGCCGGCGTGCTTGGGCGCATCCGGCTCGGTGCGCACCAGGCAGAAGATCATGTCCGCCTGCATGGCCGTGGAGGTCCAGATCTTCTGGCCGTTGATCAGGAAATCGTCACCGTCCTCGCTGGCCTTGGTCTGCAGCGAGGCCAGGTCGGAGCCGGAGCCGGGCTCGGAATAGCCCTGGCACCAGATGATGTCGCCGCGCAGCGTCGGCGCGATCCACTCCCGCTTCTGGGCCTCGGTCCCGCGTTCCAGCAGCGTGGGCACGAACATGGAAATGCCCTGGCCGGCCATGCCCGTGGGGGCGCGGGCGCGGGTGAATTCCTCGGCGATGATGCGCGATTGCAGGATGTCGGGCTCGCCGCCGTAGCCGCCATAGGCCTTGGGGATCGTGCGCGCCGCATAGCCATGCTCAATCAGCAGCTTCTGCCAGTGCAGGGCGTCTGCCCGGGCCGGCCGCTTGGGCCCGGGGTAGGCATCCTGATAGCAGGTCAGGAAATCGCGCACCTGCGTGCGGAAGGCTTCATATTCGGGGCCGAAAGACAGGTCCATGGCGCGGGCTCGGCGGAAGCGCGCCAGAGGCGCGGTTGCCGGACATGGCGCCCGCCCTCGCGCCGGCGTCAAGTCTTCCCCGACGGCGCCCCATCGACCCTAGGTCTGCGGTCAGGCGGCGGCGTGGGTGCGCGCGGAGGCCTCTCCGGTCAAGGCCTGGGCGATGGTCAGGACTGCACGGCGCGCGTCGCCGTCGCTGATCTTGGCGAACGCGGCCAGAAGGTCGGTGGCGCCGGGCGTGGCCAGCTGGGCGTAGATGATCGCTTCGACGGGAGCTGAGCCGTCTTCACCCACCAGGGCGGCGACGGTGGTCTCGAGCTTGGCGGCGATCTTCACCAACATGGAGGCCGAAACGCGGTTGGCGCCGCGCTCGTACTTCTGAACCTGCTGGAAGGTGATGCCGAGCGCATTGGCCAGTTGGGTCTGGCTGAGGCCGAGCCAGCGACGCCGAATCCTGACGCGAGCGCCAACGGCGACGTCGATGGGGTCGGGCCCCTCACGATTGACAGCCTGCATTTTCACCAAACTCCAGAAGTTAGCCTTAATAGCACGCAATACATCCGCAAAGTGAATTGCGCTAGAGTGCGCGCGCGTTAAGGGAATGCGACCTCAAGTCACAACCTGTCCGTTCGTACCCATTTTAAGCATCGGCCATGATCGGGTTCGGCTGTGGGTCACAATCGGCCAGGCTGAAGTGCTGGGTTTAACTGATCTGACTACTATCACTCTGCGGCGGTGAGCTGTCCGTTTCATTTCCGAAACCGGCAGTGCAACTCAATCATTCTGCAGAAATGGTCTGTCTAACTTTGGCGGTATCAGCGTCCTTGACTGCCCTTGCGGCGCCGGGAGCTCTAATGCGGCGCATCTACACGTGTTGTTAGGAGACGTTTTTATGACGGGCGACATCGGAATTCCTCTCGACATAGCAAGCGCGGTGGTCGCGCCCAGCGCCTATGCTGCGGATGCGCCCGTTCACGACGCTTTCCGCTGGTTGCGCGCAAACAATCCTTTGGGCCTGGCCGAGCTTGAGGGCGTGTACCCATTTTGGGTTGTTTCCAAGCACGCGGACATCCTGGAGATCAGCCGGCAGAACGACCTGTTCCATTCCGGGGACATGCCGACCACCTTCACCACCATCCAGGGTGATCAATATGTGCGTGAACGCACCGGCGGCAGCCCGCACCTGCTTCGCACCCTGGTGCAGATGGATGCGCCCGACCATCAGAAGTATCGGATACTGACCCAGTCCTGGTTCCTGCCCCAGAACATCCGTGGGCTGGAAGATCGCATCCGCGGCATCGCGCGCAAGCATGTGGATCACATGGCGGCCTTGGGTGGTCAGTGCGACTTCGTCAACGATGTCGCCCTGACCTACCCGTTGCGGGTGATCATGGAGATCCTGGGCGTGCCGGCCGAGGACGAGCCGCGGATGCTGAAGCTGACCCAGGAGCTGTTCGGGGCCGGCGATCCGGAACTCAACCGCTCCCGCGCCAACCTGAATGAGAACGCGGACGCCATGGCCGACCTGCAGGCCGTGATCGCTGACTTCTTCATCTACTTCAAGCGCATCACCGACGACCGCCGGGCCAACCCTCAGGCCGACGTCGCCTCGGTGATCGCCAACGGCAAGATCAACGGTGAGCTGATCAACGACTTCGAGGCGATGAGTTACTACGTCATCGTCGCCACCGCCGGCCACGACACCACCTCCTCGTCCACGGCGGGCGCGGTGTGGGGGATGTGCCAGCATCCGGAGGCCTTCGCCAAGGTGAAGACCGACCCCAGCCTGATCCCAGGCCTGGTGGACGAGGCCATCCGCTGGACCACTCCGGTGAAGCATTTCATG
Source organism: Caulobacterales bacterium (assembly GCA_038228945.1). GTDB lineage: Bacteria > Pseudomonadota > Alphaproteobacteria > Caulobacterales > Caulobacteraceae > Acaudatibacter. The sequence goes on from JBBROW010000063.1 coordinate 2,788, forward strand.
CGGTCCGCCACCGCTGACACCGAACTGCGCGGGCGGCAGATCAAGAAGGGCGACTGGCTGTGGCTGGCCTATCCCTCCGGCAATCGCGACGAGGAAGTGTTCGACGACCCCGACACCTTCCGACCCGAGCGCAGCCCCAACAAGCACCTGGCGTTCGGCTACGGCGCGCACCTGTGCCTGGGTCAGCATCTGGCCAAGATGGAAATGCGGATCTTGTTCGAAGAGTTGATGCCCAGGTTGAAATCCCTGGAGTTTGCCGGGGAGCCGGCGCGGGCGAACGGGTCCTTCGTCAGCGGGCCTAAGCGTCTGCCAATCCGCTACCAGATGACCTGATCCGGGGACTTGCTCCGACCAGCGGTTCGCCCCGGGGGGCTTGACCGCGCCGCCGCGTCCCGGTGGTAAGGGGCGATGAGCGGAAGGGTCGGCGTCAGGGTGGTGATCGCGGGGGCGGGGGCCTTGGGCTCGTGCCTTGCCCTGGCCCTGACCCGCGCCGGCGCGCGGGTGACCCTGGTCGACCCCGCGCCCCTGGCCAACGCCTCAGCCGTGGCGGCGGGGATGATCGCCCCGGTATTCGAGTCCGTGCTGGACAGCGAGGCGGGGCCGGACTTCGAGACCCTAAGCCGCGCCGCCGCCTTGTGGAGCGACCTGGCCGAAAGCATCGGCCTGACCCTCGATCGCCAGGGGGCGATGGCGGTGGGCGATGTGGTGGCGCTGGACCGCTGGGCCGAGCAGGTGAGGGCGCTCGGGGCGTCCTGTAAGCGACTGCTCCGCCGCGATGCCGAGGCCAGGGCGGAGGGCCTGATCGCCCCGGACGGTGGACTGTTCACGTCCTTAGATGTGCGGCTGGATCCACGGGCCGCCTTGGCCGCCCTGATCGGCGCGAGCGGCCTGACGGTGAGGCGCGGCGGACTGGTGCGCTTCGCCAATGACCGGGTGACGCTGGATGATGGGGCGTCTCTGGCCGCTGACGCCGTGGTCCTGGCCACGGGGATGGCCCCGGCGCTGATCGACTTGGCGCCCGAATTGACGGCCCTGACACCGATCAAGGGTCAGATCCTGACGGTGAGCGACGGCCCCCGCTCCGGGCCGGTAGTCCGCCTCGCGCGGGGCTATATTTGCCCGACGGCCATCGGCGCCGTGGTCGGCGCGAGCATGGAGCCGGGGCGCAGCGATCTCTGCGTCGATGAGGGCGTCGTTCAGGGGCTGCTGGACCAGGCGCGGCTGGCCTTTCCCAATGTCGGACAGGGCCTGGTTCGGACCGAGGTCGGCGTACGGGCCGCGACGGCGGATGGCCTGCCGCTGGTGGGGCGATCAAGCACGGCCGGGGTGTGGATCGCCGGCGGGGCCCGGCGCAACGGCTGGCTGCTGGCGCCCTTGATCGCCGAGGCCCTGGCGGCCGCGATCGTGCGCGACGCGGATCGTCCGCCGGGGCTGGACGGTTTCGATCCGCGTCGCTTCAGTCTCTAGAGCATGACAGCTTCAAGTGGATACCGGTTGAAGCGCCGGTCATGCTCTAAATGTAAGAAGATAGAGCCTTTTTGTCCGGTTCAATTGAACCGGAAAGGCTCTAGCTGTCGCTGAGCCTGAACTGGATCGGGATGGTGATCGTGCCGCCGGCGACGGCTTGGCCGTCCTCCATCTGCGGTTTCATCTTGAAAAAGCGGGCCAGATTCTGAGCCGCTTTGCCGAATTCGTAGTCGGGCGGGGTTTCGCTGACGACCGTGCAGCCGCTGATCGTGCCGTTGGCCGCCACAGTGCAATTGATCGTCGCCGAGCCGCTGACACCCATCCGCTGCGCGCGTTCAGGATAGTATCTCGACATCGCCGCGGCGTCCGGCTGACGTAGCCAGTCGGGCCGGGTGATTTGCCGGGTGTGCGCTGGCGGCGGGTCGAGCTTGGCCAGCACAATCGTGTTACCGCCCGTAAGGGCCGTCGGCTGTAGCGGAACGTCGATCTGCTTCGTCGGCGGGGTCGGGTCTGCCTTAAGGGTCTCCCTGGGGATATCCGGGCGGAGCGGGGTCTGGTGGATGTGAGGCTGGGGCGGCGGCGGCGTCAGCGGGAGTTTCTTGTCCGGCTGGGGCAACGTAATCACCCTGCCGTCGATCGGAGACTCGGACGTGTCGATGACAGGCTTCGGCACGTTGAACGCCGCATTGTAGAGATAGAAGCCGATGGCCGCGTGGACCACCACCGAGGCGCCAATGGCGAGGCTCTTGCCGCGGGAGATCCGGCGGCGTGGCGTTTCATCGGCGAAGGACTGGAAGACGGCCCCGTCGATCGGTTGGCGGATCACCATGCGAACCTCCCTGGTTCGGTTATTATTGACTCCAAAGGTCGGTGTGGTTGAGGCGGCTGTAAAGCATGGGCGCCGCGCGGGAGGCGAGTGATCGCGGTTTAGTTACTGCATTTTGGCAAAACTAGTCTGGAAGTCCACTTATCGATCTCTTTGTTGGAACGCGGAGTCCAAGATACGGGCAGGAGCTCCCGCAAATGCGGAGATCGAATACGTGATTTCCAGGAGTCTTCGCCAGATGGGATGTTTGGTCGCGGGCGTATGGAGCGCCGCCGCGAACATGGTTAAGCGCGCCTTAACCATAAGCCTTCATCCCTCTAGGGTATGGCCATAGATTCCATCCGCGGCGTCGTCGAGGCGGCGATCCAGAGCGCTTCCAACGCGACCGGCGTGGACTTCGGATTCCTGCTGGGCACCGCCAAGCGCGAGAGCGGCTACAATCCCAGCGCCAAGGCGCCGACGTCTTCCGCCGCGGGCCTCTATCAATTCACCGAACAGACCTGGTTGGCCACGCTCAAGAAGTTTGGCGCGCGCCACGGCTATGCCCGCTACGCCGACCTTATCCAGCCTGGGTCGGACGGGCGCTTGCGCGTGGCGGGCGCCGATGCGCGCACCGCGGTCATGGCCCTGCGCATGGACCCCCGAGCGTCGGCCCTGATGGCGGGGGAGATGACCGCGGACCATGCCTCGTACCTGCGCGGGCGGGTGGGGCGGGATCCCACCGCCGGTGAGCTTTACGTCGCCCACTTCCTGGGCGCGGCCGGATCGGCCAAGCTGATCGAGGCTAGCCGCAGCACCCCCGGAGCGGCGGCCTCGGCCCTGTTTCCCGAAGCGGCGCACGCCAATCCCACCATCTTTTATCGCGCCGGCCGATCGGCCACCGTGTCGGAAGTCTACGCCAACCTGACGGCCAGCCCCGGGGGCAGCCGGTCCGCCGCGCCGCCGCAGGCCGATTTCGACGACCGCGCCTTCGTCCAGTACGCTTCGGCCCGTCACATGGACCGGGTGAGCGAGCAGCGGGAGATGGTCGACCTTATCCTGCGCGGCCCCCAGGCGGCCGATGACGTCGGAGCCAGCGCCACGACCCGGGCGACGGGCGCGTTATTCTCCTCCGAAATGCTTCGCGTGCTTTCCGAAGCCCGCGACCATGGCGGTCGCGGGACCGGCAGCTAGAGCCTTTGCGGTTCAAGTGGACTCACCTGAACCGGACAAAAAGGCTCTATCTCTTACATTTAGAGCGTGACGGGCGCTTCAACCGGTATCCACTTGAAGCTGTCATGCTCTAGACGGCAGCTCCCTCGGCGATCAGGGCGTCCACTTCGTCGGCGGAATAGCCCGTTTCCAACAGCACCTCACGGGTATGCTGGCCCAAACCAGGCGCGGGCCGCGTGGGCTTGTGCGCCTCGCCTGGAAACCGCGCCGGCGAGGCGGGGGCCAGGAAACGGTCTCCCAGCCCGTCCTCGACCTCGATAAAGCAGCCCGCCGCCTGGGCGAAGGGGTCCTGGGTTACCTGGGCGGGGGTTTGCATCGGCGCCCAGATGACATCCGCGGCGGTAAGCCGTTGCCCAACCTCTTCAAGGGTCAGGCCCCGGAAGCCGTCGTCGAGGGCCTCGACCAGTTCACCCGCATTCTTGGTGCGGTCGCGGGCGGTGGCGAAGCGGGGGTCTTCCACCAGATCGGGGCGGCCGGCCGCCGCGGTGATGCCGGCCCAGTCTTCGGCGCCGTGGCGTGTGACGGTGACCACCCAGGTCCCGTCCGCCGTGGGCCAATAGTTGGACAGGGGATTGAACAGTTCCCGGCGCGGCCGACTGGTGGCCAGCTTGCCGTACTTGAGCTGGATCGAAGTGTTCCATCCGTTGGCGAAGACGCCGGCGCGGATCAGCGAGGTTTCGATCTGGCGCCCGACCCCGGTCCTGGCCCGCTCGACCACCGCCGCCAGAACGGCGGAGGAGGTGGCTAGGGCGCAGACCTCATCGCCCATGCCGGATGGGGCGGGGAAGGGTTCCACGCCGCGCGGGATGGCGGAAGCGGCGGCGCCGGACCGCGTCCAGAAGGCGGCGATGTCGAAGGCGGGCAGATCCGCCGCTTCGCCCTCAAGGCCGTAGCCGGTGACGTTGCAGTAGATCAGCCGCGGCGCCTGGGCGCGCACCGATTCAAAGTCCAGGTTGGCGCGTTTGAGGGCGCGGGGCCGCAGGTTGGTGATGAAGACGTCGGCGTCGGCCAGCAGGCGCACCAGGGCCTCACGCCCGGCCGGCTTGGTGATGTCCAGAACCACGCCACGCTTGCCGCGGTTCTCGAACTCGAAGACCGGGTTACCCCTCAGGTGTGGCGCACCGGCGAAGGTGTGGCGGGTGGGATCGCCGCTACGGCTTTCGACCTTGATCACCTGCGCGCCCCAATCGGCCATGACCATGGCGGCGCTGGGCCCAGCGACATAGGTGGAGAACTCGACGACCTTCAGATCCTGCAGCAACACCATCTCCCGACACCGATTTGGTCGCGATAGTGCAGGCGCGCCCGCGCGCTTGGAAGCGCTTTCGGCGGCCAGGTGTCAGGCGGCCGCCGTTGCCCCAGGGGCAATGCGGCGGCGCGCGGCGGCGTCGGCCACCGCCCTGGCGACGCCGCTGACCGTTACCGGCTTGCGCATAACTGTATCGACACCGGCGTCGAGGCATTCGCGCGCTTCGTCGGCGTCGCCGCCGATGACGGCGATAATAGCGGTGTTGCAGGCGGGCGCCGCCAGGGCGCGGATCGCCGCTGCGGCCTCGTGACCGTCCATCTCCGGCATACGGCCATCCAGCATGATGACGTCGAACTCACAGATGCGGGCCAGTTCCAACGCGCGCCTGCCATTTTGGGCATGGACCACACGGTGGCCGAGTTGCTCCAGAATGGTCCGCAGCATGGCGGCGTTCAGGCCGTCGTCCTCGGCGATCAGCACCCGCAGGCCGCCGGCCGATTCCAAAGCATCGAGCGCGGCGTCTTCGCCGACATCAATCAGGGCGGTCGGGTCGTAGGCCAGCTCCAGGGTGAAGCAGCTGCCGACGCCAACGGCGCTATCGGCTTCCAGGTTTGCGCCCATCAGCTTGACCAGCTGCCGCGATAGAGAAAGGCCAAGCCCCGCGCCAGGCACGCCGGCGCCGGTGCGCGCCACGCGCTTGAAGGGCTCGAAGGCGATGACTAGCTCGTCAGGGCTCAAACCCGGTCCGGTGTCGGCGATGGCGATGGCGATGCGGTTGTCGCCGCGCCGCTCGATGCGCGCCTCGATGCGGCCGCGCACGGTGTATTTCACCGCGTTGCCCAGCAGGTTGGCCAGAACCTGGCGCACGCGGGCGGCGTCGGCCATGGCGGCGCCGGCGTGACGGCTGTCCAGCTCGGGCTCAACATAGATTGAGAATTCCAGGCCCTTGCCCGTGGCCTGGGGCCGCGTCAGCAAGGCCAGTTCGCGCAGCATCCGCACGGGGTCGAACGGGGCGGCGTCGACCAGCAGGCGACCGGCTTCGGCGGTCTCGGAATCAAGGGTGGCGTTCAAAACCGCGATCAGGTCGTTGGCGGCGGCCAGGGCGGCCCCCAGCTGCTCGCGGGAGGGCGCGGCGCGGCCGTTCTGTCCGGCGGCGGCGGCCAGAACGTGGGCGACGCCGGTGAGGCCGTTGCGGATCTCGTGCGACAGGGTGGCGACGAGGTCGGACTTTGAGCGCGCCAGATGCTCGGCGTGATCCAAGGAGCGCTCACGCTCATGCGAGAGCCGCTCACGGTCCGCGGCCAGGGCGAACTGACGGGCAAGGTTGCGGTTCATCAGCAGGGCCAGCAGGAACGCCAGGGCAAAGGCGCCCCAGGCCAGGAAGGCGTCCTGTCGTGTCTCCGGACGCCAGAACAGGGCAGCCAGGGGGCCGGCCATGGCGGCGGGGGCGACGATCAGCAAACAGGCCATCGAGGGCGCGGCGAAGAACATGCAGATCACCGCGGCGGCCACGGCCATCATCATCAGGGTCTGGCCGGCGTGGCCCGCGCCGAGACCCAGAATGGCGATCTGGGCCACCGCCCCCGCCCACAGCAGCCCGCCAAGAATCTGGACGCGTTGGCGCAGCTTCAGATCCCGCGATTGCGGCCGCTTCAGCCAATTGACGACGATGTAGAAGGCGCCCCAGTTGATGGCGAAGATCGAGAAGCTGGCCGCCATCAGTACGCTGTTGGCGGCGAACGACCCGGCCCAGACAAAAATCGGCAGGCAGACAGCGAATACCCCCAGAGCCTGCGGCATCAGCGCCATCTGGGTGTCCAGCGATTGCTGGGCCAGGGAGTCGCCATCGCCGGACGGGGCGTTCAGGACGGCGAGGGGGGGCATGGCGAAATCCAGAGCTAAAGGCGCGACTTAGCGTTGGAGTTTACGCCCCTGGTTGTTGTCCGCCCGTTACGCGACAGCGTTAACGAAACGTCGCCAGCACAAGCAATCATTAAGCCTAACCGTCCATGATTCGAAGGAACAGATTCGGGGCCCCGCGTGGGGCGGGCGGGAAGACATGGCGACAACGCGAGCGGCCCTGACGGAGAGTGACATCCGCACCCTGGTCAAGGGCGCCACGGCCGACGAGCGTGCGGTGGCCGCCCACCGTCTTTGCCGGCATATCGACCGCGCCGACCTGACCGAGGAAGAGCGCGAAGAGGCTCAGCAGATCCTGCGGATCATGGCCGCCGACGCCGCCGAACTGGTGCGCCGCGCCCTGGCCGTAACCCTGAAGAGTTCGCCCCTCATACCACGCGACGTGGCCAACAAACTGGCCCGCGACATCGAGAGCATCGCCCTGCCGGTGCTGAATTGCTCGCCAGCGTTCTCGGACGATGATCTGGCCGAGATCGTCCGCCTTGGCGGTCCCGTGCGGCAGGTGGCGATCGCCAAGCGTCCGGTCCTGTCGACCAAGGTAACCACCGCTATCGTCGACTACGGCGTTGAGGCCGCGGTGGACAGCGCCTGCGCCAACGACAATGCCGAGTTCACCACCCGCAGCCTGGAAAAGGCCGTGGAGCGGTTCGAACGGTCAGAGAAGATCCTGGCTTCCATCGCCTTCCGAGATGCCCTGCCCCTGTCGGTGACCGAGCGGTTGGTGAACCTGGTCTCGGACCAAGTGCGCGAGCATCTGATCAACCACCATGCCGTCTCGCCGGAGACAGCCCTGGCCATCGCCCTGGGCGCCAAGGAACGGGCCACTCTGGATCTGGTGGATCAGGCCGGCCGCGCTGCCGACACCCGTGCCTTCGTCGCCTATCTGAACAAGATGGGGCGGCTGACATCCTCGTTGCTGCTTCGCGCCCTGGCGCACGGGCATATGACCTTCTTCGAGTGGTCGGTGGCGGAGCTGGCCGCGGTGCCGCACCACCGCACGTGGCTGATGATCCACGACGCAGGGGAGTTGGGGCTGAAGGCGATCTATGAACGGGCCGGTCTGCCGGCGCGATTGCTGCCCGCCTTCCGGGCGGGGGTGGATGCGTTTCATTCGGTGGACTTCGACGGCGCCGAACACGATCGGCCGCGGTTCCAGCGCCGGATGCTGGAACGCTTCCTGACCCAGCCCCTGCCGACCTCCAAGGACGACATGGACTATCTGCTGGACAAGCTGGACCGGTTGTCGGCGGAGGGGAACGGTTCGATCAAGGCAGGCGTCGCGGTCTAAACTAACCTCGCGACACGCTTGATCGACCCCGGCCATGCGCCCAAGCTGGCGGCATGCCCGACGAAAAACCCGCCGCCACGATCCTGCCCGCCGCCACGATCCTGCCCGCCGCCACGATCCTGTTGGTGCGGGACACACCGGAATTCGAAGTCTTGATGGTCAAGCGCCATCATCAGATCGATTTCGCCGCCGGCGCCTTGGTGTTTCCAGGCGGCAAGACCCACGCCGGCGATCATGATCCCGACTGGGAGTTCCGCACCCTGGGCTGGGGCGAGTCCCTGCCGGCCAAACGCCCGCTGCGCATCGCCGCCATTCGTGAAGCCTATGAGGAAACCGGGATCCTGCTGGCCCGCCACCAGGACGGCTCGCCGTTCAACGCCGACGACCGCGCGGCCAAGGCGCGGGACGAGATCGCCAAGGATAAGCGATCCTTCCTGGATCTGATCAAGGAGCTGGATGTCAGCCTGGACTTGGCGGCCCTGTCGGTGTTCGCGCGGTGGATCACCCCGCCGCTGACGCCCAAGCGTTTCGATACCTGGTTCTATGTCGCCGCGGCGCCGTCGGACCAACTGGCCGTGTGTGATGGCTGGGAGACGGTGGACGCCGAGTGGATCGCGCCCAAGGAGGCGCTGCGGCTGGGCGAGGCGGGCGAACGGACGGTGATCTTTCCGACCCGGATGAACCTCCAGCTGCTGGCCGAGGCGTCCGGCGCGGAGGACGCCGTGGTTCGCGCCCAGGCGCGGGAGTTGGTGACGGTAGAGCCGCAGATCACAGACACGCCGCAAGGCCGCGTTCTGGTGCTGCCGCCCAACGCCGGCTACGGCGTGGTGGCCGAGCCGCTGTCGAGGGTGATGTAGGGGATCAGCCGGCGACGAAGGAGCGGACTTGGCCTTCAAGTTCCTCGGCCAGCGCCTTGCCGACGGGGTTGGTGTCGGTCTGGATCTGGTTGCGGACCGCCGCCTTGATACCGTCGATGTGGGCGTCGATGAGGAACATCGGCGCGTCCATGCGGGCCTTCGGGTCGTCGATCATTTTGCAGAGCGACCCGGCGATGCGGGTAACCAGCGGATATTCATAGGTAGCGCCCAGGCCCTTGAGGTCGTGAGCGCGGAAGTAGAGCGCCTCGGCGGTCTCGGTGGTCAGGCCGTCGGTCTTGATGCGCGCCCGGGCTGCTTCCAGCTTGGTCACTTCATCCTGCAGCCATTGGCCGAAGTTGCCGGCGAGGCTCTTCAGCGCCGCCTCAGCCTTGGCGATCGCCGCCGGATCGATGCCGCCAAGACGGCCTCCGACCTTCAGTCGCAGGGTGTTGGCCACCGGAATCACCTGACTGGAATTGGACTCGCTCAAGGTCCACCCCTCCTAAACGCACGTGAGGAGAGGCTAGGCAGAAAGGCTTAACAACGGATGATCCATGTGGCGGCGCGCGCGGTGGCGGGCTGTTCAGACCGAGAACTGCTCGGCCAACATCCGTTCCTCAAGGCTGCGGCCGGCGTCGAAGAGCATCACCAGTGAGATGCTTCGATCCTCCACAACCTCAACCTGGACCACGTTTCGCACTTCAACATTGTCGGCGACGGCGCTGACGGGGCGCTTGTCGGATTCCAGGATCTCGAAGGTCACCTTTGCCCGGTGCGACAAAAGGGCGCCCCTCCAGCGGCGGGGCCGGAAGGCGCTGATGGGGGTGAGCGCCAGAACCTGGGCGTCGATGGGGATGATCGGGCCGTGGGCGGAGAGGTTGTAGGCGGTCGAGCCGGCGGGGGTGGCCACCATTACCCCGTCGCAGACCAACTCGCTCATGCGCACCTTGCCGTCGATGGAGATGCGCAGCTTGGCGGTCTGGCGAGTCTGGCGCAGCAGGGAGACCTCGTTGATGGCCAGGGCCTTGTGCTGGCGGCGCTTTGAATCGATGGCGACCATGGCCAGCGGATGGATGGTGGCGCGCTCGGCGGCGTTGATCCGCTCCAGCAGTCCGTCCTCGGAATACTCGTTCATCAGGAATCCGACTGAGCCGCGGTTCATCCCGTAGATCGGCCGGTTTTCCTTCAGGTTGGCGTGCAGGGTTTCCAGCATGAAGC
>JBBROW010000064.1:0-10974 GCA_038228945.1 Caulobacterales bacterium
GCGCAGAACCCCGAGACCATCGCGTTCGCCGACATGAACGCCAAGAACGTGCGGAGCGCCTGAGCATGTCCGAGACCCCCACCACCGAAGACGCCGTCGCGGAAACTCCGGCCGCCGCCCCCACCCCTCCCGAAGCCAAGGGCTTCGACGCGCTGAAGGGCATGGGCACCGTCGCCTCCGACGCCGTCGTGCACGAGCGCAAGGTCGACGCCCAGGGCCGCGCCTACGCGACCGGCAAGCGGAAGAACGCCATCGCCCGCGTCTGGATCAAGCCCGGCAAGGGCAAGATCACCATCAACGGCCGCGACCAGGAAATCTATTTCGCCCGTCCGGTGCTGCGCATGATGATCGCCCAGCCGCTGCAGGTGACTGATCGCGTCGGCCAGTTCGACGTCGATGTGACGGTGCTGGGTTCGGGCCTCTCCGGCCAGGCTGGCGCGGTTCGCCACGGCATCTCCAAGGCCCTGACCTATTTCGAGCCGGGCCTGCGCGCCTTGCTCAAGCCGCACGGCTTCCTGACCCGCGACAGCCGCGTGGTCGAGCGTAAGAAGTACGGCAAGGCCAAGGCCCGACGCAGCTTCCAGTTCTCGAAGCGCTAAGCGCGCGCGAACATCTGTTCCGCGAGAAGGGCGCTTCGGTTTTGCCGGAGCGCCCTTTTTCTTTGTCCTAATCCGATGGAAGTTACGTCATGGCTCCCAAGGTATTCATCGACGGCGAGGCTGGCACCACTGGCCTGCAGATCCGGCAGCGGCTTGAGGGCCGTCGCGATCTGGAGCTGGTCTCGATCGATCCCGAACGTCGCAAGGACCTCGCGGCGCGGCGTGAGCTGCTGAACGGCGCCGACGCGGTGATCCTGTGCCTGCCGGACGACGCGGCGCGCGAGGCCGTGGCCCTCATCGAAAGCAATTCAGTGCGGGTGGTGGACGCCTCCACCGCCCATCGGGTGGCGCCCGGCTGGACCTATGGCTTTCCCGAGATGACCCGGACCCAGCGCAAGGCGGTGGCCGCGTCGACCCGTGTCTCCAACCCCGGCTGCTATCCCACCGGCTTCATCGCCCTGGTGCGGCCCCTGGTGCAGGACGAGCTGCTGCCAAGGGCGTGGCCGGTGACTGTCAACGCAGTCTCGGGCTATTCCGGCGGCGGCAAGCCGATGATCGCCGAATTCGAGGACAAGGCCTCCGAGGGCTACACCGAAGTCGCCTTCCGCCCCTATGCCCTCAGCATGGAGCACAAGCACGTGCCGGAGATGCAGGCCCACGGCCTGCTGGCCCACCGTCCGCTGTTCGCCCCGGCCGTGGGCCGCTACGCCCAGGGCATGCTGGTGGAGGTTCCGCTGCAACTGAAGGCCCTGCCGGTGGCGCCCCGGCTGAAGGAAATCCACGCCGCCCTCTGCCATGCCTACGAGAACGAGCCCTTCATCGAGGTGGTCTCGCTGGAAGAATGCGCCGCGACCAAGGCCCTGGACCCCGAGGGCTTGAACGGCACCAACCGCATGAGGCTCTTTGTGTTCGGCTCCGACGCCTTGGGCCAGGCCCGGCTGGTGGCCCAGCTCGATAATCTCGGCAAGGGCGCGTCCGGCGCCGCGGTGCAGAACCTGAACCTGATGCTCGGCCTGCCCGAAGAGGCGGGCCTGGGAGGCGGCGGCCTTTGATCATCCGCCGCGCAGGGCTCTATGACATGGACGCCCTGGCGCGTCTCTACCGCGACACCGTGCGGCGCACCTTAAGTTTCCTGCCGGAATTGCACACACCGGAGGAGGAACGGCTTTTCTTTCGAGACCGGCTGTTCGCCGAGTTCGATGTCTGGCTGGCCGAGCAGGACCAGCGGTTCCTGGGTTACATCGCCTTCCGCGCCGGGTTCATCAACCACCTGTTCCTGGCCGCGGACTATCTGGGCCGGGGTCTGGGCGCGCAGTTGCTGGACCTGGCCAAGGGCGAATACGCGGAACTCAGCCTCTGGACCTTCCAGGACAACGCCCGCGCCCGCGCCTTCTACGAGAAACACGGCTTCACCGCCGCCCGTCTCACCGACGGCGAGGACAACGAAGAACGCATGCCGGATGTGTTTTATGTCTGGAAACGCCCCGAACCCGTCATCCGGGTGTAACCAACCGGCCTTCTCGAACGTATAGGGTGCGGAGACCCAAGCATGACCCAGACCTTCGCCCCCGATCGCCGCCTTGTCCTGTTGGCCGCCACCGCCCTGGCCGCCTGCGGGCCGGCCTCGGCCGCCGACCCCTACGCCGCGTCCCCCGCCCGTAAGCTGACCCAAGCCCAATGGCGGGCCAAACTGTCGCCCGCCTCCTTTGGCGTCCTGCGCCAGGAAAGCACCGAGCAGCCCTTCAGCAGCCCGCTCAACGACGAGCATCGCCCCGGGACCTTTGTCTGCCTGGGCTGCGACCTACCTCTGTTCAAATCGCAATCGAAGTTCGACAGCGGCACCGGTTGGCCCAGCTTCTTCACCGCCATCGGCGGCGCGTTGATCAAGAAGACCGACCTGAAAATCGGCATACCGCGCACCGAGTATCACTGCGCGCGCTGCCTGGGTCACCAGGGCCACGTGTTCGACGACGGCCCCCGGCCCACAGGCCTGCGCTACTGCAACAACGGCGTCGCGCTGAGGTTTGTCCCCGCCTAGAGCCTTTCCGGTTCAAGTGGCATCACTTGAACCGGCGCCTAGCTGGCGTCGGATCGCACCTTCACGAAGCTGCCCGGCGCATCCTCGATCGGCTTGAGCGGACCTTTGGCCGGATCGCGTGCCGGAACCTGGCCGCCTGAGCGGGCTTTGAGCCACGCCGCCCAGTGCTCCCACCAAGACCCGGGATGCTCCACGGCCCCAGCAATCCATTCGTCGACACTTGGGGGCAGGGCGGCATTGGTCCAGTGCTGGTATTTCTTGGCGACCGGGGCGTTGATCACCCCGGCGATATGGCCCGAGCCGGCCATGGTGAAGGTCACCGGCCCGCCGAACAGCTTCGCGCCCTTGTAGACCGAGCGGTAGGGAGCGATGTGGTCTTCCTTGGATGACTGCACATAGATCGGGGTCTTTACCGTTCCCAGGTCCAGCTTCACCCCATCCAGCACCAGCTCGCCCTTGGCCAGGGCGTTCTGGCCATAGAAATTGCGCAGATAGAACATGTGCAGGGTCTTGGGCATCCGCGTCTGGTCGGCGTTCCAGAACAGCAGGTCGAAGGGCTTGGGCTCCTTGCCCATCAGGTAGTTGGAGACGAAGAACGACCAGATCAGGTCGTTGCCGCGCAGGGCGTTAAAGGTGTCGGCCATGGTCTGGCCCGGCAGCACCCCGCCGCCGGCGTCCATCTTGTCCTCCAGATCCTTGAGCCACTCTTCGTTGGTGAAGATCAGCAGATCGCCCGCCTCGCTGAAGTCCTGCTGGGCGGCGAAGAAGGTGGCCGAGGCGACCCGCTCGTCGCCGCGCGCGGCCATATGGGCCAGGGCGCAGGAGAGCATGGTGCCGCCGATGCAGTAACCGACGGTGTTCACCGTCTTGACCCCTGTCTGCCGGGTGACCGCGTCGATGGCGGCGTAGATGCCTTCCTGCAGATAGTCTTCGATGGTCTTGGTCGACAGCTTCTGGTCCGGGTTCACCCAGGAGGTGACGAACACCGAAATCCCCTGGCTCGTCAGCCAACGGATCATCGAGTTTTCCGGGCGCAGATCCAGGATGTAGAACTTGTTGATCCAGGGCGGGAAGATCAGCAGCGGGATCTCGCAGACCGTTTCCGTGGTCGGTGTGAACTGCAGGATCTGGATGATGTCGTTCTGGAAGACGACCTTGCCTGGCGCGGTGGCGACGTTCTCGCCGACCTTGAACTGGTTGAAATCGGTCTGGCTGATCGACAGCTGGCCGCCACCGCGCTCGAGGTCCGCGGCGAAATTGGCCATGCCCTTGGCGATGCTTTCGCCCCGGGTCTCCATGGCCTCGCGCAGGGCGGCGGGGTTGGACAGCAGGAAGTTGGACGGTGACATGGCGTCCGTCAGCATGCGGGTGAAGAACTCCACCCGCCGCTTGGTCATGGCATCGACGCCGTCCACGCCGCTGACCAGGTCGTTCAGCCAGCCGGAGGTGATCAGGTAGGACTGCTTGATGACATCGAACACCGGGTTGCTGGACCAGTCGGGGTCCAGGAACCGCTTGTCGCCTTTTGCGGGGGTCGCGACCGGCTCGTGCACCTCCCCCGCCGCGCGCTGGGCGGTGGAACGCCAAAGCTCCATGTAGCGATTGAAGAGATCCGCCTGGGCCCGCATCATCCGATCAGGTTCGCCGGCCAGACGGCCCATGACCTCGTTCAGCGCCGGGGCCACGTGGAAGGGGTCGGTGCTTAGCGCGGCCGGCCGGTCAGCTTGGCGCAGGGCCGCCTCGGCGATGACGCCCTGGGCGGTCAACGCCGCTCGCGTCAGGTTCATGCTCATCTTTTCCAGAGCCTCGCGCTGCTGGGGCGACATGAACTCCATGATCGCCGCCCCTGGGGAGTGGCCGGGCGCAGCCTGGGCAGACGGTCGAGCGGCGGAAGGCTGAGGGGCGGGATGCGCCGCCTCCTGGGGCCGAGGCGCGGGCCTGGGCTCTGGCGCGGCCTGCGCGCGGACGGGGCGCGGGGAGGGGGCCTTGGGCGACCGAAGAACGGCGGTGGCCTTGGCCGGAGCGGCCTTGGCGGCGACAGGCTTCAGGGCGACCGGCTCGGCGGCGACCGGCTTGGCGATGACGGACTTGGCCGCGCTGGATTTGGCCGCCTTGATCTTCGACGCCTTGCCCTTGGCGGACTTCGCGGCGGCCGGCGGCGCGGCGGCCTTGGCCTTCTTCTTCGCGTCGCTTTTCGCCATCCTTGGAACTCCCTAACCGGCGGGGGGCCTTGCGCCCTTTCGCTTGGGCGCATCATGGCCTATGACCTTGCGTCCAATGAAAGACCTTGCGCGCGAATTTTCAATGACGCGAGCCCTTTGCCTAGGGGCTTTGGCGGCATTGCTTGCCACGCCGGCGGCCGCCGGGGCGGCGAGCCCGTGCGAGCAGACGGCGCCGGGCGCGGGCCTCGCGCCGGATATCGTCGCCCAGGCGGCGCAACCGCACGGCTTCCCAAGCTTCTGCTCGATCCCGGCCATTCCCACCGACGTGCGCGGCGCAAGCGACTGGAAGGCCGCCGTGGTCGACACCCGCCTGGCTGGCGCCCAGCTGCAGCGCCAGACCGCGGCCTCGACCTGGACGCTGGATGGCACGGACGATTTCGCCGCTGGCTCCCGCAGCGAGGCGGCGCCGCCGGCGCCGATGACCCCGGCCAGCGAAGCCGACACCGCCGCCTTCGCCAAGTCCCTCAGGGACCGAGCTACGCCGCCTCCGCGGCCGCACTGAGGCTTCGGGGGCGAAATTTACCTGCAACCGGCTTGGAAGACTCCCGCCCGGGGTCTATCCATGCCCAACTTCGGCTCCAGACGCCGTGCAGAACGGCTGAGCGAACATGACTCCCGAATTTCATCGTATCCGACGCCTGCCGCCCTACGTGTTTGAGCAGGTGAACCGCATCAAGGCCCGCCTGCGCAGCGAGGGCGTGGACATCATCGACTTCGGCATGGGTAACCCCGACATGCCGACGCCCAAGCATATCGTCGACAAGCTGATCGAGACCGCCCGCGATCCCAAGTCGGGCCGCTATTCGGCATCCAAGGGCATCCCCGGCCTGCGCCGGGCCATGGCCGCCTACTACGACCGGCGATTCGGCGTGAAGCTGGACCCTGACACCGAGGTCATCGCCACCATGGGCTCCAAGGAGGGGTTCGCCAACCTCGCCCAGGCCCTGACCGCCCCCGGCGATGTGATCATCTGCCCCAACCCGGCCTATCCGATCCACGCTTACGGCTTCATCATGGCGGGCGGGGTGATCCGGCATGTGCCGGCCCTGTCGCCGGAAGAGTACCTGTCCGGGGTCAGCCGCGCGGTGAAGAATTCCGCCCCGCCGCCGAGTGTGCTGATCGTCAGCTATCCCTCGAACCCGACGGCGCAATGGGTCGACCTGGAGTTCTACAAGGACGCCATCGCCCTGGCGAAGAAGCACGACATGCTGGTGCTGTCGGACATCGCCTATTCGGAAATCTACTTCGACAACAATCCGCCGCCCTCGATCCTGCAGGTGGACGGGGCCAAGGACATCGCCGTCGAGGTCAATTCGCTGTCCAAGACCTACGCCATGGCCGGCTGGCGGGTGGGCATGGTGGTGGGCAACGCCCGCATGTGCTCGGCCCTGGCGCGAGTGAAGTCCTATCTGGACTATGGCGCCTTCACCCCGATCCAGGTGGCGGCCACCGCCGCTCTGAACGGGCCGCAGGATTGCGTCGACGAAATCCGCGCCATCTACAAATCGCGCCGTGACACCCTGGTCAGCGCCATGGCCCGCGCCGGCTGGGACATTCCCGCGCCGCCGGCCTCCATGTTTGCCTGGGCGCCGTTGCCCGAGCAGTACAAGGAGGCCGGCTCCATGCTGTTCTCCAAGTTGCTGATCGAGGAGGCGGGGGTCGCGGTCTCTCCGGGCGTGGCCTTTGGTGAGCACGGCGAGGGCTATGTGCGCATCGGTCTGGTGGAAAACGAGCACCGCATCCGCCAGGCTGCTCGCAACGTGAAAAAGTTCCTCGACCAGTCGGGTCAGATCCTTTCCAGGGCGCGTGACCAGATACCGGTGGAATAGGCGCCCACCGGACATGAAGGGGCTCCCCGCGAGGGGCAATGCCGGGTAAGGCTGCGCGCGTCATGACTTCACCCAAATCAGAATGGCGCGTCGGCGTCGCGGGACTGGGCACTGTTGGCGCGGGTCTGCTGAACTTCCTGTCGGACCGGCCGGGCTTCGCCCCGGCCGGCGCCGGCGCGCGTGTGACCGGCGTTTCGGCCCGTTCCCGCACCCGGCCGCGACCCTTCGACATCTCCAACCTGCCGTGGTTCGACGACCCGGTGGCCCTGGCGACGTCGGATCAGACCGATATCTTCGTCGAGTTGATCGGCGGCTCCGACGGCCCCGCCAAGGCCGCCGTCGAGGCGGCGCTGAAGGCCGGCAAGCCGGTGGTCACCGCCAACAAGGCCCTGATCGCCGAACACGGCGCCGAGCTGGCCGCCCTGGCGGAGGCGGCGGGCGTGCCCCTGCTGTTCGAGGCCGCGGTCATGGGCGGCACCCCGGCGGTAAAGATGCTGCGCGAAGCCATGGTCGGCGACGACGTCACCGCGGTGGCCGGCATCCTCAATGGCACCTGCAACTACATCCTCACCGAGATGGAGGGCTCTGGGCGGTCCTTTGCCGAGGTTCTGGCCGAGGCCCAGCGATTGGGCTACGCCGAGTCCGATCCCACCATGGACGTCGGTGGCTTCGACGCCGCCCACAAGATCACCATCCTGGCCGCCCTGGCCTTTGGCTGTGCGCCCACCTACGGCGCCGCGGAAATTGAGGGCGTGGAAAAGATCGAGCTGCTGGACATCCGCCTAGCCAAAGACCTGGGCTATCGGATCAAGCTGGTGGCCTCAACGGCCAAGTCCGAGGACGGCGGCGTGTCGGTTCGCGTGCACCCGGCGCTGGCCCCCCTGGACCATCCCCTGGCCCGCGCCGGGGGAGCATTGAACGCCCTCTTCATCGAAGGCGCCCGCATCGGCCGCATCTATATCCAGGGACCTGGCGCCGGCGCGGGCCCCACGGCCGCTGCCGTGGCAGCCGATATCGCCGACGTCATGACCGGCGCCCGTCGCCCGGTGTTTCAGAAGCCCGCCGGCGAGCTGAAGCCGTTTACGCCCGTGGACGCCGCCCACACCACGGGCCGGGCTTATCTGCGGCTGCTGGTGCGCGACGAGCCCGGCGTCATCGCCTCGGTGTCCGAGACCCTGGCCGAGGCCGGCGTCTCCATCGACAGCTTCCTGCAGAAGCCGGTGGAGGGTCTGGAAGGCGTGCCCATCGTGCTGACCACCCATGCCGTGGCCGAGTCGGTCATGGCCGAAGCCGTCCGCCGCATGGCCGCCTTGCCGGCCCTGTTGCAACCCCCTCGCTTGATCCGCATCGCGCGTATCTGAGAATCCCCCGAGACTGCGCCTTCGCGCCCGGAGACTGTTCTATGAGTTCAGGAAATTTGGATCGCGCCCTGGTGATGGAAGCGGTTCGGGTGACGGAGGCCGCCGCGATCGCCGCCTGGCGTCTGGCAGGCCGTGGCGACGAGAAGGCCGCTGACCAGGCCGCCGTGGACGCCATGCGCACGGCGCTCAACGAGCTGGCCATCGACGGCGTTATCGTCATCGGCGAGGGTGAGCGCGACGAAGCGCCCATGCTCTACATCGGTGAAAAGGTGGGGCAGGGGACCGGGCCGCGGATCGACATCGCCCTGGACCCGCTGGAAGGCACCACCCTCACCGCCAAGGCCATGGC
The DNA here is from genome assembly GCA_038228945.1 of Caulobacterales bacterium. Taxonomy (GTDB): domain Bacteria; phylum Pseudomonadota; class Alphaproteobacteria; order Caulobacterales; family Caulobacteraceae; genus Acaudatibacter. The sequence continues at coordinate 8,399 of JBBROW010000064.1, forward strand.
CAACGCCCTGGCCGTCATGGCCTGGGCGCCGGCGGGGACCCTGCTGAACGCTCCAGACACCTACATGGATAAGATCGCCTGCGGGCCGGGCCTGCCGGCCGGAGTCATCGACCTGGACAAGACCCCAGCCGAGAACGTCCAGGCCATCGCCAAGGCCAAGGGCGTCGATCCCACCGAGGTCACGGTCTGTGTCCTGGACCGGCCGCGCCATGCGGACATCATCGCCAGCCTGCGGTCCGTGGGCGCGCGCGTGCACCTGATCACTGACGGCGATGTGGCGGGGGTGATGAACACCGCCGATCCGGACACCGGCGTCGACCTCTACGTCGGCCAAGGCGGAGCGCCGGAGGGGGTGCTGGCCTGCGCGGCGCTGAAGTGCGTCGGTGGCCAGTTCAAGGGCCGCCTGGTGTTCCGCAACGCCGACGAGCGGGGTCGCGCCCAGCGACTGGGCATCACTGACCTGGACAAGATCTATGATCTTTCGGAGATCGTCCGCGCCGACGCCATCTTCGTGGCCACCGGGGTCACCGACGGCGCCCTGCTCAAGGGCGTCAAATACGCGGGGGGCTTCGTGTACACCGACAGCGTGGTGATGAATTCCTCGACCCACACCGTACGCAATGTCCGCATGAAGCGGCGTCTCTAATGGCCTTTGGCGCCCACCATGGCTGACGGCGCCGCACCGTCCGGCTTTCTTGGAGTCACGCGCTCCCTGACCGGACGGCGCTGGCGTGAGCGCCCCTCGGACGCTTCGGTGGTCCGGGCTCACCAGAGCCGGCTGGGTCTCTCCGAGCCCATGGCCCGCGCCATGGCCTCGCGCGGGGTGGCGGCCGAGGATGGTGAAAGCTTCCTGCGCCCGACGCTGAAGGCGCTGTTTCCCGATCCTTCCAGCTTCATGGACATGGACCGCGCCGCCACGCGGCTGCTCGACGCCCTGGAGGCCGACACGCCGGTGGTGGTGTTTGCCGACTACGACGTCGACGGCGCCTCCAGCGCCGCCCAGCTGATCCGTTGGTTCCGGACCATGGGCAAGGAATTGCCCGCCTATGTCCCCGATCGGATGACCGAGGGCTATGGACCCAGTCCCGCCGCGTTCCGCCGGCTGCACGAGGAGGGCGCCCGGCTGGTGGTCACGGTCGACTGTGGCGCGGCCGCCTATGATGCCATCGCCGCCGCCGCTGAGATCGGGCTGGAGCTGGTGGTCATCGACCATCACCTGATGCGCGAAACCATCCCGGACGTGGCCGCCCTGGTGAACCCGAACCGACCGGACTGCCTGTCCGGCCAGGGCGTGCTGGCCGCAGCTGGCGTGACCTTCGTGCTGCTGGCCGCGCTCAATCGCGAAGCCCGCGCGCGCGGGCTGTTCAAGGACCGGCCCGAGCCGGACCTGCGGCAATGGCTGGACCTGGCGGCGCTAGGCGCCATCTGCGACGTCACCCAACTGGTGGGGTTCAACCGCGCCCTGGCCACCCAGGGCCTGAAAGTGATGTCCGCCTTCGCCAATCCCGGCCTCGCCGCCCTGATGGAGGTGGCTGGCGCCAAGGGGCCGGCCGAGGTGTTCACCGCCGGCTTCGTACTGGGTCCCCGCATCAATGCCGGCGGCCGGATCGGGCGCTCCGACCTGGGTACGCGGTTGCTGTCCACCGACGATCCGCAGGAGGCGAGGGCCTTGGCCATCGAGCTGGACGGCCTCAACGCCCAGCGTAAGGACGTGGAGCGCCGCATCCACGACGAGGCCATCGCTGCCATTGAATCTGCCAGCAACTTCGACCCCGACGCCCCGGCGATCGTGGTTGCGGCGGAGGACTGGCACCCCGGCGTCGTGGGCATTGTCGCCAGCCGCCTCAGGGAGCGCTACCGCCGCCCGGTGATCGTCATCGGGCTGGACCGCCTGGCGGACATCGGCAAGGGCTCAGGACGGTCCCAGACCGGCGTGAACCTGGGCCGGGCTGTCCAGGCCGCCTTTGACGAGGGGTTGCTGTTGGCGGGGGGCGGGCACGCCATGGCGGCGGGCCTGACCATCCGGCCCTCTGCCCTGCCGGAATTCCGCGCCTTCCTGTGCGAGCGCCTGTCCGCCGAGATGGCGATCGCCACCGAGGCCGACGCGGTGGACGTCGATGCGCTGGTCGCGCCGGGCGCCGCCAAATCCATGCTGGCCGAGTTTGCATCGCTGGCCCCCTTCGGTCCGGGAAACCCGGAACCCACCGTCGCGCTGGCCGATGTGCGACCCGATCGGCCCATGGCGCTGCGGGGCGGTCACGTCAGGGTCGATCTGCTGGACGCCGCAGGCCATAGGCTGAAGGCCGTCGCCTGGCGCGCGGGCGATACCCCCCTTGGCCAACGCCTTCTCGCCGGCGGCGGATCGGTGCACGTGGCGGGCAAGTTGAAGCTCGACGACTGGAAGGGCCGCGACGGCGTAGAAATTGACATCGAGGATGTCGCGGACCCCCGGGTCTCTACCTAGAAGGCCCAGGCTGTCTCCAAGCGTTCGGCGCATGTCCGAACCGGAAAACCGGGTTCCACTTTTGCTGAACAACCCCCGCCAAAGCCAGACCCTTCCGGTTCAAGTGGACTCA
>JBBROW010000065.1:0-10725 GCA_038228945.1 Caulobacterales bacterium
CCTGCCCCGAGCTTTCGCCCGCCAGGGTGCGCAGTTCGGTGAACTCCAGCGCCGTCAGGTCGATCTCAAGATCGGCCACTTTGCGGCGGAAGAACGGGTCGGCCAGTAGCGGGCCGCTCTCGTCGCTGCGCTCGGTGGTGGACATCTCGCGCAGGCGTTCGAGATTGCGCTTGGACCGCGCCACCCCGGCGATGCCGGACCGCTCGTGCTGCAGCAGGGCCTTGGCGCAGGTCCAGCCCTTGTTCTCTTCGTAGATGCGGTTCTCCACCGGCACCTTCACATTGTCCAGGAAGACGTCGTTGACCTCGTGGCCGCCCTCCAGGGTGATGATCGGGCGCACGGAGATGCCTGGGCTCTTCATGTCGATCAGCAGGAAGCTGATCCCGGCCTGCGGCTTCGAATTGGGGTCGGTGCGGACCAGGAAGAAACCCCAGTCGGCGTGCTGCGCCAGGGTGGTCCAGGTCTTCTGGCCGTTGACCAGGTAGTATTCCTTGCCGTCGTCGCCGGTGATGCGCTCGGCCTTGGTCTTCACCGACGCCAGGTCGGAACCGGCGCCGGGCTCTGAATAGCCCTGGCACCACCACACCAGCCCGTCGCGGATGCCCGGCAGGAAGCGCGCCTTCTGCTCCTCGGTGCCGAAGGTGTAGATCACCGGCGCCAGCATGGCGACGCCGAAGGGCAGGACGCCGATGGTGTCCGCCTTGGCCTGCTCTTCGGACCAGATGTACTTCTGGGTCGGGGTCCAGCTCTGCCCGCCCCATTCCTTCGGCCAGGAGATCGCCGACCAGCCCTTCTTGGCCAGGATGCGGTGCCAGGCGAGGTAGTCTTCCCGGGTCAGGGCGTTCTCATGCCGCTGATGCTCGCGCAGCTCCGCCGGATAGTTTTCGGCCAGGAACGCTCGCACCTCTAGGCGGAACGCGTTGTCTTCCGGCGAAAAATCGAGGTCCATGCGGCTTCCCTTGGGTCGCTTGTCGGGAGCCGAAAGGGGCTCCGCCATTGGCCGCGGACCATAGGCGGGCGCCCCTGCCTTGCCAAGATGACGCTAACGTCAACGTCAACGTTTCATGGCGGAAAAAGTGCGCCGCTCCGGATTGGGGGAAGGCCCAGAGCGGCGCAGTGGGGCCCGGGTGTCAGTTCACCGAGCTGTGCTTGGCGGCAGGGCCGCTAGCCGTATCCACGGCGCCCACCAGGGTTTGGCAGGCTCCGTCACGTTCCGAGATCAGCCGAGCACGGCGGTCGCCGCTGGCGCGCTGCGCCGCGCGGGCCGCGTCCTGCTGCAGTTCGCCGCCATGGGTGGTGATATAGTCCTCGCGACCACGGCTCTGGGCCTTGAGGGCGGCGTCGACGAGCTTGGTGTCGCCCCCGCCCAGCGCCGTGGAGGCCATCAGGGCGCGACAGCGGTTCAGTTCCAGATATTGGCCGTCGCTCATCCGCGCCGGGGTGGCGGCGGTGGCGGCGCCCGCGGCCCCGAGGGCGGCGACCAGTATCAGGCTCTTCAAGATCGACATCTTCAATCCTCCCGTGGATAAGATGTCGCTGAATAGGATGCGCCATAACGACGACACTAGTTAAATCCTAGACAGATGAGGGGGCAAAATCCCGGCTCCGTTAGCTGATATGATGCGAACAGCACCAAGATGAATTTGGCGTAACATTTCCAGATCATCAGGATGCTGAACGACAGGCGCTGGACGCCGCCTCTACCCGGGTTGCCTGCCCCCGTTGCCTGAAACTCGCGGATAAGGCATGCAGGGTCATGGACGCCCCTCCCCGCCCCATCGCCACCCCCTGTATCAAGGTCTGCGTCGTCGACGGTGAGAGCGGCCTTTGCCTGGGCTGTTACCGCAGCCTGCCCGAGGTGGCCGCCTGGCAGAAGCTGGACGAGGCCGAACGGGCGCGGATCATGGCCGAACTGACCTCGCGCCGGTCCCGGATCCGCCCCGAAAAGCTGTCCATGTTCTGAGCCTTACAGGCTTTTTTCCAGCCATTCACGCGTTGCAAACCCTCCTTCGTTAGTCTGCCTCTCAACGGCCGAAGAAACCGGTCGATTGACGCCGAGCATGGCGAGGGTCGAGTGATGTTGAGGTTTGTAATCGTGGCCTTCGTGGCCGCCCTGTCGGCTGTCGGCGTCGCCCAGGCGTTCGCCAAGCTCGATCTCACCTACAAGGCGCCAGAGCCCCAGGCTGTCGCGCCCCAGGCCGCTGTCGCCCTCGCGCCCCAGGCCATCACCCCCCCCGGCGCCGCCTCCATCACCAAATCCGCCGACGGCCACTACTGGGCCGACGCCAGTGTCGAAGGTCACGAGGTCCGTTTCCTGGTGGACACCGGCGCCTCCGCCGTGGCTCTCACCGCCGACGACGCCCGCCACCTGGGCATCGACCCCAACAGCCTGAACTACAACTACACTGTCGCCACCGCCAACGGTCAGGCCCGCGCCGCCCAGATCAAGCTTGCCAGCATCTCGGTGGGCCAGGCGCGGGTCGATAACGTCGACGCCTATGTCCTCGACCGGGGCCTCGAGACCTCGCTGCTGGGCATGACCTACCTCGGCCGCCTGTCGCAATTCCAGGCCACCAAGACCAACCTGATCCTGCAGCCGTAAGCCAAAGGTCCCTTCGAGTAATCGGAGGGGGACCGCCGGGGAGTTCGGCGCTTGGGGAAAATGCCGGTGGGCGCTCCCCCTCCTACCCGCGCCCTCTCGGGCTTCGGGTTTCTAGATCTCGAACTTGACGCCCTGGGCCAAGGGCAGGGTCTCGCCGTAGTTCACGGTGTTGGTGGCCCGGCGCATATAGGCCTTCCAGCTGTCGGAGCCCGCCTCGCGCCCGCCGCCGGTTTCCTTCTCGCCGCCGAACGCCCCGCCGATCTCCGCGCCCGACGGGCCGATGTTGACGTTGGCGATGCCGCAGTCGGAGCCGGCCAGGAAGCGCTCCGCCTCCCGCACATTCAGGGTGAAGATCGAGGACGACAGCCCCTGCGGCACGTCGTTGTTCAGCGCTATGGCCTGGTCCAGGTCGGCGTAGGGCATCACGTACAGGATCGGGGCGAAAGTCTCGCGCCGCACCACGTCGCCCTGCTGCGTCATCTCGACAATGGCCGGGCGAACGTACAGCCCCTGCCCCGGTCCCTTGACGGTCTCGCCGCCGGTGACCTTGCCGCCGGCGGCGCGGGCGTCGTCCAAGGCCCGCTGCATCCCCGCCAGCGCCGCCTCGTCGATCAGCGGGCCGATCAGGGTGTCGGGGTCGCGGGGATCGCCGATCCGCACCGAGCCGAAGGCGCTCTTCAGCTTGCCGACGAAGGCGTCATACAGGCTCTCATGCACGAACAGCCGCCGCAGGGTGGTGCAGCGCTGCCCCGCCGTGCCCATGGCGGCGAACGCCACCCCGCGCAGGGTCAGGTCCAGGTCGGCCGAGGGGGTGACGATGGCGGCGTTGTTGCCGCCCAGCTCCAGCAGCGAGCGGGCGAACCGCGCGCTCAGCTTCGGCCCCACCGCCCGGCCCATGGCCGTCGAGCCGGTGGCCGAAACCAGCGGAACCTTGCGATGCTCGGCCAGGGCCTCGCCCACCTCGCGCCCGCCGATGATCACGGCCGACAGGTTCGCTGGCGCGTCGCCAAACCGGGCGACGGCCCGCTGGAAGATCGCCTGCACCCCCAGCGCCGTCAGCGGGGTCTTCTCCGATGGCTTCCACACCACCGAATTGCCGCACACCAGGGCCAGGGCGGAATTCCACGACCACACCGCCACGGGGAAGTTGAAGGCGCTGATCACGCCGACCACCCCCAGGGGATGCCAGGTCTCCATCATCCGGTGGTCGGGCCGCTCGGTGGCGATAGCCAGGCCAAACAGCTGCCGCGACAGGCCCACGGCGTAGTCGCAGATGTCGATCATCTCCTGCACCTCGCCCAGGCCCTCCGAGACGGTCTTGCCCGCCTCCAGGGTCACCAGGAGGCCCAGGTCGTCCTTCGACGCCCGCAGTTCCTCGCCCAGCAGCCGCACCAGCTCGCCCCGCCGAGGCGCGGGAACCTTGCGCCACGCCAGGAACGCCTCATGCGCCGCCGCGATGGCCGCCGAGACCGCCGCCACGGGCGTATCGTGGACCTTGGCGATGGCCTCGCCATTGATCGGCGAGCGGACCAGGCGGTCGCCGCCGGTGAACTTGGCCGGCGCCACGCCCAGCCGCACCAGCAGGGCGGCGGCCTCGTCAGCAATGTTGGGGGCGAACAGCACCGTCATGCGGCGGACTCCACGAGATGCGGTCGAGCCATGGGATGGGGCTCGGAATCCGACGCCGCGTACACCCGCCCGAAGCGATTGCCCAGGAATTCGGCCAGGCCGATCTCCTCCTGGCGCACGAACCCCTTGGTCGGCAAGTGGCCGGCCGCCAGCATGTCCAGCACCGCGCACAGGCTGCCGGCCGTGGTGATCTGGATGGCGCTCAGCATCTGTCCGCCGAAGGTCTGGGCGTAGATCTTGTGGGCGTAGGTCTCCTGCACCAGGTGGCCGTTCTTCAACCCCGACACCGTGACGAAGACGATGACCACGTCCTGCATGGTCGCCGGCAGGGAGTTCTCCAGGATGTCCTTCAGCAGGTCGCGCCGATCGCGCAGGCGCAGATCGTTGAGCAGCGCCTTCATGATCGCCGCGTGGCCGGGATAGCGGATGGTGCGATAATTCAGGCTGCGCACCTTGCCCGCCAGGGTCTCGCACAGGGTGCCCAGCCCGCCGGAGGTGTTGAACGCCTCGTAGGTGACGCCGTCCAGGGCGAAGGCCTCGCACTCTTCCATCGCCCGCGTCTGGCGCGGCAGGCCGTCGACGATGGCCTCGCAGGGCTCGCAGTATTCGTTGATCACCCCGTCGGTGGACCAGGTCAGGTTATAGTTCAGGGCGTTGGACGGATATTTCGGCAGGGCGCCCACCCGCAGGCGCACGTCGTGCAGGGTGTCGAAACCGCGGATCAGGTCGGCCGCGGCGATGGAGATGAACCCCGGCGCCAGGCCGCACTGCGGGATGAAGGCGGTCTCCGCCCCCTGCGCCAGGGCCTTGACCTTGCGCGTGGAGGCCACGTCCTCGGTGAGGTCCAGATAGTGGCAGCCGGCCGCCTTGGCCGCCTGGGCCACATAGAAGGTCAGGTGATAGGGGGCCGCGCTCAGCACCGCGAACTTGCCCTTCAGCACGGCGGTCATGGCCTTCACGTCAGTGACGTCCAGCACCAGGTGCTCCACCCGCGCGTCGGCGGGAAGTTCCGCCAGCTGCTCGGCGGAGCGGTCGATGACGGTGACCCGGTAGTCGGCGGTGTCGGCGAGCAGGGCGGCGACGGTGCCGCCGATGTGTCCCGCGCCAATGACGGCGATCTCTTTCATGGCGTGGCCCTTTGCTGGTTGTGGCGACTCAGATTCGGCCGCTTCGCCGTCAATCGCCATTGCCAAACCGACGGATCGCCGAGATGATTTCGTCAGATCGCCGAACAGGACCATCAGATGGACGAGATTGACCAGGGGCTGTTAGCCAAGCTTCGGGAAAACGCCCGCCTCCCCGCCGCCGAACTGGCTCGCGCGCTGGGTCTCTCACGCACCACCGTGCAAAGCCGCATCGAGCGGTTGGAGCGCACCGGCGTCGTCACCGGCTACACCGTGCGCCTGTCCGACGCCCACGAGCGCGGCCTGATCCGCGCCTATGTCATGCTCACCGTGGCCCCCAAGCAAACCGCCGCCGTGGTCGCCGCCGCCCGCAAGATGCCCGCCGTCCGCCTCCTGCAATCGGTGAGCGGCCCCTTCGACCTGATCGCCGAGGCGGCCACCGCCAACGCCGCCGAAATGGACGCCCTGATCGATGCCCTGGGGGCGCTGGAGGGGGTGGAGCGCACGACGTCATCCATCGTGCTGTCGACCAAGATCGATCGTTAGGGGTCGACTCCTACCCCCGCTCCGCTCGCTGCAGATCCCGCAGCGGCCGCCAGCTGATCCGCGTCACCCCGGCCTCGTCCATCATCGCCGCCACCGCCGGATCGCTCAGCACCACGGCGTCGTTGGCCCGGATATCGGCATGGTCGGGGTCGAAGCCGCGCAGCTCGGGCCCGTCATCCACCGGATGGGCGTAGACCTCCGACACCCCAGCGACCAGGCCCGCAACCCGCGCCGCCAGCACCGCCCGGGTATCGCGCGGCCACGGCGAGATGAAGTTCTCGTTGTAGAGCAGACCCCGTTGGCTCGCCCGCGCCCGTCCGTCGAAGCCCAACTGTTCGTCCTGCCGCCGCCCCGGCATGCGCAGCGGCAGGTCGAATTCCTCCGCCAGCCCCAGATAGACATCGAAGAACCGCGGATCGATCTGCACCGTGCCCATGTGCGAATCCAGGTGGGTGGGATCCAGGCCCCAGTCCATCGCCTGGACAATCTGCGCCTTGCACTCCTCGAACGCCTCGGCCGGGTCGGCGCGGCGATAGACCTCCGCCACCGTGGCCGGCATGAACCCCTCGTCGTCATGCAGGGACTTGGCGCCCGTCAGGGACCGCCAGCGATAGCCGGGATACTCGCAGGTCAGGGTCAGGTGCACCCCGATGTCCCGCCCCTCACCCAGGCGCACCGCCTCCCGCGCCCAGGGGCAGGGAACCATCAGGGTGGCGCTGGTGGCCACGCCCAGGTCCATGGCCCGGATGATCGCCGTATTGGCCGCGTGGCTGGACCCGAAGTCGTCGCAGTTGACGATCAGCAGCCGCGCGTCCGGCGCATGGCCCAGCCGTTGGGCGAGGGTGGCGATCGGTTGGTCCATGGGCGTTTTCCTCCACGACGACAGCAACTCTCTTCCTCCGAACGAAGTGGTGGGGGAAGTCCCCGCGAAGCGGGGGATGGGGGCTCCAGCGGAGAACCAGCGCCAGCATCAAGCTGGAGCCCCCATCCCCCCTCCAGGGTACTTCCCCCGAAGAGCGGGGAAGAGAACCGGGCTCAATCCCCGCCCACCAGGTCCCGCCGCGCCTTCTCTAGCTCCTCCGCGTAGCGCCGTGTGGCATAGGCCTCCGACAACAGCCCCAGCACGTCGCGCCTGTCGTCCAGCACCACCAGCTCATCGCTCTCGGTGTGGTCGAAGACTTTCATGATCTCCTTGATGTCCATCTCCGGCGACAGCCAGTCGTCCTGGTGGGTCATGTTCTCGCCCACGAAGCCTTCGCCATCCTCGTCGGCATAGACCGTGGAGACCGCCACCAGCCCGGCGTACTGGCCGGTGTCACTCAGCGCCACCACCCGCCGGGTCGAGCCCAGGGGGAAGCGCCGGCGGAACTCCGACAGCGGCGCGCTGGCGGCGATGGTCGCCGCGTCGGCGCGCATCATCCGCCCCGCCGTCAGGGTGCGCAGCCAGCCCACGTCGTGGGCGCTGCGGATGGTCTCGCCGCGCAGGTGCAGGCGCCAGGTGGAGAAGGAATAGCCGAAGGTCTCGCGCACCAGCACGCTGGCCACCAGCGACGCGGTCAGGGTGGCGGCGGTCAGGCCAAAATCGTTGGTCGTCTCCAGCACCAGGAACGACATGGTGAAAGGCCCGCCGATGATCGCCACGGCCAGGGCGCCCATGCCCACCATGGCGCCGGCCAGGGGCTCGATGCCCATGTGCACGCCCACGCCCTCCAGCCCCATGACGCACAGCCGTCCGAGCAGCGAGCCCAGGTACAGCGAGGCGAAGAACAGTCCGCCGCGGAAGCCGAAGCCCAACGACACCACCGAGGCGGCGGCCTTGGTGGCGACCAGGAAGAACAGCGCGCTGATCAGCAGGTCCCGCGACAGGTCCAGGTGCATGGCGCCGTGCCCCCCCGACAGGGTCTGCGGCGCGATCATCGCCAGGGCCGCCAGCAGGATCCCCCCCGTCGCCGGCCGCAGCAGCTTGGGGCCGGGGATCAGCGAGGCCACCCGCTCGGTCCAGGCCACCAGCCGCATCAGCCCCACGGCGAACACGGCGCAGATCACCCCCAGGCCGGCGAACAGGGCGTAGTGAGTGGCGGTCAGGGCCACCGTCACATGGGCGTGGATCACCAGGGGATCGACCCCCAGCAGTTTGGTCATCAGGGCGCCCGCCAGGGCCGCCGCCGCCACCGGGGCGATATTGGCCACGGTGTAGGAGCCGATCACCACCTCGAAGGCATAAAACGCCCCCGTCAACGGCGCCCCGAACGCTGCGGCGATGGCCGCCCCTGCCCCCGCCCCGACAAAGGTCCGCAGGTCGCTGCGGCGCAGGTTCAGGGCCACACCGGTGCGCGAGGCTATCGCCCCACCGATCTGGGCATAGGCCGCCTCCAGCCCCACCGAGGCGCCAAAACCGTTGGACAGCATGGTCTGCAGCGCCACGAACAGGCTGTCGCCGGCCGACATCCGCCCCCCGTGCAGGGCGTTTGCCTCCACCGGGTCGACGGCGGGCTGCGGCCGGCGCCGTGTCCACAGCCAGGTCACCGCCCCCAGCAGCAAGCCGCCGATAGGCAGCACGGCCATCCGCGACGGCGGGATCGCCGCCACCGCGCTCAGCCGTTCGTCGAAATCGATGCCGTACACCAGCTCCTGCAGCCCGTGAGCCGCCGCCCCGATGGCCAGGGCCGCCAGCCCGGACAAAGCCCCCACCGCCGTGGCGATTACCACCAGCCAAAGCTCGCTGGCCCGGATCTCGCTGCGCAGAAAGGCCAGGAACCCCAGGATCGGCCGCCGGTGGTGACGCCGGTGCGAGGGGTGGTCGCTTGCCGGGCCCGCGCCGGGCGCGGCGCCTCGTCCAGGTTCCGGGCCAGGTTCCGGGCCAGGCTCGGCGCCAGGCGCGTCCGGGATAATGTCTGGCGCGGTGGTCACCCCCCCGTCTTAGCGCGCGCCGGGCCTCGCCGTCCAACGGGGGGAATTGGGGACACACACCTATTTCGGGCGGTGGAATCGCGCGACCGATCATGCTGTGTCGAAATAGGTCTGTGTCGCCAACCTCGCCGCCCGTCGTTCGACCCTGTCGCCCAGGAACCACCGCATGAGCCTCTCCGCGCAACCTCTTCTGGCCGGCGTCGCCGCCCCGCCCATCGCCGAGGCGCACGGCTGGATCCAGGACCGGACCTTTCCCGGCGACCGGCCGCTGATCGACGTTTGCCAGGCCGTCCCGGGCTATGCGCCGGCGCCCGATCTGGTCGCCTTCATGAGCCAGGCCCTGCAAGACCCGGCCACCCACCGCTACACCGATGTCCCCGGCCTGCCGGTCCTTCGCGCGGCCCTGGCGGACGACATCAACCGGGTCTATGCGGACGGCCAGGCGGCGGTCACCGCTGCCAATGTGCTGATCACCGCCGGCTGCAACCAGGCCTATTGCCTGGCCGTGGCGGCGCTGGCCAAGGCGGGCGACGAGGTCATCCTGCCGCTGCCCTACTACTTCAACTACCAGATGTGGCTGCAGATGAACGGCGTGGCGGCGCGTTACGCCAGCTTCCGACCGGAGGCCCGCGGCGTCCCGGATCTCGCCGAAATACGCGGCGCCATCGGCCCGCGCACCCGCGCCTTGGTGTTGATCTCGCCGAACAATCCCACCGGCGCCGTCTATCCGGCCGCCTATCTGGAGGCGGCTTTCGAGCTCTGCCGCCAGGCGGGTATCGCCTTGGTGCTGGACGAGACCTACCGCGATTTCATGCCCCACGACGACGCGCCACATCCCCTGTTTCAGCGGCCGGGCTGGGGGTCGACCCTGGTTCACCTCTACAGCTTCTCAAAGGTGTTCTGCCTCACCGGCCACCGGGTGGGGGCCATCGTCGGCGCGCCGGAGCTGATCGCGCAGATCGGCAAGTCCATGGACTGCGTGGCCATCTGCGCCCCGCACCTCGGCCAATTGGCGGCGGAGTGGGGGCTGCGCAACCTCTCCCACTGGCGGGCGGCCAACACCGGCCTGATGCGAAGCCGGCTGGCCGCCCTGGCCGGCGCCTTCGCCCACCAGGACCTGGGCTACCAGATCGTCAGCGCCGGCGCCTACTTCGCCTACCTGCGCCATCCGCACGCCGGGCAGACCTCAAAGGCCGTCGCCCGCCGTCTGGTCGATGAGCACAACCTGCTGGCCCTCCCAGGCTCGATGTTCGGTCCCGCCCAGGAAGACTACCTGCGCCTGGCCTTCGCCAACGTCGAAGCCGCCGCCATCCCGCACATCGCCGCCCGCCTCGCCGCTGACGCTGCCATAGGTTTCTGACCGGCGGGGCGCCGTACGGCCGCCCCGCGCCCCGCCGCCAAGCCCCCTCCCCACCCCCAACCCCGTCATCCTCGGCCGTCAGTGCCGAGGACCCATGATCTCGTGGAATTGAGCGGCTTTTCCCGAAGGGCGAGCCGAGCCCCGGCGTCAGCCAAGACTTTTTTGTCCACGAACCTCACGAACCACACGAACAAGAGGCGCGAAGCGCGCGTCTGAGCGGTGGCCCTGCTCTCTCCAAAGAAAACACCGTGTTCGTGTGGTTCGTGAGGTTCGTGGACAGACTCTTCCTACCGCCCTGCGCCGCTCCGCTGCCGCTGCGCGACAACCTCCACAGCGCGTATGGATCCTCGGCGCCGACGGCCGAGGATGACGGGGGTGGGGTGGATAGGGCGGTGCACCTATTCACTTGGCGCAAGTGCGAATCTACGGTGTAGTTCCTGTTATGTTCTGCTCCGCTCCCTCGCCCCTCTGCGATCCTCCAGCCCCATCCGACCCGATCCTGGTCCTGACCCAGCGACGCCTGCGCCAGATCGGCCGCCTGATCGAGATGGATA
>JBBROW010000066.1:0-8645 GCA_038228945.1 Caulobacterales bacterium
CCATGGACCAGGGCCTGCGCTTCGCCATTCGCGAAGGCGGTCGCACCGTCGGTTCGGGCGTCGTCGCCAAGATCATCGAATAGGCCCAAGCCTATCCGACCAGACTATCAGGCGGCCGTCGGGGCAAACCCCGGCGGCCGTCTTGCTGTATGGGGCCTGGTGCAAACGAACAGCCCAGTCTGCCGCTTGCCCCCAGGGCCGACCCTTGCTAAACCACGCGCCCTACGGCGATGAGCCGAACGCGCCGGTGGGCTTCCCGCTCTCCGGCGCGTTGTTCATTGTCCGGGGATAGTGGGCCTATAGGAGTGTAGCTCAGCTGGTAGAGCATCGGTCTCCAAAACCGAGGGCCGTGGGTTCGAGTCCCTCCACTCCTGCCACTATATGTAAGTCTATCCGGGCGCGGCCAGCCGCCGCGACCGTCCTACAAGAAGCGAGTTGAAGGCCCCATGGCCAAGGATCAAGGCATCGTCCAGACCAACCTGCGCCCACGCACGCCCGTCAAGGGCGCTCGGGGCGCCGGCGGCCGCACGCCGGGCGGTTCCGGTACCGAGATCGACGCCACGCCCAAGAAGCCGTTCAATCCCGTCCAGTTCTGGAACGAGACGCGGGCCGAGGCTCGCAAGATCACCTGGACCACCTGGAAGGAAACCTGGATCACCTCGGTGATGGTGGGGATCATGGTGGTGCTGACCGCCACCTTCTTCTTCAGCGTGGACACCCTGCTGAGCACCGGCGTCAGCCAGATTCTGAAACTGGCCACCGGCGCGGAATAGAGACCAAGACAGATGACCGAAACCGCGACCGCCCAGGTCTCCAATCCCCGCCACAAGTGGTACATCGTCCACGCCTACTCGAATTTCGAGAAGAAGGTGGCCGAGAGCATCCGCGAACAGGCGCACTCCCAGGGCCTGGACGAAGCCTTCTCCGAAATCCTGGTGCCCACCGAGGACGTCGTCGAGATCCGCCGCGGCCGCAAGGTCAACGCCGAGCGCAAATTCTTCCCCGGCTATGTGCTGGTGAAGATGGACCTCTCGGACGAGGCCTATCACCTGGTCAAGAATACCCCCAAGGTCACCGGCTTCCTCGGCAGCGGCTCCAAGCCCATGCCGGTGTCGGAAAAGGAAGTGGCCCGCATTATCGGCGCCATCGAAGAGGGCGTCGAGCGTCCCAAGCCCACGATCCAGTTCGAGATCGGCGAGACCGTCAAGGTCATCGACGGTCCCTTCGCCAGCTTCAACGGCTCGGTGGAACAGGTCGACGAGGAACGCACGCGCCTGCGCGTCACCGTCTCCATCTTCGGCCGCGCCACCCCGGTGGAACTGGAATACGCCCAGGTCGAAAAGACCAACTAAGGCGGGCAGGGGCCTAACCGGGTCCTAGCGCCACAAGCTCATGGCGGTGTTGTAGAGGCTTTGCTGCTTGTCGGCGTCCACCTGGATGTCCGCGTGCAGTGCGGCCAGGTCGACGGGGCCGTCCGCGCCGCGCACCCAGGCTTCGTCCTTGGTCCCCACGATATCCAGGCCATACCAACGTTGCAGCAACGCAGCAGTGGACGGCTGGCAATAGGGGTCGGATACCAGCCGCGCGAAATCGGCGAGGGTCACCTCGTAGCCGGCCAAGTCAGCCCTCCGTCCGCCACAGCCAGCGCAGGGTTTCGGCGAACACCGCCCCGGCATGGCGCAGGTTGTGGCCGCCCTCACCGAACACGAACCTGAAATCATAGCCGGCGAAGGCCAGGGACGACGCTACGGCCTTGTTCGCCTCCGGCCAGCTGCCGAAAAGGATGTCGGCGTCATTGGCGCCGCTCTGCATCCACACCCGGATCGGCTTGCGCGCCGTGGAGCGGATCAGGAAGGGATAGTTGTGGCCCCCGCGGATGGCGGTGAACGAGCCGCAGTGGCTGATTACCCGGCCGAACGCCTCCGGTCGCCACCACGCCGCGTTGAAGGCGCAGATGCCGCCGCTGGAGATGCCACAGATCGTCCGCCACGCCGGATCGGCGGTCAGGGCGCAGCCGATCTGGGCCTCCACGAACGGTAGTACATCCTCCAGCAGGAACCGGGCGTAGGCGTCGGTGCAGCTGTCGTATTCGAAACTGCGCTGAGCGGGCGAGCCCTCCGCCTTTCCGGGCATGACGAAGACGCCGACGGTGGGCGGCATTTCCCCGGCGGCGGTCAGGGTGTCGAACACCGCCGCGGCGCGGACCGGCCCGTTGCGGTCCAGATAGCCCGCGCCGTCCTGGAACACCGCCAGAGCAGGGGGCGGACCGGCGGGATCGAAGTCCGCGGGTGTGTAGATCCACAGGTCCCTCACCGTGCCGGGGAACACTCGCGCCTGGCCCCAGTCCTTGAAGGCGGTCACCGCCCCGCGCGGCGTCTCCTCGACCGGATAAGCTTCGGGGTTGGGGTGATACTGCCGGTCGGCCGGGGTCGACAGGACGTTCATGATCTCGCGATTGGCCCGGCCGTTGACCACCCGCGTCGGGTCCACATCGCTCAGCGACTGGTGCAGGCCAAGGCTCTGATAGGTCTTCAGGTCCACGTCGTCCTCCCTTGCGCCGCATTGCCCCGGCGTCTTCAACCTGCTACACGCCCGCCCTTCGCGCGCCAGCCGTGCGAGGCTCGCCGCTTGCGGCGGTCAAATCCGTGGGAGGGCCGCCAAGCCCGTTACCACGGCTCTTCAACCGAAGGCTCCGCCAATAACGGGGCCTATGAGAGGACCATATGGCCAAGAAGATCCTGGGCTACATCAAGCTGCAGGTCCCCGCTGGTTCCGCCACCCCTTCGCCGCCCATCGGGCCGGCGCTGGGTCAGCGCGGCGTCAACATCATGGGGTTCTGCAAAGAGTTCAACGCCCGAACCGAAAACATGCAGAAGGGTACGCCCCTGCCGACGGTGATCACCGTCTACCAGGACAAGAGCTTCACCGTCCTCACCAAGACCCCGCCGGCCACCCACTTCCTCAAGGAAGCGGTCGGCATCAAATCGGGTTCCGGCACCACCGGACGCGCCACCGTCGGCACCGTCACCCGCACCCAGCTGCGTGAGATCGCCGAAAAGAAGATGAAGGACCTCAACGCCAACGATATCGAGGCTGCGGCCCGCATCATCGAAGGCTCGGCCCGCGCCATGGGCCTCAAGGTCGAGGAGGTCTAGACCCATGCCCAAGCAACCCAAGCGCGTCCAGGCCTGGACCGGCGATCGTGACGCCACCCACGCCCTTACCGACGCCGTCAAGCTGGTGAAGGCCAACGCCACCGCCAAGTTCGACGAATCCATCGAAATCGCCGTCAACCTGGGCGTCGATCCCCGCCACGCCGACCAACAGGTCCGCGGTGTCGTCTCCCTGCCGTCCGGCACGGGCCGTGACGTCCGCGTCGCTGTCATCGCCAAGGACGCCAAGGCCGCTGAAGCCACGGCCGCCGGGGCGGACGTCGTCGGCGCCGAAGACCTCGTGGAGCGCATCCAAGGCGGCTTCATGGAGTTCGACCGCGTCATCGCCACGCCGGACATGATGGCCCTGGTCGGCCGTCTGGGTAAGATCCTAGGCCCGCGCGGCCTGATGCCGAACCCCCGCGTCGGCACGGTCACGCCCAACGTCGGCCAGGCCGTGAAGGACGCCAAGGGCGGCGCCATCGAGTTCCGCGTCGAAAAGGAAGGCATCGTCCACGCCGGTATTGGCAAGGCGAGCTTTACCGACGACGCGCTCCTGGCCAACGTCCGCGCCCTGGTGGACGCCCTGAACAAGGCCAAGCCGTCTGGCGCCAAGGGTGTCTACGTGAAGCGCATCAGCCTCTCGTCGACCATGGGCCCCGGCTTCAAGATCGACGCGACCAGCATCACCGCCTAGCCTTTCTTCAAGGCGACAAGACCAAGCCCTGGAGGTCCGCCTCCGGGGCTTTTTCTTTGCTCCAGGGGGCGAGGACGGCGTGCCCCATGGCGCCAACCTGCGTCACTTCCAACGACGAGGAGACCCTGATGATCCAGTTGCTTCTCAAGGGCTGCTGATCAACCCGCTGGCTCAGTTCAACGACTGCCGCGAGGAACGCCGCCTGCATAAGGAGGCCAGGCACGCCGCCGCCGATGGCCTCTGACACGGGCTGCGGGCATAGTGCGTCGGCCCGCGACCTGGAGAGCCCCGCCATGACAACCACGGCCGCCATCGACGCCCCGGCGACCCACGCGCCTGTCGTGCTCACCGGCATCCTCACCCGCGCCGACCACGAGACCTATAGGGAGCTGGCGTTCGAGGTCCCGCCCGGCGTCGACCGCCTGACCGTGGCGTTCGACTTCGACACCCGCGAGCAGCGCACCACCATCGACCTGGGCCTGTTCGATCCTGACCGTTTCCGCGGCTGGAGCGGCGGCGACAAGATGACCTTCACCCTGTCGACCATCGACGCCACCCCGTCCTACCTGCCGGGCCCGATCATCCCCGGCCGCTGGACCCTGATCCTGGGCGTGCCCAACATCCGGCCGGGCGTGGTCAGCGCCTACACCGCCACAATCCGCTTTGGCCGCGGCGAGGCGACGGCGGTCTCCGCCTTCTCCGACACCCCGCTGGAGGTCGGCCCGCGCTGGTACCGCGGCGACCTGCACATGCACACCTGCCACAGCGACGGCACGGTGGCCGCCCAGAGCGGCGCCAAGCGCGTGCCCGGCCCCGTGTACCGCACGGTGGAAGCCGCCGCCGCCCGGGGGTGCGACTTCATCGCGGTGACCGATCACAACGCGGTCTCACACCACCACAGCCTGCGCGAGCTGCAACCGCATTTCGACAAGCTGCTGCTGATCCCCGGCGTCGAGGTGACCACCTTCAACGGCCATGCCGGCGTGCTGGGCGCCGTCGGCTTTGTCGAGTTCCGCCTGACCAGCCCCCACCTGCCCACGCTCGCCCACCTGCAGGATGCCGTGGCCCGCCAGCACGGCCTGTTCTCCATCAACCACCCGGCCTTGCCCTCCAATGAGTACTGCATGGGCTGCGGCTGGACCGCCCCAGGGACGGACTTCGCCCGCGTCGACGCCGTGGAGGTGGTCAACGGCGGCGCCATGCAGGCCCAGGGCGGCGGCGCCGACGGCGTCTTTTCCGGCGTGCCGTTCTGGGAGGCGCGGCTGAACGAGGGCCATCGCATCACCGCCATCGGCGGCAGCGACAACCACAAGCCCGACCTCGATATCGCCTCGCCCCCCGCCGTGGGTTCGCCCACCACCGTAGTCTGGGCCGAAAACCTCTCCGAACGCGCCATCCTAGACGCCATCCGCGCGGGTCGGGTGTTCGTGGACGTCGAAGGCGTGCGGTGCAGGGGGCTCGCCCTGACCGCCCAATGCGGTGAAGCCTCGGCGATAATGGGCGATGCCCTGGCGGCCCCAGCCGGGTCGCGGATTGCCTTTACCTTGAAGGTTCAAAACCTGGCTGGCGCCCAAGTGGATATTGTCATGGACGGCCGCCGCGGCGTCGCCCTGGCCGAGGCGATCGTAGAGGGTGATGACGCCATCATGACCTTCACCCTGCCAGGTGACGGCGCCCGCCACTGGCTCCGCGCCGATGTCCGTTCCTCCGATGGGGCGAAGACACTGGTGATCGGCAACCCGATCTACCTGAATGCTTGAACTCGCCCGGGCGAGAAGGGCGGGGGAGGGCGAAATCATCCCCCAACTTGAATTGCCCCCCCATCCCGTGTATGAGCCCGCCTCCGACGTGGGTTCGCCCCCGTCGATCCTGTCCGAGAACTGCGGGATCCAGGGGTCACCTGGGTCATAAGCGAGGAAGAGCCCTTCCTCACTGCTGGGAGACGGGGAAGCGAAGGCCGCCTGGCCCGCCTCGTGCGGACGGTCGCCTGCAATTCCTTGGGACGGGTCTACCAGCCTTGCGGCGCGCGGGAGCGATCCCCCGTGTCGGAGGGCTTTCTTTCGTTCGCCGGATGGTCCGACGGACGTGCAAGAGAACGGAGACCGCAATGGACCGCGCTGAAAAAGCGGTGTCGATCGAGACGCTGAAGGGCGTTTTCGCTGACGCCGGCGCCGTCGTCGTGACCCATTACATGGGTCTCACAGTTGCGGAAATGACTGACCTTCGCCTTCGCCTCCGCAAGGAAGGCGCCGGCTTGAAGGTGGTGAAGAACCGGCTGGCCCAAAAGGCCCTCGCCGTGGACGTCGGCAGCGACACCTACACCCTGTTCAAGGGTCCGGTGGCGATCGCCTACGCTCCCGATCCGGTTTCGGCCGCCAAGGTCGCCACCCAGTACGCCAAGGACAATGAGAAATTCACGGTCATTGGCGGGCTGATGGGCGAACAAGTTCTGGACGTGAAGGGTATCGAGGCGCTGGCAAAGCTGCCGTCGCTCGATCAGCTTCGCGCCTCGATCATCGGACTGCTGCAAGCCCCGGCCACCAAGGTCGCTGGCGTGCTCCAGGCTCCGGCCGGCCAGTTGGCGCGGGTGTTCAACGCCTACGCCACCAAGGACGCCGCCTAGGTTCCGTCATCTCCTCAACACCATCCAACCTTCCCAAAGGAAATCACCACCATGTCGAAGCTCGAAAAGCTCGTTGAAGAACTCTCCGCCCTGACGGTTCTGGAAGCCGCCGACCTGTCCAAGCTGCTGGAAGAAAAGTGGGGCGTCTCCGCCGCCGCTCCGATGGCGATGATGGCCGCCGGCCCCGTCGGCGCCGCTCCGGTCGCCGAAGTTGAAGAACAGACCGAATTCACCGTTGTTCTGACCGCCGGTGGCGACAAGAAGATCAACGTGATCAAGGAAGTCCGTTCGGTCCGTCCGGACCTCGGCCTGAAGGAAGCCAAGGACCTGGTCGAAGGCGCTCCTCAGAACGTGAAGGAAAACGTTTCCAAGCAGGAAGCGGAAGAAGTGAAGAAGAAGCTCGAAGAAGCCGGCGCCAGCGTCACCATCAAGTAGGCTGCCAAGCCTCTTGTGACGTTGCGTCCGTCTAACGACGACGCTGCGAGGCCCGGGTGGAAACACCCGGGCCTTTTGCGTTCTTGCCTTGCCGCGGGCGCAAGGCGAGCAATCCGGCGATTCACCCACAACCTGGACGCCGCCGGCCCTTGCCACGCCGTGCAAATTGATCTTTCCTGCCCTCCGAGGCGAAATTCGCGCGGAGGGGCCTTCCCATATCCGCCGCGACGGACTAGATACGCCTTTCTCTCAAAGCCAGAGACATGAGTCGCTCGCGCGCGCCTGCTATCAGGACGCGTGGCACATACGCCCCGAGGCGCGGTCTGCCGCCCTCTGACCAGCGCGAAGGGGCGCCTGTTCGGACCTCCCAGTCCGACCGGGGAATTCCGGCGTCCGGCGGACGGCATGCGGCCTCTCTCGAGGCCCCCCGTCCGAGCCGAGGGTGGACGCATCGGACCATATTCACGCGCGAGGTCCGTCCTCGCGCACCCAAGGGAGCCACGATGGCGCAATCGTTCACCGGTAAGAAGCGGATCCGGATGTCTTTCGGCCGCATCCCCGAAGCTGTGCAGATGCCGAACCTCATCGAGGTTCAACGATCCTCTTACGAGCAGTTCCTCCAGCGCGAAGTGCGCCCCGGCCAGCGTCGGGACGAGGGCATCGAAGCCGTCTTCAAGTCGGTGTTCCCGATCAAGGACTTTAACGAGCGCGCCACGCTCGAATACGTCTCCTACGAGTTTGAGGAGCCGAAGTACGACGTTGAAGAATGCATTCAGCGTGACATGACCTTCGCCGCGCCGCTGAAGGTCAAGCTGCGCCTGATCGTGTTCGAAACCGACGAAGAAACCCAAGCCCGCTCCGTCAAGGACATCAAGGAGCAGGACGTCTACATGGGCGATATCCCGCTCATGACCGACAAGGGCACCTTCATCGTTAACGGCACCGAGCGCGTCATCGTCTCGCAGATGCACCGTTCGCCCGGCGTGTTCTTCGACCACGACAAGGGCAAGACGCACTCTTCGGGCAAGCTGCTGTTCGCCGCCCGCATCATTCCCTACCGCGGTTCCTGGCTGGACTTCGAGTTCGACGCCAAGGACATCGTGTTCGTGCGCATCGACCGTCGCCGCAAGCTGCCGGCGACCACCTTCCTCTATGCCCTCGGCATGGACGGGGAAGAGATCCTCACCACCTTCTATGACGTCGTGCCCTTCGTGAAGCGCGACGGCGTCGGCGCCGCCGGCGGCTGGGCCACCCCCTACAAGCCCGAGCGCTGGCGCGGCGTGAAGCCGGAATTCCCCCTCATCGACGGTGACACCGGCGAAGAAGTGGCCCCGGCTGGCACCAAGATTTCCGCCCGCCAAGCCAAGCGTCTGGCCGACAATGGCCTGAAGACCCTGTTGCTGTCTCCCGACGCCCTGGTCGGCCGTTACCTGGCCCGCGACGAAGTAAACCCCGAGACCGGCGAGATCTACGCCGAAGCCGGCGACGAACTCGACGCGGCCGCCATTACTGGCCTGGAAGAGAAGGGCTTCACCACCATCGACGTGCTCGACATCGACCACGTCACGGTTGGCGCCTACATGCGCAACACCCTGCGCGTCGATAAGAACGTCACTCGCGAGGACGCCCTGTTCGACGTCTACCGCGTCATGCGTCCGGGTGAGCCGCCGACGGTGGAAGCCGCCGAGGCCATGTTCCGCTCGCTGTTCTTCGACCAGGAACGCTACGACCTGTCGAG
>JBBROW010000067.1:0-8481 GCA_038228945.1 Caulobacterales bacterium
ACAAGATCGCCGCCAAGCAGATCATGGAAGCGGCGGGCGTGCCGACGGTGCCGGGCTATTACAGCGCGGCGCGCGGCACGCCCGACCTGGCGCGGCTGCTGGCGGAGGCGGAACGGATCGGCTTCCCGGTGCTGATCAAGGCCGCGGCCGGCGGCGGCGGCCGGGGCATGAAGGTGGCCCAGACCGAGGACGATCTCTATGAGGCGGTCTCCACCGCCCGCGCCGAGGCCCGCGCGGCGTTCGGCGACGACGCCGTCTACATGGAGCGTTACCTCTCCACGCCCCGCCACATCGAGCTTCAGGTCATCGCCGACGCCTTCGGCAATGTCTGCCACCTGGGTGAACGCGACTGCTCCCTGCAGCGGCGCCACCAGAAGGTGATGGAGGAAGCCCCCTCCCCGGCCATCGACGCCGCCACCCGCGCCCGCATCGGCAAGGTCGTGGTCGACGCCATCAAGGCCATCGGCTACCTCGGCGTCGGCACCATCGAGTTCCTGTACGAGAACGACGAGTTCTTCTTCATCGAGATGAACACCCGCCTGCAGGTGGAGCACCCGGTCACCGAGGCCATCACCGGCATCGACCTGGTGCGCGAACAGATCCGCATCGCTGCCGGCCTGCCCCTGTCGTTCCGCCAGGAGGATGTGGTCTTCGAGGGCCACGCCATCGAATGCCGGATCAACGCCGAGAACCCGCGAACCTTCACCCCATCGCCGGGCGTGGTCACCGATTTCCATGCCCCGGGCGGACTTGGCGTCAGGCTCGACAGCGCCCTTTATGCCAGCTATGCGATCCCGCCCGACTATGACAGCCTTGTGGGCAAGTTAATTGTGCACGGTCGAGATCGGGTGGAATGTATCGCCCGACTGAAGCGTTGCCTGGCGGAAATGGTTGTCGGGGGGATAGAAACGACGATTCCCCTGTTCCAGGATCTTCTTATGGATCCCGATATCCTGGATGGGCGTTACAACATCCACTGGCTAGAACACTGGATAGCGGCGCAGGGATAGGACCCGGGCCGCGCGGCGTGGGGGCTTCTTGGACGGATTTTCGGCCGACGACTTGATCGCCTGCTACCGTCGCGGCGTCTTTCCCATGGCTGATGCGCGCCATGACGAGCGCGTGTTCCTGGTCGATCCCGCCCGTCGGGGCGTCATACCGCTGCACGCCTTCCACTGCCCGCGCCGCCTGGCCCGCACCGTGCGCGGCGATCAGTTCCAGGTGCGTGTCGACACCGCCTTCACCCAGGTCATCGACCACTGCGCCGCCGCGCGCCCCGGTCGGATGGAGACCTGGATCAACGGCCCGATCCAGACCCTGTGCCTTGAACTGTTCGACCGCGGCCAAGCGCACAGCGTCGAAACCTGGCAGGGCGGGCGCCTGATCGGCGGCCTCTACGGCATTTCCCTGGGCGGCGCCTTTTTCGGCGAAAGCATGTTCAGCCTGGAGCGCGACGCCAGCAAGGTGGCCCTGGTGCACCTGGTGGCGCGGCTGCGGGCCGGCGGCTACCGCCTGCTGGACGCCCAGTTCATCACCGATCACCTGGCCGGGTTCGGGGCCACGGAGATTTCGCGCGCCGAATACGCCCGCCAGCTGACGGCCGCCATCGCCGACCACGCCGACTTCCTGCGGCTCAATCCCTACGCCGGCGGGACCGAGGCGCTGCAGGCGATCAGCCAGGCGTCGTAGACCGGGTGCTCAAAGGGGTGCAGCCCCGGCGAGGTCGAGAACATCCAGCCCTTGTAGACCTGCTTGGCGGGCGGCGGCTCGTGGCCGGTCACCGGTCGCGGCTGGCTTTCCACCACCAGATAGGCGGCCGCCTGCGGCTGCGGGTCATCGACGCCGGTGGTCTCGCAGGCTTTCACCGTGAAGATCAGGTTCTTGTAGCGGATGCGCCTTCCGATCGGCGCCTCGAAGCGGATCGTCTCGGCGGTGACCTTGTCCAGGGCCTGCAGGATGGCGGCGGGGCTGCGCAGGGGCTTGGGCGCCTCGGGTAGCTTTTCCGGCGCGGCGGGGGTCGCCGCGGCGGACCTGGCCGGCTTGGCGGGACTGTCGGCGGAATCGGGAGAGGCGTCCGTGGCCGGCCGCAATCCAGGCGAGGCGTCGGGCGATGCTACCGGCGCCGCCGGTTCGGCCTCTGGTGCTGTCGGGACGGCATCGGTGGGAGCGCTGTCCGGGTTCGCCGGCTGGGCCTGAACCAGCCCCGTCGCCGCCGTCAGCGCGGCGCCCAGCACGACCGCCGCGACCAGCCCTCGGGCAAACCGGAGGCGGCGCGAGGCGGCGTCTACTCCGGGGTCCACGGCTGGTAGTCCCCGGTGGCCTTGGCCCGTTCGCCGCCGCGGGCGATGGCGCCCTTGGGCCGCCAGGCCCAGATCGTGCCGGTCAGGTTCGGCTGGTGATCCTTCTCCCAGGACCGCCGCTTCAGTGGCGTCGTCGAGGGCAGGTCGTCGAAGGTGTAGTGCAGCCAGCCGTGCCATTCGGCCGGCACTTTCGAAGCGTCGGGATAGCCCTTGTAGATCACATAGCGCCGACGACGGCCCTTGTCGTAGCTGCCCTTGTCGGTCCGCGCCTCGTAGTAGCGGTTGCCGAAATCGTCCTCGCCGACGAAGGCGCTGCTGCGCTTGATCTGGAAACTCGCGCCGATCGTGGCGCCGTTCCACCAGGTGAAGATGGCTCTCAGCACAGCGTTTTCAGAATCCCGGAAAAACCCTGCCCGCTTATAGGCGCCCCGGCCCCCCGCCGTCCAGCGAGCGTGACGCCCCGCCAGGCCCCTTGGCGCTTGCCTTCCCCAGGGAAATTGCCGGACCATCCCGCCACGGTCGCCAGAACCAACACAGGGAAGACGCAGATGAAGGATTTCGCCGGCAAGATCGCTGTCATCACCGGCGGCGGCACGGGCATGGGCCGCGAACTGGCCCGCCAGTTGGTGGCCGAGGGCGCCAGCGTCGCCATGTGCGATGTCTCCGCTGCCAACATGGCCGAAACCAAGTCCCTCTGCGAAAAGGACGCCCGCCAGGGGGTGCGCATCACCACCCACCTCGCCGACGTCTCCATCGAAAACCAGATGAACGCCTTCCGGGACGAGGTCGCCCAGCAACAGGAAACCGACCACATCCACCTGCTGTTCAACAACGCCGGCATCGGCGGCGGCGGCAGCATGATCAATTCCAGCCGCGGCGACTGGGAGCGGACCTTCAATGTCTGCTGGTACGGGGTCTATTACGGCGTGCGCGCCTTCATGCCGATGCTGCTCAAGGCCACCGAGGGCCACATCGTCAACACCTCCAGCGTCAACGGCTTCTGGGCCTCCCTCGGCCCCAACGTGCCCCACACCGCTTACAGCGCCGCCAAGTTCGCGGTGAAGGGCTTCACCGAGGCCTTGGTCAACGACCTGAAGGTCAACGCTCCGCACCTGAAGTGCTCGGTGGTCATGCCCGGCCACATCGGCACCGACATCGTCGCCAACTCCCGCAAGGTGCTGGTGGGTTCCGACAGCGACACCCTGTCGGGCGAGGAACTGACCCGCTCGCGCGCCATGATGAAGTCCTTCGGCATGGACGCCGACGCCATGAGCGACGCCCAGATCCAGGCCCTGTCCGCCGAGCGCGCGCGCCGCTTCCACGATGACGCCCCCACTTCCGCCGCCCAGGCGGCGACCATCATCTTGGACGGTGTAAAGGCGGAAACCTGGCGCATCCTGGTGGGCGACGACGCCCAGATGCTCGACGCCAGGGTCCGCGCCGCTCCCGAGCGCGCCTACGACACCGACTTTTTCGAGAGCTTCAACGCCGAAGCCGGCTGGCGGCTCGGCGGCTAGGCGCCTCTCGCGTCCGCACGGTGCTGGCGATCCAGTCGTCGAAGTCCGACACCCGGGTGAAGACGGTGAAGTCCTGGCAGCCGACGCCCCAGGAGACGATCCCCACCAGGGCCACTGGCTCGGAGTCACCCTCCACCGCCTGGACGCGCCGGCGGCGGCCCAGGGCCAGGCCGTGCGCCACCAGGGGTCCGCCGCTGTCCCCCAGGCAGGTGTTCCAGATATCGGAGCCGGCGCACATCGCCGTGGCGGGCAGCGGCGCGATCGGGGCCTTCGGGTCGGCCCCGGGGGCGGACTGGATCCGGTCGTGGATCTGTCTGGCGCAATCGGCGTTGCTGATCGGCTGCTGCGGGGCCACCCGCAGCGTCGGGCTCATCAGCAACCGCCCATTGTGCACCAGCCGATCGTTCTGCTGCTCCAGGGTTTCCCTCACCGTCGCTCCCCAGCCGGAGACGGTCATGACAACCTGCCGGGCGGCCGGGGCCGCGTCGCGCGGCGCCACGGCGATCGGGGCGACACCGGCCGCCTGGCTCATCGGCGCGCGCCCGGCGATGTGCACCAGGGCGATATCGTTCTGCGCCGGCGAGACGGCGGTGGATGGCGCATAGGCCCGCCTCCCGCCCGGCAGGCGCACCGCATCAATAGGGAACTTCCGCATGCCGGCGCCGGAGAGGTCGGTCGATCCGGCCCGCACCCTCAGGCGGAACAGGTCGTAGGGCTTGTTGGCTTCCCGGTCCCAGACGCAGTGGGCGGCGGTCACCACCCAGTCGGCCGCCACCAGGGCGCCGCCGCACGCGTGCAGCTCGGTGACCGCGTAGGGCGGGGCGTGCGTGTCCGCATCGGCCCACTGCAGCTCCACCTGCCACGGCGCATTGGGATAGAGGCTGAACTCCGGGCCATGGATCGCGACCACGCTGGGCAGGAACGAGATGTATTGCGTCTGTCCCTTGGCCCACAGTTCCGGGCTTTCCACCGGCGGCAGCCGGAACCCCTCCACCTCCAGATGGGAGAACAGCCGCGCCGTGGCGGCCTGCGTGCCGTTGTTCAGGGCGATGCCCGCGTCCAGCTGGCGGTCCCGCGCCTGCGCCAGGGTCAGCTCGGCGGTGTCCGGCGCCGCCGTCAGGCCCCGCACCCGGGCATAGGCAGCGCTATAGGCGGCCCCCAGCTTGAGCACCTCGGGGTCCAGCCTCGCCTCTTGCCCGGCGGCGCTCATCACCCCTTCGCGAGCCGACCAATAACTCACCACCTTGGCGCCAAAGGCCTTGGAAACACCGGCTTGGCCCACGTGGCGCAGCTCGTCCAGGGCGGCCAGGGCGCCGGCGGCCGCCTTCAGGGTCTCGGCGTGCCGGGCGGCCTGTTCCGGCGACAGCGGCGCGTCCACCAGCGTCGCCGCGGCTGGACCCGGCGCTGTCTGGCTCCACGCCGCGCCGGTTAGCAGCGACGCCACCAGGACGCCGCCGAAAACACTACCCAGCACACGCCGCATCGACCCTGCCATGGGCGAACACTAGGCGCCGTCCCCGTCGGTTGTCCAACGCCCGCGAGCTCCACGCCGCGCCCGCGCCCGCCTTGGAACGAAGTGACCTTCGACGGTTTCTCCTCCGCCGGGTTTCATCTGCCGTGCTAAGGCCCATTCACTACGGGGGTCCGGCGCTGATGGAACAGGGCGGCGAGTCGGAATCGAGGTCGGGCCGGCGCGTCTTCATGAGCTACGCCAGCGCCGACCGGCCGCGCGTGGAGCGGCTGGTCTCCGCCCTGGCCGCGCGGGGCTATTCGGTGTGGTGGGACCGCGACATCTCCGGCGGCGCCGCCTACGCCCGCATCATCGAACAAGCCCTGAAGGATTGCGACGTCGTCATCGTCGCCTGGTCCCGCGCCTCCACCGAATCCGACTGGGTGCGCGACGAGGCCGCCCATGGCCGCGACCACAGCCGCCTGGTCCCGCTGCAGCTGGACGACGCCGAGCCGCCCCTCGGCTTTCGCCAGTACCAGGTGGTCAGGTTCGCCGGCTGGGACGGCGCCCCCGGCTCGCCGCCGATGCAACAGCTGCTGGCGGCCCTCGAGACCCCGGCGCCGGGACCCCGCCCCACCCCCGCAGCCGCCCCGCCGCCCCTCACCGCCATCGGCCCCCTGCGCCGGCGCGGCCTGCTGATCGGCTCGGCCGCCCTGGGTCCGGCCCTGGCGGCCGGCGCCTGGTGGCTGCGCCAGCGCGAGCTGAGCGGCCCGCCGGCGCACAGCATCGCCGTCCTGCCCTTCGCCAACCTCAGCGGCGACGCCGCCCAGGACTATTTCTCCGACGGCCTGTCGGACGAGCTGATCAACGCCCTGGCCCGCCTCAAGCCGCTGCAGGTCGTGGCCCGCACCTCGGCCTTCAAGTTCAAGGGCAGCAAGGCCGGCAGCCGCGAGATCGGCGCCAGGCTGGGCGTCGCCCACATCCTGGACGGCAGCGTCCGCCGCGAGGGCGCCCTGGTCCGTGTCGCCACCCAGCTGGTCGAGGCCAGGACCGGCTTCGAAGCCTGGTCCCAGACCTTCGACCGCGACATCAAGGATATCCTGGCCGTTCAGAGCGAGATCGCCCAGTCCGTCGCCGCGGCCCTGAAGATCCACCTGCTGGGCGCGGATATCGCCACCTTCGCCCTGGGCGGCGCCGCCAGCGCCGAGGCCTATGACGACTACCTGCGCGGCAAGCGCCTGTTCGACGCCGGCGGCGCGGAGGCGGACTATCACCAGGCCCTGGCCCTGTTCGACGCCGCCATCGCCGCCGACGCCGGCTATGCCGCCGCCCACGCCGCCCGCGCCCGCACCCTGCTGACCCTGGCCAATCAGTTCACCGCGCCAGACCGCTTGCGCGCCACCTACGACGAGGCCCTGGCCTCGGCCCGCCAGGCGGTCAGCCTGGCCCCCGCCCTGGCCGACGCCCAGGCCACCCTGGCGGCGGTGCTGGAGAGCGGCGCCCTGGATTTCGCCGCCGCCAAACAGGCCTATGGCCGCGCCATGGCCACCGGCCCCGGCAATGCCGACATTCTCACCCGCTTTGGCCAGTTCAGTTGCGAGATCGGCGACTTCGCCCCGGGCCTGGCCGCCGTGCGCCGCGCCGCGGTCCTGGACCCCCTCAACCCCCGCGTCTTCCGCTCCCTGGGCTACGCCCTGGTCAGCGCCCGGCAGTTCGCCGAGGCGATCACCGCCATGCGCCGCGCCCTGGAGCTCAGCCCAGGCGCTGAGGGCGCCCACGCCGCCATCGGCGACGCCCTGCTGCTGCAAGGCGCCCTGCCCGCCGCCCGCAGCGAATATGCCCTGGAGCCCCTGGCCTGGCTGCGCCTTACCGGCCAGGCCATCGTCCTGCGCCGCCTCGGCGACACCCCCGGCGCCCAGGCCGCCCTCGCGGCTCTGCAGGCCCAGCCTGACAGCGTCACCCTCTATCAACAGGCCCAGGTCTTCGCCCAATGGCGCGACCCAGACCGCGCCCTGGCCGCCCTGGACCAGGCCTACCGATCCGGCGACTCCGGCATCCTGCTGATGAAGAGCGACCCCCTGATGGACCCCCTGCGCGCCGACCCCCGCTTCACCCGCCTGATCGACCGCCTGGGGCTTGGGCGCTAACCGCCGCCAACCGCCACTCCCCCGCCCACGTCACGGGCCAGGCCCTGGCTTGACCTACCCCGGCCGCCGGTCCAGCTTCGCCGCAACAGCCATCGGGGGCCAGACCATCATGACACCACCTCGCCGCCTGGGCGCCGCCGCCCTCGCCCTGCTCGCCGCCGCCGCCCTGGGCGGCTGCCACTTCGGCAAGCCGGCGACCACCCCCGCCAGCACACCCGCCGCCGACACCGCGGCCAGCGCCGCGCCCGACACCGCCGCCTCCTCCGCCAGCTCGGCCACCGGCGGCGGCGGCGACCAAGGCAATCCGCATCCGCAGTAGGGGTGGCCGCTCATCCGCGGCACTAGGTATCCCCATGCATTGCCGCGAAATTGGGGACACACACCTATTTCGCCCCGGCCCGATCTCAAGTGAAAACCAACGGCCCGAAAATGGGTGTGTGTCCCCAATTTCACGAGGCCGTCCACGGTCGCGGGCTTGGCGACCTAGCATCCCGATTGCGGGCCAATTCTTGGGATCGCCGCGCGCTTCGCTTGAGAACGGATGGCCCGCGCACGGCCTCGGCCTGACTTGAAACAGGTCGGTGTTTCCCGACCACTGATCCACCGGCCCAGGCCGGCCGTACATAGCAAAGGCGCTCAGGATCCCAGCCCCTTTCCTGCGCGACCCAACGCCCTCGGCCGCCCCCCGGCCGGGGGCGTTTCTGCGTTTTTCACCCGTTATCCGGAAACACTACATAATTCATCTCCGCCGCTGTCTTGCGACCCGGTTTCTGCTTGGCCAGCATCCGGCCAAGGCGCCGCTCCAGGTCTCGCACGAAGTCAGCCAAGCCCAGCGGGCGGTCAGTGCGCTCGACGCGTTGCGTCCCGAGATTACCGCCCTGCGCCTCTCCGCTGCCGCTGCGCGACAACCTCCACAGCGGCTCGTCCCGAAGGGCGAGCCGAGCCTCGGCGTCAGCCAAGATTTTTTGTCCACGAACCGCACGAACCACACGAACAAGAGGCGCGAAGCGCCAAAACAGTCACACCGCTCTCTCCGATGAAAACACTGTGTTCGTGTGGTTCGTGTG
>JBBROW010000068.1:0-7905 GCA_038228945.1 Caulobacterales bacterium
GAACATAACAGGAACTACACCGTGGATTCGCACTTCCGACAAGCGAATAAGTCCACCGCCCTATCCACTCCAAACCGTCATCCTCGGCCGTCAGTGCCGAGGACCCATACGCGCCGCAGGGGGGTGTCGCGCAGCGGTAGCGGAGCGGCGCAGGGCGGTAGGAAGAGTCTGTCCACGAACCACACGAACCACACGAACACAGTGTTTTCATCGGAGAGAGCCGTGTGACTGGTTGAGCGCGCTCCGCGCCTCTTGTTCGTGTGGTTCGTGAGGTTCGTGGACAAAAAAGTCTTTGGGGACGCCGGGTCTCGGCTCGCCCATCGGTACGTGCCGTTCAATTCCACGAGATCATGGGTTCTCGGCACTGACGGCCGAGGATGACGGGGGGGGTGGGCCGGTGGGGGGTGCGTTTGGGGTGGGGATCAGGAGGGGGTGACGGGCTCGCCCTACAGCAACCGGCCCCGGATCACCTGGGACAGCAGGTCGATGGCTGAGACCGCCACGGCGATGACGATGACGATCGCGCTGGTCTGGTCGTAGGCATAGCTGTTGATGGAATCGAACATGGCCTGGCCGATGCCGCCGGCGCCGATCAGACCCAGCACCGTGGCGGAGCGGGCGCTGGATTCGAAGCGGTACAGGGCATAGGAGGTCCACAGGGGCGCGACCTGGGGGATCACCGCCCAGACGATCTCGTGCAGGGGGGTGGCGCCGGTGGCGCGGACGCCCTCCACCGGGCCGCGCTCGATGGACTCCACCGCCTCGGCGAAGAGCTTGCCAAGGACGCCGCCGGTGTTGACGGCGATGGCCATGACCCCGGCGAAGGGGCCAAGGCCGACGGCGGCGACGAAGATCGAGCCCACCACCAGGTCCGGCACCGCGCGCAGGCCGTCAAGGAAGCGGCGGACCGGGAACTGGATCCAGGGCGGGGCGACGTTCTTGGCTCCGGCCAGACCCAGGGGGATGGCGATGGTGATGGCCAGGGCCGTGCCCCACAGGGCCATCTGGATGGTCAGCCACATGCTGGCGATGTAGTCGCCGATCTGGCTGAAGTTGGGCCGGATGAACTCCGAGCCGAAGCGCTGCATGTTCGAGGAGCCGGCGAAGAGCGCGCCGAATTTCTCTACCTGGGCGGAGTGAAAGCTGAGCACCAGGATCGCCAGGACACCCCCCCAGATCACCCAATCAAAGACCTGGGCGCTGAGCGGCTTGCGGGGCGGCGCCGGGGCCGCGGCGGTGTCCGTGGCGGACGTCATGCCTATTGCGCCGCCGCCGGGGTGCGGGTGCGGGCTTCCAGGGCGACGCGCTGGGCGGTGATGGCGTCCAGCGCCTTGCGGGCAGCGTCGATCTTGGCCTGGTCGCCGGTTTCCCTGGCCAGCAGCCAGTTCTGGGTGGCCTCCATCTCGCGCACCGGCAGCAGGTGGGTCTCGTCCGCCGGCTTGAAGCCGCCGATGTTGAGCCTGGCCATGTTGGCGCGCTGCTGCGCGGCTTCCGGCGTATTGCCCTGGCCGTAGGTCAGGAAGAACTGGCGCAGCTTTTCCTTGATCGCCGGGTCCAGGTCGCGGCGGTAGATGATCGGGTCTTCCGGCAGGGTCGGCGATTCCCAGATCACCTTGACCTCGCCCGATTCCGGTTGATGGCGCTGGGCGTTGAGCAGCAGGGCGGTGGAGTTGTTGGTGGCCACATCCAGCTGGCCATTGGCGACGCTGAACAGGTTGTTCTGGTGGCTGCCGCTGCGAACCGTCTTGAAACAGGTCTCCGGCTTGATGCCCTTGGGGGCGAACAGATAGGTGATCGGCGCCAGGGTGCCGGAGGTGGAGCGTGCGTCGCCGATGCCGAAGGTCAGCGACTTGTCGCACTTGAGCACCCGGTCCAGGGTGATGCCGCTCTTGGCGCCGACGATGATCACCGACTTGTAGCCGTCGGTGCCGGAGGGGTCATAGGTGCGCGCGAAGACCTCGCCATTGGCGCGGCGCACGGCGTCCAGCCCCGGCAGGTTGGAGAACCAGCCCACCTCGGTCTGCTTGAACTGCATGGCCGTGACCAGAGTGGTGTAGTTGCTGGAGAAATAGGGCGTCACCTTCAGCCCGGTCTGCTTTTCCATGTCGGCCAGGATCGGCTTCCAGTAGCCGCCCATGCTGGTGGCCGACTCGGTGGACAGGATCGAGAAGCGGACCTCGTTAGGCTGGCGGGTTTCCCCAGCGGGGCCGGCCTTGCCGCAGGCGGCGAGGCTCAGGGCGCTGGCGGCCAGGGCGCCCATCAGGGCGAGGCCGGCGAGGCGGCGGCGGGTGATCATTGCGGCGCTCCTTCCCAGAAGACGTCTTCGAATTCCGGGCCGTAGATGTCGATGAGTCGGTCTTTGTCCAAACCGGCGGGGGGGCCGTCGAAGACCACCTTGCCGGCCTTCAGGGCCACTACCCGGTCGCTGTAGCGCAGGGCGTAGTCGACCTGATGCAGGGTGACGATGACGGTGAGGCCATCGGTCCTGTTCAGTTCACGGAGGATTTCCATGACCCGCCTGGCGGAGACCGGGTCCAGGGAGGCCACTGGCTCGTCGGCGAGGATGATCTTGGCCTTCTGCACCAGGGCGCGGGCGATGGCGCCGCGCTGCTGCTGGCCGCCGGAAAGGGTGTTGGCGCGCTGGCCGGCGTATTCGCCGACGCCGACGCGGGTGAGGGCCGCCATGGCCGCCTGGCGCGTCTCGGCCGGCCAGCGGCCGAAGATGCCGCGCCAGAAGCCGATCCGGCCCAGCGAGCCAAGGGCGACATTGGTGTAGAGGTTCAGGCGGCCGACCAGGTTGAACTGCTGGAAGATGAAGCCCATGCGGATGCGCGCCTCACGCACCTGGGCGGTGACCCGGCCCCTGGCCTGGATGCGGGTCTCGAAGGCGTCGATGACCCCCTCGCCGCCGTCGATGGCGACCAGGCCGGTGATCGAGCGCAGCAGGGTGGACTTGCCAGACCCCGACGGCCCGATCAGGGCGATCATCTCGCCGCGGCCAACATCCAGAGACACGCCATCGAGGGCGCGGCGGGCGCCATAGGTCTTGGAAATATCCCGCACGGAAAGGACGGCGGCGGACGTCATCGGCGGCGGGGTTCCCCAAGCACGGTCAGGTCAGATCGCCCCGGGTTCTGGCCGGGCGACGCAACGGTTTCATGACACGCCGGGCGGGGGCGGGTCCAGCGGGGGTTGGGAGTTGGCGGCGGCGGCGCCTTACATCGAGGCCCCATCGCCGTGGCGGACCGGGATCGCCGCCAGCACCTCGGGCGGCATCAGCCGGGCGTTGACGCCCATGCGAAGGTAGGATCGGTCGGTGGGCGACCAGTGGGTGACGCAGCCGCAGGCGCGGCAGCGGTGGAACTCCAGGCCCCGGTCGCCCCACATGTAGATGTCGGTGGCGCCGTTCTCGGCCGCGAACCGCACCTGGGCCGGCGCGTAATAGGCCCAGAGGGCGCCGTAGCGGCGGCAGATCGAGCAGTTGCAATCGTTGACATCGCGCGGCGTGGTCTCCACCGCGAAACGGATCGCGCCGCAGTGGCAGGAGGCTTGGTTCATCGGGGTGTCTCCACTTGTCGGGCCTGCCGTGATGCGCCCGCTCAATCCGCCTCTTGGCCGGTGGCGAGCCAGTGGGCGCAATCGGGGGTGAGGTTGGCGGCCGCGACGGAGTCACAGCGGGCGATCTCGGCGGGGCTGAGCACGTCGCGCCAGCGGCCGTTGACGCCGCGGTGGAACATCTTGTGCGCCATCGCGCCGATCGGCCCGGCGCTGGCGGTCTGGCGCATGTAGCCGAAGTCGCAGTGCTCGACGATGGCGGGAAAGGCGGCCTCGTCGATGTCGATGGCCAGGAAGGCGGCGATCCGGCGAACCCGGCCGGTCAGGTCGGATTTCAGAAGGTCGTAGTGGACCAGCAGCACATTGGGCAGGCGCCGGGCGTTCCACCAGCCCAGGACGTGCGGCCAGAAGGGCTCGAAGCCGAAGCCCGGCAGCTCGTCGTGCTCCAGGAAGTGCAGGTAGTAGTCGCGGATGTCGCGGCCCGGCCGGCTGACCAGGGCGCCTGGGCGGCCCGGGGGGCCGTTGAAATGGGCCAGGATCTCGTCGTCGTAGGCGTCCTGGTGGTTATAGGCGCTCCAGACCATGTCACGGGCGTCACGGCCGACGACGATGTAGCGGGCGCGGGGGTCGAAGACGAGGGCGTCCAGGGGCAGGTGGGTCTTGATGCAGCGCCGCTGGGTCTGGGCGGCGTAGAGGTCCATCACCCCCTGGCGCGGGACGATGCGCATGTCGAGCCAGGGCGAGACCCAGGGGCCGTCGAACCCCGGCGCGCCCCGGTGGATAAGCTGCAGGACGATCTGCTGCATCCAGGTGGTGCCGACCTTGGGATAGGTGGCGACCACCACGTCGCCGTCGCGAAAGATGAAGTCGTTCCAGCGGTCGGATTCGAAATAGGCGTCGTGGATATCGCGGGTCTTCACCGGCCAGTCGATCGCGCCCGCCGCCATGTCCGCCCCCGGGTTTCAAGGACAGCGCCCGCCCCTGACCGACGGGGAGTCTAGCGAGGCCGCCGACCGGGTGGCAAGGGTCGAGGGGTCGCCGTCGCCCCTCGCCTGCCGCGCGAACCGTCGCGGGCGCAATTGCCGCTTTACATCTGTGGACAAGTTCCCTATCTCGCACGGCTCCGGCGGACCCCGATGTCCATCAGCGCTGCTAACGCCGGCCTGGGTTTAACAATCTGCAGGGGGTTACGTGAATTGCACACGTACCATACGCCCCTGGACCTGGTCCGCGAGCGGTCTCCGGAACGTCCTGTCGCACTCGTGCGACCGGGCGCCGTGGCCCTAGCGGCGCGCTGGTTCAGAGACAACTTTAAAGGCGACGTCCACTTCGCGGTGAAGGCCAATCCTTCGCCCTGGGTCATCGAGACCCTGACGGACAATGGCGTCGTTTCGTTCGATGTAGCCTCGATCCCCGAGATCGAGCTGGTGCGGGCGCATGCGCCCGACGCCCGGCTGGCCTATATGCATCCGGTGAAGAGCCGGCGCGCCATCGGTGAGGCCTATTTCGAGCACGGAGTGCGGACCTTCGCCCTCGACAGCCACGAAGAGCTGGCCAAGATCATCGACGCGACGGGCCAGGCCAAGGACCTGAACCTGATCGTGCGGCTGAGCGTCGAGGCCACCGGGGCGCAATACTCCCTGGCCGGCAAGTTCGGGGTCAGCGCCCATGAGGCGCCGGCCCTGTTGCTGGCGGCCCGCCGCGCGACGCAGGACCTGATGGGGGTGTCGTTCCACGTGGGCAGCCAATGCCTGCGCCCCTCGGCGTTCCAGGCGGCCATGTCGCAGGCGTCCCGCGCCCTGGTGCGGGCCGGGGTGTTCGCCGATGTGGTGGATGTGGGCGGCGGTTTCCCGTCGATCTATCCGGGCATGGTTCCGCCGGACCTGGCGGAATACACCGCCGCCATCGACCGCGGCTTCGCCGAGATGATGGTGCACGAGACCACGGAACTGTGGTGCGAGCCTGGCCGCGCCCTGGTGGCCGAAGGCACGTCGGTGCTGACCAAGGTGGAGCTGAAGAAGGGCGACGCCCTGTACCTGAACGACGGGGCCTATGGCGCCCTGTTCGACGCGGCCCATTCCAAGTGGCCTTTTCCGGTGAAGGCCATCGCGGCCGGCGGGGAAGCGGGCGGCGAGGTTGGCGGCGTGCTGCGCCCGTTCAAGCTCTATGGCCCCACCTGCGACGCCATCGACGTGATGCCGGGCCCGTTCTGGCTGCCGGAAGATATCGACGAAGGCGACTTCGTGGAGATCGGCATGCTGGGCGCCTATGGCGTGGCCATGGCGACGCGGTTCAACGGTTTCGGCGATATCGAGACCGTTGAGGTGCAGGACCCGCCGATGGCCTCGATGTACGGCCTGGCCCCGCGGTCGATCCCGGTTCCCCGGACCGACACCGCCGACATCGTGCGCTTCAGCAAGGCGCGCGGCGGCAACAAGAAGCGCCGACGAAAGTAGCCCCACGGTCGAGCCCGCGCTCGATCCGCTCCCGAAGCCCAGCGCTTCGGGAGCTCGCTGCTTTTTTCAATTCGACCGAGACGCTTCAAGACCATGCAACACCTGATCATGCGGGCCGAGGAGGCCACGCTGAACGCCTGGCCGGCGCCCAGCCAACTGCTGCTGGACGGCTGGGTTCTGCGCTTCGCCGGCGGCCACACCAAGCGGGCCAATTCGGTCAATCCGGTGCGCGCCGGCCTGCGCCGGGACCTGCGCGACAAGGTCCGCGCCTGCGACGCCCTGTTCCTGGCCAATGGCATCGAGCCCTGTTTCCGCCTGCCGCCCTTTGCCGAGGCGGGGGTGGAAGCGGCCCTGGACGCGGAAGGCTATGGACCGACGGAGGACGAGACGCGGGTGATCTGGCGGCCGCTGGAGGCCTCGCCCGGCGCCTGGGACGCGGAACTGAGCGAAGGTCCGCCCACGGACGAATGGCTGAAGGCCAAGGACCGCCTGCAGGGCGACAGCCCGGCCGACGCGGCCGGCCGGCGACGGATCCTGGCCGGGGCGGTGCTGCCCGGCGCCTTCGCCGGGGTGCGGGGACCGGGCGGCCAGCTGGCCTCCCTGGCCTATGGGGCGGTGAATGACGGCCTGCTGGTGCTGAACATGGTGGTCACCGACCCGGCCCTGCGCGGCCAGCGGCTGGCGGAGCGGACCTGCGGCGCCCTGCTGGCCTGGGGCCAGGAACGGGCCGGGGCCGTGGGCGCCTGCCTGCAGGTGGTGGCCGCCAATGACGCGGGCAACGCCCTGTATGAGCGCCTGGGTTTCGCCACCGAGCTCTATCGCTACCACTATCGGCACAAGGCGGCGGCATGAGCGCGATTGACACCAGCCGCCGCCGGGGACACAGACCCGGCCACCGATCAGGGACGTAAGAACCTGTCATCTTTGGGCACTAGCCCTAGAGCATGACAGCTTGAAGTGGATACCGGTTCAAGCGCCCGTCATGCTCTAAATGTAAGAAGGTAGAGCCTTTCTATGCGGTTCAAGTGATTCCACTCGAACCGGAAAGGCTCTAGATTTTGCGCCGTCGCTCCGTCCGGCCAAGGTCTTTCACTCCGACGGGCGCTCACCTCGAAGGGAAACCCCCGCGATGAACGCTCCCACGCCCAACACCAAGGCGGAACTGCTCAGCAAGGTCGTCGAGCACGTCGACATCACCGCCTATGACGCGCGGCCGGTGATCGACGCCATGCGCAAGATGAGCTTCACCAGCCGCGACACCGCCCGCGCCGCCGACATCCTGGACATGGCCGTGGGCGACGCCGCCTGCTCGCCCTGGCTGATCCTGGCCGGCTCGACCTCGGCCGGCGGCTGCATGCACGTCTACCGCGACATGGTGAAGTTCGGCATGGTCGACGTGGTGGTGGCCACCGGCGCCTCGATCATCGACATGGATTTCTTCGAGGCCCTGGGCTTCAAGCATTACCAGGCGGCCGGGCCGGTGGACGACAACGTCCTGCGCGCCAACTACATCGACCGCATCTATGACACCTATATCGACGAGGAAGAGCTGCAGAACTGCGACTCGACCATCTATGAGATCGCCAACGCCCTGGAGCCGCGCGCCTATTCCAGCCGCGAATTCATCCACGAACTGGGCAAGTGGCTGGCGGCGGGCAACGCCAAGAAGCCCGGCTCGCTGATCCAAACGGCGTATGAAGAAGGCGCGCCGATCTTCTGCCCGGCCTTCGTCGACAGCTCCGCCGGCTTCGGCCTGGTGGCCCACCTGCACGCCCGCGGCGCCGGCCCGAAGGTGGCCATCGACAGCGGCAAGGACTTCTACGAGCTGACCAAATGCAAGATGGCGAACCCGACGACGGGCCTGTTCATGGTCGGCGGCGGCGTGCCGAAGAAC
>JBBROW010000069.1:0-5218 GCA_038228945.1 Caulobacterales bacterium
GACGAGGTCATGGCGTCGCGCTACGGCCTGACCTTGGGCGTCCACAGCCGCATCGGCGCGGCGGCGCGGGCGGTGCGCGAGCGGGCCAAGGTCGGTAACCTCTATGTCAACCGCTCGATGATCGGGGCGGTGGTGGGGGTGCAACCCTTCGGCGGCGAGGGCCTGTCGGGCACCGGCCCCAAGGCCGGCGGCCCGCACTATCTGCCGCGCTTCTGCGTCGAGCGCACCTGGACCGTCGACACCACCTCGGCCGGCGGCAACGCCAGCCTGCTCAGCCTGGAGGGGTGAGGGGCGCGGGAGTGCAACCCTAGTACGGCCGGTCGCCGGCCACCCACAGGCGATGCATGGTGCGGAAATATTGGGTGTCGTCGTAGAGGGTGCCGGTGTGCAGGGTGCATCGATTGTCCCACATCAGAAGGTCACCCACCTTCCACTTGTGACGATAGACGAATTGCTCCTGGGTCATGAACGCCACCAGCTCGTCGACCAGATCGAGCCCCTGCGGATTGGGCATGCCGACCACTTCGGTGACCGTTCCGGTAGACGGCCACAGAGCCTTTCGGCCATCGGCGGGGTGGGTGCGGATCAGGGGATGGATGACGTCGGGATTGTCGCGCCGGATCTCCTCGGGCAGGTCCAGGGCGCCGTATTCGCGGGTGGCCATGAAGTGCTGGTAGCTATGGTGCAGCTTCAGGCCCGCAAGTTGGGCCTGGCGTTCCGCGGGCAGCGCGTTCCAGGCCGCGCAGCCGTCCGCCAGCAGGGTGTCGGAGCCTTCCGGGGGCACCTCCACCGCATAGAGCATGGTGCACATCACCGGCTCGGCCTTGTAGCTGTAGTCGGTGTGCCACCCCACCCCGTCGTTGTGAGCGCCGATCGGGACGCCGTCGACCGTCCGATTGGAAAGGATGTAGATCTTGGGATATCCGGGGAGGGTGAACGCCTTCAAGGTATGGCCTTCCGCCTCGCCGAAGGCGGCGATGAACGCCATCAGGCCGTCCGGGGTCATCGTCTGATCGCGCAGCAGAATGGCGCCGTGGCGCTGGAACGCATCGACGACGCCCTTCACGTCGGAGGCCGACGCCCGGGTCAGGTCGAGATCCAGGATCTCGGCCCCGAAGCCGGGTTTCAGCTCTTCGACGACTAGGGTGGCGAGCGGCATGGCAAACCTCGCTGATGGGATGCGCCTTGAGCCTAGGCCGCGACATGGGGCCGGTTCTTGCACACACGCGACCGTTCCTCGTGCATCTGAGGGCAAGACCCGGGCCGAGCCCGCCCCTATCGTTTCTGTGAGCCGCAACCTCAAGGACCTAGCCCGCATGGGCCGCGACCTGCTCGACGACGCTTTTTTCGACGGCCTCGACAGTTCAGACGGCAGCGTCGAGACGGCCTGCACCCTGCCGCCGGCCTGCTATACCGACGAGCGGTTCTACGCCTTCGAGCAGGAGGCGCTGTTCAACCATGAATGGCTGTGCGTCGGCCGGGAATCCCAGCTGGCGGGTCCGGGCGACTACTTCACGACCCGGATCATCGGCGAACCGATCATCGTCGCGCGCAATCGCGTCGGCCAGATCAAGGCCATGTCGGCCGTCTGCCAGCATCGCGCGATGCTGGTGGCCGAGGGGGCGGGCAATACGCGCGGATTCGTCTGCCCCTATCACCACTGGGTCTATTCGCTGGACGGCGAGTTGGTGAACGCTCCGGCCATGGAGCGCACGTGCGACTTCGACAAGAAGGCGGTGCGGCTCGCGGCCTTCGGGGTGGAGGTCTGGCAGGGCTTCATCTTCATCAATTTCGACACCGCCGCGGCCCCTCTGGCGCCGCGCCTGGCCGCCATCACCGAGGCGGTGGCCCACTATGGCCTGGCGGGCGCGCAAGGCCCCTCGGCGATGACTGGGCGGTTCGCCTGGAACTGGAAGGTGATGTTCGAGAACAACAACGACGGCTATCACGCCAGCAAGCTCCACCGGGGACCCCTGCACGACTTCGTCCCCAGCGAGCGGGCGGTCTTTCCGGACGCCGATCCCGCCGACGCCGGGTTCCTGCGCTTCAACGGCACCCTCCACCCCGACGCCAGCTTCAACCCGACCCAGCGGGCCGTGCTGCCGATCTTCCCCGGCCTCGATACGGAGGACCGTGGGCGGATGACCTTCGCCAACCTTCCGCCGACGCTCTCCCTGGTGATGACCAGCGACCTGGTCATCTATCTGATCCTGCGCCCCATGGGCGTGGAGACGATGGAGCAGGACACCGGCGTGCTTGTCGCGCCCGGGGCGATGGACGATCCGGCCTTCGAGCATCGGCTGGAGATGATCATGACCTCGGCGAAGAAGATCATCGCCCAGGACATGCATGTGGACGAGCGGGTCCAGCAGGGACTTCATTCGCGGTTCGCCGTTCGCGGCCGCTATTCCTGGCAGGAAGGGGCGCAGGGCCAGTTCAACCGCTGGCTGGTTCGGCGCTACCGGCGGGCTTGGCAGGCTTGGAAGACAGCCGGATAACGCGCGCGCCGGCCCAAGAATCGCCGCCCACGACCTCGCGACCAAACGGCGGTATGGTCCGCTGCGTGAAGGCATGGCGATTCAGCACGGCTGCCTACGAGCCCCCGGAGCGGGCGGCGGCGTGGCGGGACGCCATGTACCGCCTGGGCCTGCCGGTGGGGGAGCTCTGCCAGAGCGAGCCGCCCACCGCCTCGGTGACCTGCCTGACCTCGCCGCTGGGCATGGAATTCGCCCTGATCGACGCCGGGGCGCAAACCATCAGCGGGCTTAGGACCGATCAGCCGGCGTCGGTCTGGCTGGCGGTGCTGTTGGAGGGGCGGGCCGCCCTGGCCAGCGAGGGGGTCGACCAAGCGATGGCGGTGGGGGATATCGCCTATGGCCCGACCGGCCGGGCGGCGACCCTGGTCCTGGAGACCCGTTGCCGGCTGATGTTCGTGCGGGCCCCGCGCGTGGCCCTGGATCATCGGCTGGTGGCCGTCCGGGGCTTGAAGATCGGGCTCCTGGACGCCGCCGGCGGGGTGGCCCGCGTCTTCTCGGGCCTGCTGAGCGCGACCGCCGGCGCCCTGCCGGAGCTGACCGTCGACCAGCTTCGCCCCATCGAACTGGCGCTGACCGAATTCCTCGCCGCCAGCCTGGCCGAGGTGAACAATGGCGAGGCCCTGGGCGTCGGCGCGCACTCTCCGCATCTGCACCGGATCTGCCAGAGCATCGAGACCCTTCTGTCCGACCCGGACCTCTCCCTGCGCCGGCTGGCGGAAAAGAACGGCGTCTCGCCGCGCTATATCCAGAAGCTGTTCGCCTTGGCCAAGGACACCTTCGGCCACTATGTCCGGGCGCGGCGCCTGGAGCGATCGAGGATGGATCTGGCGAGCCCGCTGTGCGCCCGGCTGTCGATCTCGGAAATCTGTTTCCGCTGGGGCTTCAACGAATCGGCCCACTTCAGCCGGGCCTTCCGCAATCAGTATGGGCAGTCGCCGCGCGAATACCGCCGCGCCGCGGGCTCGGCGCCCGAGCCCGGACCGACCCCGTAGTTCAAGCCTTTATACCGGGGCCGAGCGCTTCGCCAGGCTTCCTCGGCGGGCGCATCAGGGTGGCGGCGACGAACACCACCGCGATCACGCCGGCGTAGAGCTGGAAGGTGGTTCCGAAGCTCCCCGTGCGGTCGCGCAGGAAGCCGCCCAGGGTGGGGCCGAGCGCCGAGACCGTCCCCACCAGGCAGGTCAGGGAGAAGATCTCCAGATTGTGTTTGCGCCCGTAGTAGTTGAGCAGCAGCATGGTGACGGCCAGGGACGCCAGGCCGAAACCGAGCCCGCTTCCGACCGCGTAGAGCAGCATCATCGGATAGCTGTCGGCGACGCTGAGCGCGGCCGATCCCACGCATAGGGCCGCGAGGGCGAAGACGAGGATATGGCGCGGGTCGATGAGGTCGCCGAGCAGGCCGCCGGCGGCGCGGCCCCCGGTCTGGACCAGGGCTTCCAGGCTGAGCATCGCGCCCGCGATGGTGGTGGCGATCCCCCGCTCCGTCAGATGCGCCACCGACAGGCTGGAGACCGTGACCCCCACCAGCAGATGGCCGAAATAGGCCATCAGCAGGACGTAGAACTGCGGGGTTCGCACGGCCTCGCGGACGCTCCAGCCCCTGGCCGTGCGCCAGACGCGCGCGCCGGCCGGCCGGGCGACCTCGGCGGCGACCTGCTGGTCGGTGTGCTCGGCGGCCTTCGCGAACCAGGCCCGGCCCCCGGCGATGGCGGCGCAGATCACGCCCGTCGCCCCCGCCGCCGCCATCTGGATCCGCCACAAGAGGCGCCAGTCGTCGTGGAAGCCGTGCATCACCGCCAGCACCATCCACGGCCCGGCCACCCCGCCCAGGGCGCCGCAGGTGAAATAGATGCTGAACGGCAGCCCGCGCCGGCGGAAGATGGCGGCGATCACATAGGTGCCGGGGATCAGGGCCATCATCTGATAGCCCACCCCGCAGAGGGCCGCCCCCAGGAAGTAGAGCGCCAGGCCGTGGACGGCGCTCCAGCAGGCGAACCCCGCCATCATCACCGCCGTCCCCAGCAGCAGGGTGACGCGCACGCCGAAGCGGCGGATCAGCAGGGCCGGGAAATAGGACGACGACCCAACCGCGGCCCCCAGGATGGTGAAGCCGAAGCCCGCCTCGACCCAGCTCCAGCCCTCCTCGCGCACCATGTTCGGCAGGACGACGCCCAGGCCATAGAAGGTCGAGGCGTTGATCAGGAAACCGACCAGGCTGAACACCGCCAGCAGAACCCACGGGCGCCAGGCGGTCCCTGGGATCAACCCGCCGCCGTGCGCCCCCTCCGTCACGGCGCGAGCGGGCGCCGCGCCACCTCCCCCGCGCAGAAGCGCAGGGGAGGAAGGAGCAGGCGTCGTCGTTTCCTGTTTCCTCCCTCGCGAAGCGGGGGAGGTGGCGCGCGATGCTCTTCTCGCATCGCGTGACGGAGGGGGCGCAAGGCCGCTACAAATACCCCATCGCATGACCAAACCCTCCCTCACCTACGCCATCGGCGACATCCCCGGGCGGCTGGACCTGCTGCGAAAGGCCATGGCGGCCATCGCCGCTCACGCCGGGGCCCGCCCCCACCAGGTGATCTGCCTGGGCGACTACGTCGATCGGGGGCCGGACTCCAAGGGCGTCGTCGAGGCCCTGATGGCGCTTGCCGCCGGATCGGGATGGATCTGCCTGAAGGGCAACC
>JBBROW010000070.1:0-4577 GCA_038228945.1 Caulobacterales bacterium
GCTGGAGTTCACCGAACTGCGCACCCTGGCGGGCGAAAGCTCGGGGCAGGGACCGGGTCCGGAATCCTCGATCCTGAAGATCAAGGGCACCGAGATCCAGCAGCGCCTCACCGACCTGGCGCTGGAAGCGGCGGGCCACTACGGCGCGCCGTATCTGCGCGACCTGCCGCACAACAGCGGCGCGGTCGGCCCCGAATACGCCGACGGCGTGGCGGGGGAGTACTTCAACACCCGCAAGACCTCGATCTACGGCGGCTCCAACGAAATCCAACGCAACATCATTGCCAAGATGGTGCTTGGTTTG
Source organism: Caulobacterales bacterium (assembly GCA_038228945.1). Classification (GTDB taxonomy): domain Bacteria; phylum Pseudomonadota; class Alphaproteobacteria; order Caulobacterales; family Caulobacteraceae; genus Acaudatibacter. The sequence goes on from JBBROW010000070.1 coordinate 305, forward strand.
TGAGGGAAGACTTCACTCCCCCGACGTGAGACCGGCTAGCACAAACGCTGACACCCCACCCCCAACCCCTCGCCACAGCCGACGGGAGGGGGACTAGACTAGGAAAACGACCCATGGACTTCAGCTTCACCGAAGAACAGACGATGCTGCGCGACACGGTCGCCAGCTACCTGAGCGACCACTACGACTTCGACAAGCGCCGCACGGCGGTGAAGTCGGCGGCGGGGTGGCGGCCGGAGGTGTGGAAGGCTTTCGCCGAGGATCTGGGCATCCTGGGCGCGGCGTTCGCAGAGGACCTGGGCGGTCTGGGCGGCGGCCCCACCGAAAACATGGTGATCATGGAAGAGTTCGGCAAAGCCTTGGTGGTGGAGCCTTACCTCGGCACCGTGGTGATCGGCGGCGGCTTCCTGAAGCACGGCAAGCCGGCCGGGGCGGACGAGCTGACCGGCAAGATCATCGGCGGCGAGGCCACGATCGCCTTCGCCTATGCCGAGCCGCAAGGCCGCTACAACCTGGCCGACCTGAAGACCACGGCGCGCAAGGATGGCGCCGGCTGGGTGTTGAACGGCGCCAAGGCGGTGGTCATCGGCGCGCCTTGGGCCAGCCATCTGATCGTCACCGCCCGCACCGGCGGGGCGCAACGCGACGCCGGCGGGGTGTCGGTGTTCCTGGTGGACAAGGCGGCCAAGGGTGTCACCACCCGCGACTATCCCACCGTGGACGGCCAGCGCGCCTCCGAGGTCACCTTCGAGAACGTCTCCCTGGGCGCCGAGGCCCTGATCGGCCAGGAGGGCGCCGGCCTGCCGCTGGTGGAAACCGTCGTTGACGAGGCCATCGCGGCCACCTGCGCCGAAGCCTGCGGCGTGCTGCGCCGCCTGCACGAGGGCACGCTGGACTACACCAAGCAGCGCAAGCAGTTCGGCCAGCCCATCGCCCAGTTCCAGGTGCTGCAGCACCGCATGGTCGACATGTTCATCAACGTCGAGCAGGCCGTATCCATGACCTACATGGCCCACATCAAGCTGGGCGGCGCCGACAGCGCCAAGTCGGTCTCCGCCGCCAAGGTGCAGATCGGTCGGGCCTGCAAGTTCGTCGGCCAGAACGCCATCCAGCTGCATGGCGGCATGGGCATGACCGACGAGATGGCCATCGGCCATTACTTCAAACGCGCCACCATGATCGAGGGCCAGTTCGGCTCGGTGGACCACCATCTACGCCGCTACGAGGGCCTGTCCTTCGACAAGGCCGCCTGACGCATGAAGCTGGGCCTGACGATCTTGGTCCTGGCCTTGCTGGCGGCGACGTCACCGGCGACCGCCGCCAACAAGGCTGCCGTCCCCAAGACGGCGCAGACGGCGCGCTGGCAACTGATCGAGGGCACGGACCAGGTGGCCGGCGGCATCGGCCTGCGCTGGCTCAAGGCCGGCGGCGACACGGACGTTCCCGTGGGCCTGCTGGCCTGCCGCAGCCCTAGCGGGGTCTACGTCAGCCTGGATGGGTTCACGGCCAAGCCAGGGACGCCGGCCATCGACATCTTGCTCTCGGCCGGGGCCTTCGCTGTGCCCGTCGCCAGCCCCGCCCTGGACGGCAAGACCGTGGAGGCCATCGGCGCCACGCCGGCCGGCCTGCTGGACGCCCTGGAGAGCACGGCCACGATCCAGCTCACCTATGGAGGCCAGACCGCCGGGGTGTTCGCCGCCCCGGACCCCCGGGTGATGAAAGGCTTCATCGCCTCCTGCCACATGTTCGAGACGCCGCGTCGGCAAGGAGGCTGAGGTTCAGGCCCAACGGCCGGACGGGGCGCGGCAGTTCACGCGGCGACGGTACGGGTCGGCGCACTGTGTTCTCTTCCCCCGAGCGGAGCGGTGGGGGAAGTACCCGCGAAGCGGGGGATGGGGGTTCCAGCTTGACGCGAACGCTGGTTCTCCGGTGGAGGCCCCCATCGTCTCGGCGCCGCTAGCGCCGATCCACTTCCCCCAAAGGGTGAAGAGAAAGGGGCGGCCCGCCACCCAAGCCTTGCGCGTCCCAGCCCAATCGGCCAAAGCCCGGCCATGTCTTTCCGCGATTTCGCCCTGCTGGTGTTCGTCTGCATCGTCTGGGCGTCCAGCAATGTGGTCGGCAAGCTGCTGATCTCGGGGCTTGGGGCGCCGCCGCTGTTCGTGGCCGCGGCGCGGTTCGCGGTGGTGACCCTGGCGACCGCGCCGTGGCTGTTCCCGGCCCCGGCCAAGGTCTGGCGGCTGGTGGTGGTGGGGCTGTTGATGGGGGCCGGCTCGTTCGGCCTGTTGTTCATCGGGCTGAAGACCGCCAGCCCGTCGGGGACGGCCATCGTCGCCCAGCTGGGCGCGCCCATGACCACCCTGCTGTCAGTGATCTTCCTGGGCGAGCGGATCCGCTGGCGCCGGGGATTGGGCATCGCCCTGACCGTTATCGGGGTGCTGATCGTGATGTGGAAGCCTGGCGGGGTCAGCCTGTCGTTCGGGCTGATGATGGTGGCCGCCTCAGCCCTGGCCGGTTCATTCGGGGCGGTGATGCTCAAGCACATGGAGGGGGTGCGGCCGCTGCAGTTCCAGGCCTGGGTGGGGTTTGCCTCGCTCTGGCCGATGGCCGCCGCCACGATCCTGTTCGAACACGGCCAGATGCAGGTTCTGCAGGCGAGCCCCTGGGGTTTCGTGGCCGGGGTGCTCTATACCGGGCTGCTGGTTTCCGTGGTCGGCCACACGGCCTATTACGGCCTGATCCAGCGCTACGAGGCCAATCTGCTGCAGCCCCTCACCCTGATGACGCCGCTCGGCACCATCGCCATGGGCATATGGATCACCCATGACAGCTTCGACGCGCGCCTGGTCGTTGGCTCGGTGATCGCGCTGGGCGGGGTGCTGGTGATCGCCCTGCGGACCAACCATGTCATGCCCCTGCTGCTGGCCATGCGGAGCCGCGCCCCGTGACCGCCGCCCTGATCGAGGCGCCGTCGCCGAATTTTGACACGCGCACCGCGCCGCCGGACATGCTGGTACTGCACTATACCGGCATGGCCACCGGCGAGGCGGCCCTGGCGCGGATGTGCGACGCGGAGGCCAAGGTCTCGGCCCACTACATGGTCGAGGAAGACGGCCGCGTGTTCCGCCTGGTGGCGGAGGAGCGACGGGCCTGGCACGCGGGCGTCTCCTACTGGCAGGGTGATCGGGACATCAACGGGATCTCGGTGGGCGTTGAGATCGTCAATCCTGGCCACGAGTTCGGCTATCGGCCGTTCCCGCCGGCGCAGGTCGCCGCGCTGATCGAGCTGATCGGCGACATCCGCGAGCGGTGGTCGATCCCGGATGATCGGATCATCGGCCATTCTGACGTCGCCCCCGACCGCAAGGAAGACCCGGGGGAGCTGTTCCCCTGGGCCGCCCTGGCGGAGGCTGGCCACGGCCTGTGGGCGGAGCCGGCGCCGGCCCCCGGCGCGGCCCTGGGGCTGGGAGACGAAGGGCCGGGGGTATTCGCCCTGCAGGCCGGCTTCTCGCGCCTGGGCTTTGATCTGGCGCCGTCCGGGCTGTTCGACCCGCGCACGGCGGCGGTGGTGCAGGCCTTTCAGCGCCACTGGGTGCAGAGCCGTTTCGACGGGGTGGCCGACGGCGTCACGCGCTCGCGGCTGATGGCCGTGTTGCGGCTGGCCAGCGCATGACCCTGCGATCCGAGCTCAACGGCTTCGACACGACCCGCTTCATCATGCGGCCGATGACCCTTGAGGACGCGCCGGACCTGTTCACTCACCTGGCCGATCCGGGGGTCACGGCGTTCATGGACATCGACCCCCTGGAGCGGGTGGAGCAGGCCGAGGCCATCGTCGAATGGGCGGAGGGTCTGCGCCGGGACGGCGGGGGCGCCCGCTTTTCGATCCGCACCCGCGCGGCCGGGGAGTTCCTGGGCACCTGCGGTTTCAACAGCCTGGTGCTGGAGCGCGGCTGCCGCGGCGAGATCGCCTATGACCTCAGCCGCGCCTGGCAGGGCCGTGGGGTGATGGCCGAGGTGATGCCGGCCCTGATGGAGCTGGGCCTGGTCCGGCTGGGCCTGCAACGGCTGGAGGCCTTCGTCACCCCCGGCAACGAGCCCTCCTGCCGGCTGCTGGAACGGCACGGCTTCGCCTGTGAGGGAACGCTGCGCGACTACGGCTTCTGGAAGGACCGGTTCTGGGACCAGCTGCTGTACGCCAAGACAGCGCGGGCCTAGCGACCCGAGCGTCGACCCTGCGCCCCCTCCGTCACGTCGCCGCTGGCGCCGCGCCACC
>JBBROW010000071.1:0-4492 GCA_038228945.1 Caulobacterales bacterium
CCCTCTCGCCGGTGCTGGGGCGCAAGCTGCCTGGCTCCCGCTCGGCTGGCCGGGTGCAGTCGGTGTCCCTGCGCCTGATCGTCGACCGCGAGATGGAGATCGAGGCTTTCAAGACCCAGGAATACTGGAGCGTGGAGGCCGACGTCACCGCCGGCTCCGATCCCTTCCTGGCCCGCCTGGTCAAGCACGACGGCAAGCGCCTGACCAAGTTCGACCTGGGCAATGAAGGCTCCGCCGCCACCGCCAAGGCCGCCGTTCAGGCGGCCACGTTCAAGGTCGCCGCGGTGGAGAAGAAGCCCGCTCGCCGCTCGCCCCCGCCGCCCTTCACCACCTCCACCCTGCAGCAGGAAGCCTCGCGCAAGCTGGGCTTCTCGGCCCAGCGCACCATGCAAGCGGCTCAGAAGCTGTACGAGGGCATCGACATCGGCGGCGAGACCGTCGGCCTGATCACCTACATGCGGACCGATGGCGTGCAGTCCGCTCCCGAGGCCCTGGACGAAACCCGCCTGGTCATCGCCGGCCTGTACGGCAAGGAATACGTCCCCGAGACGGCCCGCAAATACACCACCAAGGCCAAGAACGCCCAGGAAGCCCACGAGGCCATCCGCCCCACCAGCCTGGAACGCAACCCCGGCCGCCTGCGCCTGGAACCGGACCTTGGCCGCCTCTACGAACTGATCTGGAAGCGGATGATCGCCTCGCAGATGGAGTCCGCTCGCATCGAGCGGACCAGCGTCGATCTGGAAAGCGCCGACGGCAAGACCGGCCTGCGCGCCACCGGCCAGGTGGTGCTCTTCCCCGGCTACCTGGCGGTCTACGAGGAAGGCCGCGACGACGAGTCCGACGAGGACGGCGGCCGCCTGCCGATCATCAACGAGGGCGCCGACGCCCGGGTGATCGAGGCCCGCGCCGACCAGCACTTCACCGAACCGCCGCCGCGCTATTCCGAAGCCTCCCTGGTCAAGAAGATGGAGGAGCTTTCCATCGGCCGCCCCTCCACCTACGCCTCGATCCTCACCGTGCTGCGCGACCGCGCCTATGTGCGGATGGAAAAGAACCGCTTCATCCCGGAAGACAAAGGCCGCCTGGTCACCGCCTTCCTGGAACAGTTCTTCCGTCGCTACGTCGACTACGGCTTCACCGCCGCCCTGGAAGAGCGCCTCGACCTGGTCTCTGCCGGCGAACTCGACTGGAAGGCCCTGCTGCGCGACTTCTGGAAGGACTTCCACGCCGCCGTGGGCGAGATCGGCGAACTGCGCATGACCCAGGTGCTGGATGCGCTGAACGAATCCCTCGGCCCGCACATCTTCCCGGCCAAGGAAGACGGCTCCGACCCGCGCCTCTGCCCCACCTGCGGCACGGGCCAGCTATCCCTGAAGACCGGCAAGTTCGGCGCCTTCATCGGCTGCTCCAACTATCCCGAATGCCGTCACACCCGCCCCCTGGCGGCCAATGACGACAACGGCGATGGCGCCGCCGCCGGCGACCGAGAACTGGGCGTCGACCCGGCCACCGGCCACACCATCTGGCTCAAGGCCGGCCGTTTCGGCCCCTATGTCGAGGAAACCGACGAAAAGCCCAAGCGCGCCAGCCTGCCCAAGGACTGGCCCCCCGCCGGCGTCGACCTGGACAAGGCCCTGCGCCTGCTGCGCCTGCCCCGTGACGTGGGCGTCCATCCCGACGAGGGCGGCATGATCGTCGCCGGCATCGGCCGCTACGGCCCCTACGTCCAGCACAACGGAACCTACGCCAACCTGGCCAGCACCGAGGAGGTGTTCGAGGTCGGGCTGAACCGCGCCGTCACCGTCCTGGCCGAAAAGCGCGCCGGCGGCGGCCGCGGCCGCACCGAGACCGCGGCGCTCAAGGAACTGGGCAATCACCCGGTCACCGGCAAGCCTGTGAAGGTCCTCTCCGGCCGCTACGGCCCCTACATCAAGCACGAGAGCACCAACGCCAACGTGCCCAAGGGCGCCGACCCCGCCGCCCTGACTCTCGAAGAAGCCGTCGCCCTGCTCACCGCCCGCGAGGAAACCGCCGGCAGCGGCAAGAAGAAGCCGGCCCGCAAAGCCGCCACGGCCAAGAAGGCCCCCGACCTGTCCGTCACCAAGGTCGTCAAGGCCAAGAAACCCGCCGCGAAAAAGAAGGCCGCCGCCAAGAAAGCGCCGGCCAACAAGGTCGCGGCGGGCTAGCCAACGCCCGTTGTCTTCCCCTTCTGGGGGAATTACCGGCGCCGAGACGACAGGGGCTCCCGCGGAGCACCAGCTTTCACGCCAAGCTGGAGCCCCCTTCCCCCCTCCGGGGTACTTCCCTCAAAGGGGGAAGAGAACAAACACGCCAGCTCCCCGTTCTCTTCCCCCCCCCCGGGGGAAGTACCGGCGCAGCCGGGGATGGGGGCTCCAGCGAAGAACCGGCGTGCGCGTCAAGCTGGAGCCCACCCCTCAAACCGCGAACGGCCGCACCGTCTCCACCATCACCCGGTTGAACAGTTCCGGTTCTTCCGCCGGCGCCATGTGCCCGGAATTCTCGAACCAGATCAGTTGCTTGTACGGCGCTTCCAGCACCTCGAAATAGGCTTCGGCCACCGAGGCGACCACCTGCATGTCCAGTCGCCCGAGCAGGAAGAACACTGGAACCTCGAGGTGGCGGACATCGCGCTGGATGTTGCCCTCCATCAGCTCGGCCCACAGGTGGGCCAGCGAAAACCGTGATCCCTGAACCATGCTTACCAGGTCCCAGGGCGACGCCTCCGGGCTGCTCATGGCGCGCCAGATCAGCTTGGGGAAGGTCAGGTTGGGGCCTAGCGCGCCGCCCATCGCCGCCAGCCACCGCCGCTGTGTCATGATGGCCTTGATACTGTGCGGCGGCGGCCCGATAGCCAGCAGATCCGCCACCGCTTTGCGATGGCCCCGCTCACGGGCCTTGGCCAAGGCGAAGTCATAGGACGCGACCTCGCTGGCCGCCATGTCCGCCACCTGCCCGACGCCGACATAGGCCGCGACCTTGGCCGGGAAGCGGCTGACATAGAGCGCGCCCAGGGCCGAGCCCCAGGAATGGCCCAGCACCACCACCTTGCGGCGCTCGAACCTGGCCAGCAGTTTGTCGATCAGTTCGTCGAGGTCGGCGATGAACCCCTCGATGGTCATCGACACCGCCGGAATGGTCTTGCTGTAGGACCGTCCCGCCCCGCGCTGGTCCCAGTAGACCACGGTGAAGGCGTCCTCCAGGGCGGCGTTGAACGCCCGGAACATGGCGGTCTCCGACGACCCCGGACCGCCGTGCAGGATGACCAGCAGCGGGTTGTCGACCTTGCGGCCGCGGATCATCACCCATTGGTCCAGCCCGCCAATGCGCCAGAACCCGGCTTCCGCCACCGACCCCGCGAGCACCTGGCCCGCCTGGTCCCTGAACGGCGCTGTCTTGCCCCCGAACATCCAATCCCCCCAAAGCGTCGCCCTGCCGTGGGCGAGCCGGGATTAGGCCGACAACGCCCTTCCCGCGCCAGTTAATATCCGGAAAGGCGGGAAGGAAGTGAGGGGGCGGGTAATCCGAAGATCGCACCCAATCCTTTGCGATCCAGGTGATGAGGAGTTAGTTTTGTCGTTTCCGCGCCCTCGAAGCAGCACAAGATCGACATTGATTGACGGCGATGAATCTCAAGCGGATCACAGATGAAGAAGTAGCTTTTACCGACGACCTTGGCGCGATTGGCGAGGCATTGTGGGCTGAGTCGACTGCAATTGTCGGGACTGGCGATGATCCGCGTATTATATCCGCTCTACTGTATAGAGGGCTTTGGAGTAACTTTAGAGGATTTCTTGCCCTCTGGAGAGCCAAACTTGAACTCGAATCTGATATTATTCTCCGGTCGGCGCTTGAGGCGACGATAAGGTCGACGCAGTTGGAGAGAGCCTCGCAAGACGCACATGGCTGATATTCGAGATATCCAGCCAGACGACGTACGCGCCATTCCGGCAGTCCATGGTGGTGAAGCTTGGCATGGCGGTGAAGCCAAGTGGCGTGACTATTGGGATCAGCATCTGCGCGGACTTCGCGTCTGCCTCGTCGCGACCGAGGACGGCGGCATAGTTGGGTATGGTTCGTTGGTCTGGGTGGCTCAGTACCCGGTCTTCGCTGCAATCGGCATCCCCGAAGTGCAGGACATGGTGGTCGCCGAACGCTTCCGTGGGCGACGCATTGCGGCGGCCATGGTGGGGGCGTTTGAGGCCCGCGCTCGCGCCGACGGTCGCAAGGCGCTGGGGATCGGTGTTGGGCTCAATGCGAACTACGGGGCGGCCCAGCGGCTCTATGCTCGGCTGGGATACGTTCCCGATGGACGAGGCGTGACGTTCAACGATGGGGTGGACGCCCCCCTGACGGCATCGATGTGCCAAATTGGAGGTGTTGAAAACACCACTGCAAAGGAGGCGTCCGTGGGTGAAGTTAGCACAATTGGGCTCGACCTGGCGAAGACGGTTTTTCAGGCGCACGGGGC
>JBBROW010000072.1:0-4427 GCA_038228945.1 Caulobacterales bacterium
AGATCCTCGATGGAATAGATGTCGTGGTGCGGCGGCGGCGAGATCAGGCCGACGCCCGGCGTGGCGTGGCGCACCTTGGCGATGGTCGCATCGACCTTGTGGCCGGGGAGCTGGCCGCCCTCGCCCGGCTTGGCCCCCTGGGCGATCTTGATCTGAATGTCGTCGGCGTTGACCAGGTATTCGGCGCTCACCCCGAAGCGGCCGGACGCAACCTGCTTGATCGCCGAGCGCAGGGAGTCGCCGTTCGGCAGGGGCGCGAAGCGGTCGACCTCCTCGCCCCCCTCGCCGGTGTTGGAGCGCCCGCCGATGCGGTTCATGGCGATGGCCAGGGTGGTGTGCGCCTCGCGGCTGATCGAACCGAAGCTCATCGCCCCGGTGGCGAAGCGCTTGACGATCTCACGGGCCGGTTCGACGTCGTCGAGGGGTGTGGGAGTCTCCGCCCACGAAAGTCGCATCAGGCCGCGCAGGGTGAGCAGCCGTTCGCTCCGTTCATTGATTTCCGCCGCGAAGGCCTGGTACTCGGCCGGCAAATTGCCCCGCACCGCGTGCTGCAGACTGGCCACGGCCGACGGCGTCCAGGCGTGGTCCTCGCCGCGCAGGCGAAAGGCGTAGGCCCCGCCCACGTCCAGCATGGCCCGGTAAAGGGGCGAGTCGCCCCAGGCGTCGCGATGGCGCTGGACGCACTCGGCGACGACTTGAGAAAGACCCGCGCCTTCGATCGGGCTGGCCGTGCCGGTGAAATAACGCTCGACGAAGGCGCTCGACAGCCCCACGGCGTCGAAGATCTGGGCCCCGCAATAGGACTGGTAGGTGGAGATGCCCATCTTGGACATCACCTTCAAAATCCCCTTGCCCACCGCCTTGACGTAGTTTTCGGCCACCGCCTCGGGGCTGAGTTTCGAGGCGTTCGCCACTCGCAGGGCTTCGAGGGTTTCGAAGGCGAGATAGGGGTTCACGCCTTCCGCCCCGTAGCCGGCCAGAACGCAGAAATGATGCACCTCGCGGGCCTCGCCGGTCTCGATGACCAGGCCGGTCTGCATGCGCAGGCCCTGTCGGATCAGGCGATGGTGGACCGCCGCCGTGGCCAGGGCGGCGGGAATGGGGATCCGGTCGGCGCAAACGCCGCGGTCCGACAGGACGAGGATGTTCATGTCGGCCAGGACGGCGTCGGTGGCCGCCGCGCAGAGCCGGTCGACCGCCGCCTCGAGGCCCGCCTCGCCCTCGGCCGCCGCCCAGGTGGCGTCCAGGGTCGCGGTGCGGAAGGCGCCGTCGAGCAGGTCGGAAATGGCGCGGATCTTCTCCAGGTCGGCGTTGGTCAGGATCGGCTGGGCGACCTCCAGCCGCTTGTGGGTTCCGGCCTGGCGGCCGAGCAGGTTGGGCCTGGGGCCGATCATCGAAACCAGGCTCATCACCAGGGCCTCGCGGATGGGGTCGATCGGCGGGTTGGTGACCTGGGCGAAGTTCTGTTTGAAATAGTCGTAGAGACGCCTGGGGCGCACCGACAGAACGGCGAGCGGCGTGTCCGTGCCCATGGATCCCACCGGATCCTCGCCGCTTTCGCCCATGGGCTCCAGGAAGAAGGCGAGATCCTCCTGGGTGTAGCCGAAGGCCTGCTGTCGATCGAGCAGGTCGGCCGCGTCCGGGGCGTCGGCCGGCCGCCACAGCGGCGGCTCGGGCAGATCCTCGAGCTTGAACTGGGTCCGGGCCAGCCATTCGGCGTAGGGCTCGGCGGCGGCGAGCGTGTTCTTGATCTCCTCGTCCTCGATGATGCGGCCTTCCTCCATGTCGATGAGCAGCATTCTGCCCGGCCGCAGGCGCCATTTGCGGACGATGCGCTCTTCAGGGACCGCCAGGACGCCAACCTCCGAAGCCAGGATCACATGGTCCTGATCGGTGATCACGAAGCGGGCCGGGCGCAGGCCGTTGCGGTCAAGGGTGGCGCCGATCTGACGCCCGTCGGTGAAGGCGATGGCGGCCGGCCCGTCCCATGGCTCCATCAGGGCGGCGTGATATTCGTAGAACGCTCTTCTTTCCGGAGACATCAGCGGGTTGCCCGCCCAGGCCTCGGGGATCAGCATCATCATCGCGTGGGCCAGGGGATAGCCCCCCGCCACCAGCAGCTCCACGGCGTTGTCCAGGGACGCGGTATCCGACTGATCGTGAGGGATCAGCGGCCACATCTTGTCGAGGTCGGGGCCCAGCAGATCCGATTCCAGGGTGCGCCGGCGCGCGTTCATCCAGTTGACGTTGCCCCGCACCGTATTGATCTCACCGTTGTGGGCGATGAACCGATAGGGGTGGGCCAGCTTCCACGACGGGAAGGTGTTGGTGGAAAAGCGCTGATGGACCATGGCCAGCGCCGACTCCGTGAGCGGGTCGGTAAGATCCCGGTAGAACGAGCCCACCTGCGGGGCGAGCAGCAGGCCCTTGTAGACCACCGTGCGGCTGGAAAAGGAGGGCATGTAGAATTGCGTCAGCGCCGGGGCGTCATAGCGGGCGGCGAGCGCCTCCAGGGGATTTTGGGTCTGTTTGCGAATGGCCAGAAGCTTGCGCTCGAAGGCGTCATGGTCGGGGGTGGATGATCCCTTGCCCACGATCGCCTGGCGGATCAGGGGCATCGTTTCGAGCACCGCCGCGCCCAGGCCCGCGGTATCCACCGGCACGTCGCGCCAGCCGATCAGAATCTGCCCCTCGACCCGGATGAAATGCTCGAAATGGCCGATCGCCAGATCGCGGGCGTCGTCGTCCCGGGGCAGGAAGCACATGGCCACCGCGTAGTCGCCCGGCGCCGGCAGGTCGACGCCCGCTCTCGCCGCCCAGTCGCGCAGGATGGCGTCGGGAATCTGGATCAGGCAGCCCGCGCCGTCGCCGACCGTGGGATCGGCGCCCACGGCGCCGCGATGATCGAGATTGACCAGGATCTCCAGGCCGCAGGCGACCACCTCGTGCGACTTTCTGCCCTTGACGTTGGCCACGAAGCCGACACCACACGAGTCGTGCTCGTTGCGGAGGTCATAAAGTCCCTGTTGTGGCGGAAATCCGAACAAAATTCCCTCTGAACTCCCATCTGGACGTCGTTTGCGCAACAGACGCCTACAATTCGCATTTGACGGAGATGGGACGCGTTGTCGAGTTGCGCCAGGGCGCGAACCCCGCGCCGCACACTTGACGGGCCGCTCCGGATGCGCCGAAGGTCCCGCCCCCGTGCACCTGTCAGGAACCCCCGCCCCATGAACGCTTCGCCGCTCATCCTCAGCCTCTGCGCTTTCACCGCCGTCTGCGCCTGCGCCCCGGTGGCGACCCCGCCGGCCAAGGCTTCGGTGGACACCGCCAAGATCGTCGACGCCATCAAGACCGACGAGGTGCACTGGAACGCCGACTACAAGTCCGGCGATCCGGCCAAGATCGCCGCCCATTACGCCCCCGGGGCGGTGGTCATGTTCCCGGGCGCGCCGCCGGCGGTCGGGGCCGGCGCTATCGTGGCGGTGGAGAAGCAGGCGATCGGCGACCCCGGCTTCACCCTGGCCTTCGCCAGCGACAAGGTGGACGTGGCCGCCTCGGGCGACCTCGCCGTCGCCCACGGGACCTACAAGCAGACCACCACCAACCCCAAGACCAAGGCCGTCGACAGCGAAAGCGGCAGCTACGTCACGGTCTACAAGCCGGGCGCGGACGGGTCCTGGAAGGCGGTGTGGGACATCATCACCCCCGGTCCCGCCACCAATGTCGGCGCCGTGATGACCGGCGCCGCTACCGCCGCGGCGCCGCAGTAGCGTCCCCCAGGAGCCCCTTTTAGGAACAGCGATGGAACTGGCGCCCAAGAAAACCGGCCTCTCCACGGCAAGGTTGGAACGCATCACCGAACACCTGGAGCGCGCCTACATCGGGCCAGGGAAGATCGCCGGCTGCCAGGTCGCCGTTTCCCGGCACGGCCATCTGGCGTACCACCGCTCTTTAGGGATGATGGACCGCGAGCGCGGCAAGGCCATGGCCGACGACGCCATCTTCCGCATCTATTCGATGACCAAGCCGATCACCTCGGTCGCCCTGATGACCCTCTATGAGCGGGGTTATTTCCAGCTCAATGATCCGGTGAGCCGCTTCTTCCCAGCCTGGAAGGGTCAGCGGGTATGGGTCTCCGGCGAAGGGGCGTCGATGGTCACCGAAGCGCCCGTCCGGCCACTTTCAATGCGCGACATGCTTTGCCACACCGGCGGCCTGACCTACGGCGACGCCTTGGCCTCCCTGGGCGCGCCCAGCACAGGCCTGGCGGTGGACAGGGTCTATGACGAGCTGGGCGTGCGGCGAGGCCGGGACGAGACCCTGATGGAGTTCATGGACAAGCTGGCCGGGGTCCCGCTCCTCTACCAGCCCGGGGAGCGGTGGATGTATTCGCTCTCCACCGACGTCTGCGGCGCCCTGGTGGA
>JBBROW010000073.1:0-3830 GCA_038228945.1 Caulobacterales bacterium
CCAGCGGCCGTTGATCCTGGCGCTGGCAAATCCGGATCCCGAGATCCTGCCCGAACTGGTCCATGCCGCGCGGCCGGACGCCATCGTTGCGACGGGCCGGTCGGACTATCCGAACCAGGTCAACAACGTCCTGTGCTTTCCGTTCGTGTTCCGGGGCGCTCTCGACGTCGACGCGGCGCAGATCAATGAGGCGATGAAGATCGCCGCGGTTGAGGCCATTTCTGATCTGGCCAGGGCCGAGGTGAGCGAGGTCGTCGCCGCCGCCTATGGCGGCGCGGCGCCGGTGTTCGGCAAGGACTACATCATACCCAAGCCCTTCGATCCCAGACTGATCCTGCAGATCGCCCCGGCGGTGGCGGCGGCGGCGATGGCGTCTGGTGTCGCGCGCCGGCCCATGGCGAACCTGGACGCCTACCGGCGGAGCTTGGAAGAGTTCGTCTTCCGGTCAGGCCAACTTATGCGGCCGGTCTTTGAGATGGCCCGCCAAGCACCCAAGCGCGTCGTGTTCGCCGAGGGTGAGGACGAGAGGGTGCTCCGCGCCGTCCAGACGGTTGTCGATGAGGGGATTGCACAGCCGATTCTGATCGGCCGGCGGGCGGCCATCGAGGGGGCCATCGGGCGTCTGGGCCTCAGGCTCAACCTGTCATCGGACGTGCGGGTGCTCGACCCCACCATCGACGCTGACGTCTTCGCAACCTTGGCCCGGCGCTATCAGCGACTGGCGGATCGCCGCGGCATCCCGCCGGCGGCCGCAGCCCAAAGAGCGGAAACTCTGCCGAGCGTGGCGTCGGCCCTCTTGCTGATGGAAGGCCAGGCGGACGCGGCGTTGTGCGGCGGCAGCGGCGACTGGTGGCGCCATCTGACCGACGTCCTGCCCATCATTCCCAGGCAGCCGGGAGTCACCCGGATCTATTCGATCTCGAGCCTGATCCTCCCCGCTGGGGCCCTATTTTTGTGCGACACGCACGTCAACATCGACCCGACAGCAGAGCAAATCGCGGAGATGACGCTTCTCGCGGCCGGTGCGGTGCGCCGCTTCGGCCTGGTTCCCAGAGCAGCGTTGCTGTCCCATTCCAGTTTCGGCGCCAGCAACTCACCAACCGCGCGGAAGATGCGTGAGGCCCTGAGGCTGATACGGGAACGCGCCCCCGAACTGGAAGTCGATGGCGAGATGCACGCCGATGCGGCCCTGAGGGCGTCCTTGAGAGAGCGTCTGGTCCTGGACAGCCCGCTCTTGGGCGCGGCGAACCTACTGATCATGCCCACTTTGGATGCGGCGAACATCGCCCTAACGCTGCTGTCAGCGGCCACTCAAGCGTTGCAGGTCGGGCCCCTCCTCCTGGGCGTCTCCAAGCCGCTTCATGTGCTGGCGCCCAGCGTCACCGCGCGCGGCATCGTCAACATGACGGCCCTCTCGGTTGCCCAAGCGGGCCGTACAGCCGTCGAAAGCAACGAAACCTGATCAAGCTTTGGCTTGGCCAACAGCCCAAGTCGATTGCTATTCTTGGCCATCGGTGATGGTCGCGGGTTGCTGCTACTGGGTGGCGGTTTCCGCTATTTCCGGCAATGTTGATCGAAGAGGCGAACCTCCGGGTCGGCAAGGCCGTGCTCGATGATTGGGACACCAACCCGACGCTGGCCAGCATCGACGGGTGCTTCGAGGACAAGGCGCCCCTCTGGTACTATGTGCTGGCCGAAGCCCAGTACGAATGGGTCCAGCGGGCCAAGGCCGGACAGGGAAACGCCGAACCGCTCAAGATGGGGGACGGTGGGCGCGCGCATCGTCGCCGAGACGCTGATCGGGATGCTGTGAGCCGACGGGCGCTCCTATTTGCGCCAGGCGCCGAACTGGAAGCCGGATTCGATCAGGACGATGGGCGACCTGATAGACTTCGCCCTCAGCTGAGCGCGTCGGAGCAGGCGGGGGCCGGCCCCAGGACCACCCCGGCCCCCGGCCATCACGACAAAATGCGCTGGCGGCGCGGCGCGGGGCGTGGCAACAGGGCCAGGCGAAAACCAGACGGCGGCGGACGGGGCGACCCTTCCCCTCTAGCTTCGTCGCACAAATGAGGGAGATTGTTCATGCATCGTGGTTTATCGGCGGCGCTGGCGCCCGCCGCGATTGTCCTGGCCGGCGCGTCGATCGCATCCGCCCGGGTCGTCGAACGGTCGGGGAACACATATCACGTCTCCGTTTGCCCCCAGGTCGCGCCAGGCAAGGCGCGCTGTCACGCCCATGTGGTGACCAACAGCGCGGGCGACGCCATCGTACGCAGCGGCGTCTCGCCGAACCTCCCCTCGGGGTACGGCCCCGCCGATCTGCGCGCGGCCTACAATGTCACCGCTTCGGGAAGCTCCGGCACGATCATCGCGATCGTCGACGCCTTCGGCTACACCAACGCCGAATCGGATCTGGCGGTCTACCGCTCGACCTTCGGCCTGCCGGCGTGCACCTCGGCCAGCGGCTGCTTCACCAAGTACAACCAGAAGGGCAAGGCGGGGCGCTATCCGCCGCAGAACACCGGCTGGGCCCAGGAATCCGCGCTCGATCTCGACATGGCCAGCGCCATGTGCCCAGGCTGCAAGATCATCCTGGTGGAGGGCAAATCCAACACCTTCGGCAATCTGGCGGCGGCGGTGAATACGGCGGCGCTCAAGGGCGCCCACGTCATCTCCAACAGCTACGGCGGCGGCGAGAGCGGCTCGACGCCCTATGAGCCGTCCTACAACCACGCCGGAGTCGCGGTTACGGCGAGCACCGGCGACAGCGGCTACGGCGCCCAGTTTCCGGCCACCTCCAACCACGTCATCGCGGTGGGCGGCACGCACCTGGTCACCAGCGGAACTTCGCGCGGCTGGACCGAGACGGTGTGGTCCGGGACGGGAAGCGGCTGCAGCATCTTCTACGCCAAGCCGGCGTGGCAGACCGACCCTTCGTGCACGAAGCGCATGGAGGCGGACGTCTCGGCGGTGGCCGATCCGGCCACCGGCGTGGCCGTTTACGGCCCGACCGGAAGCGGCACGCACTCCGGCTGGCTGGTCTTCGGCGGCACCAGCGTCGCCGCCCCCCTCGTCGGCGGCGTCTATGGCGCCAACGGCGGCCCGGTGACTTACGGGAGCGATCCCTACGCCAACACCGGCGCGCTCTACGACGTGACCTCGGGCAGCAACGGCAGCTGCCCCTTCTTCTACTGGTGCAACGCCGTCGTCGGCTACGACGGCCCCACCGGCCTGGGCACGCCCAACGGCACTACGGCGTTCTAAGAGGCCTCGGAAAGGTCCCCGGCCGGAGCGCCCGATCCAAGGGCCTCCAGCCGGGGCCGACCGGGAACTTAGGATCCGCTGGGGAATAAATGATCGAAATGGTGTTGTGTCGGAACCGTTCTTTGAAACGCCAAGTCCCCAAGGAGCCAAGAAGACAGAACGGCGCTTCGCGCGAAGGTGTTGATCCTCACCGGCCTCTTGGCTCCTCGGCTTCTTGGCGGTTCATGCGCTCGAACGAATATCATCGCACGCACCCAGTCGGCGATGATCCATTATTCCTTGACGGGTCTTAAGAGAGGCCGATCCCCTCTCGGGGGCCACCTTCTCCCGAAAGGGAAGAAGGCTCACGGGCAAGTCCGACCGGCGGCGAGGCGGCGGAGGGGTGGGCGTCAAGCCCGGCTAGAGCAGGACTCCTTTAGACGGACCCATAGCCTGAGTTGACGAGGTAGTTGGCGCACTCCTGTGGGCTGAAGAGGTCGAGGAGCTGGCCGACCCTTCGCCAGGTGGCTTGGACATCGCGAGGCTGGGCTTTCCTCATCGGGTGTTTGAGCTTGGCGAAGACCTGC
>JBBROW010000074.1:0-3777 GCA_038228945.1 Caulobacterales bacterium
CCGCCGCACGGGCGTGGGCTGCAAAGAAGCCCCCTCAGTCGGCTTCGCCGCCAGCTCCCCCCACGGGGGAGCAACCGCGGTCGTGCGAGCCTAAACCCTCCGAAACCGCCCCGACTCCCGCGCCATCAGCGCTAGCAGCCAGTCGTCCGGCGCCAGCTTGGCCAGGGCCGCGATGGCCTTGTTCGGGGCGCCGGGGACGCAGATCGCCCGGTTGGCCTCGACCGCCTCATAGCCGGCGGCGGCGACCTCGTCGGCGCCCAGCCACAGCCATTGCGGGGTCGAGCGGGTGAGCTGATCGCGGGTCTGGTTGACGTCGTGGAATTCGGAATAGGTGAAGCCGGGGCAGAGGGCGCTGACGTGGACGCCTTGCTCCAGGGTCTCCAGATGCAGGCTCTGGGAAAACCGGACCAGGAAGCTCTTGGTCGCGCCATAGAGGGTATGGCCGGCCGAACCGGGGACCAGGCCCGCCAGGGACGCGACATTGAGGATGCGGCCGAACTTGCGCTCGATCATCCCAGGCAGGACCTTGTGGGTCAGTTCGCAGACCGCGACCAGCATCACCTGCAGGGAGGCGCGCTGGTCGTCCCAAGTGGTGGTGGCGTAGCTGCCCGGCAGGCCATAGCCGGCGTTGTTGACCAGGGCGTCGACGGTGCGGCCATGGCCCTCGATCTCGGCCAGCAGCGCATCACAAGCGGCGGCGTCGGCGAGGTCGGCCGGAATGATCAGGGTTTCGACACCGTGGCGCAGGCGGATGTCCTCGGCCACCTGTTCGAGTTTGTCGGTGCGCCGGGCGGTGAGGGCCACGTCATAGCCGTGGCTGGCGTAGATACGGGCGATGGACGCCCCGATCCCCGCCGAGGCGCCGGTCAC
This sequence comes from Caulobacterales bacterium, assembly GCA_038228945.1. Classification (GTDB taxonomy): domain Bacteria; phylum Pseudomonadota; class Alphaproteobacteria; order Caulobacterales; family Caulobacteraceae; genus Acaudatibacter. The sequence continues at coordinate 871 of JBBROW010000074.1, forward strand.
CAGGCACAGTCTTCGGGTCATGGGACGTCTCCGGATTCGCGGGCGCAAAGAGTGGCGCGCGAGGCCGGCGGGTTCAAGCCGTGGGTTCAGGCAGCCAGGGCTCCGTGCTCAGGTTAACGCGGATAGTGGGTTGACGGAGCCTATCGGTATGGGGGCGGCGATGGTTCTCTCGGATCGTTTGATTCGGGAGGAAGGCGATGGACGATTGGACGCTGCCCAAGGCGCGCTTGGCGGTGCTGTTGGATCACTTTGGTGCGGTGGCGGACGCCCGGCAGTCCTGGCGGGTGATGTATCCTCTGCGCGAGGTGCTGTTCCTGGTGGTCTGCGGGACCATCGCCGATTGCGACGACTACGACGACATTTTCGACTGGGGCGAGGCGCACTTGGATTTCCTGCGCCAGTTTTCGGAGTTCCATTACGGCATTCCGTGTGTGGACTGGCTTCGGGCGCTGATGAACCGGATCGATCCACAGCTGTTCTCGGCCTGCTTCCGCGCCTGGGTGGCGCAGTGCTGGCCCCAGCGCGTCGATCTGGTGGCGATCGACGGCAAGACCTCGCGCCGCAGCCACGATCGCAAAGCGGGAACGCCGCCGCTGCATCTGGTCTCGGCCTTCGCCACCAACACCAAGCTGGTGCTGGGGCAGGAAGCGGTCGATGAGAAATCCAACGAGATCGTCGCCATCCCGGTGCTGCTGGAGCAGCTCGATCTGCAAGGCGCCCTGGTCTCCATCGACGCCATGGGCTGCAACCCCACCATCGCCCAGGCGATCCTCGATCGAGGGGCCGACTATCTGCTGGCGGTGAAGAACAACCAGCCCACCTTGCACGAGGAGGTCGAACGCTACTTCGACACCGCCCCGGATCAGGAGCTGAGCACCGCCCAGACCCTCGACAAGGGCCATGGCCGGTTGGAGATCCGAACCCACAAGGTCTCCAAGGCCATCGACTGGTTCGGCAGTGATCGCCGCTATCCTGGCGCCCGCCGCTTCCCCAACCTGGCGGTCATCGCCATGGTCGAGGCCAGGATCGAAAAGCGGGACAAAACCTCCCTGGAGCGCCGCTTTTACATCTCTTCGCGAGCCCTCTGCGCGGAGGCCTTCGGCCAAGCCGTGCGAAACCACTGGGCCATCGAAAACTCCCTCCACTGGGTGCTCGACGTCACCTTCAAGGAGGACCTCTCGCGCCTGCGCGCTGGCCACGGGGCCAGGAACATGGCCGTGGTCAGGCACTTCGCCCTCAACCTCGTGCGCCAACTCAAAGACAAGCGCGCCATCAAGCGACGCCGTAAAGTCGCGTCCTGGAAGCCTGACTACCTCCTCGAAATCCTACAGCCCCCCTCGCATTAACCCGGACTCGGTGCCCTGTTCAGGCAGCCCGTTCAAGCGGCGTCGGCGGCGGCCTGATCGACCTCGGCCAACAGGTCAGCGACGGTGATCGTCCCCAGCCGTTCGATGGCGGCGGCATTGGCCGCCGTCAGCGCGCCGCGCACCGCGTCGGGAATGCGCTGGCCGACTGGGCAGCCCTGGGTTCCCAGCGTCGGCGCGCCGAGGTTGGCGCCGCCGCCGACCGCGTGCAGCACCGAATCGAGCGGAATCTCGGCCGGCGGCCTCGCCAGCCAGGCCCCGCCATGCGCGCCGGGCCGCGATTCGATCAGGCCCGCGCGGCCGAGCATCGCCGTCACCCGCCGCACCACCACCGGGTTGGTCGGCATGGAGGCGGCGAGCTCGGCGCTGCACACCGCGCCGGTGGCGTCCAGCGCGCCCTTGTGCGCCAGATAGACCAGGGTGTGGACGGCGATGGGGAAGCGTTGGCTGTCTGACATGATCCGATGTTCGCGGGGGCGTCCCTAAAGGTAGGGTCGCATACCGAAGGTTCAATGATTTGTTTGTGCGGAGCCCGCGACAACAGCGAGGTTGAAGCGTTACAGGAAAGGGCGTATCGCGCGCGCTCTGAAATCGGGGTCCGCCGCCACAGTCTGGCCGGCCGCGCCCGCCGGAGAACGGACATGATGGGGGACACCCCCGGCGCGGCGACGCCGCAAGCCGACGATTGCGCCGATCGCGCCGACGTCGCGGCCACCTCATCGACAGCCGCCAATCCGATGGACGCCAAGCCGACCAAAATCGGCCCAACGTTCGGCCGCAACCGCGGCTATTGGGCCCTCACCCTCGGCTCGGTGGGGGTGGTGTTCGGCGACATCGGCACCAGCCCGCTCTACGCCCTGCGCGAGGCCCTGGCCCACACCCGCCACGGCGTCGGCTCGAACACCGCCGTCCTGGGCGTCGTGTCACTGGTGATCTGGGCGCTGATCCTGATCGTTACGCTCAAATACATCATCGTGCTGATGCGCGCCGACAACAAAGGCGAGGGCGGCACCCTGGCGCTGATGGCCCTGGCCCAGCGGGCGCTCGGGCGGCGCTCGGCGCGGGTGTTCATCCTGGGCATGATCGGCGCGGCGCTGTTCTATGGCGACAGCGTGCTGACGCCGGCGATCTCGGTGCTGTCCGCCGTCGAAGGCGTGAAGGGCGCGCCGGAGATCGGCCATTCCTTGCGCCAATACGTCGTGCCGATCGCCGCCGGCCTGCTGGTGGCGCTGTTCATGCTGCAGGCGCGCGGCACCCACCGGATGGCGGCCTTCTTCGGCCCGATCACCCTGGTCTGGTTCCTGACCATCGGCGCCCTGGGGGTGATGCATCTGAAGGACGACCTGGGGGTCTTCCGCGGCATCAATCCGATGTATGGCGCCCGCTATCTGGTCGACAACGGCTTTGTCGGCTTCGTCATCCTGGGCAGCGTCTTCCTGGCGGTGACCGGGGCCGAGGCGCTCTACACCGACATGGGCCAGTTCGGCAAAGGCCCGATCCGCACCGCCTGGCTGGTGCTGGTCTTCCCTTGCCTGGCGCTGAA
>JBBROW010000075.1:0-3706 GCA_038228945.1 Caulobacterales bacterium
CAAGGACGGCCGTTGGAACGAACCCGTTGGGCTCCTGACCCACCACAAGAACCTCGACGCGGAGTCCTGGACGTTTCTGGAAGCGTTCCTGGCTCGGGCGACGGCGCCGGCCCTGGGATGGCGCTGGCGGTCGGCCCTCGATCTTCTCGGCGCACCATCGGCGCACCCAGGGTGATCGCTTCAGGTTAACGCCGGCTGATATCGGATCAGGCTTTCGAGATAGTCGCTGTTGAGGCAGGCGAGCTTGCGGCGGTTCTTGAGGCTATGGCGGTCGATGGGATGGCGGATCAGGTTCATGGCCATGTGCTTGACGATGGCCATGTTTTGCGGACCGAAGCCGGTTCTGAGGCGGGCCAGGTCGTCGTGGAAGACGACGTCCAGGACCCAGTGGAGCCGGTTTTCGACGCCCCAGTGGGCGCGTACGGCCTTGGCGAAGGTCTTGGCGTCGAGCCTGGCCGAGGAGATGTAATAGCGCCGCTCGGTCTGGATCTCGCCGCCGCGCTCGGTAGTGCTCTCGACCATGGCGATGGTGGTCAGGCGCGGGAACGAGCGCTCGTCGGGAAAGCGACGGTCGGACTTCAGCCAGTCGACTTTGTGGCTGACGAGATGGAGGCGCTTCTCGAGCCGGCCGTGGTCGGCGTCGAGGGTTCGATGCGTCTGGCAGTCCGGCGCGTTCTGAGGGTCGGCGAAGAAGCGCTCGACCTCGGCCAGCAGGGCCGGCCAGTTGGCCTTCAGCGACAGCAGGTAGTCGCCGCCGCCATCGATGATCGTCTTGGCGATCTCGATCTGGGCGCCCATCGCATCGATGGTGACCAACGCTCCGGTCAGCTCCAGGCGCTTCAGCAGCAGCGGGATGGCGACGATCTCGTTGGACTTGTCGGCCACCGCCTCCTGGCCCAGCACCAGGCGCTGGCGGCACGCCCAGGCCGAGACCAGGTGCAGCGGCTCGCGGCCCTTGGAGCGGGCGTGGGTGCGCCTGGAGGTCTTGCCGTCGATGGCGATGATCTCAGGGTCGGCGTCGCGCAAGTCCGCGACCCAGCGGGCGAAGCAGCCCCCGAAGAGCTCGCCGTCCAGGGCGCCCATGACATCGCCGAGCACGTCGTGAGAAGGGATGCCCCGCTCGTAGGGCAGGAACCGCCTCAGGAAATCCAGCCGCTCCTTCCCCCACAGCCCGATCTCCACGAAATCCTCCATCCCCGCCAGCGTCGCGCAGAGCACCAGCAGCAGGATCTCCTTCAACGGATAGAGCACCCGCCAGCCCTCACGGGGATCCTGAAGGGCCGAGAAATGATCGAGCAGGCCGACTGTGACATGAGCGCCTCGCTTGCAAACCAAGCGCCCTATGAATCACTGTTCGCCCGCGCTGGGACTCCCCCCCGGCGTTAACCCGAAGCGATCACCCTGCATGCGAGTCTCCCGTCGATTGAACCCCACCCAAGTAAAAGTTAACAAAACCGTAATGGTTCCCGCGGTCGCGGCCCGGCGGGCCATTACGAGGGTTTAATCCTCGGCCCGCTTGCGCGCTTGGCGCCCAAGCGCCACGGTCCGGCCAATTTCTTCGAGGGAACACCCATGCTCGACCGCCGCCGCCTGCTTGCCGCCACCGGGGCTGCCGCCGTTGCCCCGATCCTGGCCCGCGCCGCCGCCGCCGCGCCGCCCGACGCCGCCAAGGCCGAGGGGGCGAGGATGCAGAAACTGTTCACCGACCTCGTGAACGAATTCCTCGACCGCTCGCCCGAGCTGGCGACCAGTGTCGGGTTCGACACCGGTCCTCGGGCGCACGAGCGCGCCGAACTGGACGACCGCTCGCTGGCGGCGCTCGCCCGCTTCGCGGCCGCCGACGCGGCCGACCTGGCCAAGCTCCACGCCATCGACCGGGCCATCCTCGGCGCGAACGACAAGGTGAGCTACGACGTGGTGGACTATGTCTTCTCGGCCATCGTGCGGGGCGAAAAGACCTTCGACTATGCGGGCGGCGGGCTTCAGCGGCCCTATGTCGTCAGCCAGCTGACCGGGGCCTATCAGGGCGTGCCCGACTTCCTCGACAGCCAGCATCCGGTCAAGACCAGGGTGGACGCCGACGCCTACCTTTCGCGCCTCGCCGCCTTCTCCACCGCCCTCGACCAGGAGAGCGAACAGGTCCGCCATGACGATGGCCTGGGCTGCGCGCCGCCCGATTTCGTCATCGACAAGACCCTGATCCAGCTGAAGGCGCTGCGCGACGTTCCGGCGGACAAGTCGAACCTGGTGACCTCGCTGGCCCGCCGGGCCAAGGCGGCCGGGATCGACGGCGACTGGGCGGCGGGGGCGACGAAGATCCATGAGGGTCAGGTGCGGCCGGCCCTGGATCGCCAGATCGCCCTGCTGCAGGGGTTGCGCGCCAAGGCGCCGCACGACGCGGGGGTGTGGCGCCTGCCCAAGGGCGGCGAATACTACGCCCAGTCCCTGGCCCAGGCGACCACCACCGCCCTCTCGCCGGCCGAGGTGCACCAGCTGGGACTGGAGACGGTGGCCAAGCTCTCGGCCGACACCGATACCGCGCTGAAGGCGCAGGGCTACACCAAGGGCACGGTCGGCGAGCGCCTGCGCGCGCTCTACGACGATCCCAAGTTCCGCTATCCCAACACCGATGAGGGCAAGGAAAAGCTGCTGGCCGACCTCAACACCAAGGTGGCCGAGGTCACCAGGCGGCTGCCCGGCTATTTCGGCGCCCTGCCCAAGGCCGCCCTGCTGAGCAAGCGGGTTCCCAAGGCGACCGAGGCGGGCGCGCCGGGCGGCTATTACCAGGGCGCCGCGCTGGATGGTTCGCGGCCGGGCATGTACTACATCAACCTGCGCGACACCGCCGAGACGCCGAGCTGGACGCTGCCTACCTTGAGCTTCCACGAGGGCATCCCCGGCCACCACCTGCAGATCAGTCTCGCCCAGGAGTCGGACCTGCCGATCATCCGGCGGGTGATCGGGTTCAACGCCTATCAGGAGGGCTGGGCGCTCTACGCCGAACAGCTGGCCGGCGAGATGGGCATGTACGACAACGATCCGGCTGGGCGCATCGGCTATCTGCATGACGCCCTGTTCCGCGGGGTGCGCCTGGTGGTCGACACCGGGCTGCACGACCTGCGCTGGAGCCGCGAGCAGACCATCAAATACTGCGTCGAAAACCTAGGCGACCAGGAGGCCACCGCGGTCACCGAGGTCGAGCGCTACTGCGTCTCGCCGGGCCAGGCGTGCAGCTACATGGTCGGCAAGCTCACCTGGCTGCGCCTGCGCGCCAAGGCCAAGGCGGCGCTCGGGTCCAAATTCGATATCAGGAAGTTCCACGACGCGGCCCTGCTCAACGGCGCCATGCCGCTGAAGGTGCTGGAGACGGTGATCGACGACTACATCGCCAGAACGAAGGCGGGCCAGGCGTAGGTAGCGGCCTTCCCCCGCCGCTTGCGGGCGGCCCGGGTCGGGGTTGGTCAGCCCCGCCCGATGTACGGCATGGCGGTGGCCATCACGGTCATGAACTGAACATTGGCCTCCAGCGGTAGGCCGGCCATATAGACCACCGCTTCGGCGACCAGCGCGACATCGATGGTCGGTTCGGATCGGATCGTTCCGTCGGCCTGGGGCGCGCCGGCGGCCATTCTCGCCGTCATCTCGGTCGCCGCGTTGCCGATGTCGATCTGCCCGCAGGCGATGTTGAAGGGCCGGCCGTCCAGAG
>JBBROW010000076.1:0-3363 GCA_038228945.1 Caulobacterales bacterium
CGGGCGATCTCCAGCTGCGTGCCGGTCAGCTGGTTCTCCAGGCTGGAGAACCAGTCCCGCGCCGGGCGGATGGCCAGGATCGAGACCTCGGCGATGTGCTTGCCGGCGATCTTCACCGCCAGGGCCTCGGGCTTCAGCCGCGCCCCGCCGCACACCTCGCAAGGGGTTTCCGACTGATACCGCGCCAATTCCTCGCGCACCCAGCTGGAGTCGGTCTCGCGCCAGCGGCGCTCCAGGTTCGGCAGCACCCCTTCGAAGGTCTTGTTGACCTCGTATTTGCGGGCGTTGTCGTCATAGACGAACTTGATCTTGTCCTTGCCCGAGCCGTGCAGCACCACCTCCCGCGCCTTGTCCGGCAGCTTCCACCACGGCTCGTCCATCGAGAAGCCGTAGTGCCGCGCCAGGGCCTGCAGGGTCTGGGTATAGAGCGGGGAGGGCCCCTTGGCCCACGGTCCCACCGCCCCCTTGTGCAGGCTCTTGTCCTTGTCCGGGATCACCCGGTCGGCGTCGAAGGCCAGCTTCATGCCCAGGCCGTCGCAGGCCGGACAGGCGCCGGCCGGATTGTTGAACGAGAACAGCCGCGGCTCGATCTCGGTGATGGTGAAGCCGGACACCGGGCAGGCGAATTTCTCGGAAAAGATCAGCCGGCGTGGCTCGCTTGCGCCCCCGGCGGCGTCCGCCCATTCCGCCACCGCGATCCCGTCCGCCAGGCGCAGCGCCGTCTCCAGGCTGTCGGCGTAGCGTGTCTCCAACCCGCCCTTGGTCACCAGCCGGTCCACCACCACGTCGATGTCGTGGTTGAAGGTCTTCTCCAGGGCCGGGGCGTCCTCGATGGGATAGAACTGGCCGTCCACCTTCAGCCGCTGGAAGCCGGCCTTCTGCCAGGCGGCGATCTCCTTGCGGTATTCGCCCTTGCGACGCCGCACCACCGGCGCCAGCAGATAAATCCGCTCGCCGTCGGGCAGCGCGGTCAGTTTGTCCACCATCTGGCTGACGGTCTGGCTCTCGATGGGCAGGCCCGTGGCCGGGGAATAGGGCACGCCGACCCTGGCCCACAGCAGGCGCATGTAGTCGTGGATTTCGGTCACGGTGCCCACGGTGGAGCGCGGGTTGCGGCTGGTGGTCTTCTGCTCGATGGAGATGGCCGGCGACAGGCCCTCGATCAGGTCCACGTCCGGCTTGCTCATCAGTTGCAGGAACTGCCGCGCATAGGCCGACAGGCTCTCCACATAGCGCCGCTGGCCCTCGGCATAGATGGTATCGAACGCCAGGCTGCTCTTGCCCGAGCCGGACATACCGGTCAGCACCACCAGTTCACCGCGCGGAATATCGACGCTGATGTCCTTGAGATTGTGCTCGCGGGCGCCGCGCACGCGGATGAAATTGGCCTGATCAGACATCTTGCTCGCTCGAAACCAGCCCGGATCGGGCCAGCCCCCTAATCTAGTACGGAGAGTCGCTTACGCAGCAAGAACAAATAAAGAACTATCGCCCCGCGCGCCAAGTCAGACCCTAACGCCGTTCGGGCCGGTTCCTGTCAGCAGTTTGGCGGGGGAGACGGGGTTTCTGCCGGGGCGCCTTGCAATGCCCAAATTTCCGCTCATTGCCTTCAACCGCCGCCGCCAATCCGCCCCCCCGATCAAACATCGCCCTTGCCGCTAACCCGCCAATACTGTCGTCTCCTCTCAGGCGGGGGAAACGCGATGACGGCTCAGGTTATGTCGGTACGGCCGATGTCCGATCGACGGACCTTGGCGGTGGTCGGGCTGATGGCCCTGGCGGTGTTCATCAACTACGTCGACCGCGGCAACCTCGCCACCGCCGCCCCGCTGATCAAGGACCAGCTGCATCTCAACAACACCCAGATCGGCCTGCTGCTGTCGGCCTTCTTCTGGACCTACACCCCCGGCCAGGTGTTCGCCGGCTGGCTGGCAGAGAAGATCAACGCCTATCACGCCCTGGCCCTGGGCCTCGCGATCTGGGCCGTGGCCACGGTGGCCACCGGCCTGGCTGGAACCTTCGCCGTCCTGTTCGGCCTGCGCATGATCCTGGGCCTGGGCGAGAGCGTCGCCTTTCCCTGCAGCTCCAAACTCCTGGCCGAGTACCTGCCCACCCACCGCCTGGGCCTCGCCAACGGGCTGATCGGCGCGGGCCTGGCCCTGGGGCCGGCCGTGGGCACCCTGATCGGCGGCCTGCTCATCGCCCACTATGGCTGGCGGTCCAGCTTCTTCGCCTTTGGCCTGATCTCCCTGCTCTGGCTGATCCCCTGGCTGACGGTGACCCGCGCCGCGTCCAGCGAGGCCTCCAGCCGCGCCGCCCAGGCGCCGGCCCCGCCTTTCCTCGCCATCCTCGGCCAACGATCGCTATGGGGTGCAGCGCTGGGCCATTTCGCCGCCAACTACACCCTCTATTTCGTGATCAGCTGGCTGCCCATCTACCTGGTCAAGGCCCGAGGCTTCACTGTGCCGCAGATGGCCGAGCTGGGCGGCGGCATCTATGCGGTCTACGCTGCCAGCAACCTCGCCATCGGCTGGATCTGTGACCGCTGGATGGCCGCCGGCGCCAGCGATAACCGTGTGCGCAAGACCATGATGGTCGTCGGCCATATCGGCGCCGCCACCTGCCTGGCGGCCTGCGCCGTGGCCGGCCCCGTGGCCTCCCTGGTCACCCTGCTGCTGGCCGGCTTCTTCTTCGGCTTCACCACCCCCAATATCTTCGCCATCGGCCAGACGCTGGCGGGGCCTCGCGCGGCGGGCAAGTGGATCGGGGTGCAGAATTGCTTCGGCAATATCGCCGGTATCGTCGCCCCGATCATCACCGGCCTGGTGGTGGACAAGACCGGCGCCTTCGTCTGGGCCTTCGTCATCGCCGCCGGCGTCGGCCTGCTGGGCGTCGTCGGCTGGGGCCTGATCATCCCCCGCGTCGCCCCGGTGGTCTGGGAAAAGGCCTGATTCCGTCAGTCCTAGCGCCCCGCCCGCAATCCCAATCCCCAAACACACCACCCCACCAAGCCCCACCCCCACCCCCCGTCATCCTCGGCCGTCAGTGCCGAGGACCCATGATCTCGTGGGATCGAGCGGCTCGTCCCGAAGGGCGAGCCGAGCGCGGGCGTCCGCAAAGATTTTTTGTCCACGAACCGCACGAACCACACGAACAAGAGGCGCGAAGCGCGCCCGACCGCTCACAGGGCTCTCTCCACAGAAAACACCGTGTTCGTGTGGTTCGTGTGGTTCGTGGACAGACTCTGCCTACCGCCCTGCGCCGCTCCGCTACCGCTGCGCGACAACCCCTGCGGCGCGTATGGATCCTCCGCACTGACGGCCGAGGATGACGGGTTTGAGTGGATAGCGCGGTGGAATTATC
>JBBROW010000077.1:0-3232 GCA_038228945.1 Caulobacterales bacterium
GATAGTCGGCGTTCAGCACGAGGGCGGGCCAACCGGACGGCGGGCGGCTAAGCACCTGCATGGGCGGCCTCCCCATCGTCGACGCGGGGGCCGTTGGGAGCCAGGGCGCGGGATCCGCCGATGTCGTACGCTGATGAACTGAAGACCAGGCCCTCGTTCGCGACGCGTGTTGGCGGCGCTGGCCCTCTTCAGATGGTTCGGGCTCGACCGCGATGCGAGCCACTATAGGAAAGATTCGGCGACATCTCCATGACGCAGAACATGGAGATCGGGGCAGCTTGCCGGGCCTCGCCACACGTCGATTGCGTGGGCGAGGCTTACCGGCATCGCATCAGTTAGACGCCGACGACAGCGGTGGCGCCGGCCAGGGCCAGGCCCAGGGCGACAACGGCAAAGGACACCAGAACGTCCAGAGCGCGGTTCAGTTGGATCGACATGACTTCATTCCTTTTAGATATTCGGCGGCGGGGGGAGTCGGTCGCCGTGTCCGATGTGGACGATGTTTAGATAGCATATATCTGAGCGGTGCCTAGATACTAATTTACGCCGTACTGTTATGCATTTCTGTATGAACTATCAGGGAAGCTGCAAGCGCCGCCTAGGCGGGGCCGGCCTAGGTTCAGACTCAATTGGAACGGCTGAGCCCTGGGCCTTTGGGCACAAATCCCGTCATCCCGGCCGCAGCGAAGCGGAGAGCCGGGCCCCAGGGGTTCAAGCCGTGCGGTTGCTCCTGGGTCCCGGCTCGGCCTTGCAGGCCGTCCGGGATGACGGAGCTCTCTAAGCAGCGGATATTGCAGAAATTTCCGGAACATCCAATTGAGTACAGACCCTAGCCCGCCACGAAAAAGGGGCCCGATGGGCCCCTTCTCCGGTCGGCGGAGAGTGGGAGGCTCTAGCCGCCGACGACCACGAAGGCCGCGGAAAGCGAAGCGCCGAGGAACAGGATCACCGCAGGAACGAAGCGATCCAGGGCCCGTTCAAAACGGGAAACGCGAGAGACAGACATTGACACACACCTTCAGTTGGAAGCCCCTGGGGAGCGGGCGGAGTTTCTAATTGAACAACGCTCAGATAGGGTGTCACAGCGACGCTTCAAGGTATCTTTACGCCGCTAAGATAGAGAATTACATTGAAGGCGATGAGAGAAACTCAACCTGCCGAGGCCCGGCCCTATCACCACGGCGACCTTAGCCGCGCCCTGATCGACGCCGCACGCCGGCTGCTGGAAGCCGAGGGTCCGAGCGCCCTGTCGCTCCGCGCCGTGGCCCGCGAGGCCGGGGTCAGCCCGGCGGCGCCCTACCATCACTTCAAGGACAAGGGTGAGCTGCTGGAGGCCGTGGCCGGCGAGGGCTGGGACATGCTCGACCAGGCGATCGCCAAGGCCAAGGCTCAGGCCCCCTCGATCGAACGGGCGCTGAACGAGATCGGCGTGGCTTACGTCTGCTTCGCCCGCGACAACCCCGCGCTCTACCGCGTGATGTACGACACCGCCCGCGACCGCGAGGCGCTGCCGGGCGACATGGCGACGATCGATAAGGACAGCGCCTACTGCAAGGTGCGCGACACCCTGATCGAGGCCGGCGGCGCCGACCCCAAGGATCCCATCGACATCGAACTGGCCACCACGGCGGCCTGGTGCTCGGCCCACGGCTTGGCGGAAATGTCCGGCTTCAAGCAGTTCGAGCATCTCAAGGAGGCCATGGGCGGCGAAGAGGCCTTCTTCCGGGCGATCTTCCAGCACATGGGTCTGGGCGCGCTGCGCACGAAGAAATAGACCTGCGCGGGTGACCGCAGCGTTCGTCACCCGTTTCGCGCCCTCCCCCACCGGCTATCTGCACCGGGGCCACGGCTTTTCGGCCTTGACGGCGTTCGCGGCGGCGCAAGCCACCTCCGGACGCTTAATTCTGCGCATCGAGGACATCGACCGCACCCGCTGCCGGCAGGAATATGAGGCCGCGATCTATGAGGACCTGGCTTGGCTTGGCCTGAGCTGGGAGCAGCCGGTCCGTCGGCAGTCCGACCACATGGCCGACTATGGCGCGGCGCTCTCGCAGCTTACCGAACGCGGCCTGACCTACCGCTGTTTCCGCACCCGACGCGAGGTGGCCGAGGCCATCGAGAGCGCGCCGCATGGGGCGCTGGAGGTGTTCCGAGGGCAAGCCCTGGCGCCCGACGAGGAGGCGCGACGGATCGAGGCCGGTGAGGTCTATGCGTGGCGCCTGTCGCTGGCGGCGGCCGAGCGGGCGCTGGGCGGGTTCGGCGGCCTGACCTTTGAAGAGCACGGCGAGACCGTCCAGTCCCGTCCGGAAGTCGGTGGCGACGTGGTGCTGGGGCGCAAGGACGTGGGCGTGGCCTACCACCTGGCCGTGGTGGTCGACGACGCCCTGCAAGGCGTGAGCGAGGTGATCCGCGGCCGCGACCTGTTTGAGGCGACCCATGTCCAGCGGCTGTTGCAGGCGCTGCTGGGCCTCCCCGTCCCGGCCTACCGCCACCACCGCCTGCTGACCGGTCCGGACGGCCAGCGGTTCGCCAAGCGCGATGGCGCCCAGACGCTGCGGGCGCTGCGCGAACGCGGTATGACCCCTGCCGAGCTCAGGGCGGAGTTGGGGTTTTGACGGACGCAGCGATCGCGCAGGAACACCCGGACCGATGGCGGCCGGTGGCCGCGCTGGTGTTCGGCGCCTGCGTGATCGGCTTTTCGGGGATTCTGGTCAGGCTGACCGGCACCGGGCCGGCGGCGGCGGGGTTCTGGCGGCTGGCCTTCGCCCTGCCTTGGCTGGCGATCCTGACCCGGCGCGCCAGCGGCCCGCTTGGCCGCCCGACGCCGATCGCGCTCCTGACCGGCCTGCTGTTCGCGCTGGACCTGGGCTTCTGGCACTACGGGATCAAATACACCTCGGTAGCCGCTTCGACGGTGCTGTCGAACCTCGCGCCGGTGGTGGTCACCGCCTTCGCGTGGATTTTCCTGAAGCAGCGCCCGCGCGCGTTGTTCCTGCTGGCGCTCGCCGTCGCGGTCGGCGGGGCCTGGATGATGGGGGTTGGCAAGGGCAACGGCGCGCCCGTGCTCAACGCGCCCCTCGGCAACCTCCTCTCGGTGGCCACCGCGCTCTGGTACGCGCTCTACTTCCTGGCCCTGGCCCAGGGCCGCAAGACCCAGGCCGCCAGCCGCCTGATGTTCTGGTCCGGCGTGGTCGGCGCACCCCTGGTGCTGGCCGCCGCCCTGCTGTTGGGC
>JBBROW010000078.1:0-3032 GCA_038228945.1 Caulobacterales bacterium
CCCATTCCGCTCCCGACCCTGATCGAGCGTTTCACCGTCAACCGTTCGCCGCACATCGACAAGAAGTCGCGCGAGCAGTTCGAGATCCGCACGCACAAGCGCGTGCTCGACATCGTCGACCCCACCCCCCAGACCGTGGACGCGCTGATGAAGCTCGACCTGTCGGCAGGGGTGGACGTCGAGATCAAGCTCTAGGGATTCGGCCGATGCGCACCGGCGTGATCGCCAGGAAATTGGGCATGACCCGCCTTTTCGACGAGGCGGGGACCCATGTGCCGGTGACCGTGCTCAGCCTCGAGGGCTGCCAGGTCACCGCCCAGCGCACGAAAGACAGGGACGGCTACGTCGCCCTTCAATTGGGCGCGGGGGCCAAGAAGCCCAAAAACACCTCCAAGGCCGAACGGGGGCACTTCGCCAAGGCCCTGGTGGAACCCAAGCGCTGCGTGGCCGAATTCCGGGTCTCGGAAGACAACCTCATCGCGGTCGGGGCGGAATTCACCGCCGATCATTTCCTGCCCGGCCAGAAGGTCGACGTCGCCGGCCTGACCGTGGGCAAGGGCTTCGCCGGCGCGATCAAGCGCTGGAATTTCGGCGGCATGCGCGCCACTCACGGGGTTTCGGTGTCCCACCGCGCCCACGGCTCGACCGGTCAGCGGCAGGATCCGGGCAAGGTCTTCAAGGGCAAGAAGATGGCCGGGCACATGGGCCAGGACAATGTCACCACCCTCAACCTGACCGTATTCCGGGTCGACGTCGAGCGGGGCCTCATTCTCGTCAAGGGCGCGGTTCCCGGGACGGAGGGGACCTTCGTGAAGATCCGGGACGCGGTGAAGGCGCCCGCTCCGGCCGAGGCGCCAAGGCCCGGCGCCGTCAAACAGGCTTCCACGCCGGGGGCCGCGGAGGCCGATGCGGCGCAAATCCCGGCCGCCGAAGCCTCGGAGGAGGCAGGGGCATGAAGATCGACGTGACCACCCTGGACGGCGGCAAGGGCGAACCGCTCGACCTGCCGGACGACATTTTCGGCATCACCGACATCCGCGCCGACATCCTGCAACGCTGCGTCACCTGGCAGCTGGCCAAGCGACGGGCCGGAACCCACAAGATCCAGGTCCGCAACGAGGTCTCGCGGACCGGCAAGAAGATGTACAAGCAAAAGGGGACCGGCGGGGCCCGTCATGGCTCTCGCCGCGCCGCCCAGTTCGTCGGCGGCGCCAAGGCCCATGGCCCGGTGGTCCGCAGCCACGCCTTCGACCTGCCCAAGAAGGTGAGGGCGCTGGCCCTGCGCCACGCCCTGTCGTCCAAGGCCAAGGCCGGAACCCTGATGGTGCTGGAAGCGGCGAGCCTGCCGCTGGCCAAGACCGCCGCCCTGCGGGTGAACCTGGACGCCCTGGGCCTGAAGAACGCCCTGGTCATCTGTGGACCGGTGGCCGACTCCAACTTCAGGCTCGCCGCGCGCAATATCCCAAACCTCGACGTGCTGCCCAACGCCGGCCTGAACGTCTACGACATCCTGCGCCGGGAGACCCTGGTGCTGACGCGGGCCGCGGTCGAGGCGATCACGGCCCGCTTTCATGACGGGGAGGCCGCCTGATGGCCGTCGCACCGCGCCACTACGACACCATCCTCAGCCCGATGATCACCGAGAAGGCGACCCTGCTGTCGGAACAGAACAAAGTGGTCTTCAGGGTGGCGATGGGCGCCACCAAGGACGACATCGCCGCCGCCGTCGAGGAACTGTTCAAGGTCAAGGTCACCAAGGTCAACACCCTGATCCAGAAGGGCAAGACCAAGCGCTTTCGCGGCCGGCCGGGCCGGCGCTCGGACCTCAAGAAGGCGATCGTCACGCTCCAGGAAGGCCAATCCATCGACATCACCACGGGGCTCTAGACCATGGCTCTGAAACATTTCAATCCGACCTCGCCGTCCCGCCGGGGGCTGGTGCTCGTCGATCGCTCCGAGTTGCACAAGGGGCGGCCGGAAAAGAGCCTGATCGAAGGGTTGACCAAGAGCGGCGGCCGGGGCGGCGGCGGCCGGATCGCGGTGCGCTTCCGCGGCGGCGGCGCGAAAAGGCTCTATCGCCGGGTGGACTTCAAACGCCGCAAGTGGGGCATGGCGGCGACCGTCGAGCGCCTGGAATACGATCCCAACCGCACCGCCTTCATCGCCCTGATCAAATACGCCGACGGCGAACTGGCCTATATCCTGGCCCCGCAGCGGCTGAAGGCCGGCGACGAGGTGATCGCCGCCGAAAAGGTCGATGTGAAGCCGGGCAACGCCTCGCCCCTGCGCGGCCTGCCGATCGGCACGATCATCCACAACGTCGAATTGAAGCCCATGAAGGGCGGCCAGATCGCCCGCTCCGCCGGCGCCTACGCCCAACTGGTCGGGCGGGACGCCGGCTATGCCCAGATCCGACTCAACTCCGGTGAACTGCGCATGGTCCAGGACGGCTGCATGGCCACCGTCGGGGCGGTGTCCAACCAGGACCACATGAACGAGGTGCTGGGGAAGGCCGGGCGCGTCCGTCTCCGGGGCCGGCGGCCCCATGTTCGCGGCGTGGCCATGAACCCCATCGATCACCCGCACGGCGGCGGCGAAGGCCGCACCTCCGGCGGGCGCCACCCGGTCACCCCTTGGGGCAAGCCCACCAAGGGCAGCAAGACCCGGTCCAACAAGGCTACGGACAAGTTCATCATCCGCAGCCGTCACGCGAAGAAGGCTCGGTAAGGGATGACTCGCTCGGTATGGAAGGGCCCGTTCGTCGACGGCTATCTGCTCAAGAAGGCCGACGCCGTCCAGGGCACGGGACGCAAGGACGTGATCAAGACCTGGTCGCGGCGCTCCACGATCATGCCCCAGTTCGTGGGCCTGACCTTCGGCGTCCACAACGGCCAGAAGCATGTTCCGGTCCTGGTCGGCGAGGACATGGTGGGCATGAAGCTCGGCGAATTCGCGCCCACCCGCTACTTCCCCGGCCACGCCGCCGACAAGAAGGCCAAGAGAAAGTAGCATGAGCAAGCAAGCCAAGGAGC
>JBBROW010000079.1:0-2529 GCA_038228945.1 Caulobacterales bacterium
CACCCCCAATCCCGCCCTGGACCTGGTCCGCGGACCCCGAATCAAGCCCGGCGCGCCTCGGCCCGTGTCGGAGGACCAGGCCCGGGGCCTGATCATCGAAGCCGCCGGCGGCGGCGGGCCGCGATGGGCGGCGAGCCGCGACCAGGCGGTGCTGACCCTGCTGTGGGGCTGCGGCCTGCGCATTTCCGAAGCTCTGTCGCTCAAACGTTCCGACGCGCCGTTGCCTGAGTCGCTGCGCATCTGCGGCAAGGGGGGAAAGACGCGATTGGCGCCGGTGCTGCCGGCGGTGCGCGAAGCGGTCGACGCCTATGTCGCCGCCCTGCCCTTCGCCCTGGCGCCCGATGCGCCGCTGTTTCGCGCCGCGCGCGGCGGGCCGCTTCGGCCGCGCCATGTCCAGGCGACCGTGCAGCGCCTGCGAGGGGGGCTCGGGCTGGCGGAGCGCGCCACGCCCCACGCCCTGCGCCACTCCTTCGCCACTCATCTGCTGGGCGCCGGCGCCGACCTGAGGTCGATCCAGGAACTGCTAGGCCACGCCTCGCTTTCGACCACCCAGCGCTATACCGCCGTCGACTCCGCTGGCCTCCTCGCCGCCTACGCCAAGGCCCACCCCAGGGCCTAGCCGAGGGCCGCGGCGCCGTGCCCCGTCACCTGCTCGCGTTCCGCCCAGAAAGCGTGCGTGCCGCTGCACAGCTTGTGGGGAAGGGCGATGCGGCAGACCGGGCCATCCTGGATGCGCGCCGCGTCCAGCAGGATGCACTCCGACCGGCCGGTGTTTTCGTCGGTGATGAAGCTGACCAGATAGCCGTCGTCTTCCCCACTCGCGCCGCGCCGGGGGGCGAAAGGGGCTTCGCTTCCGTAGCGGCCGGGGCCGAGGTCCCAGGTCCAGCTCTCGCCGGTGATCAGGTCGTTCTTGATCCAGCCGGTGAACAGGAACCAGCCGGGTTTGCTGACGGTGGACCAGGCGTAGCGATAGGCGCGGCCCGCATGGCGAGGGTTGATCACGCCGAACTCCATGTTCCGGTCGTCCAGCCGCTCTTCGCGGGTCGCCCCGTCCGCCAGGTTGAAGCGCCAGCGGTGGAGCTTGGGCCGGAAGCTCGCCTCGTCCAGATAGGCCATCATCGGGCCGAATCCTGGCGGCGCGTCGTCGCGTGGCGGCGGCATGGGCTCTTCCTGGAAGTAGCCGTCGAGGATGACCTCCTCGCCCTCTTCATAGGCGTTGAGCCAATGCAGCACATAGGTGGGCGCCGCCTCGAACCAGCGGACATCCCCGCCACGCCGGGGCAGGATGGCGAAACGGGACGCGAGGCTCTCGTGCAGGCGCACGGCGTGGATATTTCGCTTCAATAGTTCGGCGTCCCAGAACATCGGCAGGTCGTTGAGCACCGCATAGTGCTCGGTGAAGGCCATGTCGTGGGGCAGGCGCGGCCCGGGCAGGGGAATCGGCTGGTAGGCGACGAGCCGATTGTCCCGGTCCACCAAGCCGTAGTGCATGAACGGCGCGTGCTTGGAATAGTTGAAGAACATCAACTCGCCGGTGGCCTCGTCGACCTTGGCGTGGGCCGAGATGCCGTCGATCGGAACCCAGCCCTCGACGCCCTGCGCCTCCAGCGTCAGGGGATCGAACCGGTAGCCTTCCCCGCACTGATAGAAGGTCGAAAGCCCTCGTCCGGCGTGGACCACCACATCGGTGCTGGAGGAATCCTTCAGGGCCCCGTGGGCGCCGAACCCGGGCCGGCGGGCCAGGGATGGCGGGTCCGCCAGCCCGCCCCAGAGTGAACCGCCCGCCTCCTGCTCGGCGGCGAAGCCCCGGGTGCGGACGAAGCGGTTGCGGTAGCTGGCGCGGCCGCCCCAAAAATCGATCTGGCAGATCATGCCGTCGCCGTCGAAGGGGTGGTAGCGGCCCAGCGGCTGGTGGATCTGGTTTTCGGTGTTGCGCAGATAGACCCCGTCGATGTCGGTCGGGATGGCGCCCTCGATCACCTCCAGATCGTCGGCGTTCACTTCCTCATGCAAAGGGGTCCAGGCCCCATTGAGATAGGGGTGGTTGCTGGGTTGCAGCGAAGTGACGATGGGCGGAAGGCGCTCGATGTTCATCGGGTTTCCTCAAGCGTCGCGCGAGCGCGCCGCCGCATAGATCGCGTCGATGGCGGTCATATTGGCCACCGCGTCCGAGCCTCCCGTCAAGGGCGCCGCTTCGCCGGTAAGCACGTCGTGGAGATGGCGCAGCTGGGCGGCGTAGGTGGTGGCGCCGTCGGTGGGTTCGACGGCTGTCTCGCCGTCGATGGTGACAGAGAAGCGGCAGCCGCGCTGGGGGGCGACGAAGTTGACGATATCCAGCCGCCCCCGCTCGCCTTCGAGCCGGAGCCATGCGGACGGCGCCTCGGCGGTCATGGAACAGGCGATGGAGGCGGAGACGCCGATCGGGAAGACCAGTTCGGCGCGCATGGCGGTATCGACGCCGTCCGCGAACACGCCGGCGGCGCAGACGATAGCGGGCTCGGCGCCGATCAGGGTGCGCAGGGCGTGGAG
>JBBROW010000080.1:0-2185 GCA_038228945.1 Caulobacterales bacterium
CAGACCCTTCTGTCAACGGCGGAGCAAATCCAGGCCAGTGTGGCGGTGTAAAACCAGGCCACTGAGAGCCTGTGTCAACGGCGGAGCAAAACCAGGCCAGTGTGGCGGTGTAAAACCAGGCCACTGAGAGCCTGACGGTTTCAGTCCTGGCCAGGCCCCGATCGGGGCCTGGCCAGGACTGCGCGATTTCGTTTTGGGGATTATGCGGGGAAGATCTCGCCGGTTTCCGGGTTGATCTGGTCGGCGTCGGCGGCCTGATCGATCTTGGCGGACAGGCGGCGCCGGGCGGTAGACTGGGCAAGGCGGTAGCTATCGCCGTTCATGGTCAGGATGTGGACGTGGTGGGTGAGCCGGTCGAGCAAGGCGCCGGTCAGACGTTCGGACCCCAGGACCGAAGTCCATTCCTCGAAGGGTAGGTTCGAGGTGACGATGGTCGAGCCGTGCTCGTAGCGTTGGCTGAACACCTCGAACAACAGCTCCGCCCCGGTTGGCGAGAGGGGCACGTAGCCCAGCTCGTCGATGATCAGCAGCTTGACCGCCTGTAACTCCCGCTGGAGCTTGATCAGCCGCCTCTCGTCACGGGCTTCCATCAACTGGTGGACCAGCGCCGCGGCCGTGGTGAAGGCGACACTGAAGCCCTTCTGACAGGCGGCCAGGCCCAGGCTCAGGGCGATATGGGTCTTACCCGTGCCGCTGTTGCCCAGGGCGATGATGTTCTCGCGGCGCAGAATGTACTCGCACCGGGCCAGCTCCAGGACCAGCATCTTGTTCAAGCTGGGGAGGGCGGTGAACTCGAAGGTGTCCAGGCTCTTGGTCGCCGGGAAGCGGGCCTGGCGGATGCGCCGCTCGACCAGACGCCGCTCGCGATCGATCAACTCCAGCTCGACGAGGCGCAACAGGTAGCGGGGATGATCGACGCCATCGCGGGCCGCCTGCGTGGCCACCTTGTCGTACTCGCGCAGCACCGTGGGTAGCTTGAGCTGCTTGAGATGGTGGGCGAGCAGGACCTGGGGCGTCCCCTGGGTCGTGCCGCCCGGCATGGGCTCAGGGCTTGCCGCGCTCATGCCGCCTGCTCCTGGATCAGCATGGCGTAGTCGGCGGCGCGCGTGGTGCGCACGTCGGTCGCCGGCAGATAAGGATAGGCCACGAGGTTCAGCTTGGCGGGACGCCGCTCGATCCTGGCCAGGACGATCTGCTTGACCGCGTCGAAGCCGATGGCGCCCAGATGAATGGCGTCGGTCACGGCGGCGGCGACCGCGTCCTTGGGCGCGATCTCCATCAGGCGCAGGACCTGGATGAACTCGCGCTTGCCGCGGACGCCCATGCGCGCTTCCAGAAGGTTGCGAAGGTGCTGGAACACCGGCGGCAGATCCCAGCCCTGCAGCGCCGCGGCCTGATCCAGGGCGCCAGGCTTGGTCTCGATCAGGGCCAGATAGTGCAAGGGGTTGTAGACGAAGGCGCCCTGGTCATAGGAGCGAGGGTGACGGGCGATCGATACGCCGTCGCAAAGGATCACCACTTCATCGACGAAGCCCTTCGCCAGGACGGCTTGGAAGCCGTGGGCGGTTGGGACGGAATAGTCGTTGCCGCGGTAGCGGACCAGCGCCGTGGACGACACCCGCGCCACGCGCTTCTCGCACGCCTCCAGAGCCACCGCCGGCAGGGACCGCAGGGCCGCCAGATCCGCCTCCAGGCGCTGGCCGATGGTCTCGGCGTGGC
Organism: Caulobacterales bacterium; assembly: GCA_038228945.1. Classification (GTDB taxonomy): domain Bacteria; phylum Pseudomonadota; class Alphaproteobacteria; order Caulobacterales; family Caulobacteraceae; genus Acaudatibacter. The sequence goes on from JBBROW010000080.1 coordinate 1,720, forward strand.
GGCCGGCCCGTTCGGACAGGCGCCCCCGGCAACGGTCGGCCAGCATGGCGTTGAGCGCTTCATAGCTGGCCGCGACCGGTATCGGGGTCATGAAGTTCGACCGGGAATACTTCACCAGCCCCTCGACCTTGCCCTTGTCGTTGCCCTTCCCGGGCCGGCCGAACCGGTCCTTGAACAGGTAATGGCTGACCAGTTCGGTGAAGGCCCGCGTGCGTTCGCGCTTGCCGTCGCCGCAGATCTTGGCCACCGCGATCTTCAGGTTGTCATAAAGGATCGACAGCGGCGCGGCGCCGTAGAACTCAAACGCCGACACGTGTCCGTCCAGGAAGGCCTCGGTCGTCTCCCGGGGGTAGGCCTTCACAAAGCCGCTGTCCGACTGCGGCAAGTCCATGCAGAAGAAGTGGATCTTCTGGCGCACGCCGCCGATCACCGCCACCGCCTCGCCGAAATCCACCTGGGCGTGACC
>JBBROW010000081.1:0-1721 GCA_038228945.1 Caulobacterales bacterium
GCAGGATCAGCGCCGGGGCGCCGCGCGGCCCGGTGTCGCGGACGTGCAGGCGTATGCCGGCGGCCTCCACGAACATGGAGGGCGGGGCGGCGTAGCGGGCCTCCAACGCGGCGCGCGGCTTGTCGGGGGTGTAGAGCCAGGCGGCCAGGGCCAGCGTCAGGACGGCCAGGGCTGCTAGGATCATCGCGCGGCGCTTTCGGACAGGCCCCCTTGTATCTGGACGTTGGCACGTTGGTTTGGCAACGAGCGTGTTGCGCCGGGTCAGGTGGCCACCGGACCCGGCGCGCGGCGGCTGTCGCCCGTCCCCCCTCCGGCCACAACCGTGGGTGAGCCTTGGGAGCAGCCGCCGCCGTGTCACGCTCAACCGGACAGTCGCTCGATTGCCCGTCGCATGGACAAGGCAGGTTACCGTGACAAACATCTTCTGTGGAATAGACGTCAGCAGCACAGCCCTCGACGCCCGCATCGGGCGCTGTGGGCCATACCAGCGCTTCCCCAACACCCCGGCCGGGCGCGACGCCCTGTCGGCGTTCTGCCGGAGCAACACCGTCGATCTCTGCGTCATGGAGGCCACCGGCGGATACGAGCAGGCGCCGTTCGCCCACCTCTGGGCGGCAGGCCTGCCCACGGCCATCGTCAACCCCCGCCAGGTCCGCCGCTTCGCAGACGCCATGGGCCGGCTGGAGAAGACCGACAAGATCGACGCCGGCATGATCGCCTGGTTCGCCGAAACCAAGCGCACCAGGCCCGCCCCGCTCGCCCCCCAAACCCAGGCCCAGCTCGCCGCCTGGGTCACCCGCCTGCGCCAGCTCACCGACATGGCCGTCGAGCAGAAGAACCAGCGCCGCCTGGTCACCGACCCCTGCGTGCTCGCCTCGTTCACCGCCGTGCTCGCCGCCATCGCCCGCGAGACCCGCACCCTGGATGCCAAGATCGCCCAAGCCATCAGCGCCGACCCGCTCTGGGCCAAGCTCGACGAGGCGTTCCGAACCATCAAGGGCGTCGCCGACCGCACCGTCGCACGCCTGATGGCGCACCTGCCCGAGATCGGAACCCTGTCGGGCAAAGCCATCGCCAAGCTCGCCGGCCTGGCGCCCATCGCCTGCGACAGCGGCGCACGGCAGGGCAAGCGCCCCGTCCGCGGCGGACGCGAGGGGGTGCGCTCGATCCTGTTCATCGTCGCCTCCGTCGTGCGCCGCCACGAAGCCGACTTTCGGGCCTTCAGCGACCGGCTGACACGCGCCGGCAAGCCCAAGAAGGTCGTCCTCGTCGCCATAGCCCACAAGCTGCTCACCCGACTGAACGCCAAGGCACGCGACGTGCGAACCGCGTTGGCCGCCACCGAAACGAACGCAAAACGTGATAATATCGTACCCGCCACTTGACAGGACAGACAGTCGCTCACCCCGACCCTCTCCCGGGAGAGGAGGGAGAGAGAAGCAGGGCGGCGCCGCGGTCCAGGTAGCCCTCCAGGAACCCGGCGAGCCGCGGGGGCCACGGGCGGCGGAACACCTGGGATGGTGGGCCGGACAGGGTGATGCCGCCGTGTTCCAGGAATACCAGGTGCTGCGCGACCTGGGCGGCGAAGCCGATCTCGTGCGTCACCACCACCATCGTCATGCCGCTCTCCGCCAGGCTGCGCATGACGCGCAGGACTTCCCCCGTCAGCTCGGGGTCGAGCGAGCTGGTCGGTTCGTCGAACAGCATGATGCGGGGTTCCA